>NZ_JBYCZP010000009.1:0-252897 GCF_057586295.1 Rhizobium sp. SRI_017 | reverse complement strand
CAGGTCGCCGTCCTGAAGACCGGGCAGATCGCAGCATTGACGACCGATCAGGTCGAAGTCCTGACGACCGCTCAGATTGGTGCGCTCACGACCCTTCAGGTCAAGGCGCTCACGACCGATAGCATCGCGGCCCTCACCACCGATCAGGTCGCTTCGCTCAAGACGCTCACTGTCTCGGCTCTGACTGCCTCGCAGATCGAGGCTCTCAGCACCGATCAGACCGAGGCGCTCACCTCCGCGCTCGTCGGCATCCTGACCTCTACTCAAATTGCAGCGCTCGCATCGGAAGATCTCGGCACCTTCTCGACCGCAGATATCGCTGCGATCTCCACCGCTGCACTTGCCGGTCTCTCAACAGATAATCTGGCTACGCTCGACACCGATCAGGTCGCCGCGTTGAAGACCAGCCAGGTTGCAGTCCTTGGGACCGGGCAGATCGCGGCTCTGACGACCGATCAGGTTGAAGCCCTCAGCACCGCACAGGTGGCGGTCATCAGCTCCACGCAGGTCGCGGCGCTTTCTACCGACAGCATCGCTGCGCTGACCACCGACCAGGTCGCGGCGCTCAACACCAAGACGCTGTCGTCGCTGACGGCGACGCAGATTGGTGCCCTGTCTTCGGACCAGGCTGAGGCGCTCACCACCGCGCAGGTGGCGGCTCTCACCTCGGCCCAGGTCTCTGCCCTGGCCTCCGAAGACATCGCAACCTTCTCGACGGCAGATATCGCCGCCATCGGCCAGACCGCCCTCAAGGGTCTGACGACCGACAATGTGGCGATCCTCTCCACCGATCAGGTGGCGGCTCTCAAGACCACGCAGCTTGCGCAGATGACGACGGCCCAGATCGCAGTTCTGACCTCCGATCAGGTCGAAGCTCTTACCACGAGCCAAGTCAACAACTTGAGCTCGCTCCAGGTCGCGGCGATCTCCACGGACAGCATCGTGGGCCTGACCACCGACCAGGTGGCCGCGCTCAAGACGGTCGCCGTTGCGGCACTGACCAGCGGGCAGGTCGAAGCCCTCAGCTCCGATCAGGCCGAGGCTCTAACCACGACTCAGGTGGCGGCGCTGACCTCGAGCCAGATCTCTTACCTCGCCTCGGAGGATCTCGCTGGCTTCTCCACGGCCGATGTCTCTGCGATCACGGCTGCGGCTCTCAAGGGTCTTTCGACTGACAATCTGGCCTCGCTCTCCAGCGATCAGATTGCGGCACTGAAGACCAATCAGCTCGCAGCACTCGCGACGGCCCAGATGAAGGCACTGACCACTGATCAGGTTGAGGCTCTTACGACCACCCAGGTCGCCAACCTCAGCTCCAGCCAGGTGGCCGCACTGACCACGGACAATGTGGCCGTGCTCTCCACTGACCAGATCGTAGCCCTCAAGAGCACCTCTGTCGCCGCACTGACCACGGATCAAATCGCGGCTCTGACCTCCGAACAGGCTGAGGCCCTCACTTCCGTCCTCGTCGCATCCCTAAGCTCGGCTCAGATCAAGGCACTTGCGTCGGAAGACATTGCAACCTTCTCGACGGCTGATATCGCGGCGATCACCACCGCGGCTCTGGCTGGCCTCTCCACCGACAACCTGGCGGCGCTGGACACCGATCAGATCGCCGCACTGAAGACCAATCAGGTGGCGGTGCTGAGCACGGACCAGGTCAAGGCTCTGACGTCCGATCAGGCCGAAGCGCTCACCACTGCTCAGGTCAACACGCTGAGCACGGCTCAGGTCAAGGCGCTCACCACCGACAATGTGGCGGTGCTGACGACCGACCAGGTCGCCGCACTCAAGACGGCAGGCATCGCCGCTCTGTCGTCGGACCAGTTCGTGGCGCTGACCTCAGATCAGGCGGAGGCTCTTACCTCAGCGCAGGTGGCGGCGCTGACAGTAGCGCAGGTCAAGGTTCTCGCGTCGGACAACCTCGCGACCTTCTCGACTGCCGACGTCGCGGCAATCAATCTGGTATCGTTGATGAATATCTCGACCGACAACGTCGCGATCCTCTCGACAGATCAGATTGGCGCTCTGAAGACCGCACAGATCGGAATTCTTCAGACCGGTCAGATCGCCGCTTTGACCACCGATCAGGTCGAAGGCCTCACCACCGCCCAGATCGGGGCCTTGACTTCTAACCAGGTCGCAGCCCTGACAACGGACGCATTGGCGGCTTTCAGCACCGACCAGATTGCGGCGATCAAGACCAGTGCGATGACGTTGCTTACCACGGCACAGATGACGGCCCTGACCTCTGATCAGGCCGAGGCTCTGACCACGGCGCAGGCGGCGGTTCTCACCAGTACTCAGCTCTCGGCTCTCGATACGGCTGACCTGGTGACCTTCTCGACCGCCGATATCGCGGCGATCAGCAATGCGGCGCTCGCGGGTCTGTCGACCGACAACCTGGCAGCCCTCGAAAGTGACCAGATCGCCGCTCTGAAGAGCGGGCAGATCCAGGTTCTTAAGACCGGGCAGATCGCAGCACTGACCACCGACCAGGTCGTCGCTCTGACCACCAGTCAGATCAGCAATCTGAGCTCGCAGCAGTTGGTATCGCTCACCACCGACAATGTCGCCAAGCTGACCACCGATCAGATCGCGGCGTTGAAGACGTCGACGATCAATGCACTGACCACGGATCAGATCGCGGCTTTGTCCACCGAACAGGTGGAAGCGTTCACGACGGCGCAGGTCAAGGCTCTCGACTCCGGTGACATCGCCGCCCTCACAACTGATCAGCTGTCAGCCTTCTCGACTGAGGACGTTGCGGCGATCAACACGGTGGCTCTGGCAGGCATCGCGACGGATGACTTCGCGGCCCTCTCTACTGATCAGCTGTTTGCCTTCACCGCCAATGGCGGCGTGCAGGTAGAGGCCTTCAACGACGATCAGCTCAACGCTTGGTCTCTTGCTTACCTCGCAAACAGCTGATGGTTCGGAATACCCCGGCGGCTCGCCGCCGGGACCAAACTTGAAGGTCGCCCGATTGGTGTCTCACCAGTCGGGCGGCCTTTTCATTGCGACCCGAGGCGTGCCTTCCGTAAGGATTCTGCATCTTCCGAAACACTGCGCCGCATCGCAGCGCGCGCCCACTGCAACATTTTCCCCGCTGATCCGTATAGATTTAGAACTCGCCCAGGCGCGGCAATGGTCGGATCATCCGACATTGGGTCGCGCGCCGGCCCGTACGCCGGTCGAGAAAGGAGATTGTTATGAAGACGCTTTTCGCATCAGTCCTGTTGGGTCTCGTCGCGGTCGCCAGCCTGACGTTGCCGTCCGCTGCCCAGGCGAACACATCCGGCACTAGCCGTTACTATCCGGAAGAGGCGATCGTCGACTGGAGCGGTGAGCGCTTCACCATCATCCGCATCGATTCCTTCGAGCCGACCAGCGACGAACGCCTGCGGCTCGAATCCTGGATCGACGCCAATCCCGATGAGATCGAAGCTTTGCAGAACTCAATCGAGGAAAACAGCGAGTTTGCGGCCGCCTTGCGGGGCCGGAGCGTGCAGCTGAATAACGTGGTCGCCATACAGCGTGCCATGAGTGGCAATCTGATCGTCTTCCTGCGCTAGCGCCCCGTCGTCGGGACCTGAAGTGCAATCAGGCGGCGAACCTGCCGGTTAGCCGACATAGCCAGTCAGGAGCTGAAGCAGCGATATCAGCAGGATGACCCCAATTGTCATCAGGCCCACCGTCAGTGTCAGCGGGAAGGCGCTACGCGCGCGGTTGCCGAGCGGGTTGGGCCCGCGGTCGCGATCATGCATCGAGATTGCGTTGGCAATTGCGCGCCGGGTGACACCTTGGCGTGCCCTATGTGGTTTGATCTCCGGCATCGTCCTCGCTCCTTTCATTTCGATACAGATGAAATGGACCTCGGGGCATAAGGTTTCGATCGGGAAGGAGAGCGGCCGCGTAAGGATTTCATATGGAAAAGGCCGGCCGGCACCTGCCGGTCGGCCCTCTCTTCATTTTATTGGCGTTCCGCGGCTAGGCCGCGGACCTGTCGCGCACCGGCAGTCGCCAGTTCGGGCGGATGAAATGGCAGGTATAGCCATTCGGATAGCGTTCCAGATAATCCTGGTGCTCCGGCTCGGCTTCCCAAAAATCGCCCACCGGCTCGACTTCCGTCACGACCTTGCCCGGCCAAAGGCCCGAGGCATCGACATCGGCGATCGTGTCCAGCGCGACGCGCTTCTGTTCGTCGTTCTCGTAGTAGATTGCCGAGCGGTAGGCGGTGCCGCGATCGTTGCCCTGCCGGTCCTTGGTGGACGGATCGTGGATCTGGAAGAAGAATTCCAGCAGACGGCGATAGGAAAGCTTCGAGGGATCGAAGATGATTTCGATCGCCTCGGCATGGGTGCCGTGGTTGCGGTAGGTGGCGTTTTTGACATCGCCGCCGGAATAGCCGACGCGGGTATCGACCACCCCATCGATTCGGCGGATCAGCTGCTCCATGCCCCAGAAGCATCCGCCGGCGAGTACTGCGCGTTCGGTCGTCATGTCACGTCCTCCACCTGGTTGAGGTAACTGGCATAGCCTTCGGCTTCCATGTCGTCGCGATGGACGAAGCGGAGCGAGGCTGAATTGATGCAGTAGCGCAGGCCGCCCCGATCGCGCGGGCCATCGGGAAACACATGGCCGAGATGGCTGTCGCCATGCTTCGAGCGCACCTCGGTGCGGAGCATGCCGTGGGTCACATCGCGCAGTTCGGCGACATTGGCCGGCTCGATCGGCTTGGTGAAGCTCGGCCAGCCACAGCCGGATTCATATTTGTCCGCCGAGGCAAACAGGGGCTCGCCGGAGACGATATCGACATAGATCCCCGGCTCCTTGTTATGCTCATACTCACCGGTGCCGGGGCGCTCGGTGCCGTTCTGCTGGGTTACACGGTACTGTTCGGGCGTCAGGCGTGCGATCGCCTCGGCGCTCTTCTGATAGCTTGGCAAGTGGTCCTCCAAACTCTTTGTTGTTATCGGATGCGCCCAATATAGTCTCGCATCGTAGAAATTTCATCCGCAATCACGAAGGCTTGAGGGAGAGGACTGTGGCGATCAAGGCATTCAGCGAGATCCGGGCAAGGGCGGAGGCGCGCAAGGGCAAGGAAGCGATCGAGAAGCGGCTGAGGGAATATATGGGCAAGCCCGACGACGCCGTGATCGGCGATGATCGCCTGCTCGCCAACATGGCCAAATACATTTTCTCGTCCGGCATTTCCTGGAAGGTGGTCGACAACAAGTGGCCGGGCATCGAACAGGCTTTCCTCGGCTTTGACCCGAATCTCCTCAACATCCAACCGGATGACTACTGGTACGACCTGCTGAACGACACGCGCATCATCCGTCACGGCGCGAAGGTCAATGCGATCAGGAGGAACGCTGCCTTCGTCAGCGATCTGGCGAAAGAATATGGCAGCGCGGTCCGTTTTTTGCTCGACTGGCCCTCGACCGACCTCGTCGGCCTCTACGAATTCCTTGCCAAGCGCGGTGATCGGCTCGGTGGCCAGACCGGTCAATATGTCCTGCGTACCATCGGCAAGGAGAATTTTGTCCTCTCCCGCGATGTCGTCGCCTGCCTGAAGGACGCCGGCGTTGCGATCACGGGCGATGGCTCCGGCAAGGCCGAGCGCAAGGCGATCCAAGCGGCATTCAATCAATGGGCGGAGGAAACGGGGCTGTCGATGTCGCATCTCTCGGTGATCGCGGCGCAGTCGATCGACAGTCCTGAATGAGAACTACGCGAGCACCAGCATTTCGAAACCCGCAACGGCTATGATTCCAACAGTGACGAGCGCTATGAGATAGACGGCAATGCGCGAGGTCGGGATCAAGCGCTCGCGCACCTTCTCCTCGCGGGTCTTGCGCCTCTTGGCCCACGGATCGAGTTCGAGATGGTCGTAGTGGCGTTTTCCGAATGTCTGCATGCCGGCGAGATTGCTGAGTCGCGCGCGCAATTCAACGTCTCGTGGTCGCCTTGGTTAACTGACGGAAATTCAACAAAATTCTGTCTCGAAACTGTATCGTTTCGATGCGGTTTCGTGGAGGGGGTGGCTCAGTGATTGTGGACAGTGTGCCAGGGCGAGTGAGGCCGTCGAGCCTTATGTTCCGCCGGGCGAATGAAAAGAAGAAGCCCGCAGACGTCAATCCGCGGGCTTTCGAACTCTGATGAAAATTTGAATGTTTACTTCTTCGCGTCCAGTGTCCGTTCGCACCAGCTGGCGCCGCCATCCGGATCGGCGCGATCGACCATCGTGGTGATCGAGCGGATGCGGTAGTCGTCGCCGACGGACAGCTTGACCTGACAGACGAGATAGGCGGTGCGGGCCTTGGAGACCAGCTTCTTGTCCTTGCCTTCCCCGGAATACTGGGCCTCGATCCGCGCCTTCTTGTAACCACCGCGCCAGACATAATTCGTCCCGCCATCGTCAGAAGTCGGCGGGCCATAGGCGGCGAAGAACTTGCCGGCTTCCTGGCCGACCCAGCGCGACGAGAGCGGGTCGTTGGACATGGAGACAGTGGAGCAGCCCGCCAGAGCGAGGCCAAGTGCAGTCAGGAGCGCTATACGGAATTTCATGCGCGAACGGCTTTCTTTCGAGGATGCCGGCAATCATCCGGCGAATGCAATTTTCGAATGCTCCGGCAATAAACCGCCTTACCGAAAAACGGAATCACTTTTTCGCCCTATTCACGCGAATCTTCCGCGACTTTGGCGAAATTGTTACAGGTAGAGAAATGTGCGGAGCTGGAGGTGGCGTGTACCGCCCGGTACGCACTGCCCATTTCGTGGTAGCGCTAATATGTAGAAAAATAATCCGCGTCGGCTTTCAAATTCTACCGTGGTATAATTGGCAAGCAGAGACGTTTCGATTTTTTGGGGTCCTGTTTTGCAGCGGTTGCAGGCAACCGTTCGGGTTGACGGTCGTCTGTTTCAAATTTTGACCTTTCGGAAAAAATTTCCCTGAAGGCGTATTGCATTTCAACGGCAAATGCGGTCCCATTCGCGCCAACCGCGCCAGAAAAGCCACGGCGCGGATGCAACCAAGGGGGAAATCATGAAAAAGATAGCGACACTCCTCGCAGCCACTGCCTTTGTCTCTACGTTCGCCTTCGCGGCTTCGGCCAAGACGCTCGTATATTGCTCGGAAGGCTCGCCTGAAGGCTTCGACTCGGCACTCTATACCGCCGGCACCACGTTCGACGCGTCCTCGCGCACGGTCTACAACCGTCTCGTCGAGTTCAAGCACGGCGGCACCGAGATCGAACCAGGCCTCGCTGAAAGTTGGGAAATCTCTGATGACGGCCTGACTTACACGTTCAAGCTGCGTCCGGGCGTCAAGTTTCAGACCACGGAATATTTCACGCCCACTCGCGACCTAAACGCCGACGACGTGATCTTCTCGTTCGAGCGCCAGTACAAGGCCGACAATCCCTGGAACAAATATGTCGAAGGCGCTGCCTGGGAGTATTTCTCCGGCATGGGTCTTCCTGATCTCATCAAGTCGATCGAAAAGGTCGACGACTTGACGGTCAAGTTCACGCTCAACAAGCCCGAAGCGCCGCTGCTCGCCAATATGGGCATGGACTTCGCCTCGATCGTGTCGAAGGAATATGCCGACAAGCTGCAGGCTGAAGGCAAGATGGCGCAGATGAACCAGTTGCCGCTCGGCACCGGGCCGTTCACCTTCGTCGCCTACCAGCAGGACGCCGTGATCCGCTTCAAGGCCAATCCGGATTACTGGGGCGGCAAGCAGAAGATCGACGACCTCGTCTTCGCCATCACCACGGATGCCGCGGTGCGTGCGCAGAAGCTGAAGGCCGGCGAATGCCACATCATGCCCTATCCGAACGCGGCTGATGTTGCCGAGCTTCAGAAGGACCCGAACCTCACCGTCCTCGAACAGCCCGGCCTGAATGTCTCCTATCTCGCCTACAACGCACTGGTTCCGCCCTTCGACAAGGCGGAAGTGCGCAAGGCGCTGAACATGGCGATCAACAAGCAGGCGATCGTCGATGCGGTGTTCCAGGGCGCTGCCCAGGTTGCCAAGAACCCGATCCCGCCGACCATCTGGTCCTATAACGACAAGATCGTCGACGACAAGTACGATCCGGATGCTGCCAAGGCCGCTCTCGAAGCCGCTGGCGTCAAGGACCTCAAGATGAAGGTCTGGGCGATGCCGGTGTCGCGTCCCTACATGCTGAACGCACGTCGCGCCGCCGAACTGATCCAGGCCGATTTCGCCAAGATCGGTGTCGAAGTCGAGATCGTCTCCTACGAATGGGCCGAATATCTCGAAAAGTCCAAGGCGAAGGATCGCGACGGTGCCGTCATCCTCGGCTGGACCGGCGACAATGGCGATCCGGACAACTTCCTCGACACGCTGCTCGGCTGCAATGCCGTCGGCGGCAACAACCGCGCTCAGTGGTGCAACGAAGAGTACGATGCGCTGGTGAAGAAGGCGAAGATCACCGCCGATGTCGCCGAGCGCACCAAGATCTATGAAGAAGCGCAGGTCGTCTTCAAGCGTGAAGCGCCCTGGGCGACCCTCGACCACTCGGTTGCCTTTGGTCCGATGAGCAAGAAGGTCTCGGGCTACTTCATGGATCCGCTTGGTATCCATCGCTTTGACGGCGTTGATATCGCCGAGTAATCTCATCTGATAACGTCATGGCGCCGGCCCTCGGCCGGCGCCATCCTGCGTCTTGCGGTCCCGCGAAGCGCCGGCTCTAACACGACTGGACAAAGCCCATGCTGCGTTTTCTGGTTGGCAGATTGGCTATTCTTATCCCCACCTTTATCGGTGTGGCACTGATTGCTTTCTCCTTCATTCGTCTTCTCCCCGGTGACCCCGTCATGCTCATGTCGGGCGAGCGCGTCATGGACCCTGAGCGTCACGCCCAGATCATGCACAATCTCGGCCTCGACCGCCCCTATTACCTGCAGTTCATGGATTACCTGGGCGGCATCGTAACCGGCGACTTCGGCACCTCGATCGTCACCAAGCGGCCTGTCATTGAGGACTTCTTCTCGCTGTTTCCGGCAACCATCGAGCTCTCGTTCTGTGCCATCGTGCTTGCGGTCGGCCTCGGCATTCCTGCCGGCGTGATCGCAGCGCTCAAGCGCGGGAGCTGGATCGACCAGACCCTCATGGGCACCGCCCTTATCGGTTATTCCATGCCGATCTTCTGGTGGGGCCTGCTGCTCATCATCTTCTTCTCCGGCTATCTCGGCTGGACGCCCGTCTCGGGCCGCATATCGCTGATGTATTTCTTCCCGACGCCAACCGGCTTCATGCTGATCGACAGTCTGCTGTCGGGGCAGGCCGGGGCCTTCAAGTCGGCGTTGAGTTATCTGATCCTGCCGTCGATCGTGCTGGCGACGATTCCGCTCGCCGTCATCGCGCGGCAGACGCGGTCCGCCATGCTCGAAGTGCTGGGCGAGGATTACGTCCGCACCGCCCGCGCCAAGGGCCTGTCGCCGTTCCGCGTCGTCGGCATCCACGCGCTGCGCAACGCCATGATACCCGTGGTGACGACGATCGGCCTGCAGGTCGGCGTGCTGCTGGCAGGCGCCATCCTCACCGAGTCGATCTTCTCCTGGCCGGGCATCGGCAAATGGATGATCGATGCTGTGTCGAAGCGCGACTATGTCGTGGTGCAGGGCGGGCTTCTGCTCATCGCAGCCGTCATCATGATCGTGAACCTGATTGTGGATTTGCTCTACGGCTTCCTCAATCCCCGTATCGCGCGCTAGGAGGCTCCCATGGCTCTTACTGAAGTCAAGGCGAAGCCCACATCCGCGCTCGCCGAGTTCTGGTACTATTTCTCGCATAACAAGGGCGCGGTCATCGGCCTCGTCTTCTTCGTTGCCCTGGTCATCGTGGCCGTCGCGGCACCCGTGCTCGCGCCCTTCCTGCCCAACGAGCAGAACCGGTCGATGCTGCTCCTGCCGCCATTCTGGGACGAGGGTGGCCACGGCAGTCACGTGCTCGGCACCGATGCCGTCGGACGCGACATCCTTTCGCGCCTGATCTATGGCTCCCGCTTCTCGCTCTTCATCGGTGTCGTCGTGGTCAGCGTGTCGGTCATCTCGGGCGTGCTGATCGGCCTGGTCGCCGGCTATTTCGGCGGCTGGATCGACACGGTGATCATGCGCGTCATGGATATCATCCTGGCCTTCCCGTCACTGCTGCTCGCCCTCGTGCTGGTCGCCGTGCTCGGTCCCGGTCTGACCAACGCGATGATCGCGATCGCGCTGGTCAACCAACCGCATTTCGTGCGCCTCACCCGTGCCGCGGTGATGAACGAGCGCGGCAAGGACTATGTCATCGGCTCGCGCGTCGCCGGCGCCGGTACTTTGCGCCTTATGTTCCTCACCATCCTGCCGAACTGCCTCGCTCCGCTGATCGTCCAGGCAACGCTCGCCTTCTCGGCCGCGATCCTCGATGCAGCCGCGCTCGGCTTCCTCGGCATGGGCGCCCAGCCGCCGACGCCGGAATGGGGCACGATGCTGGCGGAAAGCCGCGAATTCATCCAGCGCGCCTGGTGGGTTGTGACTTTCCCGGGTCTTGCCATCCTCGTCACGGTTCTCGCCATCAACCTGATGGGCGACGGGCTGCGCGATGCGCTCGACCCCAAACTCAAGAGGTCCTGACCATGGCCCTTCTCGAAGTCAAAAATCTCACTGTCGAATTCCAGACCGCGGCAGGCCCGTTCCGCGCCGTGGACGGTGTGTCGCTGCACGTGGAAAAGGGCGAAGTGCTGGCTATCGTCGGCGAATCCGGTTCCGGCAAGTCGGTGTCCATGCTCGCCGCCATGGGCCTTCTGCCCTGGACCGCCAATGTGACGGCCGATGTGCTGAAATTCGATGGCCGTGACATGCTTGGTATGTCCGACAGTGATCGCCGCAAGATCATCGGCAAGGAGATCGCGATGATCTTCCAGGAGCCTATGGCCAGCCTCAATCCCTGCTTCACCGTCGGCTTCCAGATCGAGGAAGTGCTAAAGGAGCATACCGATCTCAACGGCAAGGCGCGGCGTGACCGGGCGATCGAACTCTTCAATGCCGTCGGCATTCCGCATGCCGCCGATCGCATGAGCCATTTCCCGCACCAGATGTCAGGTGGCCAGTGCCAGCGCGTGATGATCGCGACCGCTCTTGCCTGCAACCCAAAACTCCTGATCGCCGACGAGCCGACCACCGCGCTCGACGTCACGATCCAGAAGCAGATCCTCGATCTCCTGATGAAGCTCCAGGCCCAGCACGGCATGGGCCTCATCATGATCACCCATAACATGGGCGTCGTCGCCGAAACCGCCGACCGCGTCGTGGTGCAGTACAAGGGCCGCAAGATCGAGGAGGCCGACGTCGTCGACCTGTTCGAGAATCCGAAGAGCGCCTACACCAGGGCTCTGCTCTCGGCGCTGCCGGAAAATGCTTCAGGCGGCCGCCTTCCGACCATCACCGAGTTGCTCAGCGACAGCCAAATTTTCGAGGGAGCCGTGCGATGACCCCTGTCGTCGAAGGGCGCAATATCAAGCGCGACTACTATATTCCCGGCAACCTCCTCAAGAAGGGCCGCATGGTTCATGCCGTCAAGGGCGTGAATTTCGCCGTCGAAGAAGGCAAGACGCTGGCCATCGTCGGCGAAAGCGGCTGCGGCAAGTCGACCCTTGCCCGCATCATCACCATGATCGATCCGGCCACCTCGGGCGAACTGCTGATCGATGGGCAGAAGGTCGACATCGCCACCGAGCGGCTGACGTCGGACATGCGAAGCAAGGTGCAGATCGTCTTCCAGAACCCCTATGGGTCACTCAACCCGCGCAAGAAGATCGGCGATATCCTGATGGAGCCGCTTGTTATCAACGGAAAATTCTCCGCCGACGAGCGGCGCAGCCGCGCCATGGCCATGCTCAAGAAGGTCGGCCTCGAGGAAAAGCACTTCACCCGCTATCCGCACATGTTCTCGGGCGGCCAGCGCCAGCGCGTGGCCATCGCCCGCGCGCTGATGCTCAACCCGCGTCTCCTGGTGCTCGACGAGCCGGTCTCGGCACTCGACCTCTCCGTCCAGGCCCAGGTGCTCAACCTGCTGCAGGACCTGCAGGATGAATTCCACCTGACCTATGTCTTCATCAGCCACGACCTCTCGGTCGTGCGCCATATCGCAAATGACGTGATGGTCATGTATTTCGGGGAGGCGGTGGAGCACGGCCCACGCGACGAGGTCTTCAACAATCCGCAGCACAATTACACCAAGACGCTGTTTGCTGCGACGCCGCGGGTGAACGTGGAGGCGATCAAGGCCCGCGTCGCATCACGCCGCAAGGCTGCCTGACTCATTCCGCAACATGCGCGGCAATATGGTCGCTTCTAATATGAGAGAAAAACTCATATAGAGCGGCGATCTGCCGCCTAGTGTCGGGACGTAAGCATGACCGCGATCCTCCGAGCTCTGCTGATGTCAGGCATGGTCGCGGGGTGTATTTCGGCGACGCTTGCAGCCTCCAGCCTTGCCGATGCCGACACAAATCCCTTTCTTTCGAAAGAGAAGCTCGGCGAAGCTTTGTTCCATGACGCCAATCTCTCGTTCAACCGAAAGCAGGCCTGCGCCACCTGCCACATGCCCGAACGCGCTTTCTCGGATCGGCATGACGTTCACAATGGCAACCCCGTCTCGCTGGGCGACGATGGCAAGAGTTTTGGCGACCGCAACGCGCCGAGCGCCACTTACGCCGCGCTGACCCCGCCCTTCCAGAAGGACGCCGAGGGCGTCTATCTCGGCGGCCAGTTCTGGGACGGCCGGGCGAAGACCCTCGAAGAGCAGGCCGGCGGCCCTCCGCTCAATCCGATCGAGATGGGCATGGCGGACGAGAAGGCGATTGCCGCACGCATCGCCGAGAACAAGGCCTATGTGAAAGCCTTCGAGGTCTTCTACGGCAAGGACGTCCTTGCCGATCCGGCCAAGACTTTTTCCGCCGCGACCTCGGCTATTGCGAGCTTCGAACGCACGCCTGTTTTCTCGCCCTTCGACTCGAAATACGACCGCTACCTTCGCGGCGAAGCGAAGTTCACCGAGCAGGAAGAACTCGGCCGCACGCTGTTCTTTTCGAAGCAGTTCACCAATTGCAATCTCTGCCACGACGTGAAGGCGCGCGATGGCCGGATCGAGGGCGCCACCTTCACCTCCTACAAATATTTCAACATCGGTGTGCCGGCAAATCCGGATGCCCGCAAGCTCAACGGGTCAAAGGCCGATTTCGTCGATCTGGGCCTGGCCTCAAATCCCCGTGTCAACGGCGATCCGAAGCAGCGGGGCAAGTTCAAGACGCCCAGCCTGCGCAATGTCGCCGTCACCGCACCCTATATGCACAATGGTGTCTTCAGGGATCTCCGCACTGTCATCCTCTTCTATAACAAGTACAATTCGAAGAAGAAGAGCCGGCAGATCAACCCCGAGACCGGACAGCGCTGGGCGGTTCCCGAGGTCGCAGACAATATCGACATGGAGAAGCTCGAGACCGGCCCCGGCCTCGACGACCAGCGCGTCGATGCTCTGGTGGCCTTCCTCAAGACGCTGACCGACAAGCGCTACGAACCGCTGCTCGATCAGTAGCGACGCGCGAATTTTCCGCCAGCCATGCCCGTTTCATCGCTGCCGAACCTGGCCGATGAAGGGAATAGCCGAGATGAAGTTCGCATTCGCGCTCGCCATGCTGGTCGCTTTGACCACCGCATCTGTCGCGACCGCAGGCGCCCGAGAAGAGACCGTCAAGTTCGAGCCGGGCACCTCCAAGGCCAACCGAACCGGAACGATCCATGGTTACGATTATCGACGCTACTACTTTGAAGCCCGTGCGGGCCAGAGGCTGCGGATCAATCTCAAGAAGAATAAGAGCACCTGTTACTTCGTCGCCTTCGGGCCGGAAAGCAAGGGGATTGAAGGTGCCCTGGCCGGCACGAATAGCTACGAGGGCATCCTGCAACAGAGCGGCCGCTTCGGTGTGAACGTCTTTCTCATGCGCGTTTCCGCGCGCCGCGGACGAAGCTGCACCTTCACCATCAGCATCGAACTCAAGGACCAAGTGGAATAGTTTATGTCGAAATTCTCAGCCGTGCTCTCTGCGCTGATAGCGCTCTCCACGATTTCAGAAGCCTCCGCGGGGCGCCGCCAGCAAGTCGTCGTCTTCAAGCCGGGTGCGACGACAGCGCGCTATGACGGCGTCGTCCGCGGCTATAATAGCGCGGATTTCTTTATCGACGCCCGGGCCGGCCAAACCCTGAAGGTGGATTTCAAAAAGACCAGCACCTGCGAATTCGTCATCGGCGGCCCGCCGGATGGCGCGGTGTTCTTTTCGGGATTCACCGCCAAGGAGACCTTCAGCGAGGTTCTCAAGAAATCGGGCCGCTACCGCGCCACCGTCTACCAGATGCGCGCCTTCGCCCGCCGGGGCCGGAAATGCTGGTATGTGATCAACATCGAATTGAAGGACTGACACACTGGACAGCGCTACCATCGTCCGGTACCCCTAAGTGCAATCATCACACAATTCGTGAAACGCTGAGGGAGGCCCCCATGTCGCTGTCCGATATCGTCATTGCCGATCTCAAGGGCAAGGCGGTGCTCATTACCGGCGCCTCGACCGGCATCGGCGCGGCGCTGGCACGAGCCTTTGCGAAGCAGGGTGCCCTGGTCGGGCTGCATTACAATTCGAGCAGCGAGGCCGCCCATGCCGTGGCCAAGGAGATCGAGGAGGCCGGCGGCAGCGTCTTCGTGGTCAAGGGTGATGCGACCAAGTCGGACGAGATGCGCCGCGTCGTCGACGAGACGGCGCGGACCTTTGGCCGGCTCGACGGTCTGATCAACAATGCGGGTGGCATGGTCGCGCGGCTGCTCTACGAGAACATGACCGACGAGCACTATGACGCGGTCATGGATCTCAATGGCCGGTCGGTGCTTTCGACGTCGCATGCGGCGCTGCCATACCTCAAGAGGCAGGGTGGCTTCATCATCCATACGAGCTCGGTCGCAGCCCGCACAGGCGGTACCGCCGGCTCTGGCCCCTATGGCTCGTCCAAGGCCTTCGTCGAAGCGGTCGGCAAGGGAATGGCGCTCGAATTCGGCAAATACGGCATCCGGGTCAATTCCGTCGCGCCGGGTTACATCGCAACCCCGTTCCAGGATCGCTATTCGCTGCCGGGGCAGGGCGAACAGGTCGCCAAGGCCGTGCCACTCGGCCGTGTCGGCACGGCGGAGGATTGCGTCGGCACCTATCTCTTCCTCGCCTCGGACACGCTCTCCGGTTACATCACGGGTCAGATGATCGACGTCAATGGCGGCCAACTCATGCCGTGACGTCAGTCCGGTATCTATGCCGTGACGACGGCTCGTCGCCGTTCGAGGATCAAGAGCCACGCGCAGCCGACCAGCACCATGGCGACGCCGAGCCAGGCGCTTTGGGAATAGCCCAGCCAGGCTGCCCCGAGAGCAAAGGCTGCCGCGCTCATGCCGTTGGACATGAAGGCCGAGATCTGGTTGAGGCTGGTCCCTAGACCGGGCCTATCCTGCAGCAGATCCTGATAGTAGGTGAGCGGCAGCGACAGGATCGCCGAGACGCCGAAGGCGTTTGGCAGCAGCAGCGCATAGACATGCCAGGGTTCGGTCGCCAGGCCCAGTGCCACCATGAAGCCGGCATAGATCAGCGCGCCGATCACCATTGCCTGAACGACGCTCAGATGTTTGAGCAGCATGCCCCAGATCAGCATCGAGGGGATTTCCAGCGCGGCACAGCCGCCGGCAATGAGGCCCACATCGGTCAGCGTTCCACCCGCGACGCCGACGATGATCAATGGCTGGACCACCGCGATCAGTCGCGACGAGGCGATGACGAGCGATAGCGACGTGATACGGGCGAGGATGCCGGCCTGTGTCGCCATGCGGAGCGACTCGAAGAAGGCGACTTTGGGCGCATCAGCTGCTCGACGCACGGAGGGCATGAACAGCAGCACGATCGCGAACGAAAAGAGGCAGACGACGGCCGAAAATCCCCAGGCCGGGAGCATGCTGGGTGCACCGGCAAGCCAGAAGGCAATGACCCCCGGTATGATGGCCCAGGAACCCGAAAACGCCGCCCGCACCACCTGGTTCACCTGCGTTGCCTCACGGGCACCGAATGACAGGGTCTGGTTGCGGATGAAGGCGAAGATCAGCGAATAGCTGGCATTCGAGATCGGGATCAGCATCACGGCGCAGAAGACGAAGACCGCGAGGTGTGGCATGAGATAGATCATGCCGAACCCGATCATGCCGGCCACCAGCACTGCGAGCAGCATCGGCTTTCGGTCGCTGACCATGTCGGAGAAAATTGCCAGCACCACGCCATAGATCAGGTTCGCGAGCGCGGTCGCGAAAAGAAGCAGCGACAGTGCATTGTCGCTCATCCCGAATTCATGGATGCCCACGACCGACAGGAATGGCAGCGTCGCGCCATAGGTCAGGCCGGAAGCAAGAAGGGCGACAGTCGCCACCCTCATCGCGGGCGTGCGCAAAATGATCCAGAAGGCAGCCAGCATATCGAGACTCAAGGGGAAGATTGGCGCCGATCATTTCCCGTGGAGGTGGCGTAATCAAATGAAATCATATGATGAATGTCATGATCGGCAAGAATGATATCGACTTGACGCCATACCAACTGGTCGGTATTTAGATGTCATGACCTCAGCACAACACGAATCCAGAATCAAACTTCTCGACGCCGCGCTCGATGTCTTCCGCGCCAAGGGCTATACGGCCACCCGTGTCGAGGACATCTGCACCACCGCGGGACTCACCAAGGGCAGCTTCTTCCACCATTTCAAGAGCAAGGACGAACTGGCGATCGCGGCGGCCGGCCGGTGGACGGAAGTGACAAGCGAGGTCTTCCGCAATGCCGACTACCACAAGCCTGCCGATCCCGTCGATCGCGTGCTCGGCTATGTCGAGTTCCGCAAGCAATTGTTGCGCGGCGCGCTCGCCGAATATACCTGCCTGCTCGGGACATTGATCCAGGAAGTCTACGACACCAACCCACCAATCCGGATTGCCTGCGAAGCCAGCATATCGAGTCACGTCGCGACGCTGGTCGAGGATATCGAGGCGGCAAAGGCGGCGCACGCGCCGGGTGCGAGTTGGAATGCCGAGAGCTTGGCGCTGCATATGCAGGCGGTGATCCAGGGCTCCTTCATCATTGCCAAGGCACGCTATGGCGCGGACCCCGCAGCCGAGAGCATCGATCACCTCAAGCGCTATGTCGCTGGCCTTTTCGGCAGGTCAATTCAGTAGTTTCATTCAAGGCCGGTCGTTTCATTCAAGGGAGGAAGTTATGCAGTCACCCGAGATCGTCAGCCGTTCCGAATGGCTTGCAGCGCATGAAGCGCTCATGGCCAAGGAAAAGGCCATGACCCGCGCCCAGGACGCGCTTGCCGCCGAGCGCCGACGCCAGCCCTGGGAACTGGTCGAAAAGGACTACGAATTTGAGGGACCTCGCGGCATGCTCAGCCTCTCGGATCTCTTCGAAGGCCGCCGCCAACTCGTCCTCTATCATCACATGCTGAAAAAGGACGATCCCGCGCCATGCCCGGGCTGCGGCATGTTCACCGACAATGTTGGCAGCATCACCCATCTCAACCAGCGCGACACGACCTTCGTCATCACCGCGAAGGCGCCGATAGACCAGATCGACGCGCTCAAGAAGCGGCTGGGCTGGACCATGCCCTTCTACTCGAACAACGGCGACATAACCCGCGACTTCTGCGCCGATGTCTTTGGTCTCAACGTGTTCATCACGCACGAGGGTAAGATCTACCGGACCTACTACACGACCAGCCGCGGCGTCGAGAAGCTTGGCACGATCTGGACCTTCCTCGACCTCACGCCACTCGGCCGCCAGGAGAATTGGGAGGATTCGCCGGAGGCCGTCTCGCAGACCGATCCCTATCGCTGGTGGCGCCTGAACGATGAATACGAGGCGCCGAAGAAGGCCCATGCCTGCTGTGCGTGAACACGCTCAGTCGTTCGTGCCGTACTTCCGGAGCAGGCCAGCCATCGCGGAGAAGACCACGATGATCGCGCCATAGCCCAGCGTGGTCGGCGTCAGGCCGAAGAATCCGACAGCGACGCCAGCCAATACCGTGGGCAGGCCGAAAGCGAGATAGCTCAGCGTAAAGAGCGCCGCGAACAGTTCGCCGCGCTCGCCGGGCTTCACGACCGGCACGATCGAACGCAGAACGCCGTAGAAGCAGGTGCCGAAGCCGGTCCCGGCAATGATCAGCGCGATGAGATAGGCCGCCAGCGACGGCCAGGCGATGGCAACCAGCGTGGCCGCCGTGCCGATGGCGAGCGCAGAGGTGCCATAGAGCGTGACCTGCCGGGACGAGTAGCCGCGGGCGACATAACAGGCCACCGCGCCGGCGCCGGACAGAAGCACGATCACAATCGCCTGCATCAGGTGATCTTCCGCACCGAAGACATGCCGCACGATCGGTGCGCCGAGCGCCAAATAGAGCCCACCCGTCGCCCAGCCAGCGATCACGGCCGGGGCGCTGCGCCAGAAAGCGCGCCGGGCGGCCGACGGAACGCCGATGCGTGGCTTCAGCGAGGCCCAGATGCCCTCGTGGCGCGGCGATGTTTCAGGAATGAACCAGATGACCACCGCGAGCAGCGCATAGGCGCCGGTCAGCGCACCGAACACGTCGGCTTCGGCCATGGAGGTGAGGTCCATCATCAGGCCGGCGACCAGTGCACCGACGGCAAGACCGCCGAGCGGAATGACCGAGTTCCAGACGGCCGCCGATCCGGGCCTGTGCTTCGGCTCGAGGTCGACAACGGTGGCAGAGAGCGCAGAGAGAAGGGTTCCGGCCGCAGCACCCTGAAGGACGCGGGCGAACATCAGGCCTGATACGCTCGTCGCCTGCCAGAACAGGACGAGGCTCACGGCCAAGAGGGCAAACCCGCCCGAGATCACCGGCCGGCGGCCGATATGGTCGGAAAGCGAGCCGGTGACGAGGAGAGAGGCAAGCAGCGCCACGGTGTAGACCGCAAAAATTGCAGTCAGCATCGCCGCCGAGAAGCCGATCTCGTGTTGAAGATCGGGATAGAAGGGCGAGGGCGCGCTGGCGCCGGCCATCATCACGGCCATGCCCGCCAGCGTGATGCGGAAGCCTGTCGCGTTGCGGGCAGGCGTGGAAGTTGCTGCATAGGTCACGAGACGATTCCAATCGTTCGAATTATTTCGAACCATTATCTACTACCGCTCGAACGATAGTTCAACTATATTCGAACCATGAAAAGCGAAATAACCGAGTTGCAGCATCCAGGGCGGGACGAAATCAAGCTGACCGACGTGCTCTTCGCCCTGAGCGACGCCGATCGGCTCGATATCGTGCGCCAGCTTTCAGGCGGGCCACTGGAGATGGCGCAATGTTATCTCTCGGATCCGAACGTGCCCAAATCCACCAAGTCGCATCTGATGAAGGTGCTGCGCGAGGCGGGTGTCATCCGCAACGAACCACTTGGGCGCGGCCGCCGGCTGAGCCTACGCCGCGAGGATCTCGAGGCGCGGTTTCCCGGGCTGATCAATTCTGTTCTCAAGGCTGCCGATGTCGAGATTGCTCGATGACCTGTGGGGACGGCAATTCCGACTGAGAACTGCCGCAGCGGATCATTTCGAAGGTCGGCCGGCACCCGAGGCAAGGAGTCTCCCTGCAAGGTACAGGAGCCACCCGATGCAATGGCCGAGGAAATAGACTGTCAGCATCATGTAGCTGACAACCGCGATCGTGATCAACGCGCTTGGATCGAGCCGGTCGAGCGGTATGACATTCGACAATTCGCTGAGCATCCAGGTAAACCGGAAGCCGCGGCGGCAGGCGACCTCGTTGCATATCGAGTAGAGACCCGGCAGCGTCCAGAGGAACCAGGCACTTGAGAATAGAGCGAAATTTCGCTTTGAATAGAGATCGCTGCCTAACTTCTTGCGTACATCGAGGCACTTGATCAAGGTCAACACGATGGTGCCCAGTAGGCAACCCACTATATACACTTTAGTCCTCCTATGCATGCAGCTGCAACCATAGGATGGGCGAATTAGCGCGACGTTGGCAAATTCATTAAATCTTTTTGCAGTTACCTCGCCTCGCGATAGCCGCTGCCTTCGAACTAGCTTCCGAACCGTCCGAAGGCCGGAATCTTGACCGCCGGATGCCGGAAATCGACGCCGGCCACCAGACCGAAAAGATGCATCTCGAAGCCGCTCTTCATCCCGGCGGAAATGCCGAACAGGCCATAGAGCGTGAGGTTGACATCGCCTGCCGGATCGAGGTGATAGAAAGCGCCGTCGGCGATATAGTCGCGCCCAACCGCATTGGGCGGCAGCACGGCATCGATCTCCGGGACGCTGCGGAGGATATAGGCGACGAAGCTGTTGGAATTCGGCCCCGGCCAGAGCCGGTATGCGCCCTTCTTGTTGTGCGGATAGGCCGCGATCGCCGCTTCGATCTTCGGAATCAGCGCCTCGGCGTCGGCACCGCTCACCTCCCAGACCGTCTGCGGCGCATTGGAATACCAGTATCCATCCGGTTCGTAGCCGTTCTTCCGCACCGGCTGGCCCCAGCCGACAACGTCGTAGCGATCGTAGCGTTCGCCGTCCTTTGGCTTGAGCACGATCCAGCTGTGGACCGCAAAGGCTCCCTTCATTCCACCGGTATTGGCCGCGAAGATGGTGACGCGCGCCTCGCGGTTCCTGGCAGGATCCGGCAGGGCATGGCTCGATGTCCACTTGGCCTCGCGCCAATTCGCCGGCCGCTCACGCGTGGCCCAAAGGCCGGCCGCGGCAAGGCCGGGCACGAGATAGACACACAAAAGAAAGGCCAATATGGTCCGGAGCGCCCGCATGCGTGATGATTCCGTCTTCCCTGAATGATCGAATGTCCGCAGAAATCTTGGTGGATTGAAGGTCAAATGATGTCGAATCCGGTACTCGTCGAGGTAACCCGTGGAAACCAGGTCGAAAGCCGCCATCGCGGGACAGTCGCGGTCGTCGACGGAGATGGTGGTACTGTTTTCTCGCTCGGCGACATCGAGGCCAGCACCTTTCCGCGCTCGGCTTGCAAGGCGATGCAGGCTCTGCCGCTGGTCGAAAGCGGTGCTGCCGATACCTATGGCTTCGGCAATCGCGAGATCGCGCTTGCCTGCGCCTCGCATTCCGGCGAGCCCGAGCATGTCGCCGTCGCCGAGAGCATGCTGAAGGCCGCCGGGCAGGGTGAGCCGACATTGGAATGCGGTGCCCACTGGTCCTTCCAGCAGGGCGTCCTTCTCGATCAGGCGCGCCATATCGACAAGCCCAACCAGTTGCACAACAACTGCTCAGGCAAGCATGCCGGCTTCATCTGCGCCTGCTGCCATTCCGGCCATGACACCAAGGGTTATGTGACCTTCGATCATCCGCTGCAGGCCGAGATTCGCGATGTGATGGGCGACCTGACGGGAACGAAACTCGCCCGGGACAATGCCGGCGTCGACGGCTGCTCGATCCCGACCTATGCCGTACCACTCTCCGCGCTCGCCCATGGCTTTGCCAAGATGGCCTCCGGCACCGGCATCGGCCCCGAGCGCGCCAAGGCGTCGAAGCGCATTATGGAAGCCTGCATGGCCGAACCCTTCTATGTCGCCGGCACCGGCCGCACCTGCACAAAGCTGATGGCGATCGCGCCGGGCCGGATCTTCGTCAAGACCGGCGCCGAGGGCGTCTTCTGCGCCGCCATTCCCGAGCAGGGCCTTGGCATTGCGGTCAAATGCGATGACGGCACGGCGCGCGCTGCCGACAGCATCATTGCAGCTATCCTCGCCCGCTTCTTCGACGGCCATGTCAAGGCCAAGCTCGATGCTATTGCCAACCACACAATGCGCAACTGGAATGGCATCGCGGTCGGCGATGTTCGCGTCTCGGAATACATCGCCGCCTGAATATGTCCCGAAATGGGCCAGGCATAGGTAAGAATTCAGTTAAATTAAATTCCGGGAAGCCAGTTCGTCAGGACTTTTCCACGGGCTTACATACTTTGGTAATATTCCTTCCATCCGGGAAATGACTTTCCGGAGCGGGAAGGAGTTGTTCATGTTTGCCGGACGTTACTTATGGTGGAACATGATCGCAACGATGGCCTACGTCTTCTTTGCGATCTATTTCTTTTATGTCTCGTGGCTCGCCATCCGCGTTTCGGGCTGCGCATCCGTCGCCGGGCACTGCGGCTTGTTGGAAACCCAGCTGAACGCGGTCGTCCGGCCCTATGGCATGGTGGCTTGCGGCATCATCGTGCTCGCTGTCGGCATCATGCGAGTCCGCTTTCTCAGGATGAGTCCGCTCTGGGGGCTTGCCTTCTTCGTATGGTTCGGGGCGTCGGCGGACTTCTTCTTCAATTTCGGCAATCTATGGTTCGCCAAGGTGCCGGTCGCGGACATCTTCGCGGGCATGCCAATCGAGACGTCCTTCCTCGCAGCACTGATCGTTTTCCTGTGCTTCCCGGTGGAGCTCTACAAGAAGTCGCCCGAGGGCGGCCTGCGGGTCATGTATTTCGTCGCGGGCTTCACGGCTTCCTATTCCTTCACCTTCACCGTCGCCAATTCTCCGCAGGTCCTGTCCTATCTGCGGCTGCTCGGCGGCTCGGATGAGATGGTGCTGCGCGTGGCGCAGGCCCAGGAGCAGACGCGCCATTTCCTCTCGCTCGGCCAGCCAGGCACGCTACCGATGATCGTGGTGCTCGCGATCTTCGTCGCATCGCTCAGCTATCTGCTCTGGGTGCGCAAACAGCCCGGTGGCGCGCCCGTTGCTGCGGCGGCCGCTTGAGAGCTGCCAGATGAGCCGGCGTCATCGCGCCGGCTCCGCCTGCTTTGGCTCTTCGGCGCGCATGCCCTTGCGAATCTCGATATTTCGCGCCGCCCGCAGCGAATAAGCCCACCAGGCGAGTGCCGTGAGTTGACGGCCGAGCGCGCTGTTGAGCCGCTCGGGGAAACGAGGATCGCCTTCTTCCGTCAGATTGGTCCAGGGATCCTGGATACTCACCGTCTCCCGGACATCGGCCATGTCGAGCTCCGCCACGACGAGGCGCAGGTGCTCGATGGCGCGGAGCCCTCCCGAAATCCCTCCATAGGAAATGAAGGCCACGGGCTTGCGCCGCCACGGCTCACCCACAGAGTCGAGCATCAGTTTCAGCGTCGAGGGAAAGCTGTGATTGTATTCCGGTGTCAGGATGATCACGGCGTCGGCGGCCGCGACATCGGCTTCCAGAAGGCGTGTCGCCGCGCGCCGCTCCGTATGGCCGGCATCGAAATCGCGGGCGTCGGCAATCCGGATCGAGAATTCGGGATAGGTGGCGAGCTGCGGCAGAAGCCATTTCAGCACGCGGTCCGCCATCCGTTGCTCACGTGCGCTGCCGATCAGCAGCAGCGTATTGAGACTGTCCTTCATCATGGGCTCCTTGTTTGACTTGAGCAGGGAGCAAGGGTTATAGAACCTCAACATAACTTGAGGTCAAGGCCATGGCGAAAGAATCTTCGGCGGTCGATCCACGACGTCTTCTCTCGGTGGGGGAAGTGGCGCAGCGCGCCGGTATCGCTGTCTCGGCACTGCATTTCTACGAGACCAAGGGCCTGATCCGGTCGATTCGATCGGGCGGCAATCAGCGGCGCTATGCCCGTGGTGTTCTTCGGCGTGTCGCCGTCATCAAGGCCGCGCAGCGCGTAGGCATTCCGCTCGAGGAAATCAAGGCGGCACTCGACACGCTGCCACCGGACCGCTCGCCGACCGTCGACGACTGGGCGGCGCTGTCACTTGGCTGGAAGGACGATCTCGACAGCCGGATCACGGAGTTGATTCGGCTACGCGATCACCTCGACAACTGCATCGGCTGCGGTTGCCTCTCGGTGGATCGCTGTCCACTCTATAATCCGAACGATCGGCTGGGAAGGGAAGGGCCGGGCGCAAGGCTGTGGGGAAGGAGCTAGCTCTTCTTTCCCCGCTTCGGCCGCACTTCCACGACCGGCTCCGAAGCCTCCCGCTCCATTCGGAGCTGCCGGAGGCGTTCGGTCTTCTTCTCGCGCGCCGTGACTTCGGCGTCGATGATCTGCATGGCAACATCGTGCGTCGCGGATGCCTTTTGCTCGGCATTGCGCTTCGTCGCACCAGGAAGTTTGTCGTTCTGCAGGGTCAAATGGTCCTCTTGTATTAGCGTGCGGGAGCAGCGCCGGGACGGGCCGGACGCAGGGCCTTCTTGGGGGCCGGCAGCAGGCCTTCGCGCTGCAGCTTCTTGCGCGCCAGCTTGCGATGGCGGCGAATGGCTTCGGCATGCTCACGGGCACGCTTCTCGGACGGCTTTTCGTAGGAAGCATGCTGTTTGGCTTCGCGGAAGATGCCTTCGCGCTGCATCTTCTTCTTCAGGACGCGGAGTGCCTGGTCGACATTGTTGTCTCTAACGAGTACCTGCAAGAAATATCTCCTTCATGCGGCGCCGGGATGACGCTCGCCTCTCGGTTTGGTCCTATTTGCCGATCTTGATCGAAGACGGCTTGAACCATGGTTCTTCACGCCCGCCTTCTTCGGTCGGCGCCTGCGCCGCAGTCTTAGACACTGCTGAACGCTCTGAGTCTATATCGTTGGCCCCGACTCTGCGATCGAAGCCTTCAACCTCGGAACGGACCCGGTACTGCACCTGCCCATCGGCATCCGGCAGAACGGCCAGTATCCTGAATTCGCTACCGGTGCGGGCATGTCGCAGCGGGCCATCGCGGAGGACCACGATGTCCCCGATACCGTACTTCGCCTTCAGCATCGGTCGTTCCTTTCGGCCTCGCAAAAAGCAAGGCGAACAAAAAAGGCCGGGCTTGCCCGACCTCTTCCCGGTCATCCGCGCTCAGCACTGCCAGTACATCCGTGGTCAGCGGCGGCGAATGACGAATTCTGCAGCAGCTTACGCGGCGCGAATGTTTTCGGCCGAGCTCTTGCCCGAACGGTTGTCGCGGACGACTTCGAAGGAGACCTTCTGGCCTTCGACGAGGCTCTGCATGCCAGCACGCTGTACGGCAGAAATATGCACAAAGACGTCGGTCGAGCCGTTGTCGGGCTGAATGAAGCCGAAGCCCTTGGTCATGTTAAAGAATTTAACGGTTCCAGTGTTCACGATGATATCCTCTCAATCGCAGGTTTGCCTGGCGGGTATTCGGTCAGGCAGTATCGAAATTGGAAGGAGATCCCGGGGGACTCGAGGTCCAGGCAGAGTTCGCAAACAAGTATCGATGACGGTTATTTACACCTTATGGTCAAAAATTCAAGATGTTAGAGAAAAATATTTTATGAGACAAAATTCCCTGGAAATGAATTTGCACGCGTCGCCGGAACTTGCCGGGCCGAGAGTCACAAGGCCTGGAGATGAAGTTGGCGTCTGGCATAACTGGGTCGGAGACGCCACCGGAGTGGCGCCTCCTTTCATTCAAGCGGCGTTTCCAAAAATCTTCCACCGCGTCGGCCGGAACTTCACCATCGTCCCCCGTTCCGCCGCGGCATCCAGCGGCACCTCGATTTCGACGTGGTTCGGCTCGCGCGCTGTGCCGACATCCACCTCGACGATGCGCGTACCGGCCAGGCGCCGATGCGCGGTGACGCGACCGGAGATGCCGTCGCCTTCGGAGACGAGTTCGACGTCGCTCGGGCGGAAGAAGAACTGGCCTTCGCCTTCATGCGCGTCGCTGGCGCCGACCGGCGCGCCGAGATAGTTCACCTGCCCGCCCGACCCGGTGACCGACAGGTTCACACTGTCGCCGATGAAAGAGAAGACGAAGGGCGAGTTGGGGCGGTCATAGACATCGTCGGACGAGCCGACCTGCTCGATCTTGCCCTGGCTCATCACCACCACGCGATCGGCGAGTTCGAGCGCCTCTTCCTGGTCGTGGGTGACGAAGATCGTCGTATGGCCCGTGCGGTCGTGGAATTCGCGCAGCCATTTGCGGAGCTCCTTGCGCACCTTGGCGTCGAGCGCCCCGAATGGCTCGTCGAGCAGCAGCACGCGCGGCTCGATTGCCATCGCGCGAGCGAGCGCAACACGCTGGCGCTGGCCGCCGGAGAGCTGGTTCGGATAGCGCTTCTCGAGTCCGGTGAGTTGCACCATGTCGAGCAGTTCGAGCGCCCGCCTGCGGATCTCTTCCTTCGGCGGCCGTATGCTCCGTGGCCGCACGGTGAGGCCGAACGCGATGTTGTCGAGGATCGTCATATGCCGGAACAGCGCATAGTGCTGGAAGACGAAGCCGACATTGCGCTCTTGCACCGGCTTCCACGAGGCATCCTCCTGGCCGAAGAAGATCCGGCCGGTGGTCGGGCGCTCGAGGCCGGCGACGAGACGCAACAGCGTTGTCTTGCCGGAGCCCGAGGGGCCGAGAAGCGCGATCAGCTCGCCTGAGCGGATGCCGAGCGACACTTCATGCAGCGCCGGGTAGCGGTCAAATTCCTTGCGGATCTTTTCAATGCGGATTTCCATTGCGTGACTACCTTAATGTTTGCTGCCGCCGGCGAGGCCATGGGCGAACCAGATCTCGAGCACGGTGCGGACAACGAGTGTGACAAGGGCGAGAAGGGCGAGCAGCGAGGCGACCGCGAAGGCCGCGGCGAGATTGTACTCATTGTAGAGAATCTCGACATGCAGCGGCATCGTCGTGGTCAGGCCGCGGATATGGCCGGAAACCACCGATACCGCACCGAACTCACCCATCGCGCGCGCATTGCAGAGCAGAACGCCGTAGAGCAGGCCCCATTTGATATTGGGCAGCGTCACCCGCCAGAAGGTCTGCCAGCCATTGGCGCCGAGCGTGATCGCCGCTTCCTCCTCGGCCGTGCCCTGTTCCTGCATCAACGGGATCAGTTCGCGGGCGACGAAGGGGAAGGTTACGAAGACGGTGGCAAGCACGATGCCGGGTACGGCGAACAGGATCTCGACACCATGGCTCTTGAGCCAGGGCCCGAGCGCTGTTTGCGCGCCGAAAAGCAGCACGTAGACCAGGCCGGAAATGACCGGCGAGACCGAGAACGGCAGGTCGATCAGCGTAATCAGGAAGGCTTTGCCCTTAAAGTCGAACTTGGCGATCGCCCAGGAGGCGGCAACGCCGAAAATTAGGTTGAGGGGTACGGCGATGCCGGCGACGAGCAGCGTCAGACGGATCGCGGCCAGCGCATCGCGCTCGGACAGTGCCTCGGCATAGGTCCCCAAGCCATTGCGGAACGCTTCCACCAAAACCGAGATCAGTGGCAACACGATGATCAGGGTCAGGTAGACCCCGGCCATCAGCATCAACACCACCTTGGCGCCGAGTGGTTCGGTTACGGGGGAGCGCCAGCGGCGGACGCGGGGTGAGGGCGGGTTGAGATCGTCAAGCGACATTGGCGTATCTCCGTGTCCATGCCTGGATCAGGTTGATGACGAAGAGCATGATGAAGGCGACGGCCAGCATCACGGTGCCGATCGCGGTGGCGCCGGCATAATTGAACTCTTCGAGCTTGATGATGATCAGCAGCGGCGCGATCTCCGAGACGTAAGGGATGTTGCCGGCAATGAAGATGACCGAACCATACTCGCCCGCCGCGCGCGCAAAGGCGAGTGCGAAGCCGGTGAGGATGGCGGGAAACAGCGACGGCAGGATCACCCGGCAGATCGCCTGGAAGCGGCTGGCGCCGAGTGTCGCTGCGGCTTCCTCGACCTCGCGATCGATTTCCTCGATCACCGGCTGCACCGTCCGGACGACGAAGGGCAGCCCGATGAAGGTCAGTGCCACCACGATCCCGAGCGGCGAGAACGCGATCTTGATGCCGGGCAGGCCGACGAGGCCGAGCAGATAGTTGACGCTGCCGCCGACCCAGCCGTTCTTGGCATAAAGTGCCGCGAGCGCGATACCGGCGACGGCCGTGGGCAGTGCGAAGGGCAGATCGACGATCGCGTCCACCACTCGCTTGCCGGGGAAATTGTAGCGTACCAGCACCCAGGCCACCGGGACGCCGAACACGACATTGATGGCCGCGGCGATCAGCGCGCAACCGAAGGAAATCTTCAGCGCATTGAGCGTGCGTGCGTCGGTCAGCAGGTCGGCATAGCCGGAAAAACCGATGCCGGCCGAGCGGATGACAAGGGCGGCCAGGGGTATCAGGATGATGAGCGTCAGCCAGAAGATCGTAATGCCGAAACTGAGCCCGAAGCCCGGTATGACACTATGCCTCCTGAAGCCGATACGCTCGGCAAGAGGTTGTGATGACATTGTATTCCCCGTTCAGTGCAAAGCGGGAAAGCCTTTGGCCTTCCAATTTTCTTGTTGTTGTCGTCCCGTGCCCGACCACTTTCGCCTCAGCGATCCCGACACGTCCGACGAGGAGCGTCCCGGAAACTGGCGACTGCTAATGTCCGAAAGGGTTGCGGCATGCAAAGCCCCTCCCCGGTCTGGGGAGGGGCCTTTGGGCAGTCAATCGCTTATTGTGCAGGCTTGTAGATCTGGTCGAACACGCCGCCATCGCCGAAATGCTCGGGCTGGGCTTTCTTCCAGCCGCCGAACAGCGGATCGTCGATCTTGACGAGATTCAGTTCAGGCAGCGGCTTCGCGTCCTTGGCCAGTTCCGGCTTGGACGGGCGGTAGTGATGCTTGGCCGCCAGCGTCTGACCTTCTTCGGAATAGAGGTACTGAAGATAGGCCTCGGCGACCTTGCGGGTTCCCTTAGCATCGACATTGCCGTCGACAACGGTGACCGAGGGCTGGGCGAGGATCGAGAGGCTTGGCGTCACGATCTCGAATCCGGCATCCTTGAACTCGTCCTGTGCGAGATAGGCCTCGTTTTCCCAGGCGAGCAGCACGTCGCCGATTTCGCGCTGGGCGAAGGAGGTCAGCGAGCCGCGGGCGCCGGAGTCGAGAACCGGCGCACGCTTGAAGAGTTCGGAAATATATTCCTTGATCTTGCCCTGGTCGCCGCCGAATTCCTTGTTGGCCCAGGCCCAGGCCGCGAGATAGTTCCAGCGCGCACCGCCCGAGGTCTTCGGGTTTGGGGTGACGATCTGGACGTCACCCTTCACGAGATCGCCCCAGTCCTTGATGCCTTTGGGGTTACCCTGGCGGACGAGGAAGACGATGGTCGACGTGTAGGGCGCCGAATCGTTCGGCAGACGCGTCTTCCAGTTTTCCGGGATCTTGCCGGTCTTCTTGGCGATCGCGTCGATGTCGCCTTCAAGAGCGAGCGTGACCACATCGGCGTCAAGACCGTCGATCACGGCGCGGGCCTGCTTGCCCGAACCGCCATGCGACTGTTCGATGGTGACTGTGTCGCCGGTATCCTTCAGCCACTTGGCGGCAAAGGCCTCGTTGAACTGCTTGTAGAGCTCGCGCGTCGGGTCATAGGACACGTTGAGCAGAGTGATCTCGGCCGCATAGGCCGGAGCAATGCCTGAAACAGCAATGGCGGCGCCGAACACAGCGGCGGCAATCGCCTTGCGGAGATTGAGCTTGGACGAAGTGAGCATCGAATACCCTCCAGTTTTCGTTTGCGTCCTAACTCTATCTACTAGGTCGAGTTAGTCAACAAGCGTTAACGAAATAGCAAGAGGCTTCCACGCTAACCCTGATTTTGGGGTGCGTTCCGGCTGTTGTAAATCGCAGAATCGGAATTAGGTTCCGCAAAAACAAAAAAATCGGGAATGATGTTTCGCGAAGACGGTCGTATGAACCGCGCTGTAAAACGTTTTCGCTCGCGCGTAACCGGCTCAGCCGGCGAGCATCACCGCCGCCCGATTCTTCTCGTTGAGCGTATCGGCGATTGTGGCGGAGAAAAGCACGTCGCGCGTCGCCTCGGCGACCCGGAAGAACACGTGGCGGATTTCGCATTCCTGCTCGGACGGACAGTCGTCGCACTTTCGATAGGCGGTGTGCGACAGGCAGGGTAGGGGCGCAATCGGCCCGTCGATCATACGTAGGATCTCGCCGAAGGTGATCTCGCTCGGCGGCTTGAGCAGCAGATAGCCGCCCTCCTTGCCGCGCTTGGATATCACCAGGCCCCGATGTTTCAATTCGAGGAGAATCTGCTCGAGGAATTTCTTCGGGATATTCTGCTGCTCGGCGATCTCGGCGATCAGCATCGGCCGTCTGCTGTCAGCCCTCGCAAGCGCCGCTAGTGCGCGGAGCGCATATTTCGCCTTCTGAGAGATCATTCCGAACGCCTGAAACTCGTGATTCTTGTCGAAGTTTAACCCATATTGGCCATGCACTGTGAATAAAGGCTGTTTTACGGCGACCTATCCTCCAGAAATCGCGTCTCTTTCGGCTTTGTAAGAGCGTTTCGCCTATGCCGGACATGCGAGAGATATTTGCTCTGCTTTCGCCGGATGGGGAGAACGCAATTCCTGTCACTTGTCGCCCGCTCCTGCGATACTCCGTCCAACCTAAATTGCAGGACATTCAAATGAACATGATCAATCTGCCGACCGAAGCACAGTCGCTGAACGAGCAGATGGCCGCGCTCGACCTCGCCGGTCGGCTGTCGCTCGCTGCAAGTCTCGGCGGCCGCGTCGTCTTCACCACTTCGCTGGGCATCGAAGATCAGGTGATCACCCATGTCATCGGCGAGCATCGCTATGACATCGATGTCGTCACGCTCGAAACCGGTCGCCTCTTCCCCGAGACGATGAAGCTGATAGCGGACACCGAGGAACGCTACGGCATCGATATTCGCCGCTTCTATCCTGAGAAGGCCGATATCGATGCCTATGCAGCGCAATACGGCCTGAACGGTTTCTATGACAGTGTCGAAGCCCGCCACGCCTGTTGCGGCGTCCGCAAGGTCAAGCCGCTTGCGCGGGCCTTGACGGGTGCAACGGTCTGGATCACCGGTCTCCGGCGCGGCCAGTCCGGCAACCGGGCTGACACGCCCTTCGCCGAATATGATGCCGAACGGAACCTGATCAAGCTCAACCCGCTCGCCGATTGGGACATCGACCGCATTAACAAGCTGGTCGCCGACCAGGCGGTTCCGATCAACCCTCTGCATGCCCGCGGCTTCCCCTCGATCGGTTGCGAACCCTGCACCCGCGCCATCAAGCCCGGTGAATCCGAGCGTGCCGGCCGCTGGTGGTGGGAGAACGACGAAAAGCGCGAATGCGGCCTGCATGTGCCGGAAGCAGCTCTCCCGTCGTTGGAGTCGAGCGAGCTTTAAGAGGCTTACGGCCACCCCCCTCATCCGGCCCTCCGGGCCACCTTCTCCCCGCTGGGGAGAAGAGGGGAGGCAAGCTTTGGCCGGCATCATGAAACGTTGCCGCATCTGTTGTTCTCGTAAGAGGGCGCAGCGGCGGCGGCACACTCCCTCTTCTCCCCAGCGGGGAGAAGGTGGCCCGAAGGGTCGGATGAGGGGGCGCCACAGGAAAGACCAAAAATGTCACATTCAGAATTCGATCCCCATAGCCGCGACGCCGCGGCCCGTCCGCCTCTCGACCCACATCTCAAGGCGCTGGAAAACGAAGCCATTCACATCTTCCGCGAGGTCGCCGGCGAGTTCGAGCGTCCGGTGATGCTCTATTCCATCGGCAAGGACTCCTCCGTCCTGCTGCACCTCGCCCGCAAGGCCTTCTATCCCGGCCGCGTGCCGTTCCCGCTGCTCCACATCGACACGGGCTGGAAGTTCAAGGAGATGATCGCCTTCCGCGACAAGACCGTGGCCGACTACGATCTCGACCTCGTCGCCTATACCAACCCGCGCGGCAAGTCCGAAGGCGTCACGCCGTTCAGCCATGGCTCGGCGCTCTATACGGACATCATGAAGACCGAGGCGCTGCGCCAGGCGCTCGACATGGGCAAATATGACGCGGCCTTCGGCGGCGCCCGCCGCGACGAGGAAGCCTCGCGCGCCAAGGAGCGCATCTATTCCTTCCGCACGCCGGACCATAAATGGGACCCGCGCAATCAGCGCCCGGAACTCTGGAACGTCTATAACGGCCAGATCCGCCAGGGAGAGAGCGTCCGCGCCTTTCCGCTGTCGAATTGGACCGAAGTCGATATCTGGCGCTATATCCAGGCCGAGAACATTCCGATCGTGCCGCTCTATTTCTCCGCCGAACGCCCGGTCGTCGAGCGCGACGGCATGATGATCCTTGCCGAGGACGAGCGCCTGGAATTGTTGCCGGGTGAGGTCAAGCGGAATGAAATCATCCGCTTCCGCACGCTGGGTTGCTTCCCGCTCACCGGTGCGATCCGCTCGACCGCATCGACGCTCGACGAAATCATCGACGAACTCGAAACCGCCACCGTCTCCGAACGTCAGGGCCGCGCGATCGACCGCGACCAGGCCGGATCGATGGAAAAGAAGAAGCGCGAAGGATATTTCTGATGACTGCTCCGTCCAATCTCGCCGAGGCGACATCCGTCGCCCTCGATGCCGTCCGAGCGGCCCGTGACTCTCGCCCGCTCCGCCTCATCACTTGCGGCTCGGTCGATGACGGCAAGTCGACGCTGATCGGAAGACTGCTCTGGGACACCAAGGCGGTCAAGGAAGACCAGGCTGCGTCGCTCCGCCGCGATTCCGGCAAGCAGAACGATCTCGGCCTGCCCGACTTCGCGCTGCTGCTTGACGGTCTGCAGGCCGAGCGCGAGCAGGGCATCACTATCGACGTCGCCTATCGCTACTTCGCCACCGATCGCCGCGCCTTCATCGTTGCCGACACCCCCGGCCACGAGCAATATACCCGCAACATGGCGACCGGTGCCTCCACGGCCGACCTCGCCGTGCTGTTGGTCGATGCCCGCGCGGGTCTGCTGGAGCAGACCCGCCGGCACGCGACCATCGCCTCACTGATGGGCATCCGCCAGTTCGTGCTGGCCGTCAACAAGATCGATCTGGTCGACTATTCAAAGGCCCGCTTCGACGAGATCACCCATGATTTCAAGGAACTGGCGCTTTCGCTCGGCGTCAGCAAGATCACGGCGATCCCGGTCTCCGCCCTCAAGGGCGAGAACATCGTCTATGACGGCCGCGCCAACATGCCCTGGTATGAAGGCCCGACCATCGTCGAGACGCTGGAAAAGGCGCTTGTCCGCTCGGCGCAGACATCTGGTTTCCGCATGAGCGTCCAGCGCGTCTCGCGCCCCGGCGAGAGTTTTCGCGGCTATCAGGGCACCATTTCCGGCGGCGCCGTGAAGCCGGGCGATTCCGTGCTGATCCTTCCGTCCGGCATGGTGGCGAACGTCTCCAAGATCGTCACCTTCGACCTCGTGCGCAACGCCGCCGTCGCAGGCGACGCTGTGACGCTGGTACTCGACCGCCAGGTCGACGTCTCGCGCGGCGACATGATCGTCTCGATCGACGGCCAGCCGATGACGGGCCTCGCCTTCGACGCCCAGCTCGTCGCGCTGCAGCCCGATGGCATCGAGCCCGGCAAGCGCTACTGGCTGAAGTCCGGCTCGCGCCGCCAACGGGTCGTGGTCGAACCGAAGCTGCAGCTCGATCTCAAGTCGGGCAGCTGGAACGGCACCGAAAGCCTGCCGATGAACGCCATCGGCAAGGTCAGCCTTGCCTTCGACGAACAGGCGGTCTTCGATACCTACGAGCAGAACCGCTCGACCGGTGCCTTCATACTCATCGACCCCGACACCAACAACACGGTGGCCGGCGGCATGATCACCGGCCGTCGCAGCGCCGTCTCCTCGATCCACGGCGAAGACGCCCGTGTGGTCCTCTCGCTCCCGGCAGACCTCGCCGACCAGATCATGGCAAGCCCGCTCTTCTCGGCACGCCGCGATGAGGTCGAGATCCGTCGCTCGACGGCAGGCCGGGTGCAGAAGCTGATCGACGGCCTCGACGGCTAGGCGGACGACTTCATCGTCCAGGAATCAAAAGGGGCTCCCGCGCGGAGCCCCTTTTTCTCGTGATGGGCGTGGCCGGTCTTACCGCTCCAACATCGACTTGCCGAAATAGGTTGTCAGCGGCCGTACGAGATAATCGAACGGCGTGCGCTCGGTCGTCTGGATGAAGGCCTCGACCGGCATGCCGGGCAGGATCTCGGCGGTCGGGCCCAGGAACTTCTCTTCACCCGGATTGATGGTGACCTGGACGGTGTAATAGCTCTGGCCGGTACGCTCATTGGTGATGATGTCGGCCGACAGGCGCTTAACAGTGCCTTGGAGGTCAGGCGTATGGCGGCGGTCGAAGGTCTCGAACCTGAGCACGGCTTTCTGCCCGACATGGATCTGGTCGATCTGCCCCGGCGGCACCTGCACCGAGACGACGAGCTTCACGTCACCAGGCACGATTTCCATGATCGGTTCGGCTGCGCGCACCACCTGGCGAACGGCGTGGACCATCGAGTTGAACACCCTGCCGCTCATCGGGGCTTTCACCTCGATGCGCGACAGCGTTTCGAGGATCGAATTGCGGCGTTCACGGAGTTCGGCGACGCGGGCCTCGGTCTCGTTGAGTTCCTTGATCGCTTCCTCGCGCATCTGCGAGCTGACATTGATCAGCGCGAGCTGGATCTCGGCGATTTTCGCCTTGCTCTCGGCGATGGAAGCGTTGGCCTCTTCCTTGTTGCCCTTGGCCTGGGACAGGTCACGCTCGAGCGACGTCACGCGGGTACGCTGGGTCAGACCCTTCTTCAGAAGTTCGCGTTGACCCTCAAGATCGCCCTCGATGAGCGCGACCTGCTCGTCGAGGCCCACGATGCGCGACCTAAGACCCTCGATCTGCTTGTTGACCTGCGTCTGCCGTTCCTTGAGCTGGTTGATCTGCTGATCACGGGTGAGGCGTCGCGCCTTGAGCAACTCGGTCTGCGTCTTGACGATCGCGGCTTCGGTCGCATTTGTCTTCGCCCGTTCCAGGAGTTCGGGGTCGAATTGCGGTTCCGGCGAGTCGTCCTGTTCGGCGAGAAGGCGTCCGCGGGAACCGAGCATTGGAAACAGCTGGCTTTCGATCACGCTCAGCTCGGCACGGTCGAAGGTGTCGTCGAACACGACCAGCGTATCGCCGGCCTCCACCTCCTGGCCTTCCTTGGCGAGGATCTTGCCGACCACGCCGCCGACGGCATGCTGCACGACCTGTCGCTTGGTCTCGACCTCGACCACGCCGATGCCGACCACTGCGCCGGCCATCTGGGTGAAGACCGACCAGGCGCCGAAGCCGAAGACGAGAATGAAAACAGTCAGGAAGCCGGTAATGACATACCGGCGCATGCTCCAGAGATTCTTGGAGTTCGGGGCAGGAAGTTCGGCAGTCAAGTCTTGCTCCCGTCATCGGAACGGGCGACATCGTCCCGGGGCTTTTCGGTCGTTTCCGTACCGTCCTGTTGGTCAGCGCCGGACGTCTCGGCTGTCGCATCCGTCGGCGCGTCACCGGTGGTCTCTGTCGGGCCGTCGGTCGGCTTCTTGGGTGTGCCGCCCGACGGGGGTGTGAAACCACCCGTGAGGAGGCCGGTCCCGAGAAGGCCCGGCAGGGCGCCGGGCAAGGCCTTGGGCGGGGCAGGGGTCGGGTTAGTGGGGGTGCGGGTGGCAGGCGGCGGGCCGGAAATCGCGGCCGGCGGCCCGGGAATGGCAGTCGTACCGCCGCCGCCCTGACCCGGAGGAGTCGGAGGGGGCGTGAGATGCGCGCCCGCGGCCGGCGACTGCGGACCCTGTCCGCCGGTATTGCCGATCTGCTGGAAGTTTCGCAGATGCTGCTTGAGCACCTCGTCACGCGGACCGAAAGCCACGCGGTTGCCGCCTTCGAGGATCAGGATCAGGTCGCATTCCTCGATCGCTGCCGGCCTGTGCGCCATGATGACGACCGAGCGGCCCTCCTTCTTGGCGTTGCGAATGGCGACATTGAGCGCCATCGAGCCTTCAGCGTCGAGATTGGCATTGGGCTCGTCCAGCACCAGCAGGACCGGGTCGCCATAGAGCGCGCGCGCGAGGCCGATACGCTGCTTCTGACCGCCCGAGAGACGCTGGCCTTGTGCCGGAAGCTTGGTGTCGTAACCGTTGGGCAGCTTGAGCACGAGGTCGTGTGCCGCAGCTTTCTGTGCGGCGGCGACGACGCGTTCGGAGTCCGGCTCCAGTGCCAGCCTTGAGATGTTTTCGGCGATCGTGCCTTCGAACAGCGCCACGTCCTGCGGCAGATAACCGACATAGTTGGCAAGGTCGTCGACGCCATACTGTTCGATCGAGGCGCCGTCGAGACGGACGCGGCCGGCCTGGATCGGCCAGACACCTGTCAGCACGCGGGCGAGGGTGGACTTGCCAGAACCAGACTGACCGATGACGCCGAGAGCCTGGCCGGGCTTCAGTTCGAAGGAAAGATTGCGCAGAGTCGGCATGCGCTCGCCGGGCGGCACGACCGAGATATTCTGCACTTCGAGTATCGCGCGCGGCTTGGGCAGCGTCGTGCGCGCCGGCTCCGGCGGGATGCGGTCGAGAATGGCCGCAAGACCCTTCCAGCCCTGCATGGCGCGCTGGATCAGCGACCACTGCGCGATCAGCTGCTCGATCGGCGCCAGTGCGCGGCCGATGATGATCGAGCTCGCCAGCATCGCACCGGCGCTGATGTGCCCCTGGATCGCGAGCCAGGCGCCAACGCCGAGAATGGCTGACTGGAGGAAGATGCGGAATTGCCTTGATGTCGTGGAATAGAAGCCGTTCTGGTCGCTGTAATGGATATTGCTGAGAAGCGAGCCCTCGCGCAGGCTTTTCCAGCGCTCGGCCGTCGACCCGCGCATGCCGAGCGCGCGCACGGTATCGGCCTCGCGCTGCAGCGTGGTCGTCATTTCCTCGGACAACCGGGTCGAATTGAGCGCCTTTTCCTGATCCGCCTTGGTGCCGTTCTGGTTGAGCCAGGTCAGCGATACCAGGATCAGTCCCCCGACGACACCGACCACGCCCAAGAGCGGGTGGAAGATGAAAATAATGACGATGAAGACCGGGGTCCAGGGAATATCGAAAATCGAGAACACCGCCGGAGACGCCAGCGTGCGCTGAACAGAATCGAGATCGCGCAGTGCCGTCGAAGCGTTGATGCCCTGCGAGGCCAGCATCGTCCGGTCGATGGCAATGCGGAACACACGCATTTCCAACTTGGCTTGGAAACGCGCACCGATGCGCGCTGAGATACGACCACGCATGTGGTCGAGTACGCCCATGATAATAAACAACGCAATCAAGAGGCCCGTCAGCACGACAAGGGTCGGCTCCGACCGGCTGGTCAACACGCGGTCATAGATCTGCAACGAATAGATCGAGCCGGTCAGCACGAGCAGGTTGACGAAAAATGAGAAAATGCCGATCGCGATGAAGGCCGCACGGCTCTCATTTAGGGCCGCGCGCAGCTCGTCCGCGCCACTACTTCTGGGGGCCGCCAAAATCAGCCTCTTTGAACTCGATGTTACCTGACAACACAGTGACGAACCGGCGACGTCGGATATTCCGACGCATTGCCAAATCGACGCAATGGTTGCTGCGCATTAACTCTGATTGCTGTCATTAATCAATAGCACAGGCGAAACCGTCGCGGCAATTCTTGGTAAGAGCGGCTGCGATTTTTCAACGCAGCCGCACTATCGGAGCGTCAGGGCCTGTCCGTGCGAGGACAGGAAACGGCGAACGGACTCGGTGCCCGTCCGCCGTTGCTGTTATTGAATGATCTTGATCACCTTGCGGCTGCGAGGCTCGATGATCACACGCTGGTCGTTGACGAAGGCGTAGGCGTATTTTTCGTTGTCCGGCACGCGTTCGATGATGACAGTCTCCGGCAGCGTGGTGCCGACCTTGACGCGCTCCCGGACCACGATCCTCGTCTGCGGAACAGGCTGTTCCTCGACATAGGTCACGACCTCACGCGGGGGCGGGTTGATCGCAGCGCCGGCGGTGACGCCAAGCACGGCACCGACGACAGCGCCGACAGGACCGCCAATGAATGCGCCGGTCACGGCGCCGCCCACGCCAGTGGTGATGGCAGCGTCGTCATCAGCATAGGCATTGGCAGTAAGAGCGGTGAAGGCCACGCAGGTGGCCGCGAGGATTGTCTTCTTCATCTCGAAGCTCCTTTTTCTGTTGTTTCATCTTAGTCACGTCGGCCAAACGTCACCTTTTCGGGATAGTTCCTACACTCCCGGTGAAAGTTGAAACGATTCGTGAGGCGGAGAGACGGGGCCGCCTGCCAGTGCGACGGGGCGCTTCCTTCAATTCGGCGGATTGCCGGAGAGCGTCAGCTCATCCTTCTCACGGCATCCTGACAGTTTGTAGATGTTCGAAGCCTGGATCCGGTCCGACGGATCTTCCCGCTTGAAACCGTTGAACCATTCCACCTCGAGACCCTCGCTGTACCAGAGCGCCTGGCTCAGTCCGGCGAAGATCACCCAGTCGGCGATGCTGTCCTGGTTCTCGTCGATCTGTTCGAGCACGACATCAGTCGTGGTTTCGTCCCCGGCGTGATCGCGGATCAGTCCGTAGCAGGTACTGGCACCGTTGGAGCAGGTCACTTCGCCGCCGCCGCGCCAGGCGAGTTTGCCGGCGCGCCACTCCTCGAAATAGATCTTGCTGCCATAATTGACGCCTTCGGTGCCGAAGACGACATGCTTTATGTCACCCATCTCGTGCGTCCAGATCGCCCGCTTGTCGCTGCATTGCGCCACGGCCTGGGGCGCGGTGATGATGGCGGCTGCCAGCACGGCGGCTTGCATATATCGAAGCATGGAGAACTCCTGATGTCCCGTTTCGCAGTCTTCGACGTTCGAGGGCGGCCTGTTCATCGAAATGCCGCGTGGCCGGCGGCGATGAATTGACAAAAGTCAGGCGGCAAGGGATGTTGATCCCGCAACCGCCCAACCCTTTGCCGGGATGTTGCAACCATATTGTTGCATTATTCTATTGCCTGCCGGCTTCGTCGGTAAGCCGGGAACGTTTTCCGTTTTACTAGCGCGTCAGGTCGCGAACGCTGGCGCCATCGCGAATTGGGGGCACCATGTCTATTCTCGCAGCACTTCTCATCGGCGTCATTGCCGGTCTCCGCGCCATGAGCGCGCCCGCAGCCGTGAGCTGGGGCGCCTATCTCGGCTGGATCGATCTCTCCCAGACGCCGCTCGCCTTCATGGGCTACAGCTGGACGCCTTGGATTTTCACCGTGCTCGCCCTGGCCGAACTGATCAATGACAAGCTGCCGAACACGCCAAGCCGCAAGGTTCCGCCGCAGTTCGCGGCCCGCGTCATCATGGGCGCCCTGGCTGGCGCTTCGCTCGGTGCGGCCGGCGGCATGCTCATCGTCGGTCTTGTCGCCGGCGTTGTCGGCGCCGTCATCGGCACCTATGGCGGCGCGGCCGTACGTGGCCGGCTCGGCGCGATGTTCGGACGGGATCTACCGGCAGCGCTCACCGAAGATGTCGTGGCGGTCATCGGCGCTCTGCTTATCGTCTGGGGCGTGGCATGAAGAGTTATGACGCCATCATAATCGGCGCCGGCCAGGCTGGCGCACCGCTCGCCGGGCGGCTCGCTGCCGAGGGCAGGGAGGTCGCACTGGTCGAGCGAAAATTCCTCGGCGGCACCTGCGTCAATGCCGGCTGCAAGCCGACCAAGACGCTCGTCGCCTCCGCGCGTGCCGGCCACATGGCCTTCCGCGCCTATGACTTCGGGGTGGTGATCGACGCCCAGCCGCGCATGGATATGCCGCGCGTCAAGGCGCGAGCCAAGAAGGTCATCCACGATTCCCGCCAGGGCATCGAGGACTGGCTTGGCAGCTTCCCGAACCTCCACATCTACCGCAGCGCCGCGCACTTCACCGCGCCGCGCGTTCTGACGGTCCACGGGGAGGAGATCACCGCGCCGCAGATCTTCATCAATGTCGGCGGACGCCCCTCACGGCCCGACCTGCCGGGCATTGACGACATCCATTATCTCACCTCCACGACGATCCTCGATGTTGATTTCGTGCCCAGGCATCTCGTCATCGTCGGCGGCTCCTATATCGGGCTGGAATTCGCCCAGATGTATCGCCGCTTCGGTTCCGAGGTGACGGTCGTCGAGCGCAAGCCGCATCTGCTGCCGCGCGAGGACGAGGCGATTTCCCAGGCGATCGAGCAGATCTTGACGGACGAGGGCATAGCCATCCGCACCAATGCGAGTTGCATTGCCTTCGCGCGCCATGGAGACGACCTCGCCGTTTCCGTCGACTGCACCGCCGGTGCGCCTGAAGTGATCGGCAGCCATGTCCTCATCGCCATGGGCCGCACGCCGAACACCGACGACCTCGGCCTCGATGCTGCCGGCATCGAAGCGGACTCCCACGGCTTCATCAAGGTCGACGACCAGCTTCAGACCAATGTGGAAGGTATCTGGGCGCTCGGTGACTGCAATGGCCGCGGCGCGTTCACCCACACATCGTATAACGACTTTGAAATCCTGGCTGCAAACCTCCTCGAGGGTGGCGACCGGAAGGTGTCGAGCCGCATCCCGGGCTATGCGCTCTACATCGATCCGCCGCTCGGCCGGGTTGGTATGACGGAGCGGGAAGCGCGAGCGAGCGGCCGCAAGATCATGGTGTCGCAGCGCCCGATGGACCGCGTCGGCCGGGCTGTCGAGCGCGACGAGACCAAGGGCCTTATGACCATGGTCGCGGATGCCGAGACGCGGGAAATCCTCGGCGCGGCGATCCTCGGCATTGAGGGGGACGAGGCGATCCATGGTATTCTCGATGTCATGAACGGCAAGAACGACTATCGGCTCCTGCAATGGGCGGTGCCGATCCACCCGACCGTCTCCGAGCTGATCCCGACGCTGGTCGGCGATCTCAAGCCAGTCTGATTGACGACAAGGTTCGGCTTAGCTCAAGCTGTAGCTGAACTTGTCGATTTCCCACTTGTTGAGCTTCTCGATCTGGGCATTCACCTCGGGGTGACGCTTGAAGATCTGCGCGGTCGTGACCTCGCGGTCGCGGGTCTCGCTCTTGGCATTGATGCCCTTGAACGTATCCCATAGTGTCGCCATGCCCGGCACTTCGGCTTCGAGCTTCAGGATATCCTCTTCGAAATGCTCGTAGCGGATATAGGTATCGACGATATCCTGACCGTCGATCATGTAGTTGGGATAATTGATTTCAAGGAGAAAGGGCTTCTCCTTGAAGTAGCTCGTGAAGTTCTTGAGTTTCGGCTTCTTGTCCTTCTTCGTGTTCTTCCAGAAGAAGATCGAGACGGCGCGGTCCCAAGGATTGCGCACGAGTGAAACCTTGCGATAGTCGCGCCAGACATTCGCCGGCAGCCGCGCGCGGGCGCGCTTGGCCGGAATATGATTGTAGAATTTGAGCGGCAGCGGTCGCTTGAAGACCTCGGCCTCCTTGTCCTTGGAAAACAGGTCGACCAGCCCGAAATTGAAGTTGCGCGGCCCGATGAAGCCCAGCTTCTGACGGATCTCCTCGTCATTGCGTGAGATCGGCGTGATGATATCGCCTTCCGAGCAGAACTTCGCCAGTGCGATCTCGAAGGATGTGCCGGCCACCTTGCGGGGCTTGATGAAGATGAGCTTATGCTGGTGGGATACGATCATTGCGTCCGATACTGCGTGAGACAACGGGCGGCTATGTTGCCGGAGCCGCTATTTGCGATGAAAAGCCGGGGAATTCAAGTGCGGCGGTCAAGTTACAGATGCACGCCCTCCGAGCGACCCTCGTTATACATGCGTATGATCGTCTGACGCGACGTCGGGTGGACTTGCGGCCTCGCGAGCCGCGTTCCATATTGCTTTGAGCGCATCGGATGAAAGGCGATCATGGAAGGTCTACTCATTGGCTTGCTGGTATGGCTGCAGATCAAGCATTTTGCGGCCGATTACCTGCTCCAGACGCCATGGATCATTTCCGGCAAAGGTCACTTCGACCAGCCCGGCGGCTATATCCATGCCGGCATCCATGTGCTCGGCACGGCACCCGCACTGATCTATGTCGGGCTGAGCGGCGGCCTCGTTGTGCTTCTGCTCGCGGCCGAGTTCGCAATCCATTTTACCGTGGACCATCTGAAAGCGCTGCAGGCCCGGATGCGCCCGCAATCGCCGAGCTCCGCGCGCTTCTGGGCCCTGCATGGCGCCGACCAGCTCGTGCATCATCTGACCTATTCGGCCATCCTCTTCATCGCCATGCGATCGCTGATGCCGTAGCGCCTTCACGCGCTCTGCGAAAATTCACTCGACAAAAAAGGTCAGCCGGCTGTCGGATCGACGACAGGCCGCTCGTCGTGTCTTTGTCCAACCACTTCCTTCAAGAGGATCAAGACAATGCCCAGCACCATCAAACTGCATCGCGTTATCCCGACCAGCCCCGAGAAGATCTATCGCGCATTCCTGGAGGCCGACGCCCTGGCCAAATGGCTTCCGCCCAACGGCTTCACCTGCACCGTGCACCAGTTCGAACCGACTGTCGGCGGCAAGTTCAGGATGTCGTTCCGGAATTTCACGACCGGCAGCAGCCATTCCTTCGGCGGCGAATATCACGAACTCGTCCCCGGCCAGCGCCTTCGCTACACCGATACATTCGACGACCCGAACCTGCCGGGCGAAATGGAAGTCGTCGTGAGCCTTATGAAGGTCTCCGTCGGCACCGAGGTCGAGATCAGCCAGTCGGGCATACCGGACCTCATCCCGCGCGAGGCCTGCTATCTCGGCTGGCAGGAATCGCTGCGAAACCTGCAAAAGCTGGTCGAACCGGATATCCAAGAATAGTGCAAGTGCAGCCCAATCGCGGGGCGCTTGGCAACGGCCTGGCGGCCTGCCTGATCTCCCGCGACCGCGTGAGTGGTCGTATCACGCGGCATGATTTTCAGAGCATGTGATGAGCGGGAACTTGTCCAATTTTTGCAATTGGATCGGCTGGTCGGAGTGAGATGATTCGAACATCCGACCCCCTCGTCCCGAACGAGGTGCGCTACCAGGCTGCGCTACACTCCGATTTGCCGACGGGGGGTTCTATAGACCAGGCCTCCGCATTCCACAAGCGGTTTTCGGAGAAAAAATTCTGATGCGGCGGCCGAACGGGAAAAGCGAAAATGACACGGAAATCCGGGGCTTGGGCGCCGGTGTTCAGTATTCCTCATCCGTCTTCATGCGACGGAAGACGTCGACACCCTCTTCCATGGAATCGTAGAAGGTCACGGCGCCGTCGGCCAGGATGCCGACGCGCTTGCAATAGCGCTCCGCCAGGCGCGCGCTGCTGGTAGCCATGAAAAACGTAATCCTGTCGGAATTGTCTTCGACGAATTCATGGATACGCCGGCGGAAATGGCCATCGCCGGCTTCGAACGTATCATCGACCAGGATGAAATCGAAGTTCATGGCAAACAGCACCGCGATCGCCAGACGGTGACGCTGTTCGTTGCTGCATTGCTTGACGATCAGATCCATGTAGCGGCCGAGCTCGGCAAATTCCTGCACGAAGTCATGAGCCGCACGAAAGTCGTGTCCGTAGGTATCGCAGAGGAATCGAAGATTCTGCCGCGCGGTCATGCGCATGTTGATCATGCCGCGAAAACTGGCCGGCCAGGAGATATGCCCGGAGCGGATGATCTCTCCCTCTGTCGGGTTTTCCGTCCCGGCGACGAGACCGATCAGCGTGCTCTTGCCGGCGCCTTCTATCGCCAGGATCGCCGTGCTCTCGCCACGCTCGATCGTCGCGGTGAGGTTTCGGATCGGCCAGGTGAGTTGTTCTCTGTTGCGACGGCTCCGAAATGCCTTCCCGGCATTGTTGAAGCGGATCATATCTCGTCCTCGTCGTCGTCATCGCCCTTGGCGCGGATGATTTCCTTGCGGAACAGACGCTCGACCGCGAGGGACAACAGCAGGACGATCGTCGCGAAAGTGTGCAGATAGACCGGATCGTAGAGCGACATGTAATCCAGATAGGACGTGGAACGCAGCGCCTCCACGCAGTGCAGGAACGGGTTCCAGACGATAATCGCCTGCACTTCGGGCGGCATTGAGGAGGGCATATAGAGCACGCCAGACGCAAACAGCAGAGGCAAGGTCGCGATCTTCCAGAGCGTGCGGTAGATCGACACCAGCGCACCGACCGTCGCATTGAACATGCTCATGGCCACGCAGAAATAGAAGATCGAGCACAGCGCCAGCACGAAATCCTGGAAATTTGTAACCACCTCGATCTGCAGGATACGGGCGACGGCGGTGAAGAAGATCGTCAGCACGATCATCCAGATCGTGAATTCCACGATCACGCGCGCGATCACCACATCAGGCGGCTTTACGGCGCCGAAGCCGAAAAGCGAGCTGTTGCCGGAGATCGCCTTGCCCGACTTGTTGATCGTATTTCGCGTCATTCGGAAGGTGATCAGCCCCGTCAGAAGGAAGAGCGTCGAGCTGTCGCCGAAGGCCGGGCTATAGTGCTTCACGTAGACGCGCAGCAGCAGCATGATGCCGACGAGCAGGGTCGGCTCGACGAGTGTCCAGACATAGGCATAGGGGCTCGCGCCAAAGCGGACTGCGGCCTCACGGAAGATGAGAGCGATGAGGACGCGGCCGTTCATGACGGCACCGCGCCATATCGTATCGCTTGCGCTGATCGTCTGGGCGTTCGCCATCGTCTTCCCGTCGATTAGATTGCGTGGTCGCGGAAGGATCGATAGAGGAACTGCGTCGCCATCCAGGCCGCGAGCAGCACGAGGAATGCGATGAAGCTGTCGAGATAGCGCAATGGGTAGAGCGCAATCTCCGGCCGTGTCGGTGCCACGAAAGTCGCGAAGTAGCGTTCTTGCCGCTGCGCCTCGACAATGGCCGTTTCAAAAGCGGCGAGCGCTGTCGTATAGGCCTGCGTGCCGAAATTCTGCTCGATCGTCAGTTCTTCGAACTTGTTGAGGACTTCCGCCAGATTGGCCTTTTCTTCCGGCGACAAGTCCTTTGGGTTCTTTCCGCTGGCATTGCCGAGCTTTGCCTCATGCTCGGAAAGGGTCGCTTTCGCAGCTTCAATCTGCTTCCGCAATGTCTTGGCCTGGGGTGCATCCGGACTGACCGACTTCAGCAGCGCGCTAAGGCGGGTTTCGAGCGCGCTCAGATTGCCCTGCAGGGTCCGTGTCATTTCGGTCTGCAGCGTGACCAATGCGGTGGGATCGGTTATCTGCTCATCGATGCGCAGCTTACGCATCTCCGCCTGAACCTTCCGAAGCCGCTCTTCGGCGCGGTCGACCTGCTTGGAGGCAACCTGCATGACCTGCTGCCGGTTGGACTCGGACAGCTGATTCACCAGCCGCTCGGATACTTTGAGCACGGCATCCGCGATCGCCTTGGAATCCTCGGCGGTGAAGCCGTAGACATAGAGCGTGGTGTTCCCGGTCGTGGCATTGAAGCTCACGTCGGTCATGTCGCGCCAGTATTCGGTGAACTTTTCGAGCGGCATGTCCGGCTCGATGCGGTAGAGCCAGTCAATGTGATCCCGGGTGTAGAACTGCCGGAGATCGATGCCGAGTTCCTGCTGGACATCCCGAATCAGCTGCAGCGATTCGACATAGCTGGCGACGATGTAGGAATCGCCGGTCTGCGTCGTCGTACCGCCCAGAATGCTTGGAAGGCCCATCGTCGACATCGACGATTGGCTGGAGCCGCGCACGGCGAACTGGGTTTCGACCTGATATTGCGGGCTGGCGAGGAACACGTAGTAGAAAGTGGCGATCGCCGCCGGGATCAGCACCATCAGCAGGAAGGAGATGGCCGTCCAGGGAATGCCCCATTCGCGCGGGGCAGCGGTACTGGTCTTGGCACCCTTGTCGCGCTTGCGCATGGGTTTTTCGGATCGCGCTTCGACCACGCGTCCGGTTGTCGTTGCCGGCAGCGAGGCGCCATCATTGCTCTTGCCCTTGGCTTCCTGGCGCTTCAGTCTTTCGGCGCGCTTTTCCTGGCGGTCGCTCTTGGTGAGTTCGCCCTTGCTGGCCTTGTTGTTGGCGCCCTCGGCTTTCTCGCCCTTGTTCTGCCGGCCCTGGCGTCGTTCCCTGGCCGGCGGCGCATCGTCACTATCGGGCGTCTGTCGGGGGAGTTCCGCGCCGATGTCGCGGAGTGCCGCGGCCTCGAGGCCCGCAAAAATGTCGTCATTGGCGACCGGCTGCTGTGGCGCGGCGCGATTGGCTTGCGGTTGTTCGACGGCCGGCTGGGACGTCTGCGGCTGATAGGTCGCAGCGCGCGCTTCGGCGAGTTGCTGGAAGGACTGTCGCGGCTCCTGCGGCTGGTAGGATCCTGTAACCCGTGCCTCCTGCGGCTGATAGCCGGGTCGCACGTCCTGTGGCTGGTATCCGACTGGCCGGGTGAGTTGCGGCTGCTGTGCGACCGGCCTGACGTCCTGCGGCTGGCGCACCGTCGGCGACGCCTCGAGGGCTGCACGTGCGGCCGCATCGGGATCCTGAATACTCCGGGTCAGTGGCCGCTCGTCCGGGAAGGGGCGCAACACTGCCTGATTGTCGAAGGGGCGCGCATTCGCATCGCCGCCTTCGGCCGGCGTCTCGCGCCGGCTCTCATCATTGTCAGGGGCCGCCGGACCGGGGCGGAGAATAGAAGAAAGTGGGGTGTCCAATTTGAATTTCCGTTACAAGGGCATTCATTTGGGGCCAGTCGCCCGCGACCCGCCAGCAGGATTTTTAGAGCTGGGGCACCATGCGTGAAACGATAGCATTTCGCAGATTGCGCCCCTCTACCGCGTCGCAATCTATTATAAATGCAATGTGCCAACAATATGAATTTAATTACAGAAACGGTCGGAGCGTGAACGGTGGCACATTCCGGCTTACGCCAACACGGATTTCGTGTAGAGGGAATTTCGACAGCATGCCCCCGACCGGAACGGCCCCGAACGCATGGAAATCACCGAGAAGATCGCGCTGATCATACCGATCCGGCTGACCGGCGCCACCTACGAAGGGGAGCTGCGACTGTCTCGCATCTGCGAAGCAGTGCCGCAGGACCTGTTCGAGATCCTGATCTCCGACTACGGCACGCCGCCGGAGCACCGCGGCCCGCTGGATGCGGCAGAGGCGAAGGGCATCCGTGTCGTCCGCCATCCATCGCCGCATCCGCTCTTCTCGATCGGTCAGGCGCGCGATTTCGGCGTACAGATGGCAACATCGCCGGTCGTGATCTTCAACGACATCGATTTTTTCGGCACCGAAGCGATGTACCGCGCGATCCACGCTGAGGCCATGCGGCGCAGGATGCCGGAGAATCTCTTCGATTTCTTCTGCGTACCGGTGCTGTTCCTCACGGAGGAGGGGACCAGCGAATGGCTCGCCGCGTCTGATGAAGCAAAACCCTTTGCCGGCGGCCTCACGGTCGAGGCGCTGGAAGCTGATCGCTTCCGCATCCAGTCGGTCGCCTATGGCAGTTCGGCGATGGTGGTGAACCGCCACCATTATCTCTCGGTCGGCGGCCACGATCCGCGCTTCACCGGCCATGGTGCCGAGGATTACGACCTGCTCCACCGGCTGGCGACGCTCGCGCCGAAAGGCCCGCGGCCGCACGACTACTTCACCGACTACAAGGACAACAACGTTAGGCAGTTCTGGGGTTTCCGCCCGTTCTTTGCGCTCTATGGCCTCGACCTCCTGCCGTCGGGTGTCCACCTCGTCCATCTCTGGCACCCGCGGCGCATGGAAAAGGGCTATTTCCGACCCGGTCGAAATTTCCGCCTGCTCAAGCGGGTGATGAAGCGATTCGACAGGTCGGGCGACCAACCCATGCCGCTCGCCCATCTTGCCGGCGACGGCGGAAAATGGCTGGTCGTCTATCGCAGCGAGCGCGATCTCGCGCTGCTGCGCCAGCTTCTGCCGATGAGTGCGGGTTACCGCGCGATCCGCGCGCGCAGCTACCTCCAGGCCGGCAAACGGCTCTGGAAGCTTCAGCTTGCCGGGATCAATCGCGTGCTGATCGCGCCATCCCTTACGGGAAATGCCGGCGATCTCACGCCGCATCTTCCGCCGGCCGCGCACATATTCTGGCTGCAGGAACCGGACGAAGCCGCGGGCGTTGCTTTTCGCGGTAAGGACGGCGATGTTGTCGCCTCCGGCACGGTACACATCATCGCCAATCCAGCGGGGCGCGCCCTCATGACCTATTGGCAGGAGGTCAAGCTTCCCGGCCTGCCGCGCCTTGCCTCCGGCATCATTCCCCCGGCACAGGACGCTGGCGCTCCGCTCTTCGCCAGTTTCGGCCGCGAGCAGGTGCTGGTGAAGGACAAGAAGACCCGGCCGGTCCGGAAGAAGAAATCACCGATTCTCGTCCGCATCCGCCGCTGGATCACCGGTTATTGAGCGTCCGGCTTGCTATCGGCCCGAGGCCGTATTAATCGAAACGCCTCATTCGCCCGCCGGGCTCAACACGGGTTCATCCATGCCGCGCATGATCATGCACATCGGTGCACACAAGACCGCCACTTCCTACATGCAGAAGAAGCTGGCGCTCAATGTCGACCTCCTGAACCGGCGCAACATCCACTACGATCCCCTCGACATCTTCCGCAAGGAATTCACGCCGTTGCTCAACGAAGGCGTGACGCGCGAGAGCGAATGGATCCGTGAACTCCGCGGCACCGCCAGGGGCATGAATGTCCTCGTCTCGGAGGAGAATATCATGGGCGTACCGGGTGATCTCGTGCGCGAGGGACAATATTACATCCGCGCTCGCGACCGGCTTGCACGCGCCTGCCAGCTGCTCGGCAATTCGAGGCCTGAGATTTATCTCGCACTGCGAGAATATTCCGGCTTCACCGTCTCGATGTACAGTGAATACATCAGGCACCGCGAGTTCCTCAAATTCGAGAACTATCTCGAGATCTACGAGAAATCCGGCTTCAGCTGGGTCAGGATCATCGAAGACATCGTCGCCGCCGTTCCGGAGGCCAAGCTCAGCGTCTGGGACTTCGCCAATTTCCGCAAGACCGAGAAAGACGTGTTTCAGGCCATGCTCGGCTTCGATCCCGATATCTTCCACAATCCGGAAGGCCCAGTGCGCGAATCCTTCTCAGAAGTCGCCGTCCGCGCCTTTGGGGCGCTCAGCGGCGCGCTCAGCCATGCCGAAATGAAGAAACTGATCAACCCGATCGCGCGCAACCTGCCGAAGGGCGATCAATATCCCGCCTTCGATCCGCACCAACAGGACACCAAGGAGAAGATGCGGGCGCAATTCAAGGCCGATCTGGCAACCATCGCCGCGCGGTTTCCGCAAGTTGCCTTTATCGGTTGATATGGGGTGGTGGCCCTACGCCACCACGGCGTCCTCGTCGTCCTCGCCGCCTTCGCCTGCGATCTTGAAGCGGGGATCGAGGCTGCCATCGCGCTTCAGGCTCGAATGCAGGTCGAACGCAAAGGCCCATTCTGCCATCAGCTTGGCCCGGGTTTCGGGCAAAAGCGTCATGTCGCCCTCGGGCGAAACATTCATCTTGGCGAGCTCGATCGGCTTCTTGGTGCGCTCCTCGATGAGCTGATAGAGTCCGGAGAGATCTTCATAGGGATAGATCCTGTCACAGCCGATGCCGCCATCACCGCGGAGCGCGACGCCGCAGGGGCTACCGAGACTGGCAAAGCTTTGCCGCTCTGCCTTGGGCTTGAGCACCTCACCGACGAATTCCTCGAAGCTCACATTGCCGGTATAGTTGCCGCGCTGCTTCTTGTTGCTGGCATCCTTTAGCGCATCGCGAGTCCGGTAGCGATACCAGCTGCCGAGCCAGTCGACCGGCTCGCGCATCACGGAAACAACCTCATAATCCGCGCGGTCGAGTCCGGCCTGGCCCTTGATCCACGGCGCCACGAACCGCATGAATTTGCGGTACTGCATGTGCTTGAGCTGCGGCGGATTGTTGACCGTAATCGAGGCGCGCGGCGCCAGCGCATTGTCGAGCGCCGTCGTTCCGGTCTTCGGCTGGCTGAGGATCACCAGCCGCGCGTGATAAAGAAAGATCATTGGGCGGTCGCCGTCCTTGCTTCAAGCTCGGCACGGCGGATGGGAAGAAGTTCTTCGCGCCTTTTGACGCACCAATTGTAGATCTCGTAGTCGGTCTTGTAGAATTCCTGGACATTCTTGCGGCCGAGTTCGGAAACGGTCTTCTCGAAGCCATCAGGGGTGCGGTGCGCGCCGTAGTCGTCCGTCGGCAGTTCGATTTCAGGGGAGACGCCGAGCAGCGATCTGAGCAAGCCGAAATCGCCGTCGAAGGATTCGGTGGAGGCGATGAAGTAGATCCGGTCCTTCTCTTTTTCCAGCAGCTCGACCGAACCCAGATAGTGTTGATAGGCCTTGCGGAGGTGCCGGATGGCAATCATCGCGTCGAGAGCCTGCTGGCGGCGTTCCTGATCCGGATCGCTGAGCGCTTCGGCCAATTGATTTGGGGTCTTGAAATGGCCGAAGGCGACGACCTCGCCCGGCCCCCATTCACCGTGGTGACGTGGCCAACCCTGGCGCAGGCGGCTGTTGAAGGCAGAAATGTAACGTTGCACCGGCTCGCGGATGAAGAACATCACATGCTCGCAGAGTTTCTCCGCGACGACGTCCTTCAAGCCGGTCCTGTGCTTGTAGCACTTGACGAATTCGCCCACGCCCAACTTGTTGTTCGCCTTGAGCACGGCATTGGCGGCAGTGCCACCTGTCTTGCCGATATGGAGCATTCCGTACTTATCCATCTGATACCTGCCTGTGTTTTTGCCGGGCGCTCAACGCGTCTTGTTGTAGAACTCTTCGCCGAACGCCTCAATCAAGTAGTCCGCCTGCGGTTTCGTCATTTCCCTGATGGCATCGGCCACCCAATCGGGCACCTCGATCTCCCGCGTCTTGTGGACCTGTTCGGTCACAGCCTGATAGTCGTCGAACCGCTTGGCGCCAACAAAATCTTCGACCTGGTGCAGCAGGCCAACCGGATCGGTCTTGAGCATGCCGAACGGCAGGAAAAGCAGTCGGTCCGCACTGAAGCGGGATTGCCAGATGGGAATCGAGGAGCTGTAGGCGCCACGCAGCTGGCGCGTTATCGAGTCGATGAACTTCTGCCATTCTGCCTCTTTCCGGGGCACCGTCTTGGATCGGGAGACGAGCATCTTGAACTGCGACATGCTGCGCGCGAATGGTTCGCGGATGATCGCGATGAACTTGGTTGTCGGCAGCACCCTGACGACCTTCTCCATCTCTTCGGGCGAGAGCTCGAGATAGGACGGCGTGATTTCTCCAGTCACCCTTTCCCTTGCATCCGGATGATCGAAGATCGACTTGTACCAGGCGTCCGAGAACATGTGGTCTCCGACCAGCGTGCGCAGGAACGCGATCTTGTCGGCGCCGGGGGACCCTTTCTGCGGCTTGCCGCGTTCGAACCGCTCGATAAGGCCCTCGACATGCTCGCTGCGCCGCGCGCGCTGCTTGGCGGTCGAGTTCTGCCGGTCGAAATAGTGCAGTTCCTTGAGCGGCGGCAACCAGATTGACGGATTCTGCGCCAGCATGTCGTAGAGCCAGGTCGTGCCGGCCTTCTGTGCACCGATCCCGATGAAGTCAGGCATTGCCATATGTCGTCCTCAAACCTCACTGCCGGCGCCGTCGCGCCATCTGTGTCCCGCGCGGGTAGCCCGCGTTATTTGTGTTCTCTGCCAAGCGCACCGACGGCGAGCCGCATCAGGTCGCCATAATTGCCCCGCGCCGCAAGTGTGCCCTCGACATAAAGCCCGCCATCGTCGGGCGGGCTTTCGAGAAAGAGTGCCTCGCGGCCGAACCAGTGCCTGGCCGCCGAGGCGTTGGACACCGCGAAACGGTCGAGGATCGCCTGCCGTTCGGCCGCAGTATAAAGCGTCTTGGCGTTGCATCCTGCCGATTTTGCGGCAGCCTGCAGAAATTCGATGATCGCAACCCGCTCCGGGTTCTTGATCTCGTACATCCCGACCGCCCGAACATACTCCAGCATCTCGGTCGGCAGGCTGTCATTCTGCAGCGCATCGGTCATTTCGAGCTTCGAACCGTCAATGCCAACAAGCGCAAAGAAATCGCCGATCGCATCCGTTACCTGGCCCTTCTCGATGACGCGAACATGGACCTTTTCGCGTCCGAGCGCACCGCCCCACAGCCCGAGCATCTTGTCGAAGTCGAGCCAATAGAACTCATCGAGACATCCCATGAATTCTTGCGGCGTCATCACCGAATGGCGCTTCGAGAACGGCCATTTGACATGCTGGTTGTACCAGCTCATCAGCCAATGGTCCTGCCGCCTCAGATAGACGATCGCCTCGACGTCGTAGATCTCCTTGAGCGGCGCGAGCCATTCGAGATCGCGGTGGATGCAGAAGTCCTCGCCGCTCAGGATGATATGGCTTTCGCCCATATAGGGCTCGAGCTGTTTCACCAACCCCTTGCCGCTCATCTTGCCGCGATGAAGCCCCCAGGCGATGTCCTGATGGTTCGTTCCCTTGAAGGGATAGCACTTGCCCTGTGCCTTCAGCCGGTCGCGGTTGGCGGCGAGCCCGCGCTGCAGCCCTGTCGTCCCCGTACGGTGGATACCGACATGGAGCGTCAGCCGGCCACCCTGTGTCGCGCGCTTCTTCCAGAACATGCTAGAGCCAGTTCCCACGGCACATTAGGCCGAGATGGATAAGCTGTTCAGGCGACTCGTAGCGCGTGCTCACGCCGTCCTCGTAGAGCACTTCCCGGTTCTCACGCACATAGCGCTCATATTCAGCACCGCCGGAGAAATGCTCCTTGCGGTTCATCTCCTCCGACGCCTTGTCCTTGAGGCTCGCGAAGAACTTGAAATGGAAAAGCGCACCCGTCGGTGTCGGATTGAACCGGTCCTGCACCCGCATCAGTCGCATCGGCTTGATGTCGTGCATGGAGCTGACATAGCGGAAATGAAAGCGCCACCAGACAACAGGGATCTTGTTGAGCGCCGGCGACTTGGCCGGATCGCGGCGATTGTGCACCCGCATGCGCGGGCCGCCGCGGGTAAAGGTCGGCATCGCCCGCGTGCCCACCTGCACATAGCCGTCGCGGTCGAAGAACGGCGCGACGTCCCAAGGGTTATCGCCCGACTTGTAGACCGTCTCGTTGAGTGGCTTGTCGGAATAGGCATCCAGCATCACGGCATGGAAGGCCTCGCGCTTCTCCATTCGCATATACTCGCCGAGTTCCTTGAGATTGCGGCTTTCCATGCAGGGATAGACGAGGAATTCGTCGGGATCGACAGTGACGCAGAGATGGCCGGTTCCATATTTCCTGAGAAGGAAATTGCACCATTCCATGCCGAAATTCGACGCCTTGTAGCCGGCCTTCGTATGCCAGACGCTCACATCAGGCTGCTGTTTCGCCCAGTCCTGGAAGCCGTCGGTGGAATCATTGTCGATAACAAGGAAGTGGTTGACGCCGAGCTTGCGGTAATAGTCGACGAAATAGGGCAGGCGGAACAGTTCGTTCCTGAGGCACATGAAGAGCAGCACGTCGCTCTTCTTGATTTCCTTGGTGCGGTCGACCGTCAGCTTTAATTGCTTGCCGAAGCGCCTGAGACGCATCTGATAGCTGAACTGGTTGGTAACGATCGAGAGGATCTGGTTCGCGTTCACTGTCCCACCCCCCGCGAGGCTTCGGTCAGCTCGGAATTGCCGATGTGACGCGCATTGGACTGCAGTTCGAGCCCGGAGGTGAAGAGCTCCGGGAGCGCCACGGGAAAGTTCAGTTTCAGCAGCCGCCAGCGGGCATGCAGGTCCGACAGCGTGCTGACCGAACGGCGCCAGTCATCGGGCAGATCGGCGATCATTTCATCGACGCTGATCGCATTGACGGACTGTTCCATCGCACCGAGCTTTTCGGTCAGCGGCCGCACGGCATCGCCATGACGGAAACGCAGCGCCGTCTGCCAGTCATCCGCAGAGGTCTCGGCCGTCATGTTGGCCGTCTTGAGATAGGCCTCGGTGCGGAGCCGGTAGTCGGCCGGCACGATCGCCTCGATCGCGGCTTCCATTGCGCGGAAGCTCTGCACCGGCGCTGCTGCGGCCTTGCTGGCGCCAACGCCGCCGATCGTCAGCGTCCAGTAAAGCTGGCGCATGATGTCGCTGTCGTGCTCGGGCATGACGGGCAGCACGATCGCGTTGCGGCTCAGCATCAGCGCCATCTCGCCGGCGGGATCGTCGCCCGGGCAGATTTCGATAACCGGCAGGTCATCGATGCGATCAAGGATGCGCGTAAAGTAGGACGGTCGGTCGAAATCGCGGATCAGGTCGTCATCTGCGTGCAGACCGCGGAACACCTTCACGCCGGGGCCGAAATCCACCTTGGCCGGATGCAGCACGCGACCGAGCACCGTCAGCCCAGGCACATTGCGGATGGCATCGGATGCCCGGCGAACCAGCTTCGGTGGCCCGTAGAGAATTGCGAAGCTCTTGGGGCAGTTTTCCAGGACGTCGGACCAAAGACCGGCATTGCGATGCTGGAAGAGCGCCGGCGTCAGTGGCGAGGCCTTGGGCAGCTCGGCGATCATTTCCTTGTAGGGGAAGACGAAGCGCTTGGAAAAATCGATCTTCACCGGTTCTGCCGGGGCGGGTTGCTTGGCGACGTCGATCAGATGCGCGCGCAGCTTCTTCGCCGACGATGAAACCTTGCGGGCGAAGAAGAAGGGCAGGTCCTTGATCATCTCGATATGGTCATCGAGAAGCACGATCGGTTTGCCCCAGTCGTTGAAGTGGAAGAAGGTCAGGTTCCGCCGCGCCAGATTGTCGATATGCGTGAACTTGAACGCCATGGTCTGGAAGTAGAGCTCGTCCGGAATCCAGGTCGTCGAGAAGAAGAAATAGGTCAGCGGATGCTTCTGGATATAGTCCAGGATCTTCTCACAAAGGTTCCATGACAGGCACCACCACTGCGACCCGAAACGCGGCTCGAGCGCGCGCGGAAAACGGCGCTTCGGCCAGAACATCCGCTGCAGCTGGAAGTGCCAGTTGAACAGCTTCTGGTGGGTCTGATGGTTGAAGAAATGCCAGTACTGATAACGTTCCTTGCGAAGACCGCCGATCATCCAGTTGGAATCATAGGCTTCGATGAATTCAGTCTTTGGATGAGCATCGAGGAACTGCGACAATTCCCTGAGCGGCCGGATCGGCATGCAGGCGCCCGAGATCAGCATCACGCGATCGCAATCGAGTTTCTCCCGGCGAATGACGCGGAGCGCGCGCACGACCGCATCGACAAGCGCGAAGTTGCCCCAGCCGCATTTCAGCCGGTCCTTGACGAGGAAGATCTTCTTGGAATCCGCAACCCGCGACTTCAACCGCTCATACTGCTTGGCCGGCGCATTGAGGTCGTAGTGGATCACCGCATTGGCATGCGGATCCCATTCAGTCAGCAGGTTGGCAAGGTCGGCGACATGGTCGGCATTTTCATGCGCCAGGATTATGAACGTGATTTTCGCCATCAGGACCGATCGACTTCGACAAGCGGCCCGGTTGATCCGCCCCGCGGGACTTTCCGGGTTCTCATGGGGGCAAGCGTTTAGCCATGACGGCGGGAGAAAGCAATATGAGGTGGCGATTTCGCTGGGCGTTGCCGCCCACGAACGCGGTCGCAAGATTATATTGCGGCTCCGGGACGTTAGAGGGGTACATATGCTGCTCGCAAAAATGCGATGGGAAGGAGGCAACGTGACCTGCTTTGTCATTAGGACACCAGATGACGATGACATCGGCTTTCTGCTATTTGCCGGGCACGAGGGCGACTGGCCGCCGCCGGGTAGGATTGATTGCGTCTTCACGGGTTTCCCGCACGATTCCACACTGGGCGACGATCCGCATGGACGCTTCGTCCTGGAGCACAAGCACATGGAATGGGTTGCGGAGGTAAGCTACACGGAGGAGGAAATGACTGTGATCGTTGACTTGAGCACAGGTTGGACATTTGAGTTGAAGAGCAATGAAGTCGGAAACAATTGGCGCGCCAGACATGGCGACGAAAGCATTTGTGGTACCGGAGAGTTTCTCTGACGTCGAATCCAGTCAGTTCCCCCAGGGAAGCAATTCGCCGGCGAACAGGGACTATCGCGCCCGCCAACCGCTCGCTATAGAGTCGCATCCGCCGAACCAGCCCGAAATCCCGCCCGCATGAAAGTTCTCGTCCATCTGGGCGTCCACAAGACGGCCACCACCTTCATCCAGAGTCAGCTTGCCAATAACCGGCAGGCGCTGGCCGAGAAGGGATTCGGCATCGCGGGCATCTGGGCCGTGAGGAAGCGCTTCACCAATCTCTTCGACCGGCTCGCCTGGTTCGATCCTGTTTGGCGATCCCTCACCCGGCCGACCTTGCGCCGCAAGCTCGGCAAGCTGATGGGCGAAAGCGAGGGCATCCACACCTTCCTGCTCTCCGACGAAAATCTCACGGGCACGATCTCCGCCAACTACTTCTTCGGCCGCCTCTATCGCTGGGCCGGGATGCGCACGAAGATCTTGGAAAGCGTGCTCGCCGGTCACGACACGCATTATTTCCTCTGCATCCGCCGCTATCCGGACTATCTGGTCTCGTCCTGGCTGCAGCTCGCCTCGAAGGGCAAGCCACCGGCCTTCGAGAAATATGTCGAGAAATTCTCACCCGATCGCCGCGGCTGGGCCGAGCTCGTATCCGATCTTGCGGCTGCGGTCGGCAAGGACCGGCTGACCGTCTGGACCTATGACTGGTTCGCGGAGGACCCGCGCCGCGTCTTCGACATGCTGGCGCCCGGAACCGATTTCGTGCTCGCCGAGGAGGAACTCAAGCGCGAGATCCTGCCGTCGCTGACGATCAAGGGTTTGAACGTGATCAGCCTGCTCGAGGAGCACCTGACGAAGAGTGAGCTCAAGCGCATGAGCCGCTTCGTGCGCAATTTCACGTTCGACGAGCCCAATCCGAGGCTGGAAATCACCGATCCCGCGCTGCTGGCAGCCTATGACGCGAAGTTCCGCAATGACCTGGAGCGCATCCGTGCCCTCGGCGTCGAACTCCACGCGACTTGATTCAGGACAAGGCGCACCACAGATTTCCGGACGATATCGCTATCAGGATGAATTCAGGAGAACGTGATGTACAAGAAGATCGTCGTACCGGTGGATATGGGCCAGATGGACAAGGGCGAGAAGATCCTCGCCAAGGCCCAGGCGCTGCTCGACCAGGGCGGCAGCATCGTCCTCGTCAGCATCGTCGAGGCGGTCCCCACCTACCTGACCATCGACCTGCCCGTCGATTTCATCAATGTGTCGGTCAAGGATGCGGAAGCGAAGCTTGCCGCGCTGGACGCGAAATTCTCGGCGAATGCCAAGCAGATCGTCCGCGTTGGCTCTCCGGCCCGCGAGATCATGGACGTCGCCGAAAAGGAAGCCGCCGACCTCGTCATCATTGCCTCGCACCAGCCCGATTTCAGCAACTACCTGATCGGCGCGACCGCCGACCGCGTGGTGCGTCACGCCAAGTGCTCGGTGCTCGTGGATCGGTGAGGCGGGGGATCGGGGGTATTCCAGTCACGGCGGCGGGATTCCATGCTCGACATTGGTCCTGCCACTAAGGTAACTCCGCTTTTGCTTCTTATGTCCTATTGTCGTCATATCGGAATGATCCGATACTGGTGACGAAGCAGATGAGAGGCTCAGGATGACGCCGATTCACGATCTGGTCCGGCGGTACGATGTCAGCGAGATCATCGCCGACGGTGTTGTGCATGGCATCGGCGTCGTGGCCGCGTTGATTGCGGTGACGGCGTTGATCTTCTACGCCACCGTCTGGGGAACGCCCGGCGCGCTTGCAGCCTCGTGGATTTACGGCATTGGTCTTGTGACCTCCCTTGGGGTCTCGTTCGCCTATAACATCTGGCCGCGCTCGCCGGTGAAGTGGGTGCTGCGGCGGTTGGACCATTCGGCGATCTTTATCCTGATATCCGCGACCTACACGCCCTTTCTCGTCGCTGCGCTGCCCGATCCGGTGGTGCTCGGCAATCTGATCGGTCTCTGGTGCGTGGCGTTGTTCGGCATCGTGCTGAAATGCGTCTGGCCCGGACGCTTCGACAAGCTCACCATCCTGCTCTATCTGGCGATGGGCTGGAGCGGCGTTGCGCTTTATTCGCGCCTCTACGATGTCCTTTCACTCGCCACGCTCATGCTGATCATCATCGGCGGCGTCATCTACACGACCGGCGTCGTCTTCCATCTGTGGGAACGCCTGCGCTTCCAGAATGCCATCTGGCATGGCTTCGTCGTCACCGCCGCCGGCGTCCACTATGCCGCAGTACTGACCTGTGTCGTCGGCTTCTCGGCGTGAGGCTTGCTGAGATCTCCGCTTCTCCCCTTGGGCAGAAGCGGAGGTGAACTTGGCCTTCCTGGCCCCAATTCCTGCGCAAAACGCAAATACCGGATGGCCATGGCGGGATTTGCCCTTTATCCCAGTATTCGAACCGACCGAGGGTAGGGGAATTTGGAATTAGCCACGACAGCCAGCCTGTTCGCGCCGCTGCTGGGTGCAGCACTTTCGCCCCTGCTCGTCCGCGTGTTCGGCCATAACGCGGCCTGGCTTCTGGCGCTTTTCCTTTTTGTGCCGTTTCTGGTTTTCCTCGGCCATCTCGATATGGTTTCTGCCGGCACCGCGATGTCAGGCGGCTTTGCCTGGAGCCCGACACTCGGCGTCGACTTCGCCTGGCGGCTCGACGGGCTGTCGCTCACCTTCGCGCTGCTGATCTCCGGCATAGGCACGCTGATCGTGCTCTATTCCGGCGGCTACCTGAAGGGCCATCCGGGGCAGGGGCGGTTCATCGCCTTCGTCCTGATGTTCTCCGCGGCGATGCTGGGTGTGGTTGTCTCCGACAGCCTGCTGATGCTCTTCATCTATTGGGAGCTGACCTCGATCACCTCCTTCCTGCTGATTGGCTTCGATAATGAGCGCGAGCGTGCCCGCCGCGGCGCCTATCAGGCGCTGATCGTCACGGGCGGTGGCGGTCTCTGCCTGCTCGCCGGCCTGCTGCTGATCGGCCAGATCACCGGCATCAGCACGCTGAGCGGCGCCATCGCCGCCTCCGCATCAGTCGTCGATCATCCGCTCGCCTCTGCGGCACTGGTGTTGATCATTCTCGGCGCCTTCACCAAGTCTGCGCAATTCCCGTTCCATTTCTGGCTGCCCAACGCCATGGAGGCGCCGACGCCGGTTTCGGCCTACCTGCATTCCGCCACCATGGTGAAAGCGGGTGTCTATCTGCTGATGCGGCTCTATCCGCTGTTCGGCGATTTCGCACTCTGGCAGACCGTTCTGCCGCTGTTCGGTGGCCTGACGCTGGTCATCGGCGCGTTCCTCGCGATACGCCAGACAGATCTCAAGCTGATGCTGGCCTATACGACCGTCGGCTCGCTCGGCCTGCTTGTTATGCTTGTTGGTATCGGCGGCGAGAAGGCAATCGAGGCGGCGGTGCTCTATCTCGTCGCCCACGCTCTCTTCAAGGGTGCCTTGTTCATGATCGCTGGCGTCATCGACCACGAGACCGGCACGCGCGACATCACCCGCCTCGGCGGTCTTGGCCGCGCCATGCCGATCACCTTTGCCGCGGCGCTTCTCGCCGCCTGCTCGATGGGCGGCATCCCGTTCTTCGCCGGCTTCATGGCGAAGGAGGAGATCTACGCGGCGCTCACCCTTCCGCAACTGTCTTTCCTTGCCGCACTATCAGGCAATGCGATGATGTTCGCCGTGGGCTTCGCCATCGCGCTCAAGGTTTTCCTGGGCGCACGGGCTGCTTCCTCCCTCTTCTCCCCAGCGGGGAGAAGTGCCGAGCGTATGCGAGGCGATGAGGGGGTGGCCGCAGGCCCCGAGAGCAAGCCCCCCTCATCCGACCCTTCGGGCCACCTTCTCCCCGCCGGGGAGAAGCGGGAGCATCCCGCGCCGCACGACGGGCCCGTGTTGCTGATGGCCGGACCGGTCATCCTCTCAATCGCCGGCGTGGTGGCCGCGCTGCTGCCCAGCCTGCTGCACGCGACAATCTCCTCGCCCATGGCCTCCGCGATCGCGGGCCATCCCGTCGCCGTCACGATGTCTGCCATCCCCCACATTTCGCTGCCGTTCCTGCTGTCGCTGGTCACGATCGGCTTCGGCGTGCTGATCCTCTTCTTCCTGGATACCATCCGCGCTGCCGCAGCCCGCCTGCTCGATATCATCGGCTGGGGACCCGACCGCGGTTTCGATCAGTTCGTCGCGGCGACCGTGCGCGGCGCTTGGCATGTTTCTCGCCTCGTCCAGCCCGGCCGGCTGGAAATCTACCTGACCGTCGTCTTCATCGTTATTGCCGCGAGCCTCCTCTATCCGCTGGTGACCTGGAACGAGTTGCCCGCCTGGCCCACCTGGCCCGCCATGCAGATCCACGAGTCCGCCTTCATCCTCATCGCGCTGATCGGCCTCGTCGCGGTGCTCTCCGCCAAGAGCCGGCTGACCGCGGTCGTCGCCCTTGGCATCCAGGGCTTCGCCGTCGCCGTGCTCTATCTGCTCTTCGGCGCACCCGATCTCTCCTTCACCCAGTTCATGGTCGAGACCCTCGCCGTCGTCATCCTCGCGCTGATCATGACCCGCCTTCGCCTCGACGTGACCGACCATCGCGGCCTCGGGCAGAAACTGCTCGACGGCACGATCGCCATCGCCTGCGGCCTGGGTTTCACACTGTTCCTGTTCCGCGCGATTGAGCTGCCGTTCAATGCCGAGCTTACGCGGTTCTTTTCCGAGCACGCCAAGACTGTCGCCCATGGCGCGAATGTCGTGAACGTCATCATCGTCGACTTCCGCGGCGTGGACACGCTGGGCGAGATCGCCGTCGTCACCATCACCGGCCTCGCCATTCTGGCGCTGATCCGCCTGCGCGCGGCACCTGTCGGACGTGCCTTCAACGATCCCGACGCGGACGAAAGGGAGCGGGCATGAATTCCGTCATCCTCCGTACGCTCGCACCCTTCATCACGCTTCTGATGTTCGCGTTCTCCGTCTTCGTCACCCTTCGCGGCCACAATTCGCCGGGTGGCGGTTTCATCGGCGGGCTGCTCGCCGCCTCCGGCATCGCGCTTTATGCAATCGCCTTCGGGGTCGAGCCGACGAGACGCTTGCTGCGTATCCATCCGCTCTCGATCGCCGCAAGCGGCCTCATTCTTTCCGCGGCCTCGGGGCTCGTCTCGGCCCTCTATGGCGTGCCTTACATGACCGGCCTCGGGTTCGACATCGGCATCGACGTCTCCACCGTGATGAGCTTCGACATCGGCGTCTATCTCGTGGTGACAGGCGCTTTTTCCTCGATCCTCCTCGCGCTCGAAGAAAGGGACGACGGATGATCGAGACGCCGCTCATCCTCCTCGACGGCCTGTTCTTTGGGGCCGCGATCTATCTCATGCTGTCGCGCCACATCGTCCGCATCCTGATCGGCGTGGCGCTGCTCGGCAATGCGGTGAATCTTCTGCTCTTCGTCGCCGGCCGCGTGACCCGTGAGATCCCGCCGGTCATCACCTCGGGCGAAACACTGCCCGCCACCGCCGCCAACCCGCTGCCGCAGGCGTTGATCCTGACCGCCATCGTCATCTCCTTCTCCTTCTTCGCCTTCCTGATGGTGCTCGGCTACCGCGCCTGGCAGGCATTGGAGACGGACGATACGACGGGGATGCGGTTTGCGGAGCCGGAGGAAGCAGGACCGCCAGGGGTGGAGTATTGATGACCGCACCTCTCTCATTCCTATGGCGCATCTCCTTCTCGAACTGGGGCTATCGTACATGGAACCGCGGTGCAGCTCGCTCCCGCTTCTCCCCTTGGGGAGAAGGTGGCCCGCAGGGCCGGATGAGGGGTTCCCATGAAACCCGCTGCTTGTGGCTGAAAACCCCTCATCTGCCCTTCGGGCATCTTCTCCCCAAGGGGAGAAGCGGGAGCGAGGTGCCGCGCACTGGTGAAAATACATCCCCAGTAGTCCTGCCCTCAAGGGGGGCGATGCCCGGCAGGGCAGAGGGGGGTGTGCTCTCATGCTGACCGTTCTCGCCGCCACCGCGCCTGCCGACCCCACCACAATCTTCGTCCCCGATCCGACCCCGGCCTCCTGGCTCGTCATCCTCCCCGTCGTGCTCTGCCTCATCGCCGGCGCAGCCACCGCGGTGCTCCGCAGAAATGTCCGCCTCCATGCCCCGATCGCCATCGCCGCCCTCGCGCTGCTGGTGCTGATCGACGCACTTCTGCTCCACCAGGTCGCCACCCATGGCCCGATGACCATGGTCATGGGCCGCTGGCTTCCACCCTTTGGCATCGCCTTCACCGTCGACATTCTCGGGGCGTCTCTGGCGATGGTCGCAGCCCTCGTGGCCCTTGCCGCCGCCATCTATGCGCTACCCGATATCGACACGCTCCGGCGCCGCTACGGCTTCTACCCCTTTACTCTATTCCTGATGGCCGGCGTCTCCGGCGCCTTCCTCACAGGCGACGTCTTCAATCTCTATGTCTGGTTCGAGGTGCTGCTGATCTCGAGCTTCGGCCTCATCGTGCTCGGCGGCGAGCGTGAGCAGATCGACGGCGCGATGAAATACGGCCTGCTCAACCTCGTCGGCACGACGCTGTTCCTGATTGCGGTCGGCTATCTCTATGCCATCTTCGGCACCCTCAACATGGCCGACATCACCGTGAAGGTCGCCAGACAGAGCGATCAATTGCCGCTGATGACATTGGGTACGATGTTCTTCGCCGCCTTCGCCATGAAGGCCGCAGCCTTCCCGGTCAATTTCTGGCTTCCCGCCTCCTATCACACGCCACGCATCACCGTCTCCGCGCTCTTCGCCGGCCTGCTCACCAAAGTCGGCATCTATGCCATGCTGCGGGTGCTGGTGATGCTGATGCCCGGCGTGACGCTTACATTGTCGCCGCTGATCGGCGGCGTCGCCATCCTCACCATGCTCTCCGGCGCCATCGGGGCTGTCGCGCAGACCGATCTCCGCCGCGCGCTCGGCTATTGGGTAATATCAGGTATCGGCATCATGCTGGCAGGCATCGCCATCGGAAACGGCCAGGCCATGGCGGCCGCCATCTTCTACGCCTTCCATTCCATGGTGGTGATATCGGCGCTCTATTTCCTGGTGGGGTTGGTAGCCCAGCGGGCAGGGGGCTTCGCGCTCGGCACCATTGGCGGGCTCTGGTCGTCATCGCCGCTGCTTTCGGCTCTGGCACTTTCCTTGTTCTTTTCCGTCGCCGGCCTGCCGCCTTTCTCCGGCTTCTGGCCCAAGGCCATGCTGGTTTCCGCAGCGCTCGACGCCGAACGTTGGTGGCTCGCTGGTGCCATTCTGCTCTCCGGCTTCCTCATCACCTTCGCCGCGGGGCGGATCTTTCTTCTCGCCTTCTGGCGTCCGGCACCGGAAAGCGCAATAAAGCGGTCGGCGGCACTTGCTCCGGCATCCATGACCGTTCTCGTCCTCCTCACGCTGGCAACGACGGCTGTGGGTTTGTGGCCCGAACCGGTTGCCGCGCTCTCGAAGGCGGCCGCCTTCGCCGTCCTCGAGCCGGAATACTATCTCCGTTCCGTCTTCCCGGAGCCGCGCTTATGATTCGCCCCTACCGGATCCTGAAATTGCTCGCCGTCTTCCTCCGGGAATTCACGGTCTCGGTCTTCCGCGTTGCGCGGCTCGTGCTCTCACCCCGCATGCGGTTCAAGCCGGCCGCCTTCCGCTTCCCGCTCGCGCTCACCAGCGACCGGCAGATCACGCTGCTCGCCAACCTGATCACGCTGACGCCGGGCACGCTCACCGTCGATGTCACGGAGGATCGCTCGGCCCTTATCGTCCACGCCATCGATTGCCCCGATGTCGATGTCGCGCGTGCCGAAATCCGCAATGGTTTCGAGCGGCTGATCCGGGAGGCTTTCGCATGATCGTCACTACGGCCATCCATATCGCGCTCGCGATCCTGATGCTGGCGCTGGTGATGACGGCGATCCGCGTCATCATCGGTCCGACGCTCGCCGATCGCGTGCTCGCGTTGGATCAACTCGTCGCGATCGCGATCGGCTTCATCGCTGTCATTGCGGTGAAGACCGGCTTCGAGCTCTATGTCGACATCGCCCTTGCTCTGGCGCTCGTCGGCTTTCTCGCAACGGCGGCCTTTGCGCGCTACATCTTCATCCGCGGCCGCGGGGAGGGCGACCAGCCATGATCGAAACGGTCCTCGCCTTCCTCATCGCAGGCTTGATCCTCGTCGGCGCTGGTCTGACCTTCCTCGCGGCGCTGGGGTTGTTTCGCTTGCCGGATCTCTTCACGCGCATGCATGCGGCCTCAAAGGCCGGCACGGCCGGGTCGGGCCTGCTTCTCGTTGCTGTTGCCATCCAGTCCGGCGAGGCCGACACCTGGTTCAAATGCTTGGCTGCCGTCGCCTTCTTCTTCCTGACAGCGCCGGTCTCCGCCCACTTGCTGGCCAAGGCGGCTGTCCGCCAAGGCCAAATACTGCCGCCGCCGGAAGGGGACGTCCAAACCCACGCTCCCGGCGCCGATGACGGTCCGCATATTCAACGGTGAAATGAGGTTCCGGCGTTCATCCTGAGCATTTGCTCAACAATACTTTTCCTTATGGCGCCAAAACCGCTAAGGTTTTGTCGTTTATGAGGTTTCTGCGATTGTATAATTCTCCGATCGCAAGATATCGAACTTCATCTACAACTTGTTCATGCCGTGAAATCTATCGCTCATACCGGATATATCGACTGTGTTCACTGATCGGATGCAGAGCGTCGTCTGCTTCTGTTTCAAAAAGTCGAAAATAACGGTTTACAATCGTCAAAAAAGTGCTACTCCGGACCAAGTAGAGCTTGAATGTTGATTCAGAATTGAACCGTATATTCGACGGTTCTCCCACGGTCCAAGGGCAAAATCCAACCTGCCCGAATGACTGTTGGGGTGTTCGGATATAGTTTAGGTCGTTTCGACATTTTTCAAGCGTCGACGGCATCGTTGGGATCCTAGGGGTAGTTTCTCGGCAGAAATGCTTTCGTCGCCGGCTCTGCGATTGGTCGCTGTAGGTGTTTCGCCTGCAGCAGGGCAGTGATCACTCAGGAGAACAAAAATGAATGAAATGGTGACCGTGGGCAACAAAGAGTTGCTGGTTGAACTGACGGCTGAAATTGTCGCCGCCTATGTCGGCAACCATGTGGTTCCCGCGGCGGACCTTCCGTCCCTTATTGCCGATGTGCATACTGCACTGTCCGGCACGACGGGCCAGGAAGTTGTGGTGCCGGTGGTCGAGAAGCCGAAGCCGCCCGTGCCGATCAAGAAGTCGGTGCATAACGACTACCTCATTTGCCTCGAAGACGGCATGAAGTTCAAATCGCTGAAGCGCCACCTCATGACCCATTACGGCATGACTCCCGAGGAGTATCGCGAGAAGTGGGAACTTCCGGCCGATTATCCGATGGTCGCTCCCGCCTATGCCGAGGCGCGCTCGCGTCTCGCCAAGCAGATGGGCCTCGGCCAGGGCCGCAAGAAGCGCGCCTGATCTCCTGATATCAAGGACGATCCAAAAGCGGCCCATGTGGCCGCTTTTTTTTGCTTCACGGGATAGGAAAAATATCCTCTATCGGCGCGAATTGTGTTAGTTTCAATTCTGAATTGAAGATGGGGGCTTTTCTTGGTTCAGTCCTTGTGTAATATAGGAATATATTCCTTTATGTGCGAGGAGAATCCCGTTGACCCATCCCTTTGCCTCCAGCCTTTTCGAGCCCGATCCTTTCGAGGGCCTTTCCATCGACGTACCCGACGCGATCCGCGAGCGGCTGCGGCGGCGATGCCAGGCGCCGCGCGACTTCTCGAACACCGATGATCTCCAGTTTACACCGCGCCTCGGCGAGCCGACCTTGATCCGCAAGGTCACGCTTCCCGGCCATCGACGTTCGCTGGGTTTGCGCTCGGCCTGCAACGCTGTGCGCTTGGTTTCGGGCGAGATGCTGACGCTCACAAGCCCGAAGACCGGTTTCGAGCGCGATCGCCGCTTTGCCATCAGCCATGTCCAGCAGATCGCCATGTATGTTTGCCACGTGGCACTGCAGCTTACCATGACCGACATTGCTCGCGGCTTCGGCCGTGATCGCACGACGGTCGGCTATGCCTGTGCGAAGGTCGAGGATCGTCGCGACGACCGCGCCTTCGACGATCTCGTCGGCGCCGTCGAACGCGTCGTCAACACTGTCTTTGCCGGGAAGCGTGCCCATGTCTAATGCAGGTAGGATGGATAAGTCATGGGCGCGCCTTCTGCGCTTTCTCGGAAGCGAGGGCTGCGGGATCGTGGAGGAGGGGGCCACGACGTGCCTTGCACGGCCTGACGACACCGAGACCATAGTCGGGTCAGATGTGGTCATTGCCTGCGTCAAGCGCGGCCTCGCGGTTCGGAGGGGCGACAGGCTGGTCGCGACCCGCGAAGCACGTTTCTGGCTGCGCCGCTTCCTCGCCGAGCGTGACGAGGCCTTCCTCGACCAGCATCGAAATGTGGTGGCCGCCGAGATGGGTCACGGTGCCAAGCGTGAGACGGTGTCCATCAACCTCACCGCAACGCCTCTCGCCGCACTCTCCCGGCTCAAGGATCGCACGGGCGGCACCTGGCTGCCGCCTGATGCCGTCGAAGCCGGCGAGAGGTTGGCGCGCGATTTCCATTATGGTGCGCTCCAGCCACGTATTACCCAGAGCTACGAAGCCAGGGTCGGCGACCGCATGCGACCTGGCCCCGGCGCGGCCGCCGACCTCAAGGACAGCGTCGTCGCCGCACGCCTCCGCGTCGCCTCGGCCGTCGACGCCATGGGGCCGGAACTCTCCGGCGTGGCCCTCGATGTCTGCTGTTTCGAAAAGGGACTTGAGACGGTCGAACGCGAGCGCCAATGGCCGACGCGCTCCGCCAAGCTCATGCTGAAGACGGCGCTGCTGCAGCTCCACCGCCACTACAACCCACCGGCGCCACCGCCGTCCAGACGCAGCCACGCCTGGGGCGCCGACGGTTATCGGCCGGAATTCTCAGATTGATTGCGAAAGGGCGACCTTGGCTCAAGCCGCCGCCATCCGCGCCGTCGCTTCCGACTGGATCCGCACCACCATCGACCGCAGGCCGTTGGCGCGCTGTGCCGAGAGATGCTCGATCATGCCGATCTTGCGGAACGTCTCGAGCGCATCGAGCCGGGCGACTTCCGATGCCGGCTTGCCGGAATAGATGGCGAGAACGATCGCGACCAGTCCGCGCACGATATGGGCGTCGCTGTCGCCGCGGAAGGTGAGGATCGGATCCTTGCCGTCGCCCGTCTCGGTGACGAGCCAGACCTGGCTCGCGCAGCCGCGCACCTTGTTGTCGGCCGTCTTGTCGCTATCGGGGAGATCGGGCAGACCTTTGCCGAGTTCGATCACGTAGCGGTAGCGGTCTTCCCACTCTTCCAGATATTCGAAGTCGTCGAGTATGTCGTCAATCTTGGCCATGGGGACGATATAGCCACTCGCGCGCGCGAATGAAAGACGGGCAAAAAAGAACGCCGTGAAGCGGGGCTTCACGGCGCGTCAAAGAGAGCTGACGGAGTTACAGGCAGGGTATACGGCAGGCTAGAACGGTGGTCTCACGCCTTGGGGCGCGGAGTGGGGATCGGAATGATGTCGATGTCGGGCTGGCCGGCGGTCTTGGCAGCAACCGTGCCCGTCTTGACGGCATCGGCGGCCTTGGTTGCCGTCTCATCGGCGAATTGGGTGTCGAGATAGGTATAAGCGACGCGGGCGCCTTCGCGGGCCCGGCTGCCGAGCGTCGAGAAGGTCTCGGCGCTCTTCACACAGACATCCGGCTTCTGCGCGCAAAGATCGGTGGCATAGGAGATGATGCCGCTGGCGGCGCCCAGGGCGTCGGTGAGTTCGACACCCGGCTCATTGGCCAGACGGTCGGTCGCTTCCTGGTCGAATATCGGCAGCATCACCAGCACCAGTGAAAACCAGAATGCGCCTCGGATTAAAAACCACATTGCCTTGCCCTGCCTCGCCTGACCGGTCTTGCGCTGGTCGTTGCGTTAGCGAACGGTCTTGTGCCGTCCTGATGCAGCCAACCTAGCGCCGCCGCGAAAATAACCTCTTCCGGGAATCGGGAGACATTTCGGCAAATTTGTCGAAGATTTTAGTTGTCGGCATTTGAAATGCATTTGAAGCGCATTTGATTCATATTTTCGCGCTGGCCGTTAAGCATATGGGCGGCGTGATACGAGCGTTTCACCGCATTGGCCCCGGATCGGTTGCCACAAGTGTTAACACGCCCCTTGAAACACCGAATTTATCAGCAATTACACCCTGTTAACCACGAATCTGGAAGTTGGCCGCATCTGTCCCTTTTTTGGAATTTCAGGCCCTCCAGGGGCGTTCCGGACATGGGCTTTTATCCTTTCCTTAAGTCGCGGATGCGATTTTTTGGCAGTCAAGTTCATGAAGGCTGGCGTGTTGAATGCACTGCGTAAGATCGGCGGCGGACGCTTCTTCCCCTTGAGGGTGGACAGTCTTGCCGGCAAGTGTCGTGCTGGCTGGCTCGAGCCGCGTGACAGCGTCGTCGGTGCTGCCGCGGCCCTGCTTGCAGCCAGCGTGGCCGCCACCTTCGGCGCCGGCTGGTCGGCCATCCTGCCCGCGGCCTTTGCCGGATTTTCGGCCAGCTTGCTCGGTCTCGTCGCCCTGCGCGAAGCTGTGCCTCAGCGCCCCCGTCCCATGGCCGCAGCGACCGTCGCGCCGGTTGCTTCGCCGCTTCTCGATCACCTCCCCGGTCTCGTGGTCCGCCACGATGCCACGGGTCACGTCCTCTCGGTTCACGGCCGCGATCGCGGTCTCCTGGGCAATAGCGTGACGGCGCTGGTCGATGCCGTCCATATCTCGACCCGCATCGAATATCTGCAGGCGCTCGACAGCCTCCGCCAGGGCGCGGCCATCGCGACGGCGGAGTTCCTGCTCGACGCGGAAGCCTCTTTCAAGCCCGTGCGGGCGAATTTCTCCGCTGAGCGTGATGCGACCGGCGCGCTGCTCGGCTTCGTCGTCCAGGCGGTCGACATCTCCTCCGAGATCGCGCTCCGCGAACAGCTTGCCACCGCCCGCGGCGACGCCCGCTCCGCCAACGAAGCCAAGACCCGTTTCCTCGCCGCCGTCAGCCACGAGCTGCGCACGCCGCTCAACGCCATTCTCGGCTTCTCCGACATCCTGCTCGGCGAATATTTCGGCAAGTTCGAAAACGAGCGGCAGAAGGAATATGTCGAACTGGTCAACCAGTCCGGCCACCATCTGCTTGCCGTCGTCAATGCCATGCTCGACATGTCGAAGATCGAGGCCGGCCGCTATGAGCTGGTCATGGAGCCTTTCGAGGTCGGTTCGGTGCTGCGCTCGGTCGACGAAATGCTGGCGCTCGAGGCCAGCCGCAAGGGCGTGGTCTTCTCGACGCGTCTGTCACGCGGTCTCGAGGAGGTCGTCGCCGATCGCCGTGCGGTCAAGCAGATCCTCATCAATCTCGCCAACAATGCGATTAAATTCACCCAGGAGGGCGGCGTCGTCACGATCGATGCCGTGGTCCGCGGTGCACAGCTGGAACTCCGCGTTAGCGACACCGGCATCGGCATTCCTGCCGACAAGCTCTCGTTGATCGGCAAGCCGTTCATGCAGGTCCAGAACGACTATACCCGCCGCTACGAAGGCACCGGCCTCGGCCTCGCGCTGGTCAAGGGGCTCGTTGCGCTTCATGGCGGCGAATTCAGCATCACCAGCACCGAGGGCAAGGGCACCGTCATCACCGTAGCGCTGCCGCTCGACGGCAAGGGCGCGGCGACGGGCGGGCTCATCGAATTCCCACCACGACTTCAGGAAACGCGAACAGGGGAGATGAGCGATGGCTATGCAGCCCAAGCGAAAATCGCCTGATACAGGCACTACCCGCAGCCGCAAGCCGCAGCCGCAACGGTCGCGCGCCGTGCGCATTCTAATGGCATCCGGCGTGCTGATCGGCCGTCATCCCAGAGCACTTGGCGGGCTCGTCGCCTTCAGCGTGATCTTTTCCTTCGTGGCGGCCAATGCGCTGTGGTACCAGCCGCGCCGCCACCCGGCACCCTTCCTTGCCACCCGTGCGGCGATCGACCAGAAGCGCGTCCAGCCGGGCGAGGACGTCGCCGAAAATATCGAGCCGGGCGTCACCGTTTTCCGCATCGAGCGGCAGTCGGAAGACAAGCCGGTCGAAAAGCCCCAGCCTTCGGAGCTCGTTCGTCAGATCCAGGCGGGTCTCGCGTCGCGCGGCCTCTATGACGGCCCGGCCGATGGCCTGACGGGGCCGAAGACCGAGGCCGCGATCCTGTTTTTCGAGCAGACCGAAGGCATGGAGGAAACCGGCAATCCAAGCCCGGCCATTCTCGATCGCCTGAACGCCGTCGCAACCGCCGCTGCCGAGCCCACCGAGAATGATGCCGATATCCAGACGGCGAGCACCTCGCCGGCGAAGGAAGACGAAGTCGCGGCACTCATCGAAGCCTCCGAACAGCCGGCCGCGGTGATCCCGGCTGAGAAGCCGGCGTCGCCCGCGCTGGTGATGAAGATCCAGAAGGCGCTCGCCGGCATGGCCTATGCCAATGTCAAGGTCGACGGCATTCCCGGTGATGCGACCCGCGCCGCGATCCGCTCGTTCGAGAAGAGCTACCGCCTGCCGGTCACCGGCGAACCCTCCGACCGCGTGCTCAAGAAGCTGAAGTCGATCGGCGCGATCTGAACGTGCTGCCATCCACCGCCATACGGGACCGGCTCACTTCCGGTCCTTCTCGACATGGTGCCTGGCATCGCGAGCACCTGGCGCTTGAGGTCGGCGGGGTGCACCTTTGACACTCCGCCTGACCGCGCTTAGGACATGCCATGCGCGTCGTCACCGAACTCTTCGTCTCCGCTCTCATCCGCCGGGTCTTCTCCTCAGGCGGTTTCGCCGCCGTCGAGCGCCACGGCGCAGCGGCGGCCGGTGCGGTCTTCATCCGCCAGCGCTTCCGCGATGGCCTGGAAACGCTCTATGGCCCGGCGCCGCAGAGCTTCTTCGGCAAGGGCGATGACGACAGGCGCTTCGAAATCCGCGCCGAGCGTTGCGAGGCATGCGATTGCGACGCGATCATCGCCCGCGAGGCCCGTTTCGACCCCGATCTCTGGGTCGTCGAGCTCGGTCTCAACGACCTCTCCGACCTCATCGACGTCGCGACGTCCTGACAGAAACCGAGCAAGACCTGACCGAATGTGCCAGGGCTCGGTTTTACCCGGCAGTTTCCGGCTTTCACCTATTCGGCAGCAATGCCCGCAGCCTGCGATTTTGCGGCTGCCGCGATCATCACGCCGCTGATCGCGCCATAGGCCGTGAGCCAGGCAGTGCGCAGTTCGGGTGTAAAACGGTCGCCGAAGGCCAACGAAAGCGTCTCGATCAGCGCCTGGCCAACCGTCGCGTAGTGGCTTTCCTCGACGCCGTAAGCGACATGCTTGACCGCGAGACCTTCGAGCGCCGGGATCACCTCGTCGAGCTGCCTGAGCTTGCCGACCACCAGCGCCAGCGCTGCCATCAGCTTCATTTCCTGCGAACGCATGTCGGTGTCGTGGAAAAGCGGTTTCAGCGCGGGGTCGATTGCGAAGAGCCGCTCGTAGAAAAGTGCTGCCGCCTGCGAGCGGATCGCCATCACCTCGGCGAAACTCGCCTGCAATAGCCTGATTGTCTGTTCGTCCATCCTCTGGTCCTTCCGGTATTCGATGTTGATGATCGAGGATCGCAGGCACATGTTTCGTCCGCAGTTCGCGGCCGGGCATTTTTCGTTTCAGTTGTTTCCGCAGCTGATGTTGAGTGGCGGGCAGGGCAATGATATATATCACGGTATATACCAAGAGAGGCGCCCATGACCCGCACCGCCAAGATCTTCATGAACGGCCGCAGCCAGGCCGTGCGTCTGCCGGCGGAATTTCGCTTCGAGGGGGATGAGGTGCTGATACGGAAGGATCCCGAGAGCGGGGACATCATCCTGTCCGAGAAACCGAAAAGGCCCCCGAATTGGGACAGTTTCTTCGCCGCACTCAAGGATGCTGACATACCCGACGATTTCCTCGATAAGTCTAACCGCTTGCCGGACCCGCTCCCCAAAGACCCCTTTGAGGGGTGGGGGAAATGATCCGATACATGCTCGACACGAACACGGTCAGCTATTTTGTTCGTGGCAATCCGCATGTGACGAAAACGGTTGTCTCACACGACTATTCCTCGCTTTGCATTTCGACCATCGTCGAAGCTGAGCTGCTCTATGGCATTGAGCGGAACCCGGCTGCGACGCGTGTTGCGACGATTGTTCACGAGTTCCTATCGCGGGTAGACGCACTGCCATGGACCAGCCAGGAGTCCGCCTGTTTCGCAGTAACGCGCACAAAGATGGAACGATCGGGAAAGTCGCTACAATTGCATGACATGCTCATCGCCGCCCACGCCCTGTCTCTCGGCGCCACACTGGTCACCTCCGATGCAGCCTTCCGGCACGTGCCCGATCTCACTGTCGAAGACTGGAGCTAGTCGCTCAACCTGCGGTCAGCACTTTCAGCACCGCTGCAATATCATCCAGCGTGAAAGGCTTCTCGATCACGGGACAGCCGCTGCGGGCGAGGAAACGGCCGGCGGATGGTCCCAGCGTGTCACCGGTGACGAAGGCGATGCAGCGGCTGAGTTCCGGGCGATTGGCCGTCAGCCAGCCATAGAAGGCCGGTCCATCGCCATCGGGCATTCTGATGTCGCAGAGGATCGCCGCGATGTTGCGCTCCCGAGCGGCCAGCATCCGTTCGGCCGCATGGCCAGAGGATGCCGTGGTCGTGCCGTAGCCGAGATCCGAGACAATATCCGAGATCAGTTCCGCAAGCTCCGGCTCGTCGTCGACGATCAATATTTCGGCGAGGCGCTCGCCCGGGAGGACCTGCACCGGCGCCGGCGCGGATGGCGCCCGGTCCTCGCCGTCGCTTTGGGTGACGGGAAGTCGGACGAGAAAGGCCGCTCCTCTGGCCGGCTGCGGTGCGGCGAGCTCCAGCGTGCCGCCATGCGCCTCCACCAGCCCGCGCGAGACCGCAAGTCCGATGCCGGTGCCATGGTCCTGCGGCTTGGTGGTGAAGAAGGGATCGAAGATCCGGCTGCGGATCGTTGCCGGAATGCCGGGACCATTGTCTGCCACCTCGATGACAATAGTATTCGTCGCCTGCTCGAGCGACGTGCGCAGCGTGATGCGCCTGTCGTCGCCGCCGCTTTCCTCCAGCGCCTGGCGGGCATTGACGATGAGATTCACCAGAACCTGGTGCAGCAGGTCGGCGTCGGCATGTGTCTCCGGCAGGTCCGGGGCAATCTCGGTCGCAACCGTGACGCCGCCGCTCCTCAGGCTGTAGGACAACAGCTCGATCGCATCTCCGATCACCGTGGCGATGGAGACATAGGCGCGCTCGGCCTTGCGCTGCCTGGCCATGGCGAGGAAGGTGCGGACGATTCGGGCGCAGCGATTGGCGGCGACCTCGATTTTCTGCGCGCGATCGTAGAGATCGTCGCCCGACGGCAACGACTTCACCTTCTCGCGCAGCATCATCGCCTGTCCGAGAACGATGGAGAGCGGATTGTTGAGCTCGTGGGCCACGCCCGAAAGCAGCGAGCCGAGCGCTGCAAGCTTTTCCTTCTGGTAGAGCGCGTCGCGCTGCCGCTCGATCTCGAACTGTGCGGCCTTGGCCGGCTGCAGGTCGCGGATATGGGCGGTGAAGAAGCGCTTGTCCTCGGCGCTGACATCGGCGATCGACAGTTCGACCGGCACGATGCGGCCGTCGCGGGTCACGGCCTCCAGTTCGACACGCTTGCCGATCACGCGCGAATTGCCGCTTTTAAGGTAGCGCTTCATCCCGTCATAGTGGGCGGCGCGATGACGCTCGGGAATGATGAGCGCGCCGATATCCTGGCCAATCGCCTCCTCACGCGCATAGCCGAACAGTTTTTCGGCGGCCGGGTTGAAATCGACCACCAGCCCATCGCCGTCGATGATGATGATGGAGTCGAGCGAGGTGCGGACGATCGCTTCGCTGAGCGCGGCCGAAATCGCCGCCTGCTCGTTGCCCTCAGGCGGAAATTGCTCAGGTCTTTCGTTCATGCGCGTCTCGCAGGTGAATAGATGTAACCCGCGCCGCGCACTGTCTTGATCGTCTGGGGCTTGGATGGGTCTTCCTCGATCTTTTTCCTGAGCCGCGTGACGCGAATGTCGATCGAGCGGTCGAAGGGATCGTCGTTCTTGCGATGCGCGAGATCGAGCAGCCGGTCGCGCGACAGCACGCGGTAGGGATTGTCGAGAAAGGCTTCGATGAGGTCGAATTCCATTGCTGTCACCGCTTCCTCGGCGCCATCAGGCCTGAGCAGGCGGCGGCCGGCGCGGTCAACGGTCATGCGACCGAAGCATACTGTCGGCGGCTCATCAGGTTGAGAGTAGACCGCCTCGGCGGTTCCGGCCGGCTTGGCCGCCCCGCGACGCAGCACGGCGCGGATGCGCGCCTTGAGCTCCCTGAGATCGAAGGGCTTGGTGACATAGTCGTCGGCGCCGACTTCGAGCCCGACAATGCGGTCGACCACGTCATCGGCCGCGGTCACCATGATGACGGGAATATCGCCGGAGGCCCGGAGCCGCCGCGCAACCGAAAGCCCGTCTTCATGGGGCATGTTGACGTCGAGCAGAACGAGATCAGGCGGAAAATCGGCGAGCATCATGTCGAGCGCCGCGCCGCCCGAGGCTGCGCGTGCCGAAAAGCCCTGGCCGTTGAGATAGTCGGCGACCATCTCGCAAATATGCTCCTCGTCATCGACGACAATAATCTTCCCGGTCATATCCGCCACCATGGATCTCCTGATCTGCGGCGTTTCTCCTTGGTCTTGCCTTACAGCAAATTTCCGGAGTCTTCCCGCAGATTTTGCGAATTCGACGCGTTTGGCGCGCGTTCTATTCCTTTTCGACGCGATTATGAAACAAATGAAACAATTGAAACGAAGCGAAGGGATAGCCGGTCGTCAGTCGCGCCGGTCGCATCCATTGTTTCGAATTCCTTCCAGGACGGCATGGACCTGATCGATATCACCGGCATCAAGGGCATCAAGGATTTCGGCCAGATCACAGAGGCGATGGTGCAGGATGGCTCCGGCGTCTACATCGCCCTCGGGGGCAGCGACATGCTGACAATCCAGGACATCACGATCGACAAGCTCACCGCCGTCGATTTCGCCTATTGAGCCTGGCCGGCGGGCCTTGTCCCGCACAGCATCTCGCGCTTGCCGGCAAAGCCCAGCCGGCGCTCCACGACAAACCCCGCGGCGCCGAGCCCGCGCCGCACGAAGCCGGCCGCCGCATAGGTGGCGAAGGTGCCGCCGGCCCGTGTGTGGTCAAAAACAGCTTTGAGGATCTCCTCCGACCACAGGGCCGGATTGCGCGATGGCGCAAAGCCATCGAGATACCAGGCATCGAAGGCGAGGGGACTGTCGGTGAGATTGCCGAACGCATCGCCGCAGATGACTGTCAGCCGCACGTCGCCGAAATCGAGATCGATTATCGCCCCGGGCACGTCCGGCCAACGCTCGACCAGCGCGTGGCGTTCCGCGTCGAGCTCCGGCCACCGGCTCAGGGCCTTGTCGATGTTTTCACGACGCATCGGGTGGAGTTCGAAGGAGATGAAGTGGAGGGTCTTTGCTTCAGGCCGAGCATTCTGCCAAACCCGCCAGGTCTCGCAGAAATTCAACCCCGTCCCGAATCCCAATTCCCCGATGACGAACGCCTCACCGGTCGCCCAGCGCTGCGGCAGCCCGTTGCCAGCCAGAAAGACATGTCCGCATTCTGCCCGCCCGTCTTCCCGGCAATAAAAATGGTCGCCAAATTCAGGCGAATAGGGCATATCGCCGTCGATCCATTCCAGCGCCAGCGCGCGTATTTCCGGTGTCTCGCTCATGGCCCCAGCCGATAGTTCGCTTTCCAGAGCCGGTCAATGTTGGGCGGGCATCAATGTCTGAAACCACCGATATCCTTGTCATCGGCGGTGGCGTCATGGGCTTGTGGGGCGCCCTCAAGGCCGCCGAAGCGGGGTTGTCGGTGACCCTTATCGACGCCGGCGAAATCGGATGCAGTGCCTCGGGCGGCGTGCTCGGCGCGCTGTTTCCCTGGATGCCCGACCGCTGGGATGCGAAGAAACAGTATCAGTTGGATGCTCTGGTCGCCTTGCCTGCCGAGATCGCCCGGCTCGAGGATCTGACCGGCCTATCGGGCAATTTCCGCCGCGTCGGCCGCATCATCCCACTGCCGAAACCGCACCTGCGGGACATCGCGCTCCGCCACCAGCGCGATGCCGAGGCGAACTGGCGGGCGGATGAGCAGCACTTCCATTGGCATGTGCGGGAGGGCGCCCCGGCCAATACGTCCGTCGACCCTGAAGCTTTCGCCGGCGGCCATGTCTTTGATACGCTCGCCGGACGGGTCGAGCCCCGAGCGCTCATTCGCCTCCTACGGGCGGCGCTGGATCGGCAGCCGAAGGTGCGGATCCTCGAGCACGCGCCGCTGGTCTCGCTCGATCCAAGGGCGGGGAGGGTGCAGGTCGCAGCTCATGGGCAGATCACCTTCTCTAGCGCCTTTATTACCGCCGGCGTCGCCAGCTTCGCCATCCTCGAAACGCTCCTGCCGCCGCTGCCGAAACCGCTCGGGCAGGGCGTCAAGGGCCAGGCGGCACTGCTCCGCGCCGATCTCGACCCGGCGAGCCCCGTCGTGTTCCTCGACGGCATCTATATCGTTGCCCACGAAGGCGGCTATGCAGCGATCGGTTCGACGAGCGAAAACAGCTACGACGACCCCAAGTCGACCGACGCCCAGCTCGACGACGTCATCGAACGCGCCCGCGCGCTGATGTCCGCGTTGCGCCATGCCGAGGTGATCGATCGTTGGGCCGGCATCCGACCCAAGGCGATCGGCCGCGATCCGCTTGTCGGCCCGATCCCCGGCCACCCCAATGTCATCGCGCTCACCGGTGGCTTCAAGATCTCCTTCGGCGTCGCCCACCGTCTCGCGCTCTCCGCACTCGGCTTCGTCCTCGGCCAGAACCTTGCACCGCTGCCCGACGGATTCACGGTCGAGGGCCAGCTTGCGCGCGAGCTCGGTTGGCCGATCGAGGCAGACGGCAGCTAGAGCTCACCGGCGACAGGCGCCGGAATCTCATGGTCGAGATCCATGACACCGGAAATGTTGAAGCCATAGGTCTCCGACTTGCCCTTGTCATTCCAGGATGTGAATGAGATCGCGTCATAGGAAAGCGCGAGCCCGTCCTCCTCGCCACCCTCCTGGCGGAACTGCGAGATCACCACCGTCTCAAGCTTGATCTCGAGGAACTTTTCACCCTTGCTGGCGCCCTTGGCCGCTTCGCCGACGATCGAGATCGACTCGACGAATTTGCCCTTGGCGATCAGGTCGAGCAGTTCATCGGCCGCCACGCCGGCGTCGAGCAGCACGGTCAGCGGATCAAACACAGTCTTGCCGGAGCCACTTCCGCCGCCAGCAGTCGATGTCAGGTTGGCGATGTCGAGATCAAAACCATCAAGCACGAAGGCGCCCTCGTGGCCCTTCGCCTTGCCGCCACTGTTGAGCCCGTCGATGGTCAGCCAATAATTCATGTCCGTGCCACCGACCCCATCCTCGTTTATCGACTTGGCCGGCAGCAGCAGCCCGGGATCGGTATTGCTGCTGAAATCGAAGCCCTCGGTCGTCACCTTGCCCTTGTCATCCTTCGTCGACAGCGAGAAGCTGTCATAGCCGAGTGACAGCACGTCCTTGCCTTGGGCATTCTGTTCAAGGCCCGTCACGATCAGATCGCCGAGGCGCAGATCATAGGCCGTAGCCATGCCGTCCTTGCCCGTTTCGTTGCCGATCAGGCGGCCCAGCGGAACATACGTGCCCTTGGCGACGAGCTTCAGCAACTCGTCTGCAGCACTGCCGATATCGAGGCTGACGGAGAGCGAGGCTTGTTCTCCTGCATCGCCGCGGCTGACATCGAAGGAGAAATTATCGATCGTGAATGCGCCTTTCGGCCCGCCGCCATCGATGCCGTCGATTGTCAGCCGGTAATCCAGGTCGTGCCCCGCCCGGGCTGCCTGGTCCGCAGCGTTGGCGGCAGCGAGTTCGCCGATCTCTGAATTGTTGCCGAGATCGAAGCCGAAGGCTTCGCGATCGTTATCCTGGCCGGTCGCGATCGAGAAACGGCTGTAGTCGAAGCGCACGAGGTCGAGCCCGTAGCCGTTCTGCCCGAGACTGGCGACCGATGCGCCGCCCAGCCTGAGGTCGTAGATGACAGGGCTTCCCTTGTGCGACGGATCGGTTCCCACGAGCTGGACGGAGAATCCGCCCGCATTGGAGCCCGCCCAGCGTTCCAGCAGCCGCGCCGCCGCCGAGCCGAGATCGACTTTGACGGACAGCGGCGTGAATTCTGCCTTGCCGGAGCCTGCGCCACCGCCCGCGCCGCTCGAAGCGGCGAGCGCGTCGAAGGTGAAGGACGACACGGCAAAGGCCAGCGCCCGTCCCTTGGCATCGGCGCCGCCATCCAGCCCCTCGACGATGAGATAGTAGTCGCTGTTCCTGTCCGGACCGTCGGAAAAGGCTTCCTCGGAGCCCACAGCCGCCGTCAGCTCCGTCGTCAGCCTGGTGTTGGTGTTGACGTCCCAGCCCGAGGTCTCGCGCGCGCCGCTCTCGTTTTCCGTGGTCAGCGAATAGCGGGCGAAATCGAAGGTCGCGGTGACATTGCCGTTGGCGAGTTGGGTGATGCTGGTCACCAGGGCGTCGTTGAGGCGGAGATCATAGGCGTTGTCGATGGTCTTGCCGACGGCCAAGACGTCTCCGGCAATCTGCACGCCGCGCGCGAGATGCGTTCCCGTGGCCAGCAGTTCGATCAGTTCGTCGAGCGCCGAGCCGGCTGCGAAGGTGACGCTCAGCGCGTCGAAATCGACCTTGCCCGCGCCGCCTCCGCCACCACCGCCGGAGACGGCGGCGTTGCTGCCGCCAAAGGAGAAATCGACAATGCCGAAGGCACCGGCGAGGCCGTCCGCCTTGCCGCCGCCATTGAGTCCATCGATCACCATTTGCCAGGAGGCCTTGCCGCTATTCAGCGTGTCCTCGGATGATACGACCGGGGCCGCAAGTGCTGTCGAGCCCGATGTGTTGGTGTTCAGATTGAAGGAAAATGTTTCCTCCGCGCCCGCCTTGTCGAGCGTGGTGAGCGAAAAGGCATTGAAGGCAAGCCCGATTTCGTCCTTCGCCTTGCTGTCGAGATTGGCCGCGGTGAAGGTCACCTCACTGAACCGGAGGTCATAGGCGGCCTCGCCGCCGCCGCCATCCGTGCGGCCGACAAGTTGGGCGGCCTTCAGGATCTTGCCCGAAGCCAGCAATTCCAGCACGTCCTCCGAGGCGCTGCCCAGCTCGAGCCGCACGGAAAGCGGATCGAAGCTCGCCTTGCCGCTGCCCCCACCGCCGCCGCCCGAGGTCACTGTCTGCGCGATGTCGAAATCGAAGCCTGAGATGCGGAAGGCGCCGGCCGGCCCGCCGCCATCGAGCCCCTCGATCGTGAGAAACCAGGCGACATCGGCAGTTTGCCTGGCAGGATTTTCGGTCGCCGTATCCGCCGCATCGATCGGCGTACCGAGGCCTGCATTGGAGCCGATATCCCAGCCGAAGGTCTCGCCGCCGACGGACTGCTGGAATTTGCCATAGGCGAGCGACAGCGAAGTATGGCCGGTCTCATTGAAGCCGAGGGCGGAAAGCTGGACATCGCCGAAGCGATAGTCGTTCACCGCGACCCAGTCACCGCTGGCGTTCTGCCGCGCCTCGACCAGCTGGGTCTTGGCGATATGCTGGCCGGTCGCCAGGAGACGCATCAACTCGTCGGTGTTGGAGCCGGATGTGAGGCTGAGCTCGAGATCCCCGAAAACGGTCTTCAGCCCGCTCGCATTGGTGATGTCGAGCAAGGCCGCGGAAATATCGAAGGCGGATTCAAAACCCCTGGCGGTTGATCCGCCGTCAAGGCCGTCGATGAGAAGGAAATAGCGAACGGAGCCGTCTCCCGCCGCAGCCTGAATGGAGGTGTCTGGCATGATACGCACTCCCCGCTCGCTGAGGGGGGTATATTAGCAGACATTGCGCCGTGCGCCTGCATGCCAGGGGTTGTCGGCAGACGCTCTCGACAAACCGCACACCCGGCTCTAGCTTTCTTTCATCGCAAAGACTGAAGGTGACCCGCATGCTCGACATCAAGACCTCCCGTGATCTGGTGGGCTATGGCCGCAACATTCCCGATCCGAAATGGCCCGGCGGAGCCAAGGTCGCGGTGCAGTTCGTGCTGAATTACGAGGAGGGCGGCGAGAGCTGCATTCTCGATGGCGACCCGGCCTCGGAGAACCTGCTGTCGGAGATCGTCGGCGCCAGCGCATGGCCCGGCCAGCGCAATCTCAACATGGAGAGCATCTACGAATATGGCTCGCGCGCCGGCTTCTGGCGGCTCCATCGCCTGTTCACTGATCTCGACGTGCCGGTGACCGTCTATGGCGTGACGCTGGCCATGGCGCGCAACCCCGACGCCGTCGCCGCCATGAACGAGGCCGGCTGGGAAATCGCCAGCCACGGCTACCGCTGGCACGAATACAAGGACTATCCGGAAGCGCTCGAGCGCCAGCACATCCTGGAAGCCGTGCGGCTCCACACCGAGGTCGCCGGGACACGGCCGCTCGGCATGTATCAGGGCAAACCCTCCGACAACACGCTCAGGCTGGTAATGGAGGAGGGCGGTTTCCTCTATTCCTCCGACAACTATTCCGACGACCTGCCCTTCTGGGTGCCCGGTCTCCACGGCAAGCCGTTCCTGATCATTCCCTATACGCTCGACACCAACGACATGCGCTTTGCCACGCCGCAGGGTTTCAATTCCGGCGACCAGTTCTTCACCTATCTCAAGGATGCCTTCGACACGCTCTATGAAGAGGGGAGGGAAGGCTCGCCGAAGATGATGTCCGTCGGCCTCCACTGCCGCCTCGTCGGTCGCCCGGGCCGGGTGGCGGGGCTGAGGCGGTTCGTCGAACATGTGCTGAAGCACGACGATGTGTGGGTGCCGAAGCGGATCGACATTGCCCGACACTGGCATGAGCATCACAGGCCGGGTTGAGATGGGCGCCAGCCGACAGAAGAGATCGAAACATACAAGGTCGCAGCGAAGATTTGGCGGCTCATCCTTGCAGTCCGTTGACGCTTCGAGAAAACGTGGCTACCGTTTCTGCTGTATATCCGACGAACTCCAGGGCGGTTTGCCAAGTAATTTGCGCCCGAATGCGCCGTCGGCCAACCCATTATTCATCCATTGACAGCGGTTTTGATCACCGGCAGCGCCGGCTCGGTCGGGGGAGGCAGCATGGCCAAGGTAAAGTATGCCGCCAATATGGGGGCAAACCATGAATTTGAAATCGGCGCCAACTACAGTCCCGACCCCGCTTTGGCGCTCGCCGATGGCCATACCAAAACCAGTGCGACCCTGGTCAGCGCGACGAACCAGTTCAGCATCGATTTCTTCGGCACCGGCTTCACTTATGCCGGAGACGAACTGACCGGCGGCATCGCCACGAAAATCGTCTTTCGCGACGATGGCGGCGACAAGCTCGCCACGATCAGCGACTTCAACAGGAAGGTGTCCGCCCTGATGGCCGAGCTGCAGATCGAGGTCAGCGACATGCTCGCCGTCCTGCAGGATGATGCCGACAGGATGATCGGCTCGTCGTCCGGCGAATATCTGATCGCCGAGGCCGGCAACGATACGATCCGCGGCAAGGGCGGCAACGACGCGGTCTGCGGCAATTCCGGCGACGATCTGATGAGCGGCGGCAGCGGCAACGATCGTTTCGAATTCTACGGCGGCCAGTCCGGCGACGACGTCATCACCGATTTTGAAATCGGCGACGCCGTGAATTTCGACACGATCTTCATCGCCGGCATGGATTACGAGATCGTCAAATCCGGCAAGGAGGCGATGTTCGCCTTCTCGGATGGTTCGACCCTGCTGCTCGAAGGCGTGCGATTTGCCGACCGGGCGGGCATCCAAATCGACGACGGCACGTGAGCCGACGCCTCACGCGACGCCCAGCGCCTTCAGCACCGGCAACTGCTTCTCGGCGAAGGTCTTGGCTTGGGCGGTGAGCTCGGCGAGATTGTCCTCGGCGCTCTCGATCGGCTTGCCCTCCTTGAGCAACTTCTGGCCTTGGGCGGCCAGCAGCTGCCAGGCGAATTCCGCCCATTCGGCCGGCTGCTTGCGGCCGTTGTCCGCCGCCAGCAGGAAGAGCTGCTGGAAGCGACCCACAGTGACGCCGCCGCCGGTGACGGGGCTTGCGAGAAAGGAAATGTCGCCGTTGCCGCGGGCCTTGGCCTTGAGATGGGTGTTGAGCCTCTCGGCGGGCTTGCGTGCCTTGGCGGTCGCGGCGTCGTCCTGCACGGCTGCGAGCGAGCCTTGTCCCGACAGGATCAGCAGCGCCTGCAGCACCTGGCTGAACTGGATATTCTGGCCTTTCACGGCCTGTTCGATCTGGCCGATCGACCGCGGCTTGTGGTCGGCGAGTGCGTCGAGGATCGGCGCGTAGACCGGTTCGCTCATCGTCGCCTCGCCGAGGGCGCCGGTGACCTTGAGCGACACGTCCGGCCGGTGGCCGGTCAGCACGAAACGCTGCCTGCGGAGTTCCTCGGCCTGTTCGAAAGCGGTGAGACGCCTGAGGCCCTTGACCCAGTAGTCGCGGCGGAACTGCTGGTTGACCATGAAGTCCCGTGTGCTCTCGCGGAACATCGAGTCGGGAATCTCCTTCAGGAAGGCGATCTGCTCTGACGTCAGGTTGATGAGGTCGACATGGTCGAGATTATGGGCCGAGCAGGCAAATTGCAGCTTGGCGGGTTCCAGCCAGTCGGCCATGGTGGCAAAATGCATCGGGTGCCAGTCGCGGTTGAAGTATTCATGCGCGAGATAGTGGCGGTTCTGCCCCTTGAGCCTTTCCAGCCGCTCCTTGAGCTGCGGATTGGCGCGAAGGAAGAGCGGATTGGTGGCAAGCAGCCTCTCGGCGAAATCGATCGCGCCGTCGATGCGGCTGACAATGCCGCGCCCCTCCGAACCGAGCACGTCGGCATGCTCTGTCATCAGATGGCGAATCGGGGCGAAGGCGGCCCAGCCGGGCAGCGTATTGTAGCTGATATAGAGCACGCCGCCGACCTTGAGCTTGCGGCGGATGAAATCGACGATCACGGCGCGGTTCTCGTCGGAGATCCAGCTCCAGATGCCGTGCAGGCCGATGAAGTCGAAATCGGGCAGATCCGGACGACGGGCGAAATCGGCAAAGGCCTCGTCATGCAGCTTCGCCCCGGCGCCGGCAACGCCGGCCAGTTCGCGGGCAAAGGCTGCCTGTGAGGGATTGAAATCGGTGCCGTGCCATTCGGTGACCGAGGCCGCAGCATGGAGATTGGCCGACATGCCCTGGCCGAAGCCGAGTTCGCAGGCGGTGCCGGTGTCGGGGACGGCAAGGCCGGCATTGAGGAAGGCCAGTTTGATCCTTTGCGGGTTCAGTTCCTGATAGTAGCCAAAGGTGTAGCCGATATCGGCTACGTAGCCGGCGCTCCAGTCGCTCATGAATATGCACGTCCTATTTCGCGAAAGTTAGTCAACGCCTAGCAGATAGCGCGAAAGAATGGAACGACGAGTGACGCCTTAATGGATGTCTGGTCTGTGGATGCGAAACGTCCATATGTCGATACAAGAAAAAGCCCCGGCGCGGTTTACCGCGCCGGGGTTACTTGTCTTACACTGATCCTAACAAATAGGCCGGCAGGCCGATCTATTAGAAGTCAGCGATAAGAAGCGTACCAAGAGCCGCTGTCGTCGCTGCGCTGACCTCAACGAGGCTGGAGACGCCAGTGACGTTGTCAAGATTAAGGAGGACATCGTTGGCACCATCTTGAGCGAAGACGTAAGTGTCACCACCAAACTCGAAGGCGAGGACGTCGCCGTCGGTCGCAGCAACCGCCTGAGCTTCAAGGATCCACTCACCCAGCGTGTCCACAGCCGAAGCACCGGCACCCGACAGGGTGAGGATACCGTTCGTGACAGTATATGTCGTACCAACCGATACGCCGGCAGCTGTACCATTTGCTTCCACCAGCACCGCGGCAGTCAAATCCAGATCAAGGATGTCTGCGCCAGCACCGCCGGCGCTGGAGGCGAAGAACTCCGCTGCCGTGTCAAGGTCGACAGCTGTGATCGCAGCCGTGGTGATACCGAAGTCGGACACGGTGTCCGCAGCAGCAGTCGACGAGTCGCCATCCGCCGTTAGGAACAGATCGCGTCCCGAGCCACCCGTAAGGGTGTCAGTGCCCGTGCCGCCAGCGATCGTGTCGTTGCCAACGCCGCCGCTGATAGTGTCCTTAGCAGCAGCACCCGTGAGCACGTCGTTACCCGCACCACCCGTGATGGTCACTGTAGCCGCAGCCGTGACGTTCGCAGAGACGAAGGTCACAGCGAGGTTTGCCGCCGTGTCATCAATGCCGTTACCAACAACGCCAGAAGCGTCGAACTTGGTAATGGCAGTATTGCCGGTGTTGGTGAGGGTCAAGCCGTTGTTACCCGTCACAATGACACTCGTCGCGCTGGTAGCAGCCAGCGTTGCAGTATCAACTGTTGCGGCAGTGCTTGTGCCCGTGCCTGCGTCGGTCAGTGCGATGTTGATCGTTTCGACACCAGCGACCGTAACCACACCATACTCGATGCCCGCTGCAGTGCTGTTGCTCAGAGCCACATTGAAGGTGTCTGCTGCGTTCAAGATAGCGTTCGTGACGTTGGCAACGTAGCCGCTTGTAGCAGACGACGCACTGTCCAAGGTCAGGGTACCGCCGCTCGCAAAGCCATCAAGCGTCAGAGCGAAGCCAGCGGTGATGCCACGAGCAACAACACTGTTCACCGCATTGATGCCAGCGAGATTGACCGTCACGTTAGCGCCAGCACCAGTGATGTCGGCCTTCTCGAAGTTCTTGAAGGTCGTGTTGAAAACAGCACTTGCGTCAGCAGCGTCCGCCTGGGCGGCCGTCAGCTTGATGGTGTCTGTGCCAGCACCAGCATCCACGGAACCGCCGACACCTGCAGCGCCACCATATGTCACGCTGTCGTTGCCGTCACCCATGGTGATCGTCTTGGTGAAGGAGTTCGACAGGATGATCGAGTCCGCACCTGCACCACCGGTGAAGGTCACGCCAGTTCCCAGAGCCGTGCCAAACGACGCGCCGCCTGTATTGGTGACCGTGATTGTCTCAACCGCAGCAGTGGTGTTCGCGGTGAACGCGATCGCAGCATCACCAGCGACGTTGATCGTCTTGGCACCGCTAGCAACCAAGCTCGCGATCGTCGACGCTGCCGTAGAGTTGGTTACGTTCAGCGTTGAGTAATCACTGTCGAACGTCAACGCGCCGGTCGTGGTGAGGCCATTCGTGTTCAGCGCAAGTGCACTGACTGTCGGAGTCGTCAGAGCGCCGGCAGTTACAGTGAGGTCAACACCGGTACCCGAGAGGTTCACAGTGCTCAACGCGCCAGAGTTGATAGTCGAACCGGCGCCAAAGCTGCCAAGAGTAGCCGTTGTGATCGTGCCAGCTGCCGTCAGCGAAGCAACATTCTTGTCATTGATCACGACAGTGCCGTTGACAATGTCACCAGTAGTTGCGCTCGTGACAGCGGCCGACTGATTAACAGTAACAGCAGTCGTCGTAGCCGAACCGGTTACGGTTACAGCAGACAGCGTTTCGCTGTCGGCCGCAGTGGCGGACACCACGTCGGACACCGTTACGCTAACCGTTGTCCCACCAGTGACAGCAATTGCACCCATCGCCGTATTGGCAGTGGTGGCGCCAGTCGCGTTGACAGTGACTGCACCAGCCGGTGCCGTGGTCCCGCCAACCGTGATCGTACCAGTGGTAACGCCGGTGGAGGTCACATCTACGGTGCTGCCGCCGTTGATCACAACGGCATTTGCTGCCTGAGCGGTGACAATGGAGGTTACTGCTTGGCCGGCGCCAGCAGTCAGCGTCTGCGCGTTAGCATTGGTGACCTTCAGCGAAGTCACATCTGCAAATGCTGAGGTATCGAGCGTGACCGCTAGACCGCCAATAACTTCGACATTTTCGATGCTAGTTAGGGTTGCTCCCACCGGAGTGCCGGTGATCGCCGATGCAGTAGTAATCTTAAGCGTGTCGTCACCGCTGCCGCCGTTCAATCCATCGCCGACGGTCCAAGTGGGACCCGTCGTATCGCTCGCGAGGAACGTGTCGTCGCCCGTGCCACCAGTGAACAAGGCTCCGGAGTCCGCGCCAGTGGTGAGAACAAACGTCTGGCCGGTGCTGCCGGTGATAATCTCGTCAAGTTTGTCGGTGCCGACCGTTCCATCGGCGAACTGGAACAACTCGGTATTCTTAACCTTGGTGGTCACTCCGCCCAGCGTGATGGAATAGTAGTCGCCATCCATTTCAACTGCGGCATCCGCGAGGTTACCCGCGAACTTCACGAGATCGTCTCCGGTGCCGCCATCGACGGTGTCGTTGCCGTTGCCGGTTGTGATGGTGTCGTCGCCCGAGCCACCCAGCATGGTGTCGTCGCCTTCGCCGCCGATGAGTTTGTCGTCACCGGCACCGCCGCGAAGGATGTCGTTGCCGTCGCCGCCGTTGAGCCTGTCATTGCCACCACCGCCGCTAAGGCTGTCGTCGCCGCCGTTGCCGAACACGATTTCTGGCTTGCCAGAGCCCGACCAGTCGTTATCTTTATCGTTCAGCTTGATTTTCTTGGCCATATTGTGAATCTCCACGTTGCCTCCCGACCCCCGTCACCTAGGGGCGGGCTGGTTTATACGCTCAACCGAAGAGGCATTCCCCCTTTGAGTCACGGACGGTTTTTGCAGGTCTCCCTTTATTCGTCAAGTCTTTATCTGTACCAGTTTAATTGGTCCGGACGAGATGCATTTCCGCATTGTGGTTTTTTTGCAATGGTTTGAGAGCGAGCCGACGGATGCCGGGTCATCTTCGTATGAGATTGTCGCCGCCGCGGCGGTTCTGAGCCGCAAAATGGGCTTCCGGCGGTTTCGGAAGGCATGTCAGGCGGCGTCAAGTGAGTCGTTCCGGACGAGGCGCAGCCAGCCTCCCACGACTCATTATGCGCCAACAGAACATCTCGTCGACATCAAGTCCCCTTGCGTCGATGGCACTTGCTGTTTCGACGAGGGATGGTAACGCGCTGATTACGCAACTTGAGGCGAATCAGTTGCGCTGGCCCAGATGGATTGCAGGCTTTCCGGATGCCCCGTGCGCGGAATTCGATTTGGTTTGTCGGGCGGGAACCATTCTCACTCGCCCCATCCGGGGACAAGAGAAAACGGCCCCACGTGGGGGCCGGGAGATCGTGCTGATTTTCTGGTCCAGACAACTTTGGATGGCGTGCCTGCTTGTCGTAACGTGGAGGCTTGATCCGGCCTCGTCCGGTGGGGCGGGGCATTCGCGCCGGATTGCCGCCCTTGCTATCAAGAATGCAGTCATCTGTCTTAATGAAGTGTAACCGGACTGTCCCTGAATCTTGCAGTTGAATTGCTGCATTCGCGGAGAGGTCGGTTAACCCTGTTTGACGAAAGGAATCCGCGCCCGGCACGCGTTGCCCGGCCCGGTATCCTCGACTTCTGCCCGGCGCGGCGCTAGACCATCGCGGGGGCGCCTGCTTCGGCGCTTCGCATTTGCCTCGGAGGCCAGGATGGAGAGAGCGGATTTCGTGGCGCGGTTCGGCGGCATCTTCGAGCATTCCGCCTGGATCGCCGAGCGGGCCTTCGATCGCGGCGCGGTGCCAGCGCCGCTCGATGCTGCGGCGCTGCATGAAGTGCTGGTGGCGCAGTTCCGGGCGGCCGAGGAGACAGAACGGCTCGGCGTGCTCAAGGCCCATCCCGATCTCGCCGGCCGGCTCGCCGTTGCCGGTGAACTCACCGACGACAGCCGCAGGGAGCAGGCGGGCGCCGGGCTCGACCGGCTGAGCGCTAGCGAATTTGCCCGCTTCACCGATCTCAACACCCGCTACCAGGCGCGCTTCGGCTTTCCCTTCATCATCGCGGTCAAGGGCCTGACCAAGGACGAGATCCTGCACGCCTTCGAAAACCGCATCCACCACGCGCGCCAGGAAGAGTTCGACGCGGCCTGCCACGAGGTCGAGAAGATCGCCCGGCTGAGGTTGGAGGCGATGGATTTTTCGGGCGGCTGAGCGGCGCCAGGGCTCTTTACTATATGGCATTCGCTATTGCCGTCGGCTCGCGCGCCCCTTTCCATTGAAAGGCGATGGTGTCGCCATGCCTGACATTCTGGATGAGATGCGGCCGGAAGGCCGCGAGGCAGCGGCCGCCGGCCCGTCGCGCCGAGGGATAGACTATGCCATTGCCGCCCTCCGCCAGGATCTTTCTGGCGAGCCTCTGGCCGGCCGGATAGGCGGTGGCGATGTCGGGCGAGAGCGCCGGCTCGTCCTTCATCCCGCCGAGGTCATGGAACGGGCCGATAATGCCTGACAGCAGCTCGCGATAGGCGGTGACATTGTCGTAGATGCCGACATGGTCGAGCTCGCGGGTGAGGTGGAACACCACCTCGGCCTGCGCCGTCAGCGTGGCGCCGTCGCCGATTCCCGCATACCAGGCGCCGCGCGTGCCGTCGTTGAAGCGGTTGCCCTCCGGCTTCACATAGCAGAAGGCGGCATTGACATAGCTGTAGCCGAAGCCGGCGGCCGGGGTCAGCAGTTCCGCAGGATCGACGCCGGAGGGCATGCGCGCCGGGGCGAGGCGGGCCGAGCTCATGCCTTCGAGGCGCTCGAGGATGCTGAGCTCGTCTTCGGTGTCGCAGAGCGGCGCGAGCGCGGGCTCGTCAATATAGGCGGTCGAGATCAGCCGCACGGTCGCGGGATCGGCAATGTCAGTGATCACAGGCTGGATCACTGGCCACCCCGGAGCGCGTCGACATGGTCGCGCACCCGCATCATCGCCGGTATGCCGCCCTCGATCATGAAGGCGACCGGGCTCCGGCCCTGGTAGAGCGGCCCGGCATTCACGGCCTTCGGCCAGCCATGTTCGAGCGGGCCGTTGAACAGCAGTCTGAGGCCTTTGAAGATGCCGACGATCAGGCTCGCGCGCATCAGCTTGTCGCGGTCGAGCGTGCCGCGGAACTGGCCTGCCTTCATCCGGTTCCAGGTCGCGAGCGGCACGTCGAACAGCGCGGCCGCATCGGCATTGCGCAGCTCCCAGAAGTCGGCCGCGCGGGTCACCGCCTTGACGATGGCAGGCGTTTCCGCGGCGGGGGAAGGTTGAACTGCCGGTCTTATGCTCATGGTGCAAGTCCGTGATACGACTATTCGTATCATATGAGATTTTCTGTGTGCAATGTCAAGGCTGACAGGTCAGGCAAAACCCGCTAGGCAGGGGTGATCCCGCATGCAAGGCATCTTCCATGGCATCCAAGACCCTCACCATCCAGCCCCTCACCAAGGCCGCCTTCGCTCCCTTCGGCGATGTCGTCGAAGCCGACCCGGCGACGATGCGCCTTATCAATGGCGGCACCACCGAGCGCTATCACGCGCTCGTCCATCCCGAGGCGCGGGGCGAGGGGGCCGAACTGATCATCAGCCTGTTCCGCGGCCAGCCGCGCCAGATGCCCTATCGCGTCGACATGATGGAGCGGCATCCCCTCGGCAGCCAGAGTTTTCATCCGCTTCAGGACCGTCCCTGGCTGGTCATTGTCGCCGACGATGAAGGGGGGCGTCCGGGTGTGCCGCACGTCTTCATGGCAACGGGCAGGCAGGGGATCAATTACCGCGCGAACATCTGGCACCATCCCCTTATGGCGCTTGGAAAAATCAGTGACTTTCTCGTTGTGGATCGTAGCGGTCCGGGCAACAATCTGGAAGAATACTTTTACCAAGAGCCCTTTATCGTTGCGGAGATTTCCTTGTGAGCGGCCTGACCACCCATGTTCTCGACACGGCACTCGGCCAGCCGGCCAGCCGCATCATGATTGATGTCTTCCGCATCAATGACGAAGTGCGCGAATATCTCCGGACCGTTCATACCAATGCCGATGGCCGGGTCGATGGCGGGCCGATCCTCGATGCCGAGACGCTGCGCAAGGGCCTCTATGAACTCGTCTTCCATGTCGGCCCCTATTTCCGCTTCCACGGCCACAAGCTCTCCGACCCGCCTTTCCTGGATATCGTGCCGATCCGCTTCGGGGTGGCCGATACACAGGCGCATTATCATGTGCCGCTGTTGATCTCGCCTTTCGGTTACTCGACCTATCGCGGCAGCTGATGCGGTTTGCCGCCATCGCCGACATTCATGGCAATGCGCTCGCGCTTGAAGCGGTTCTCTCGGATATCCGGGCGCAGGGCATAACCGATATCGTCAATCTCGGCGATCACCTGAGCGGCCCGCTCGAGGCCGGCCGCACGGCCGACATGCTCATGGCCATCGACCTGCCCTCGGTGCTGGGCAATCACGATCGGTATCTCATCGAACTCGAAGCCGGCGCGATGCATGAATGGGAGGCCGATGCCTTCGCCCAACTCACGTCCGACCATCTCGCCTGGCTCCGCAGCCTGCCGCCGACGCGGGTCTGGCGCGACGACATCTTCCTTTGCCATGCGACGCCCAGTGACGACAACCGCTACTGGATGGAAGGCGTGTCGCCGGGTGGCCATGTCCATCTGAAGCCGCGCGCTGAGATCGAGGCTCTGGCCCAAGGCATCGACCAGTCACTCATATTGTGCGGCCATTCGCACCTGCCGCGTGCGGTAGCGCTCTCCGACGGCAGGTTGATCGTCAATCCCGGCAGCGTCGGCTGCCCGGCCTATGACGATGTCACGCCCTTCTACCACCGCGTCGAAGCCGGCACGCCCTTTGCCGCCTATGCCGTCCTTGAGAAGCGCGGCGACAGCTGGCTGCCGGCCTTCCGCCAGGTCGCCTACGACCACAAGTCAATGTCGCAGCTTGCGGCATCGAATGGCCGGCGCGACTGGGCGCAGGCGCTCGCGACCGGCTGGCTCTGACAATCTGAAGTCCCGTCGAAACAACTGAAACAATTCGCCACGCGCCGCGGAATGTTTCTGAAACGAGCAGGGTGGATTGTCTCCCTCATGGATCGACGGCCGCACTACCACGCGGTCCGGTGTTCCCAGGCTTTCGAGTCTTCGGACAGATCCATACCCTTCGCACCGGTCCCCCTCGTTCCATGGACCGGCACATGGCCCGGTGGGAGAGCCTCCCCGCCGGGCCTCTTTTTCCCAAGTGTCTGAAACAATTGAAACAAGAATCTCGCGAAGTCGGCCGCGCCCTGAAGCGTTCAGATCCGAGAGTGACGGCATCAACAGAACACGAGGCTCAGACCCATGGCGACCTACAACATCGGAAACCGCACCACGACCTTCTATCCCGGCCTGGAAAATTCCACCTATCTGCTCGGGAAGGGCAAGCTCGTCAACGTGGACACATCAGGCATCTACCAGACCTCGGGGCTGGCGGATGTGATCCTCGATATCCGCGGCACCATCAAGAGCATTGAGTCGGGCATAACCTTCGGCGACTCCATGAGCTATGCCGAGAACCTGGTCGTAAAGATCGCCAGCACCGGCAGGATCGACTCCGAAACGCGGGCGATCGATATCGCCGCCTCCGGCCATCGCATCGAGAATGCCGGCAAGATCTTCGGCGCCGACGGCATCCGTTCGGTCGGCGCCGATGGCGTCATTGAAAATACCGGCGAAATCAGCGCGAGCGCCGCCGGCATGGTCGTCACCGGACCGCAGCGCATCATCAATTCCGGAAGCGTCTCCGGAGGGCAATACGGCATTGCCCTCAACGCGACGGAAAGCGGCGCCGGCACTGTCAGGAACTCCGGTATCATCGACGGCAACACCGCAGCGATCAGAGGCAGCGCGGGCGAGGATCGTATCGTCAATAGCGGCACGCTGAAGGGCGATGTCGTGCTCGGCGGCGAAGATGATACATTCGTCTTCAACGCCGGCAAGATTGTGGGCGAGATCGAGGGCAATACGGGAGACGACCGCTACGTCATCCACGCGAAGGGTGCCACGCTGGTGGAGAACTTCGCCCAGGGATTCGATTTCGTGAAGTCCAGCGTGTCTTTCATTCTCTCCGACAATATCGAACAGCTCAATCTGATCGGCAAGGCCGACATCGACGGCACCGGCAATGATCAAATGAACCACCTGCAGGGCAATGCCGGTAAGAACGTGCTGCGCGGCGAGGGCAGCTCCGATTTCCTCATCGGCTTCGCCGGCCAGGACCGGCTCTTTGGCGGCATGGGCACAGATACCTTCAATTTCCAGAAGGGCTCGGGCAAAGACACTGTCATGGATTTCGAGGTTGGCATCGACGAGATCCAGATCGGCGGCCTCAAGGGTGCGACAGACTTCACCGACATGGTCGCCAATCACATCGACGAGAAGGGCGCGGACCTCTGGATCACTTACGGCGCTGATATCGTCATCCTGAAGGACACCGCATCCGGCGAACTCCTGGCGGGCGACTTCGTTTTTTGATCATGGCCAAATCCATGCGACCGCCAAATGTCCCTTCGGGGCGGTCCTTAACCCCGGCGGGAGCGTCTCCCGCCGGGGTCTTTTTTTGAAACAAATGAAACAATTATCTTGCCGACTTAGCCGATGAGAGAAACAGTCTGAACATATTCCTGGCTCCAACCAGAATTCGGAGGCTAGGAACATGGCGATCGTGAAGATCAAGAGCGGAACAGAGACTTTCTCGGCGGCGAAGGCCGGGACCAGCTATCAGATGGCGGCAGGCGAGACGATCTCGACCGGCAATTTCGGCATCGAGGCGGCCGGCGTGGCGAAAGGTCGGGAGATCGAAATCGATGGCGACGTCAGCGCGACGCTCGCGGCGATGAGGCTCGGCGCGAATGGCGGAAGCGCTGCCGCCGTCGATCTTACGATCAGCAAGGAGGGCCGCTTGTCCTCCACCAATACCGGCCTGTTGGCCTATACAGGCGACCATCTCATCCGCAATGCCGGCGAGATCTCCGGTGGCACATCGGGCATTCTCGTCTACGGCCAGCAGACCATCGTCAACAGCGGCGTCATCTCAGGCAGCATCGGCGTCGATTGCGTCGGCGTCGATGGCCGTGGCGTCATCCTGCGCAATGCCGGCACGATCGAAGGCACTTCGACAGCCTTTCGGGGCGGGGAGTTCGGCGATCGGATTGTCAATTCAGGACATCTGCTCGGCGACGTCCTGCTCGGGGCCGGCGATGACAGCTTCGCGATGACGGCCGCTGGCGATATCGTGGGAAAGGTGCGCGGCGGCTTCGGCAACGACAGCTATACCCTTGGCCGCACCGGCGTGCAGGTCATGGAAGAGAACGGCCAGGGCTGGGATACAGTGCGATCTTCGGTGGACCACGGCCTCGCCAGCAATATCGAGGTCCTTCGCCTCATCGGCAAGGGCGACCTGACCGGTTCAGGCAACGGGGACGACAACCAGCTCTTCGGAAATGTTGGCGACAATGTTCTCTATGGCGGCTTTGGCGAAGACGTGATCAGCGGCGGACGGGGCGATGACATCCTGTCGGGCGCCTTCGATGCCGACGCGTTCCACTTTACAAGGGGTACCGGGACCGACACCGTCTTCGACTTCGAAGCCGGAATCGACGAAATCCATATTCATGGCCTTCGCGGCGCGGTCGACTTTGCCGACATGATGGCCCGGCACGTCACCGAGGTCGATGGCGACATCTGGATCACCTATGGCACGGACGTCATCGTGCTGTCCGACACTTCAAGGGCCGAACTCCAGGGCGGCGACTTCGTCTTCATCTGAGGCGAGATCGATTTGTCGCTGCGCCCTGTGTGGAGATCGGGCGCGGTATGGACCCCGGCGGCTGGCGTTCCCCGCCGGGGTTTCGTTTTCTGAAACAAATGAAACAGAAGCACCCAGAACACGGAATTTCGCTGAAACAGCAGCCACTTAGACAGGTCTCATCATAGTTCGACAGACATGAGGCTCAAGACAAATGAAGACCGTCAATATCGGCAACCGCCTGGAAATCTACATCGCCGAAAAATCCAACACGACCTACGTGCTCGAGCAGGGCGACACCGTCAACGCCGGCACTTCGAGCCGCGCGCTCTACACGAACGACGACCTGCGCGACGTAGCCTATGAGATCGCGGGCACGGTCAAGGGGCAGACCGGCCTCCGTATCTACACGACTGATGCCTCGCAAGCCACGACGGTCGACGTCGGCAGGACGGGCAAGATCATTGCCACCCAGGACGGCATCGATTCCCATGGCGACGGCCATGTCTTCACCAATGACGGCCGCATTGCCGGGCTCGGCGGCGACGGCATAAGCACCTTCGGGTCCGGCACGATCATCAACAGGGGCGAGATCAGCGGAAAATATGCCGGTGTCTATCTCAGCACCTCCATCGATGACGTCGGCCTGATCCGCAACAGCGGCACGATTTCCGGCGAGAGCTTTGCCATCCGCAGCACCGCCGGCGTCGACAAGATCATCAACAGCGGCACCATCGAGGGCGACGTGCTGCTCGGCTCGGGCGACGACACATTCGTCCTTCTCTCGGGCAGCGTTTCCGGCGAGGTCGAAGGCAGTGCGGGAAACGACACTTACATTCTGCGGAAACCGGGCGTCGACATCTTCGAGAACAATGGCCCCAATGAAGGGCACGACCTCGTCAAGGCCGCTTTCAGCATGTCGCTCTCCGTCAATGTCGAGGACCTGACCCTGATCGGCAAGGGCGATTTCACCGGCATGGGTAACGACGCCGCCAACACGCTGATCGGCAATGCCGGCCGCAACACATTGATCGGAGGTGAAGGCAACGACGTCCTCAAGGGCGGCCGTGGCGACGACGTGCTGATCGGCGGCAACGGTGCGGACGAGTTCCACTTTGCGCGCGGCACCGGCATGGATGCGTCTCGGATTATGCCTGGGCCACGGACAGGCTCCATCTCGACGGCCTCAAGGGCGCGAGCGACTTTGCCGACCTTGTCGCCAACCACGTCGCCCAGCAGGGCAACGACCTCTGGATCACCTATGGCGACGACGTGATCGTTCTCGCCAATTCCGACGTGAGCGACCTCAACGCCAACTATATCCTGTTCGGCTGATCGGGGGTTCCGGCCCCTATCGGCGGCGGGCCGCGGGTCAAAGCCCGCGACCCGCGGGCTTCGCCGTGCCGAAACGCTTGTTTCTGTGGGTGCCCTGTTCCGCCGGTAACATGAAGAAAACGTACCGGAATAAACCGCGGCGCCCCCACGTCAAAACCACGAAACCGACGATGAAGCATACAGTTTTTCGTCCTTCCAGTCGGTGCTGCGAGCGCGCAACTCCCGGTGCGCAAACAGCAATTCACATCCGGCGGCGGCGTTTCGTATTGCGCGCCGGACGCCCCGGCAGGGCGGACCATTCTGCCGGGGCGACCTCTCTCGCGAGGCCTGAACTGCCACACCTTGTGTCACGCCGGCGACATCTGTGAGAGCCCCACCGCCTCATAGGAATAACCATCGCAGACGGTTCGTATCGAAGCCAGAAGTCAGCGAATGCACGTTACGGGCGGCCAACGGCAACGCGCCGGCCCGGAAAAGGAGAGTCCGTATATGCCTACCCAGAACACCAATCGCAACACGACATGGATGATCGACGCCTCCAACCAGACCTGGACGCTTACCAAGGACGCCAAGATCACCGTCAACAACGGTCACGGCATCTATGAAGGCGGCCAGGACGGCAGCACGATCAAGGTGCTCGGCGATATCGAAGTCAAGGGCATGGCCTATGGCGTCTATCTCAACGGCTCGAATTCCGAGCTCTATGTCGGCGCGAACTCCCACATCGACGCGGCCAAGGGCGTGAGCGGCATCTTCTCCGCCGCGGCCGGTGCGCATATCGTCAATCGCGGGCTGGTCGAAGGCGACGACTATGGCGTGCAGGGCGCGATCTGGAGCGATGTCGAAAACTACGGCACGATCCGGGGCTTCTTCGGCATCGAGCATGACGGTTCAGGCTCGCAGATCTACAATTACGGCGAAATCGACGGTGGGGATTACGGCATCTCCTTCGACGCGTCGGGGACGCTCATCGAGAACGCCAAGGGCGCGGAAATCTCAGGCGATCTCAACGCGATCCTGCTCAATAGCAACGGCACCGCCAACATCGTCAATCACGGTATCCTGCGCAGCGACGGCGCGGCGATCGAAAGTGCCATGGCTGAGCTGATCATCAAGAACACCGGCAAGATCGTCGGCGACATCCTTCTGGGCGAAGGCGAGGACATCCTCGACACTCGCAAGGGAACGGTCAACGGCAGGGTCGAAGGCGGCGACGGCGATGACGACTTCTATGTCGGTGCGGCCAAGATCAAGATCATCGAGCAGTCCGGCGCCGGTACCGGCTTCGACGAGGTCTTCGCGACCGCGTCGCACAAGCTCGCGGCCAATGTCGAGGTGCTGCATCTGCTCGGCAACAAGAACATCAACGCTACCGGCAATGGCGCCGGCAACTTCCTCTACGGCAATGAAGGCAACAACGTGCTGAAGGGTGGTGGCGGCACCGACTACCTGCGCGGCTTCGGCGGCGACGACACGCTGGAAGGCGGCAACGGCCAGGACTATTTCGTCTTCAACCGCGCCGGCGTCGACAGGATCACCGATTTCGCGGACATGACCGATCTCGTGTCGATCGCCGGCGTTACGACCCAGGCTGACTTCGATGCCCTCAACATCACCCAGAACAGCGGCGACACGGTGATCAACTTCGGTGGTGGCGACAAGATCATCATCGAGGGCCTGCTCAAATCCGACTTCGACTTCAACGACATCGCGGTGATCTGACCGCCGACGGCCCGGTTGCCCCGCAACCGGGCCGTTGCGGTCTGGAACAGGATATTTCGCGCACCCGCGAACCGGGCTGGTGAAACAAAATTCACCTTGTTTCGACACCGGCGTGAAACAAATCGGTGCGATCTTCGTTACATCAGCAGCAAGTTGATGAGCGAAGCCGAATAAAGCGGGCATCGTGAGCGTCAACAGGGAAAGTAGAGCGCCGGCCAGAGGCCCAGGGCGCTCGATAAAGAGAGGATGAGACAATGACATTTGCGCTCGGCCTGTTCGCCACCCTGATCTCCGCCATGTTCGTGGCGACCTTTACATCATCGATCGTTGCCGCGACCCGCGAGGCCCGCGAAGCCGAAGAAGAACGCCGTTTATCGATTTTCTGAAGACCTCCAGTCTTCTGACCCCCAGTCCGGGAATGGCTCTCCCCTGCGCCATTCCCGGATTTTTTTATTTGGATGTTGCATTCGGATGTCGGTGTTGCCCGCGTTTATTCTTCAAGGCGTCGGCAACACCAAGATGAAGCAATGGCATCCAAGATCGTTATCGCCGAAATACTTGCTGTTTCCGCCTCCGGCGGATTGACTTTTGCCGACCCGTTCCGTATTGCAAGCCGATGATGAACGCACCGATCAACACCGGGATCTATTACGCGCTGCTCACATAGCGGCGGGTTCATCATTTTGTTCAACCGCTGCCTGGCCAGCGGTTGAAGCGACGGACGTCTCTGGCCGAGTGGCCTTCGAGAGGACGTCATGTCTAGCAATCCAGATCAAGCCGCGCATTCGCCTGTCGGCATCATCGGCTTTGGCGCCTTCGGCCAATTGATGGCCCGGCAGCTGTGCCGGCATTTCCGCATCCTGGCCTTCGATGTCGAGGCGGACACGGCGCGGGCGAACGCACTCGGCGTGTCGGTCGTGCCGTTCGAAACCGTTGCGTCGTGCCCCGTCGTTATTCTCGCCGTCCCGGTCGGCCAGATGCACGATGTGGTAGGCCGCCTCGCGCCGCTCCTGAAGCCGGGAGCGATCGTCGCGGATGTCGGCAGCGTCAAGATCGAGCCGGCCCGCATCATGCGGGAGCTGCTTCCGGCCGATGTCGAGATTGTCGCGACCCATCCGCTGTTCGGGCCGCAAAGCGCGCGCGACGGCATCCATGGCCATCGGATCGCGATATGCCCGATCCGGGGCCGCCGCTTCCGGGTTGCCGCCGTCTGCCGCAAGCTCGGCCTCGATGTCATCATGACGACACCCGAGGAGCACGACCGGGACATCGCGCAGGTCCAGGGGATCACGCACCTGGTGGCGAGCGTGCTGGTGAGGATGGATCTCAAGCCGACGCGCATGACCACGCAGAGTTTCGAGCGCCTGATGTCCGCCATCGACATGGTCCGCCACGACGCGCCGGAAGTGTTCCAGGCGATCCTGCGCGGCAATCCCTATGCCGGGGATATCCTGACGCGGTTCAAGTCCATCGCTTCGGCGCTGGATCAGCCGAGTTGAGCCCGGGCAGGTGTTTGGCGGTAAGCGGCGCAGACGGTTCCGGTCGCCGATTTCGGGAACGCCGCGGAAAGATGCTGGAAGACTTACCGCCGCGTTCCCACTGCTCTCCGCCGACCAAAGACCGGGCGATCCACAACGGCCTGCCGCTCGGACTCGTCATTGGCGTTGGCGACTTCCGCCATCGGCGTACGGCCTTCGGCCTCGTCGTCGGCGCGGAGCCAGGCGAGCATGCGTTCGTCGCAACGCTCCGGATCGAGGCCCTCCCACAAGACCTGCGAACGGCTCTTGCCGTCGATTGCCTCGCCGAGATGCGGATAGAGCTGGGCGAGCATGAACTGGCCGTCGGCCGGTTCGGCGCCGAGCGCCATCAGCGCCGTGCCGAGCTGCTGGCCTGAAATGTCGAGCATGATGCGCTCGGAGAGCCAGCGGCTCGATCCCAGCGCATCGGCCAGCGCATGCGAGAAATTGCGGGCCTCGCGGAGCCGGGCGAAGCGGACGAGCAGGTTGATGCTCATGTCATCGAGATTGTCAGGCGTCTCGGCAGCGCGCGCGATCGTGTCGCGCTGGACCAGCGACTTGAGCTGCTGGCGGACCTGCTCCTCGCGGGTCATCACGAAACCCTGTTCGCCGAAGAGCGCGGCTTCCGCATCGCGCGGCACGATCGCGTCTTCACTGAGGTGTTTTTCGAGTGCGGTATGCATCGACACCAGGGCGTCGACCACCTTGACCGAAAGATTGTCGCGGGCCGCAACGGCGCGGGCATAGGCCGGCCCCTGGGTCCGGGCGAGCTCGATCAGCATCGTGTCTGACAGGGCAGGGCTGGTCGTCACGAAGATCGCGGCCATGGCGATCGGCTGGGTGGCGATGAACCAGGCAATCTGGTCGGGCAACGTCTGGCAGCGGGACAGTGCGGCGATGGCATTGCGGCGGGCTTCCATGCCGGACGCCTTGAAGATCGGTTCGAAAAGTTCGGAAAACTGCTTGAGCTCATGGCGCCCCGGCTGGGACATGCTTTCGAAGGTCGACACGGTAGCCATCAGCACTACATCTTTCATCCGCATCAGCGGCACTTCCAGTTCTCTAAATCGGTCAGACACGCGAAAGCTACCCGGGATACGCAGGACAAGGACAGTTTTCAAAAATTATAGGCAAACTGTTTAAGGAGTGTTAACTATGCCATGATTTGATCACGGACCATAAGGTGTCGTTAACAGTTGACGCTCCACCTTGTACCCTGCGTAACAGACTGGCCGTTCGAGCTGGATTATATCTTTCCCGACGGCTGAAGAAAGGAGAAAGGCGCGATTGTTCCTGGCCTCCTAGGCTAGGGAAGGCGTCTGCCGGATAACCGGCAGGATGAGATCGATCCCAGTTCATCCGTCTCATATCCTTCAATGGAGACGAGAATGGCAGAAGTGATACGATTGCAGGAAAGGCTCGACAAGCTGCCCAGGCGGCCCATCGAACCATGCGAGGCTCAAATACTGCTCTTCACGGGCATCCGCTATGAGCGGCTGACCGACAAGCGCCATACACCGGAAACCCGGTCGAACGGCACGAAGCGCAAGAAGCACTGAGCGCAGCAAATCGGGTTCCGGGCCGCCACCCGGGGCACAATGTGACTAATTCTGGCACCGGTCCGATCCCAGGAGGGCCGCAGAATTCTCCCCGCACGATTGCGGGCCGGCCGTCAACGGCCTAGAACGGTTCCAGCAGACCCCAGCCTGGAATCAGAAATCATGCAGAAATCCGAGATAACAATCGCCGGCGATGTGCCTGGCGTCGAATATCGTTTGCCCGTCCTGACCTTCGAGGGCCGCGATCCCACGGCGCCACGGGTCTACACGCAGGCTGCGCTGCATGCCGAGGAACTGCCGGGCACTGCGGCACTCCATTTTCTGGTGCCGATGCTTGAGGCGGCCGAGGCGCGGGGCGATCTGCTCGGCTCCATCACTGTCGTGCCGCGCGCCAACCCCATCGGCGCCAGCCAGTATGTCAACGGCGGCATGGAAGGACGTTTCGATCTCGGCAGCCGCACCAATTTCAACCGCGATTATCCGCTGATCGGGCTCGACGAGCGCGACAGCCTGCTCGAAGATATCGCGACACTGCCCGCGACCGAGCAGCTCAAGCGCCATCTGCTGCATATGGCATCCGGTGCCGACCTGATGCTCGACCTGCATTGCGACGACGAGAGCCAGCTCTATTCCTACCTGCACGAGGCCTATTGGCCCACCGCGACGGATCTCGCCGAAAGCATGGGCCTCGAAGCCGTGCTGCTGTCGGATGGCAACAGTTCGGCTTTCGAGGATGCGGTGACCCATGTCTGGGAGCATGGCCCGCTCGGCACACGCAAGCATTGGTCCGAAGGCCGCATCTCGATCACCATGGAATTCCGCGGCCTCGCCGATGTCGATCCGGTTCTCGGCCGCATGGATGCCGAAGGCCTTTACGCCTTCCTGCAGCGCCGCGGCGTCATATCAGGCGAGCCGATCCGCCGCGAGGAATTCTCCGGCCCCGTCGCCGGCCTCGACTATGTGCAGATGGTCAATTCCCCGGTCTCGGGCATGGTGCTGTTCGAGCGCGAATATGGCGAGGTCGTCGAAAAGGGCGATCACCTTGCCACCATCGTCACCACGCCGGGCGATCCCGCGGGCGACGTGAAGGTGACCGCGCCGACCGAGGGCACGATCGTCACCCGCGTCACCAGACGCTTTGTCCGGCGCGGCGACAACCTGATGAAGATCGCCAGCTCGGAGCTGTCGCATGCCAAGCGGAAGAAGGGCGGGGCGCTGGAGGATTAACGAGGGCAGAAGGGTCGCTTCAGGCGGGCGAAAAGCCAAACACGGGACGGCCCGCCTTCACGATTGCGCGCATTGTTGATCATGTCGGAGATCCGTCCCGGAGGACCGATCAGCACGCATTTTTCATCCCGCGGAACGTCGGGGGTGCTGTTAGCCTCTGCTTTGCGGAATTGAAAGGAGGCGCGCAGCGGCGATGAAATTTCCAGACGCTGGAGACCCGCCTTCCGAGATTGGTCGTCCCATTAGCAAGAACTTGTGATTGCAAGCCTGGCATAGGCTTTGCATGGTAACCCTTGCTTGCCGCCGAGTCCCGGCGGAGCGCCGGCTAGGACGGGATCGCTGATCACCGATAAGTGACTAAATTTTATCGGCTTTTCTGCGGGAACCTTCGTCCGGTCACAGCATTGTCTGGCGCGGGAGAATGCAGATGACAGATGACAAATTTTTCAGCGTACCGGTGACTTTGAGTTCAGGCGGGAAGAGCAGGTTCACGATCCGAAGCGTTCGCGAGGCGGCCTGGTTCCTGGCCGAGAAATGGCCGAGGCTCGAAGGTTTCGCCTTCATGCGCGCGCTGCGGGCCTGCGCTGCCGTGCAGGAGGGCCGGCGCGGTTCGGCCTATGCGCGGCGTGCGCTGTTGCTTGCGGCCCGTGAGGCGGATCTCGCCATCCTGCGCTGAGCCGACTGACGCTCGACCCCTGTTTGCGCCGGACACTCAAGCCGGCGATGTCCTTGATGTCGCCTGTTAGGTGGATTCTCATTCTGCATTTGACGCAGTTTTCCTCCGCCGTTCGAACGGTTGGACAGAAAGTCTCGCGATGCAGCAATAGTATTCCGCATCTGCCGCTTTTTTGCGCAATCCCCTACGCAACATCACGCGCCGGGATTTGTTATCTCTCCTTCACCCCAATGGAATGAATGGAGAATGACAATGAACTGGCTCAAGACAATCGCGGGCGCCGCCCTTCTTCAGGCCGCTCTGGTGGTTCCGGTCATGGCCGGCGAGAATCTCGACGCGATCAAGTCATCAGGCGTGCTGAAGATCGGCACCGAGGGCACCTACGCGCCCTTCACCTATCATGATACCGATGGCAAGCTGGTTGGCTTCGACGTCGAGATCGGCGAGGCCATCGCGCAAAAACTCGGCGTGAAGCCGGAATATCTCGAAGGCAAGTGGGACGGCCTGATCGCCGGCCTCGATGCGAACCGCTATGACGTGGTGATCAACCAGGTCGGCATCACCGACGAGCGCAAGCAGAAATACGATTTCTCCGAGCCCTATATCGCCTCCAAGGCCGTGCTGATCATCCGTTCCGATGACGACAGCATCAAGGGCTTCGACGACCTCAAGGGCAAGACGTCGGCCCAGTCGCTGACCTCGAACTTCGGCAAGCTGGCAACCGCTTCGGGCGCCGAACTCGTCGGCACCGACGGCTTCGACCAATCGATCCAGCTCGTGCTCACCGGTCGCGCCGATGCCACCATCAATGACAGCCTGTCCTACCTCGACTTCAAGAAACACAAGCCGGATGCCCCGGTGAAGATCGCCGCCGAGCAGGCCGATGCCGATTATTCCGGCATCATCTTCCGCAAGGGCGATGCCGACCTGAAGGCCGCGATCGACAAGGCGATTGCCGATATCAAGGCGGACGGGACGTATCAGAAAATCGCGGACAAGTACTTTGGGGCGGATGTTTCGAAGTAGGGTTTGAGCGAGAGGTGAGGGGCTTTTGCACCCCTCACCAACTTCGGCCAAGGGTTCACTGACGTTCACCCGGCCTGCGTATCCTCTCCCACATGGGGAGAGGTAGATCTGCTGCACCCCTCGGTGCCCCATCTGAGGACCGAGCGCGTGGCACCTTGCCTCTCCCCTTGCGGGAGAGGATAGCAGGTCCGCATGAGCCGAAGGCGAATGCTGGACGCGCTTGGTGAGGGGTGTTCTCGGCATCTTTCGGAGAATACCTTACCCGCGCCACCAACCGAAAGGACACCACCTTGCCGCACTGGCTGCAACTGATGCTGGACTCGCTCCCAGCCCTTCTCTGGGCTGGCCTGATCTTCACCATCCCGCTGACGCTCCTCTCCTTCGTGCTCGGTCTCGGTCTCGGCCTTGTCACCGCCGTCACGCGGCTTTTCGCGGCAAAGCCGTTGGTGCTTCTCGCCCGCTTCTATGTCTGGATCTTCCGCGGCACGCCGCTTTTGGTCCAGCTCTTCGTCATCTTCTATGGCCTGCCGAGCATCGGCATCCTGCTCGATGCCTTTCCCGCCGCGCTGATCGGCTTCACGCTGAATGTCGGCGCCTATACGTCCGAGATCATCCGCGCCGCGATCTCCTCGGTGCCGCGCGGCCAGTGGGAGGCGGCCTATTCGATCGGCATGAGCTGGAGTCAGGCAATGCGCCGCACCATCCTGCCCCAGGCGACCCGTGTCTCGGTGCCGCCGCTGTCGAACACCTTCATTTCGCTGGTCAAGGACACCTCGCTCGCCGCCGCCATCACCGTGCCGGAACTGTTCCAGACCGCCCAGCGCGTCGTCGCCACCACCTACGAGCCGCTGATCCTCTATATCGAGGCAGCGATCATCTATCTGGCGTTGAGCACGGTGCTGTCGACGCTGCAAGTGCGATTGGAGAAGCGCTTCGAACGCTATGGCGGCTATCTGGAGGCGCGGGCATGATCGAGCTTTCCCACATCGAAAAGAAGTTCGGCGACAACCATGTCCTGAAGGATATCAGCTTGACGCTGCCTGAGGGCTCCGTGACCGCTCTGGTCGGTCCATCGGGCGGCGGCAAGTCGACGTTGTTGCGCTGCATCAATCTCCTGGAAATCCCGACCTCCGGCGCGATCCGCATCGGTGAAGAGAAGCTCGGCTTTGCCCCCGGCCGCAAGCCCGCCTGGGCCGATGTCCAGAAGCTGCGCCGCCAGACCGGCATGGTGTTTCAGAATTTCCAGCTCTTCCCGCATCAGACGGCGATAGGCAATGTCATGGAAGGCCTGGTCACGGTCCTGAAATGGCCGGCCGACAAGGCTCGCACGAGAGCGCTTGAACTGCTTGACAAGGTCGGCATGGGCCACAAGGCCGACGCCTGGCCTTCGACGCTGTCGGGCGGCCAGCAGCAGCGCGTCGCCATCGCCCGCGCGCTCGCGCCGTCGCCCCGCGTGCTACTCTGCGACGAGCCGACCTCGGCGCTCGATCCGGAACTGGCCGAAGAAGTCGTCGAGGTCCTGTCGCGGTTGGCACGCGAGGGCACGACCATGGTCATGGCCACGCACGACCTGCGTCTGGCCTCCCGCGTCGCCGATCACGTGGTCTTCCTCGACGGCGGCGTGGTGGTGGAAAGCGGCCCGCCCAAGGCGATCTTCCAGGCGCCGGAGCGCCAGCGGACGAAGCGGTTCATCGCCTCGCTGAATACGGCGGTGAGCTACGACATTTGAGGGCTACCCCTCATAGGGCTCACAGCTCGCCTCGGTGAGAAACGCCTTCGCCCCTTCCTCGAACGACGCGGCGGGCGCCAGTGCGCGCAGCACGATATAGCCCTCGGGTCGCGGCATTTCGATCAGAACGCTTTCGGAGATGATATCGGGATTGGTCTTGCGGATGCCGGCCAGTTGCTGGGGCGAGGCGATGATGGCGTCGAGGTCGCCGCCCGCGGCGGAGCGGTCGTTCATCGAGAAGACTTCGTTGGACGAGGAGTCATAGACCGCGAAGGACCAGAAGGGCACCGCGCCCGACGCCATCAGATGCACCGGCCGCTCGCCGACATCGAAGGTGCAGGCCGAGACCCGGAGATAGGGATCGCCGTCGGAGAAGCCGTTTTCGTCGGGCTTGGACGCGAAAATCACGAAGCGGTTCGGCGCTTCGTAGCTCTGGAGACGTGTATAGGCGTCGAGCCCTGTAAAGGAGGGGAGCGCCATGACGATGACGATATGCAGCACCGCGGCACCGGCGAGACCGACCAGTATGGCGAACAGCATGCCCCGGATCATGGGCAGCTCACCTTTGCGAGCTTAGGCATGCGGATTTCGAGCACTTCGGAGGAGCCGGCTGTGGGCGTATCGAGCAGGGTCAGAACAAGCCGGAAGGGCTGGCCTTCATTGAGCGCCAGCCAGTTGCCCGGCTGGGCGCGCGCCGAGATCAGCACGCGGATGCTGCCATCCGCACGCCGCAGCACGTTCCAGGCATTGAAGGCGGCCGGCAGATAGCGCGGCGGCGTGAGCGGCTCCATGTCCTGGCTGGCGGCATAGAGCGTCCAGAAGCGCGCGGGCGGCGTCATGCCATCGAGCGCATAGGTGCAGCGCGGGGAGAGTCGGTTGCCCTCGTCGTCGTTGTCGGCCTGAAATTGCAGCCCCTCGGCGGCTGCATATAGCAGCTTGCCGGCGCGCGCGCGGTGCGAACGCGCATAGGGGTCGGCGGAGGCGGTTTGCGCTTCCGGAAAGGCAGCCCAGGGCCCGAGCTTGATCGCACCGAAACCCGAGGATGCATCGAGCATGCCGACGGCGGAGCCGATGCCCAGGCCGAAGGCGGTCAAAAGCGCGAGTGCGACGAGGAAGGGCAGTCGGAGCATCGGATACGGGATACGCTTTTCGGCTGGTGTTCGAGACGAAGCGTTAGCATTGATTCCCGTTTCAGGAAATGCCGCGCAATGCGACCTTGACGCTTGTGCTGTTGAGTGGTTCCGACCAGATATGAAACAAGGTCGTCCCCCCGCTCTTCCAAGTTCAGCCGCAATTCTATAGGATTTTGACGTTCTGGCGGGATATGTCTGTAACCCGTTTGAGGTGTTACCGGGCCTGAGCCAAGGAGTTCTGCATGGCGATTGTTTATGACCTCCTCACGGATACCAGCGCTCAATATCCCGACTTTCGCTACGACTTGTTCATCGATCTTTTCGGCCGGCATTTCCTTCCTTTCGTCGACGATGATGGTCTGCCGCGAATTGGGGCGGACATCTCGCTCTCCACCTATCTCGCCGCGGCGACATCGGCGATCATCGGCACGACGGCTCCGACGGCGCTGGTCACCCAGCTTGCCGCTGTCGTCGCCCAGTCTTATTCCCCCGGCGATGACGCTCTGCTGCAAAGCCGGCTCAATGCCGTCATGGTCACCTGGGGAATACGTACCGAGAATTCCGACTTCCCGCAGCGCTTCGAATTCGTGAACGATGCGCAGGCCATGGCGACACTCGCCGCGGCGGTGTCGAGCATCGAGGCGGGGCTTAACAGCTGGCGCGGCGTTCCGTTTGCGCTGTCGGAGGAGCGCGCCGTGCTGGTGTCGCTCGCCCACGAGGGCTACAATCTCACGACCATCATGGACACACTGGTGCTGAACGGCAACCGCGCCGATCCATGGTTCGACATCCGCTACATCACGAGCACGCCGCTGGCATCGCTCGACACGGAAGAGGTCGCCCAGCGCTATTACCAGTCGGCTATATTCGAACTCTATAACGATCCCAACAGTGTCGGTTTTGACGAGGCGGCGGATGTCGGCCGGGCCTATACCGCGCGCCGCGCCACGGCGCTGACCTATGAGGACGCCTTCGATCCGCAGGACGTTGGCATGGGCGACCCGTCGCTCGGTGGACGCGAGCAGATTGCAAGCCTTCTTCAGCCGGCAATCACTGCAGTTGCTGCGCATTATTTCGCCGAGGTGGCCCACGCCGACGAATTGCTGTTCGTCTCCGCAAACGGCGGCACGCTCAACGGCGACGACCCCGCCGACAGCTTCAACAGCGCGAAGAATGACGAGGACCTGATCGTCGGCAGCGCGGTGTCCGATATCCTGTCCGGCGGCGACGCCAACGATGTGTTGCTCGGCCTGGGCGGCGATGACCGCCTGGCCGGCGACGCTGGCGACGACAATCTCTATGGCGGCGAGGGCGTCGATATTCTCCTTGGCGGCATGGGGAACGACAAGCTCTGGGGCGGTGGCGACACCGACACGCTGCAAGGCGGCAAGGGCAACGATACCTATGTGCTCGGCGGAGACAGCGAGCGCGATCCCGACCTTGGCGGCAACCCCAACGCCGTCGGCGAAATCAATACCGACAAGGTGGTCGAAGCAAAGCAGGGCGGCACCGACACGGTGATCGCGCAAATAAACGCCGGCGAACTCAACCTGCGCAATGTCGAGAAGTTCAAGCTCGATGCCGATGTGACCGGCGTCCTGGTTGTGAACCTCAATGAATTCGATGCCTTCTCTCTATCCGGCGGCAACGACGAACTGAGGCTGGTGATTAATCGGCTGCAAAAGACGCCGATCGACATAAAGACCGGCGGCGGTACCGATGTGGTCCATATCGAATTCGAACCCGGCGTGGACCCGTCGCAGGTGCTGAACGGCAAGGGGATGACCGCGCGCTTCCAGTTCACCGACCTGACCGGTGACGATACGATCGATCTCACCTCGATCGGCATCAAGAAGATCTTCACGGAGCGCGATCACATCAACAATGACAAGGGCTTCTATCTCCTGGCGCCCGGCGTCAAGCTCGACGTGATGGACGGCAAGCACCTGGAGAAGACCTACAACAACTACACCGACAACTGGTTCGTGGTGAAAGCGGGCGATGACACGCCCTATGGCCCTGAATTCATCGGCAATATCGACAAGGGCCATTTCGAGATTTGAGAGGCCCCTGGCCGGTCAGGTCGGTCGCACGCCGAGCCAGATCATATGCCGCGCGCCGGATTTGCCGCGTGCCCGGACAGGCTTTTCCTCGGTTACGAAGCCCGCTTGCTTCAGCCTCTGCGTGAAGCGCGGATCCGGATGGGATGACCAGACGGCGAGCACGCCGCCCGGCGCGAGCGCACGCCTGGCTTCGCCGAGACCCTTCGCGCCATAGAGCGCGTCGTTGCCCGGCCGGCTTAGTCCATCAGGACCATTGTCGACATCGAGCAGGATCGCATCATAACCAGCAGTAGCCGAGCGGATCGCCGCGCCGACATCACCTTCGAAAATCGCGACACGCGGATCGTCAAGGGTGCCGGCATGAAGCGTCGCCATCGGCCCGCGCGCCCAGGCGACGACGGCGGGCACGAGTTCGGCGACCGTGATCCGGGCCCCGCCATCGACGACGGCGAGCGCCGCGCGCAGCGTGAAGCCCATGCCGAGTCCACCGATCAGGATGTGCGGCCCCTCGCGGCCAGCGAGCTTTTCGAGAGCAAGTGTGGCGAGCGCTTCCTCCGAACCGGAGAGGCGGCTGTTCATCAGCTCGTTGGTGCCGAGCATGATCGAATATTCCTGGCCGCGGCGCTTGAGCCTGAGCGTCTCGCCGCTTTCGGGTATCTTGGCTTCGTCCAGCAATTCCCAGGGCTGCATCGCATTCTCTTGCGGGTAGGGGCGTTGACAGTCCCCTACATCCTCACGCGCGAAGGCGCCAGCACTGAGATCAGGCCGCGCGGCCCCACTGCCATGGGCGTCTCTTCGGCGAGGTCGAGATGACGCGGACCGGCAGGTGGCGCATCACTTCGTCGGCGAGCTGGCGGGCATTCTGCAGCGCCTTGTCGAGGTTCGAAACCTTGCCGCCTTCCATGTCATAGAGCGTGATGCCCTTGTCGAACATCTCGCGGAACGCCGCGCGCTCGATGACAGGGGTCGCCATGACATCGACGCCGCGCTGGGCGAGCAGGCCCTTGATCGCCAGCAGCGAATGGGTGGTGACCATAGGGTTGACGCGGCTGAGCAGCACCGAATGGGGGATATCGACCCCCGTCTCCGCCTTGATGCGGCCGAGAATGTCGAGGATCTTCGCCGCGCCCTTGGCATCCATGCCGGCGCCCTGGACCGGGATCAACACGAGATTGGAGAAGGCCAGCGCCGTTGCGGTCAACTGGTTGCGCTCGCCGGCGAGGTCGATGATGTAATACTCATTCGTCCTGTCCATGTGGCGCATATGGCCCTCGAGCGCCGAGGCGGTCACATGGTTGATGAGCGTGATCGTGCCGCGCGGCTTGGCTGTCTCGAACCACTGGCTGAACCAATGCTGCGGGTCGCTGTCGAAGACGGTGACATTGAGGCCCATCTGCGCAAGTTCGGTGGCGATGAGTACGGCCGCCGTTGTTTTCCCCGCGCCGCCTTTGGTGTTGGCGATCGTGATGACGGGCATGGGCACGCTTCCTTTCAAGTCGGTCCTATTTCGTTAAGAAATCGTGTCAAGATATGGTTAATGAAAGGTTATTGGCGAGTGATGAGTATTAACTACCTAGAAATGGGGAGAGTGGTTGATTTGACCTCTCCGGTTGCGCTCTATGAACCTGCCTCCCTCTGCCTCGTCGCGAATGCGCGTCGCCAATGCGCCATTGTATTGACCGGGAATGCTACTAGGAGTATTGGTTCCGTATCAAGCTTGGCCAACTTGGCGTTGCTTGTGAGAGGCGAGCATGCTTCGGTTTGAGGTAAGAAGCAAGATGTGCGCTCTCGTCTCAATTTTCGGCGTATGAGGCGAAGCCGGCAATGGCCGTAGCATCCTTCATGCTCTGAAATGCAGCCGTGTGATTGGTAAATCGCCGCGTGATTTGTACATCCATGACAGACTTAGGAAGACAATGGCGGGGATGTCGGAGCCCGCATTCGTGACGGACATCGTGAAAAAATCAGATCAGCAACAGAGCGCCGAAGCCGATGTCGCCGCCGTCCAGGAGAGGCTTGGCCCCTTCGTAGTCGCCGCCCAGGAAACGCGCATGGCCATGGTCTTCATGGACGCGACGGTCGCTGACAATCCAATCATATTCGTCAATGATGCATTTCTCGCTTTGACCGGATATGCCCGTGAGGAAGTTCTGGGCCAGGATTTCAATTTTCTCATGGCCAATGGAGCCGACGAGACGGCACTTTCCAGCATCAGGACCGAATTTGCCGGTGGCGGCAGTGGGACTGAGATCCGTTACCGTCGCAAGGATGGGAGTGTGTTCTGGGCCGCGGTGATCGTAAGCCCGGTGCGCGACAAGGACGACAAGATCGTCCAGTATTTTGCATCGCTCGTCGATCTCACCAGACATATGGATGAGCAGAGACAGTTGAAGATGCTCATCGAGGAGCTGAACCATCGGGTGAAAAACACCCTTGCGACCGTGCAGTCGATCGTGCTGCAGGGTTTGCGCAGCGCAGTCGATCCCAAGCAGATTTCGCAGGCTATCCAGTCCCGTCTTTATGCCCTCTCACGCTCGCACGATCTGCTGACGCGGGAGAACTGGAAAAGCGCGGGATTGCGCGATCTGATCGGGGATGCCCTGGAGCCATTCGAGGCAGATGGGGGTACGGTGCAGCGCGCAAAGCTGACGGGACAGAATATCCGTTTTCCGCCAAAAGCCGTGCTTGCGCTCGGTATCGCCTTCAACGAACTTGCCACCAATGCCGTAAAATACGGCGCCCTTTCGAACACGACGGGATCGATTGCGATCGACTGGGGGATCGTTCCTGTGCCGGGCAAGGCTAACCGGCTGGTATTGAACTGGCGCGAGACAGGTGGACCTGTTGTAAGTGCACCATCCCGGAAGGGGTTTGGTTCCAACGTGCTCGAACGCGGCCTGGCCCACGAGCTCAATGGTTCGGTGAAGATGGATTACAGGCCAGAAGGCCTCGTCTGCACATTGGAGCTTCCGGCACCGGAAGATATCCGCGATGAATAAGCCGCTCACCGGAAGGCGCATCCTTATCGTCGAAGATGAAATGCTGATCTTGATGCTGCTGGAAGATATGCTCGAAGAACTGGGCTGTATCTCGACGGTCGCCGCGGCAACAGGCGAGGCGGCGCTGGCCCACCTTTCGGAACAGACGTTCGATGCGGTGCTGCTGGACATGAATCTCGACGGCAAGAGCAGCCATCCCGTGGCGCAAGCCCTGGCCAGATCCGGCATACCCTTCATCTATTCGACGGGCAGCAGCGTCTCCGAAATCGAAGAAGGGTTCAAGGACCGCCCGCTTCTTAGCAAGCCCTATTCATGCGAGCATCTTGCGCGGGCTTTTGCCGGTCTCCTACATAGCTGATTCAAGAATACCGCGTCGTCTCTTGCTATCGCATTTTTGGATGGGCGAAGGTCGGACAGGATCGCATGTCTTCCGATATGCGGCCGCGTCACGGCTCTGGCGGCGAGCACGAGAAAAAATCGTCCGCTCGACACCCTGCAATGCGTGCTGGCTGCGGCAGGCTCCCGCTCTACAGGCCCGCCTTTCGCACTCGGAAGTGTGTGTCGAGACTCTTTAGGTTGCGTAGATATTTTTCTCTCGTAATTGTTTAGAAAATTTATACGATCGCGCGCTAATACCGGGTGGCCGGGCAAGTGGGATCTCCGGCTAAGCGCGGAAGGTATAGCCCATGGACGAACCCCGAGGCGCGCAGAGATTTCTATTTCTCGATGCCTTGCGTGGGCTCGGCGCCTTCATCGTTATGCTCTATCATTTTGCCGAATTCCTGGATATTTCGCTCGTCCCGATTGGTTTCGCGTTTGTCGATTTCTTCTTCGTGCTCAGCGGCTTTGTGATCGCACATGCGTATCGTGACCGAATTGCCGCAGGCTTATCCACGACGGCCTTTATGGCGCAACGTCTCGCGCGGCTCTATCCGGTCTATCTGATCGGGCTTCTGCTGGGTGGAATAGTACTGCTCTTGCGCAGCGAGGCCGGCATGACCGAGATGGGGCCGACCAGCGCGCTTATCTCGATCGTCGTCAATCTGTTCTACCTGCCATTTTTCCACAGCATGACGAATACGGTTTTCGGCATGGAATTTGCGGGCGAACTGTTTCCGGCCAACAGTCCGGCCTGGTCGCTGTTTTTCGAACTGATGGTCAATCTGTTGTTCGTCGCACTGGTGCGCATTCGTACGATACTGCTGGCTGCCACCGTGCTTGCCGCCTATGGCATCCTTGTTTTCAGGGTGTATGCCGGATTCGGTGTCGGCGGCTGGGGTATGGAAAATCTCTCTTCCGGTGTTCCTAGGGTCTATTACGGGTTCTTTGCGGGCTATCTGCTGCAGGTCCTCTTCACTCACCCGTCGATGCGGGACCTGCACCGGCGACTGGCGTCGTTGTCGCCGTTCGTGGTCGCCTTTGTGTTGGCGGCCATCTGCGGCATAGCCAGCCTCGATCTCGCCGATCTGCGGATCAGCTTCATCGTCGCCGTCAGTTCATTCCCGGTGCTGGTGCTGCTCGGCGCGACGGTTGCGGTGCCGCGCTCGTTGGTGTCCTTATCCATATGGATGGGTGCCTTATCCTACCCGGTCTACTGCCTGCATTATCCGATCGGGCTTGGATTCGAATATCTTGTCATGCAGGGCGCCATTCGCCCGCCGGTCTCAGTGCTCCTGGCGATGGAGGTCGGCTTAACCCTTGTGGCGGCCTGGCTGGCGAACCGCTTCTATGAAAAGCGGGCCAGAGACCTTGTCGCATGCCTATTGTTGCGCCCCGTTCCGTCGGCTATTAGCGAGAAGATCTAGCCCAGAGGCGCGGGAGTGCGACGGAATATTGCGCGCCAAGCGTGGCGTCTACCGCCTTGAGACGCTTATGCGCCTTTCTGCAACTTGGCGAATCTTCACTCTGCACTCGCCACCTTCTCCTGCATCTTGAGCGGCTTGGCGTCCTTGAGTAGTTCGCCGATCTTGCGCACGGTCTTCGTGCCCATCACCGTCAGCATGCGGGGGCGGACGAATGCGTCGGCGGGTTGCTGGCCGTCTTCCGGCAGCTTCTCTGCCACGACTTCGGGCTTCTTGGTCACTTCCGGCGGAATTTCCAGAATGCCGGGGATCGGGCGGAGTTCGATGCCCTGGTGGGCGTAGTCCATCAGGAGCTTGAATGTCATGGCCGGGAGCGAGCCGCCGGTCATGTTGTTGGATGATGTGTAGTCGTCATTGCCGAACCAGATGGCGGCGGCGAAGTTGCCGGTGTAGCCGCAGAACCAGGCGTCGCGATAGGCCTGGGTCGTGCCGGTCTTGCCGCCGGTCAGCACGCCGTCGACCTGCGCCTTGCGCGCCGTACCGTAATAGGGGATGCGGGTCAGCATCTGGTTCATGGAGTCCGCGGCCTGCTGGGAAAGCACGCGCTTGGCGGGCGGCGCGTCGCGATTGAAATCGTAGAGCACCTTGCCGTCGTAATCCATGATCTGGGTGATGCCGTGCCGGCGCGATTCGAAGCCGCCCGTCGGGAAGACCGCATAGGCGGTCGCCTGGTCGAGCACTGTGACTTCGGACGAACCGAGCGGGATCGTGACGTCCTTGCGGATCGGGGTTTCGACACCGAATTTCCGGGTTTCGTCGATGATCTGCTGGATGCCGTTCTTGCCGAACTTCTCCTTGGCGAGCCGCACGGGGATGGTGTTGATCGATTTCGCGATTGCGGTCTGGATGTCGATCCGGCCGGCATAGCTGTTGCCGTAGTTGCCCGGGCACCAGTTGCCCCAGCAGATCGGCCCGTCGGTGATCGGCGAGGTCGGCGTCAGACCTTTTTCCATCGCCAGCGAATAGGTGTAGATCTTGAAGGACGAGCCCGGCTGGCGCAGCGCCTTGGTGGCGCGGTTGAACTGGTTTTCACCATAGTCGCGTCCACCGACCATGGCGCGGACGGCGCCGCCATTCTCGATCATGACCAGCGCGCCCTGCTTGACCCGGTAGGTCTCGCCATACTGGCGGAGACCCGATTCGACCGCCTGTTCGGCGGCGCGTTGTAGGTTCATGTCGATCGTGGTGCGCACCACGAGCGTGTGGTCGGCAAAATTCTCTTTGCGGGCGAGCTTGAGGGTTTCCTCATAGGCCCAGTCGAGGAAGAAGTCCGGCGCATCCGCATTGCCGCGATCGACGGCGGTGGCGGGATGGCGGCGGGCGTCGATGACCTCGCCCTCGGTCATAAGTCCGCCCTGGACGAGGTTGGTCAGCACTTCATTGGCGCGGGCGCGGGCCGCCGGCAGGTTGACATGCGGCGCGTATTTGGCGGGCGCCTTGAACAGGCCGGCGAGCATGGCGCTCTCGGCAAGCGAGAGGTCCGGCAGTTCCTTGTTGAAATAGAAGCGCGCCGCGGCCGCCGCACCGAATGTGCCGCCGCCCATATAGGCGCGGTCGAGATAGAGGGAGAGGATCTCCTTCTTCGTCATGTGGGTTTCGATCCACAGCGCCAGGAAGGCTTCCTTGATCTTGCGGTCGAAGGAGCGCTCGTTGGAGAGAAACAGGTTCTTGGCAAGCTGCTGGGTCAGCGTCGAGCCGCCCTGGACGACTCCGCCGGCACGGGCATTCTCGGTGATGGCGCGGAAGAGGCCCAGGAAATCGATGCCGAAATGGTCGAAGAAGCGGCGGTCTTCGGTCGCGAGCACGGCCTTGATCAGGGCATCCGGCAGCTCGTCGATCGGCACCGAGTCTTCGTGGATGATCCCGCGATGGCCGACCACATTGCCGTAGCGATCGAGGAAGGTGACGGCGAAATCGGACTTGCGGCGCCAGTCGGTCTTGGCGATCTCGAAGGCGGGCTTGGCGAGCGCCAGCATCGCCACCATGCCGATGGCGCCCCAGGTGAGCGCTTCGCCGGCGAGTTCGAACGGGATGCGTTTCCAGCCTTTGACACGGAACCGGCGGAAGAAGATGGTGATGTCTTCCCAGATGTCGACCAGGCGAAAGCCGAGATTCCATAGCGTCGAATCGAGCCAGGCATCGACCTTGAGGAAGAAGTGGCTCTTGAGGCGCGGTTTCTTGTTGTCGTCGCCGGCGTCGGACATGGTCTAATCCCGTAGGCACTGGCCATTTCCCGCGCATGGGTGTATGCGCACGGCCTTGCCGATTTCTCGCCGATTTTGGCCCCGACAGCAAGGAAAACGCGTTGAGTGCCGAACACGATTTCGCGAAATTGAAAGAGCCTGTTCCATTCTGGAAACACAAGACGCTGCGCGAACTCAACGATGCGGAGTGGGAAAGCCTGTGCGACGGTTGCGGCCGCTGCTGCCTCAACAAGATCGAATTCGAGGATACCGGCGAGGTCGTCTGGACCGATCTGCGCTGCAAGCTGCTCGACCCCGAGAGCTGTCGGTGCTCGAACTATGCGAATCGGCGCGACCATGTGCCTGACTGTATCCGGCTGACCGTCGAGGAGGTCGAGACGCTGACCTGGCTGCCGCCGACCTGCGGCTACCGGCTGGTCAAGGAAGGCCGCGACCTCTACTGGTGGCACCCCCTGGTGTCCGGCGATCCCGACACGGTGCATGCCGCGCAGATCTCGGTGCGGGGACGCACCATCAACGAGCTCGATGTTCCCCTGGATGACTTCGAGAACTACGAAGTGGACTGGCCGGGCGAGGTGCCCGAGGGGTCCGAGACGCCGCCGGCCGTCAAGGTGGCCACCAGTTCCAGGTAAGGCCGGGCCGATAGCCTGTCGCCAGCAAAATCTGACGACAGGCAGGCACCATGAACAATCTTGCGCGCAATCTGGCGGACGAGCCGAGGGCAACTGAGACGAAAGTCCAGGCGCAGGGCACCGAGGCGGAAATCCCCGTCTTCATGGAGATGTTCTCGACGCTCGCCAATCCGCCGATGATCCAGATGGCGGCGCACGAGTTCCTTGCGCGCTATCCGGCCGACCGCCGGCTGGGGCTCGCTTCCGCGATGAGCTGGGCCAACCCCTTCTATATTCCCGACATTCAGGGCGATGCGGCGCGCAGCCTCACCGTCAGTTCCAACATGCTGGCCGAACTGACGATGCGGGCGAAGCTGACCGCGAACCGTTCGCCGCAGCTCAACGTGCTGCTCGCCTGTGCGCCGAAATCGGCCTCGACCTTCATCGCCGGCGCGCTGCAGACCGGGCTCGGGCTGCCGGCCGCCTCGCTCTTTGCTGCGACACCGCGCATCCGCGCCGTGTCCCTGCTGGGCGGCAATCTGATGGAGCAGGAGCCGGAGGAACTGGCACTGATCCGCAATGGAATCAACGGCATGGGCTATGTCGCCCAGCACCATTCGCGCTGCTCGCCCTATCTCGGGCTGATGCTCAAGACCTACAATGTCCGGACGATCGTCACCCATCGCAACCTGTTCGACACGTTCGTCTCGCTCGACGACATGGTGATGGGCTACCGCAGCGATCGCGACGTGCAGGAAGGCTACTACTTCAGCGACGGCCTGCCGTCCAATTACGGCACACTCTCGCTGGAGGACCGGCTGACCATCCTCGTCCAGCGCAACACCGCCTGGTTCATCCAGTTCTATGTCAGCTGGAAGAAGTGCGAGCGCGCCAATCTCGTCAAGCCCCTCTGGGTGTCCTACGAGAAGGATTTCCTGGCCGACAAGCAGGGCCTGGCCGACCGCATGATCAAGCATCTGGGGCTCGATGCCGAGGCGGCGGCGAAGCTGCTCACGGCCTTCGAGGACAAGTCCGACGGCGCCGCCAAGCGCCTCAACAAGGGCGTCGCCGGCCGGGGCACCACCATGCCCGACTCGGTCAAGGCGATCGTCGAACGCACAGCACACTACTACCGCGACGAAGAGGATCTCCGCCCCCTGCTCGGGGGTTGAGCCTGCAACCATAGCGAAAGCGGCCGCGCCAGTCTGGCGAAAGGATGCCGCCGTAGCGTCTTGCAAACATTCTATCGAGAAGGATCAGACAGCATGGACAATCTGGCGAGGAAAGACGATCTAGCCCAGGAATTCGGATCGTTCCTCCACATGATTTCGTCAGTCTCCGACGTCAAGGAACTGGATCGGCTATGCCACGAATTCCTCTACCGCCAGACGCCGCAGCGCGGCCTCGAACTGGCGGCCGGCATGAGCTGGGCCAACCCGTTCTTCATCCCCAACATTCCGCCGCAGGCGCTGGAAATGCTGGCAATCGAGCGCGGCTATTTTGCCGAGCTGATGATGCGCGCCAAGCTGACCGCGACGCGCAGCGAAAGCCTGCGGCTGCTGGTCACCTCCGCACCCTTCGCCGCGCCGGCCTTCCTGCATGACGCGCTTTCGGCGTCGCTCGGCCTGGCGCCGGCCGATTTCTTTGCCGCTGCTTCCGATCCGGAAGGCCTCGGCGCCAGCGCCCTCGACCAGGAGCCGGACGAATTCGCGCTGGTGCGCGAAGGCCTGCTGCCCGGCCCGGGCCTGATCGCCCGCCATGCCGCCCGCGCCACGCCCTATGCCGTGCGCCTGTTCAGCCTCTACAATATCCGCCCGGTCGTGGTGTTCCGCGATCTCGCCGACACGATCGCCGCCATGGATGCGGCGCTGATGAAGGGCGAGGCCTCGGCGTCGATCGTCGCAGCACTGCCGTCCGGCTATGCCAGGCTGGAGCGCGAGCCGCGCCTGACGCTGCTCGCCGCCCGTTTTGGCGGCTGGATCGGCGATTTCGAGCGCTCCTGGATCCGTGCGACCCAGGAAGGCCTGATCCGTCCGCTGTTCCTGTCCTACGAGGCCGATTTCCTCGGCGACCGCCATCTGCTGGCGCGCAAGCTCGCCGACTTCCTCGGCCCGAAGGCCAATGCGATGAAGCTCGCCGCCGTGCTCGACGACCGCGAGATCACCCCGGCCGGTGCCGGTGCCGACCTGCCGCCTTCGGTCATCGACCTGCTGGCTGGTGTCGCCGACGCCTATCACGGCGCAAACGCCTGATATTGCTGGTTTTGTGAAGTTCGTAAAGGCGGCCGTTCGACGGCCGCCTTTTTCATTTCAGGCTGCCGAGAAGCGTCTTCGGCGCGACATTCTTCCACGCCGCCTCGACCGCCATGCGCGCGGTTGCGTCCTCGCAGCGGTCGAGATGCAGCGCCGTCCAGCCGCGCTGGCCCCATGTGTTGGGCAGGGCCGTGAATTCTCCGGGATAGAGGCTGAGAAACATCTGCTGCTGGTCGGGTGTCAGGTTGAGATTGGCGGTGTCGGGCGCGGGCAGGGACGCGAAGACTTTCGGGGCGCGGAAATCGCGCTTGCCGAAATGGGCCGATTCTGTCGCGCCGGGGAGGGAGAGGGCGATGGTGGCGATGTCGTCGTGGGTCATGGCTCCTCTCCCATCCTTTGTGGCTCGAACTTAACCCAGTCCAACTGGGTTGTGAAATGCTGCCATCTTGATGGCAGGCCGCTTGTGAGCTATAGTATTCGGAAGGAGACGACGATGGCAGAACCACAACTTTCCGTAAGAAGTTCAAGGGCGCGCGACCTCGCCCATCGGCTTGCGCGCCGCGAAAACCGTACAGTCGCTGAAATCGTCGAGCGCGCGCTGGAGGTCTATGAGGCGCAGGAGATGGGACGCGAGCCGGCGGCTGTGTTTTATCGTCGGCTCACAGAAGAGAGCGGTTCCGACATCGATCTCGAAGAGATCATCCTTGAGGAACGCAAACCGCATCACGGGCTGGATCTGTGATCTTCGTTGATACGAATGTCATTTCGGAAACGCTCAAGAAGATTCCAGAGCAGAAGGTAATGGACTGGCTCGTGCGTCATGATGCCGAACTGGCGCTGCCTACGGTTGCCATTGCGGAAATTGCCTTCGGCATCCAGAAGATCCGGCCGGACCAGAGAACAGAGCGACTCGGGCGGGGGCTTGAAGATTGGCGCCGCCGCTTCGCCGGCCGCATTTTCGGGCTGACCGAGGAGGCGGCACTTGCCTATGGCGACGTCATGTCGACCGCGCTTAAGCGAGGGCGGCCAATGTCGGCGCAAGACGGCATGATTGCAGCCATTACGCGCGTGAATGGCGGTCGATTGGCGACGCGGAATCTGCGGGATTTTGGGACGACCGGGCTGGACTTGATTTCGCCTTGGGGAAGCTAGCGATCGACATAGGAAAATAATCCTTGACAGCGTAACGCCCTTCCGCTAGGGTTATGCCATGATCCAATAGTTGCGGATGGCGCCCCAGCCTCCGCCGGGTGATCCCTCACAGGAAAATTATCATGGACGACGTGGTCGGTTTCGATCCCGCGCTGGCGGGGCTTTGGCCCGTGGGGCGGGTGGCGGTCTATGAGCCTGATCTGGAGGACGAGGTGCGGGCGGTGATGCTCGAGACCAAGTCCGAACCGTCGCCCGTTGCGGAAATGCAGCACCTACTCAACGCCATGACGACGGAGCTGCGTGCGCAGTTCGAGATGTTCCGGACGATCCGTGAACGGGCGGAGAGTGCGGTCGGGGGCGACGATGCCGAGGCGAAGGCTGCCAAGGCGGATGCCAAGTCGGCGGTCGATGCGCTGGCGCTGATCACCCGCACGCTCGAGAAGGTCGACGGGCGGCAGCGCGGCCTTGCCGATGCGCTTGCCCGCGAGGCCGAGGAGAATTTCGATGATGCGGCCTATCAGGCGCTCCTTGCAGGCATCGACCGCAAGATTTCCGAGCGGGCAGAAGAGCGCGCCCATATGCTCATGGCCAAGCGGGCCGCCGCTGCCGCTGACGGCACCGGGCCGCCCGGCGAGGGAGGTTTCGGCGCGGACGCTGCGACGGGTGGCGGAGACGTTTGACGGTGATACCTGCCGGGTGATCGATGCTTTCGAGGTGGAGATGCTGGGTTCGCATGAGCGGCTGGGCCGAGTTCGGGCCGGGACGATAGAGCTGACGCAAGCGGCGGATCGCATCGTATCAGCGCAGGAGCAACATGCACGTCGGCCGACGAGTAGGAGTGGTGACGGCGACGCGGATCTCTCTCTTCTCCCCATCGGGGAGAAGTGCCGAGCATCGCGAGGCTATGAGGGGGCTTCCCGGCACAACCTTCTTGGCGCTTCGCGCACCCCCTCATCCGGCCCTTCGGGCCACCTTCTCCCCGCTGGGGAGAAGAGGGAGCAAGGGGACGAGGCACCGCTTGATGAGCTCCGATCCATCCTGGCCGGGCTTCCCTTGAAACAGCAAGCTCATCTGCTCACAATCATCGATCGTTCCTGGCGGCTCAACGGCCGGCACGAACAGCAGCCCCCGCCCGGCGACTGGCGGACGTGGCTGATCATGGGCGGGCGCGGGTCGGGCAAGACGCGGGCCGGGGCGGAATGGGTGCAGGCGATGGCGAGCGGCGCGGTGACACCGCTGCGCATTGCGCTGGTGGCCGAGACGCTCGCCGATGCGCGTGAAGTGATGGTGGATGGCGTATCCGGGCTCTGGCGCATTGCGCGGGACCGGCGACCGACTTTCGAGATCAGCCGCAGGCGGCTTGTCTGGCCGAATGGTTCTGTGGCGCAGTTGTTCTCGTCTGAGGATCCCGAGAGCCTGCGCGGGCCGCAATTCGATCTCGCCTGGTGCGACGAGCTCGGCAAATGGAAGCATCCGCAGGAAACCTGGGACATGCTGCAGTTCGGGCTCAGGCTCGGGCATGAGCCGCGGCAGGTGGTGACGACGACGCCGCGGGCGATAGCGCTGCTGAAGGCGATCGTTGCCGATGCCGGAACGGTGGCGACGCGGCTGTCGACCTCAGGCAATGCCGGCAACCTGGCGTCGGGCTTCATCAAGGCCATGCAGGCGCGTTACGGCGGCACGCGGCTCGGTCGCCAGGAACTCGATGGCGAACTGATCGAGGATCGCGAGGATGCGCTGTGGAATCGCGCGATGCTGGAGCGGCTCAGGGTGCGAAATCCCGGGCCGCTGGGGCGAATTGTCGTGGCAGTCGACCCGCCGGTGGCGGAGCGGGCGAAGAATTCGTGCTGCGGCATCGTCGTGGCAGGGCTGGAGGCATCCGGGCGGGTTGCGGTGCTGGCGGATCTTTCGGTCACGAACGCTTCGCCGAATGGCTGGGGCGAGGCGGTGGTGCGGGCTGTGCGGCGTTTCCAGGCCGACCGCGTCGTCGCCGAGGTCAACCAGGGTGGCGATATGGTCAGCACGATCTTGCGCTCGATTGACGCGAACCTGCCGATCTCGACGGTGCGGGCTTCGCGCGGCAAGTTCATTCGTGCCGAGCCGGTCGCAGCACTCTATGAGCAGGGCCGGGTGGTGCATGCGGGGACTTTTCCGGCGCTTGAAGATCAGATGTGCGATTTCGGACCCGAAGGGCTCTCCGGCGGCGCTTCGCCGGACCGGATGGATGCTCTGGTCTGGGCACTGACCAGCCTGGTACTGGGCGGTCAGGGCGAACCGCGGGTTAGGGGGATTTGAGCTAAATCGGAGCGCTCTGTGGCGCAACCGCCTTCAGCCACTGGCAGCCCAAGTCATAAGTTTAGGTTGTATTATCTTCAATATTGCAATTTAAAGTATTGATGATAACATTCGTCCGTCCAGGGGTAGAGCTGGACGATTGCCACATCGCGAGGACTAAGGAACGACGCTCATTCGGGCGCCGAGGAAGTCCTTTGCGCCAGTCGATTGCAAGGGGAGCTGCAATGAGCATCAATCGCAAGTTTCTTTTCGATGAAATCCGCGGGAAGCTCTTCCCGGACGGGCTGCAACAGCATCAGGTCGAGGGTATCGAAGCCATTCTCGACGAGTGGGAGAAGAAATATTCTGGAAATGACGATCGTTGGCTGGCCTATATCCTGGCGACGGCATTTCATGAATCGGCGCATACGATGCAGCCGGTCCGGGAGACCCTCGCCAGCTCCGACGCCCAAGCGAGCGCCCGGCTCGAAAATGCCTGGGATGCCGGAAAACTGTCCTGGGTCAGCAAGCCTTACTGGCGCCCCGATGGCGACGGCCTCGCCTGGTTCGGTCGCGGCCTCGTGCAGATTACGTTCAAGGACAATTACAAGAAGCTGGGCGCGGCGATCGGAAATCCAAAGCTGGCGACCGATCCCTCCGAAGCGTTGAAGATGGACGTGGCCATCGACATCATGTTCATCGGTATGGAGAAGGGCCTTTTCACCGGCAAGAAGCTGGCGGACTATTTCGACAAGAACGACCAGGATTGGGTCAATGCCCGGCGGATTGTCAACGGCCTGGACCGCGCGGAGAAGATCGCCGGCTACGCGCGCGCCTTCTATGCCGCGATCAGCTACACGCTGTGATGTCGCATTGATGGCGGAACGATGGAATGCTAGTGCCGGGCCGGTTTCAAATCGACCCGGAAAGCGCAATGATCCGCCATATCGTATTCTTCTCCGCGCGTGACGCCAAGGACCTGGAGGTGATCCGGGCAGGGCTGTCGCTGTTGACCGAAATTCCGCATGCGGCAAAGCTGGAGATCGGCGAGAATGTAAAGACCGACCAGCTCGGTGGCGAGGTCGATCTCGTCGTCTACGGTGAATTCGCCGACGAGGCGGCGCTGGCGGCCTACAAGGCGCATGCCAATTACCAGCGCTCGATCGAGATCGTGCGGCCGCTGCGGGAAATCCGCATGGCGGCGGACTATGATGCCGAGAACGCGGTGGTCGAGCCGATCGTCGCTTGAGACTCAGGCCTTGGCGAGCACCGCGGGTTTCACAGGGACCTTCTTGGTCTGCCTGACATAATTGATGGTATGACTGATTTCGGCCTGCCTGCCGCCGAGGTCGATGACCGTGTTCCAATGGCCATTGCCGGGCACGACGATCTTCGCCGGAAAGGCTTTGAAGAAGCCGCCGAAATAGGTGCACTTCTTGCGTTGGCGATAGGCCTGGAAATTCTGGTCGTCCATGACGAGGACATTGCATTGGTGCGAGCACTGGACGACCACGACGTCACCCTTGGCGAGGAATTCACGCGCTGCGATGAAATTTGTCATGCCTGTCACCCCTCTCTCTTGCGGGCGCACGGATCGCGCCGCGTTGAATTCGGCCGCACGATATTAGGGCGGGGCGATTAAGGGATGGTGAATTGCAGCGGCGCATGGTCACTGCCGGCAGAGCGCTGATCACATTTAGTTTACGACGGAGAGCTTGCTGTTTTTTCAGAGGCTTGGCTGCGACAAGCTCACCCGGTCGCCATCCAGTTTGCAATCATGCTTGATTTTTGACGGTTTCGTGACAGGGTTGTGTCGTCCCTCCAGGACACCGGGCGTGACGCTGGCCCCACCTGCGTCAGGCGACGCATTGATTACGGAAATATTCCCGCTGCTCCTACCCCCGGAGCCGCCCGGCATAGCTTCTCCGCCCGGCAAGCGCCGAACGGATCATGCTTGAGAGGACAATCCATGAAATTGCCGTTCATCCGGCCGCGCGCCCGTGGCGCCGCGGATCGCAAGACCATGCCCGAATTCAAGGCGCTGTCGCAGATCTTTGCCGGCGGCGAGACTGGCGGCGACGCCGTGCCGCGCGGCTATGCCGGGCTAGCCCGCGAGGGCTATCTGCGCAATCCCGTGGCGCATCGGGCGGTGCGGCTCGTGTCGGAGGCTGCGGCCTCGGTGCCCTGGCTCGCCTATCGCGATGGGGCAGAGGAACCACTGCATGCGGCGCTGGCACTCTTCCGGCAGCCGAATGGACGGCAGGCAGGCGGCGAGTTCTTCGAGGCGCTCTACGGGCAGTTGCTGATCTCGGGCAATGCCTTCCTGCTGCCGGTCGTGGCCGGCACACGGCTGATGGAACTGCATCTCCTGCGGCCCGATCGGGTGCGGTTGGTCGAGGGCGCTGATGGCTGGGTGGAGGTGATCGAGTATCGCGCCGGCAGCCGCCTGCGGCGCTATCCGGCCTCAGGGGCGGGCGCCGTGCTGCAGCTCAAGCTCTTCCATCCGCTCGACGATCATCTCGGCTTTCCGCCGCTCGCGGCGGCGGGTGCCGCGCTCGACCTGTCCAACAGCGCAAGCCGCTGGAACCGGGCGCTGATCGACAATTCGGCACGGCCCTCCGGCGCGCTGGTCTATCAGCCCAAGGAGGGTGGCAATCTCACGTCGGATCAGTATGAGCGGCTGAAAGCCGAGTTGGCCGACGGCTATTCCGGACCGGCGCGGGCGGGGCGGCCGATGCTTCTCGAAGGCGGGCTCGACTGGAAGGCGATGGGGCTCAGCCCCCGCGAGATGGATTTCATGGAGGCGAAGAATGGCGCGGCGCGCGACATCGCGCTCGCACTCGGCGTGCCGCCGATGCTGCTCGGACTGCCGGGGGATAATACCTATGCCAACTACGCCGAGGCCAACCGGGCCTTCTGGCGGCTGACCGTGCTGCCGCTGATCGGGCGGACGGCGGCGGCGCTGTCGGGGTGGCTGGCGGGGATCTATGACGAGGCGCTCGTGTTGGGGCATGACCTCGACCAGGTGCCGGGGTTGGCGGCTGAGCGCGATGCGCTCTGGGCCAGGGTTGGGGCGGCGGGGTTCTTGACGGATGCGGAAAAGCGGGAGGCGGTGGGGTATGGTGGGAATGAGTAGGTGTCGCGAATCATGGGCAATCGACAGCTTGCCACACGATAGCCTCCGCATTCGGAGCGCTTTGTTTTTTCACGGGCTTAGAAAAGGTTGGCGTCGATCACTTCAATCAACGCGTCGAACAAGGATTGATCGGCTCCGGGCTGGCTGCGCAATCCTTCGGCAGCGGTTCTAAGCTCATCAAGCGAGAGGTCCGTTCCGGGATTTCTCAGATCCTGGGCGCCCTTGGCAAGATCAAACATATCCCACGCGGCTTGCGCCAACGCTTGGTCGCTCATCGCGGGCGGCCTTCCATGATCATCGACCACCGTATACATGCCAGCAGCTTGCACAAGATTGTAGCCAGTCAGTTGACGGAACTTCGTGAGGTCGCTGAGGGAATATTCGGAGACGGCACCAAGATCCTTCGATGTAGATCTGTTCTGCTCCGATATCAGCAACCGTGCCAACGCATCATGCTCGCCGGCGATCTCCCCGCCAAAGGAATGAGTTCCATCTTCATTGAGGGTGACATTGTCCTGAACGACGGGATTCTTGAGCAAGTTCTGAAATAGCGTATTCTTAGGGCTGCCAAAGTTGACGCTGCCTGCATCGAAGGAGTTGAGATGGTGCCTATCGGCCCTGCTGGTCGAAGAAGCGGAATGGGTGAGTCCGGAAATCTGCATCAAGGGTCTCCAATATCAGAGTATCATCTCTCAGACTGCAATTATTCGTAGAGTTTGTGACTTACGTGAAGCTTATGATTGCCGTTCGTCAAAGGTGGTTGCCCGATATCCCCTGATGCCGACCTGGCTCATATGACGGTCTTCTTGAACTTGCCCATCAGATACGGCCCCGACAGCACCGGCTCGTATTTCGGCACTTCGCCGGGCGCGAGGCATGACGGCAGCGTTTCGATGTTGGCGAACCAGTCCGGCTGGTGGAAGAAGGCGAGCGACTGGCGGCGGGCGAGGCCGCCATCAGCAGGCGAGACATTGACGACCCGGTGGAGCGTCGAGACCCAGCGGTCGTTGGTCCAGCGGGCCATGAGGTCGCCGATATTGATGACGAAGGCGCCCTCGACCGGCGGGACTTCGCGCCAGGCGCCTTCGGGCGTCATGATTTCGAGACCCTTGGAGCCGGGCTGGGGCAGCAGGATGGTGAGGCTGCCGTAATCGGTATGGGCGCCGGCGCGGAGTTGGCCTTCGGGCGGCGGAGCAGCAAGCTCGGGATAGTTGAGTGCGCGGAGCGCCGAGATCGGCTGGGCGATAGTGGACTGGAAATAGTCCTCCGGTAGGTCGAGCGCGATGGCGAAGACCTTCATGATGCGGGCGGCGAGATCGGTGACGGCGCAATAATAGGCTTCCCAGGCGGGGCGGAATTCCGATGGCGTGCCCGGCCAGATCGTCGCGGCATAGCAGAAACTGAGTGCCTCCTGGTCGGTCAGTCCGGGCGGTACGGCGAGTGGGCCGCCATTGAAACTTTCCTTGAGATCGGGCGGGCTGTCGACGCCTTTCGACTTGGCGAGCGCTTCGGCGCCCGGTCCGAGATAGCCATAGGGATAACCAGGATAGGGCGCACGGACTTTCTCCTTCTCCTCCGGGGGAAGATCGAAGAAGTCATGCGCCGCCTGCCAGACTTGAGCGATCACTTCGTCCGGAATTCCGTGGTTCTGAACCGCGAGAAAGCCGGACGCGCGGCAGATGAGGTCCACCTCCCGCCCCATCTGCCGCTTTCCATCATTGTCGGACCGTTCGAAGGCGGCGAGGTCGAAGACAGGAAAGGGCATGGCTGAAACTCCACGGATTCTCGAAAGCCGGATCGTGGAGCTTTTTCAGCGGCTTGTCCAGAATGTGTGAATCAGGCCGGGGGAGGCCGCTTTCTCTCAGGGATCGCTAATGAAGTGGCGTGTTCAACGGGTTGGACGACAATCGTGAATCGGACTGGCCGGACGCTGAATCAAATTGTGAAGAGGCGGATCGCCTTCTGAAAATCTGCCGACAATTGGTTCTGGAGATTCGGATTTCCGACGGGCGCAAGAACTTTCCTGCGGGTTGCAAACGATGTTGCCATGCACCTTAATTGAGAAGATCGTAATATAAAGAGGTTAACAAATGGCTGATTTCTCCGCCGGATTCTGGATGGAACGGACCATCGGCGCCTCGGCAGGCGCGGCCGTGTCGCTGGTCTACATGTTGCCGGTGGATCGGCGCGAGGCGGCCTGCCGCTTCCTGGCGGGTGTGATTTCCGGACTGGTGTTTGGCGGCCCCGCTGGCGTGCTACTCGCCGGGCGGCTGGGGATTGCGGCACATCTCTCGGCGTCGGAGATTATGCTCTCGGGTGCGGCCACGGTGAGCCTTTTGGCTTGGTGGGGGCTGGGTGTGTTGGCACGGCTGGCCCGAAAGTGGGGGACGAAGGGGAACTTGTAATCGCTAACAACTCATGGTTTTGTCGAGTGCATGGGCTACAGGCGGCTTGAAGCGATGCGGCGCAATCCGGTCGGCGATTGGAAGATCGCCGATGTCGAAGCCGTCTGCCAAGAATATGGAGTGAATTGCCTTCCAAACCGGTCCGGCGGATCGCATTACAAGATCACTCACCCGCTACAGCGCGAGATCCTGACCTTGCCTTTCAAACGACCGATAAAGGCAGTATATATCCGGAAGCTCGTCGCCTTTATCGACGCCGTGAGGAAGTCCTCGTGAGACAACTCGAATATCCTATCCTGATCGCACCCCTGTCGCCGCAAGACGGCGGTGGATTCGTCGCGACGGTGCCCGATCTGCCTGGCTGCATGAGCGACGGCGAGACGCCGGAAGAAGCGATGCGCAATGTGATGGACGCTATAGAGGAATGGATCGACGCGTGCCGAACGCTCGGGCGCGACGTGCCGCCGCCTTCGCAGCAAGCGCAGTTGGCTTGAAATTTTCGCTTCGGTGAAATGAAAAGAGGCTCCCGAAGAAGCCTCTTTGGCGTTTGGAACTTCAGCCCTTCTTCACCGGCAGCCACACTTCAAACCCGCCATTGCCCGTCATGCCGTCGAAGGCGGGCGGGTAGTATTCGATGAGCGGCGCCTCGGCGGCCGTATAGCCCGAGTTCGGCAGCCAGTCCTGCCAGATCGACATGATGGTCGGACGCATGAGCGTGATGTGACCGGGTTGGGTGAAGACGGCGTATTTGGCCGCGGGGATCTTGGTGGTCTGGGCCTCCTTCGGGACCGAGGCGAGGTCGGTGACTTCGAGGGCGGCCATGTATTCGCAGCCTTTCTCCTCGCTGAAGGAGAGGGAGGCGCCGAAATAGCGGCGCTCCGGGCCGGTATTGGTGACGGCGTCCTGCATCTGGTCGAACTCTGCCCAGAGCGAGGGGATTGAAGCGATATCCTTCATCGGGAAGGTTTTGATCAGGCCGGCGAGCAGCAGGGCCTTGCGGTCTTCGATCATGGGATCGTCGAGTTTGGGGTGGAGAGGCTGGTCCATTTTGAGGGGCTCCGTGAGTATGAGGTTTGCAGCGGTTCGGGCATCCCGCACGCTTTCGGGCGTGACTCCGAAATGCTCGCGGAAGGCGCGGGTGAAGGCTTCATGCGATCCATAGCCGACATCGAGTGCCAGGCCGAGGATGTCGGGCACGCCGAGCGCGAGAGTGCGCGCGGCCTCCGAAAGGCGGCGGGCGCGGGCATAACGCATCAGTGACTGGCCGGTTGCGAGCGCGAAGGCCCGGGTCAGATAGGACGGCGTCACACCCGCGCGTTCGGCAATGGCGTCCAGGGTCGCTGGCATGCGCATGTGGGTCTCCACCTGCCATATCGCCTTCTCGATGACGTTCATTGCGCTCCTTTCGTGTCCGACGAAGCTGTTCTAGCGCCTCGAAAAAATCGTCGCTTGATCGTTCTTGCGGTCGAGGCGGCTTTGTTCGAATTCCCAAAATGAAGGATGCATGATGACCGCCGATGCACTCATCGCCCGGCGCGAGCGTAGGTTCGCGCGCATGGAAATCAAGATGCTGGACGAGGCCGGGACCTTCTCGGGCTATGCCAGCCTGTTCGGGGAGGTCGATCTTGGCAAGGACCGCGTCGAGCGCGGCGCCTTCCTGCGCTCGCTCGCCCGGCGTGGCGCGGGCGGTGTCAGGATGCTGTTCCAGCATGATCCCGCCGAGCCTATCGGCACCTGGCGCACGATCCGCGAGGACAATCGCGGTCTCTATGTCGAGGGCATGCTCTCCGACGGCGTGAGCCGGGCGCGCGAGGTGCGCGAACTGATCAAGGCGCACGCGGTCGATGGGCTTTCGATCGGGTTCCAGACCGTGCGCGCGAAAGCCGATCCGAGGACCGGTGTCCGGCAGATCCTGGAGGCGGATCTCTGGGAGATCTCGGTGGTGACCTTTCCGATGCTGCCGGGAGCGCGGATTTCGGATGTGAAGGGTGGCGGTGCGATGCGTCTGACCGAAGCGGCCCTCGTCCGGGCGCTGGAGACGGCGGCTGGGGCAATCCGGCCGCGTACCTGATTTACAACTATCGCACTATGAATTATAGTTCCGCAGGGTCGAGGGGCGAGATTGCGCATATTCAAGACGCGATGGATGGCGCGGTTTGCCCGGAAATCCCGGATTGACGATGCATTGCTCGTTGAGGCGATCGAGCGGGCCGAGAGAGGGCTGATTGATGCCGATCTCGGTGGCGGGGTGATCAAGCAGCGCGTCGGAAGGCCCGGGCAGGGGCGTTCGAGCGGGTACAGAACACTCATTGCGATTCGCGAAGGCGACAGGGCGATATTCGTGTTCGCTTTTGCCAAGAACGAGAGAGACAATGTAGGCCCCGATCAATTGCTAGTGATCAAGGAACTGGCTGCCAAAGCACTCAGCTGGAGCAATGCCGAGCTGAGGAAGGCCGTAGACGACGGCCGTATCGAGGAGATAGGTGATGGCAAAGAAGAACAATAGTCCAAGCCGGTTGACTAAGGCGCTTCTGGAGACTGCCGATGATTTCGCTGCGGGCGGCCTCATCGACGCGGAGACTCACCGGCGGATTACTTTTCGGCTAATTCCGGAGAGCGAGCGGGCTATCGAAATCCCTGTTCCCTCCGCCGCGGACATCCGCGCGATGCGCGAGAAGGCCAATCTCAGCCAGGCGGTATTTGCCCGCAGGCTGAACCTGACGCCCGGATACATTTCTCAGCTCGAGCGTGGTGTGAAGACGCCGAAGGGGCCGGCGCTGGTGCTGTTCAACCTGATCCGGAAGCGGGGCATCGACGCAATCTCGTGAGTTCACACAAATCTGCCGGATCATCCGGATTTCACCAGGGGTCGCTTGCGGCCCCTTTTTCTTTGACCAGAAAGGGATTTCAGCATGGAAAATGCAAGCATGACGGCAGCGCCGGAGATCAAGGCGGTGCCTGACCGGATCGAGGACGCCTTCGACGGCTTCATGGGTGCTTTCGAGGCGTTCAAGGATGCCAATGACCGGCGGCTTGATGAGATCGAGAAGAAGCTCTCGGCCGATGTCGTGACGCGCGACAAGGTCGACCGCATCAACAAGGCGATGGACGAGCAGAAGAAGGCGATCGACCAGCTGGTGCTGAAGAAGGCACGGCCGGCGCTGGGTGGCGGCGGCGCGCTTAGCCTCGACGCAATGGAGCACAAGGCGGCCTTCGAGACCTATATCCGCCGTGGTGACGAGAGCGGGCTTCGCGCGCTCGAGGAGAAGGCGTTCTCGACGTCGGTCGCCACCGATGGCGGCTATCTGGTGCCAAACGAGACGGACACCGAGATCGGTCGCCGGCTTTCGGTCGTCTCGCCGATCCGGGCGTTGGCGACGGTGCGGCAGGTCTCCGGCCATGTGCTGAAGAAGCCATTTGCGCTGGCGGGCCTCACGACGGGCTGGGTCTCCGAGACAGGTGCGCGCACCGAGACGGCGACGCCATCGCTGGCGGAACTCTCCTTCGAGACGATGGAGCTCTATGCCATGCCGGCGGCCACGCAGGCGCTGCTCGACGATGCCGCGGTCGATATCGAGAGCTGGATCGCGTCGGAGGTCGATATCGCCTTTGGCGAACAGGAAGGCACGGCCTTCGTTTCCGGCAACGGCACCAACCGGCCGAAGGGTTTTCTCGCCTATACCAATGTCACCAATGCGAGCTGGAGCTGGGGCAATATCGGCTATCTCGCAACCGGTGTGTCGGGCGGCTTCGCGGCGAGCGGCCCGGGAGACATCCTGATCGATACGGCCTATGCGCTGAAGGCGGGCCATCGCCAGAACGCGCATTACATCATGAACCGCACGACGCAGGCGGCGATCCGCAAGTTCAAGGATGCGCAGGGCAACTATCTCTGGCAAGCGCCTTCGGCGGTCGGCCAGCCGGCGACGCTGATGGGGTTCCCGGTGGCCGAGGCGGAGGATATGCCCGATATCGGCAGCAACACCTTTTCGATCGCGGTGGGCGACTTCCGTGCTGGCTATCTCGTAGTCGATCGGATGGGTGTTCGCGTGCTGCGCGATCCCTATTCCGCCAAGCCCTATGTGCTGTTCTACACCACCAAGCGGGTCGGCGGCGGCGTACAGAATTTCGAGGCGATCAAGCTGGTGAAGTTCGGCGTGAGCTGAAGGACGGAGAGAGGCTGGCGGCACATTATCCGCCAGCCGCCAGTTCCGTCATGTATTCGGATCGCATTCCGTGATTTCGCAGGTCTGGTCCGTGGTCGCGCGCGACGCGCATTCGTTGAGTGCGCGATTCACGGCGTCGTCCTGCGAATCGTAATTGTAGCTGTAGCCGTAGGTGCCATTCTGCGAGACCGCGATGCAGCCCCAAGCATGCGCAGTGCCGGTCGAGGCGACGGCGGCCGCGATGAAAGCGGCGGCGGTGATGGCAGTCCGAAGATAGTTCATAACATCCCCCCGAAGGACGAACCATTTCGCCCTCACGGAATCCGGAAGGACCATCCTTCCGCAGACCCGCAAGACCAGTAAGCCAGCAATTTGAAATGTTTGCAAGAAAGCTTCCGGGACCGGGAATCGCCCCGTGTTTCCAAGCCCTTGCGTGTTTCCAACCGCGATGCAGGATCCCGTTCCTTGACCTATTCCCTCATTACTCCGCCTGGCGCGGAGCCGCTCTCGCTCGCCGAACTCAAGGCGCATCTCAGGATCGATGGCGGCGAAGAGGATGATGTCCTCGTCGGCCTCATCCGCGTCGCCCGTGATCATCTCGAACGGACCACTGGGCTCGCTCTGATCAGCCAGGGCTGGCGGCTCTATCTGGATTGCTGGCCCGAGACAGGTGTTGTCGACATTGCGCGTGGCCCGGTGATCTCGGTGGATACCGTTCGCGCCTTCGACGAACTGGGCGAGGAGAGCGAGATTTCCCTTGCCGGCCACGTTCTGGACGGTGTGCGGCGGCCGGCGCGTCTGTGGCTGCGCGAGCGGCCGGCGGCACGGCAGGCGATCAACGGCGTCGAGGTGGATTTCACTGCCGGCTTTGGTGAGGCGGGCGAGGATGTGCCCGACATGCTGAAGCGGGCGATGCTGATACATGCGGCGCATATGTACGAATTCCGCGGAGCGGTTCCGCTCGAGATGCAGCCCGCCGGCGTGCCCGAGGGCTATGACCGCCTGCTCGCGCCCTTCCTGATCCGGAGGCTCTGATGAACATGACATTCCTCGACGCTGGCCAACTGACCGCGCGGCTCGATCTCGAGTCAGCCGTCGAGACGCCGGATGGCCAGGGCGGGGTGACGGTGAGTCATGCCGTTGAGTCGAGCCATTGGGCGCGGGTGGAGCCGATAGCAGCCGATCATGCCGAGGTCGGGCATGTTGAGCGCCAGAGTGTCACGCATCGGATCTGGCTCCGGCACGCCGCAAGCGTCGTGGCGGGGAAGCGGTTCCGCAAGGGAGCGAGAGTGTTCGGCATCGTAACCGTACACGATCCCGATGAAACCGCGCGTTACCTCGTTTGCCGCGTGAAGGAGGAGTGAGATGGCGGGTTCGGCAAATGCACTGCAGGCGGCGATCCATGCGCGGCTGACCGACGATGCGACACTCGCGGCGATGATCGGGGCGGATTCGGTGTTCGATCGCCGCATCAGCGGCAAGCCGATGCCCTATCTCGTGCTGAGCGAAATCACGACCAGCGATTTCGCACCAGGCACGGAGGAGCATGAGGTGAAGATCGAGGCCTGGTCGGATGCCGAGGGGCGCAAGCAATCGCAGGATATCGCGGCACGCGTGAAGGTTTTGCTGGATGGCGCAAGCCTTTCGCTGACCGGCTTCTCGCTCGCCAACCTCGTGCATCGCACGACGCGGGCGCGGCGCGAAGTGAAGACGAAGGCACAGGTTGCCGAGATGGTTTTCCGGGCGGTGACGGAAGGCTGAATGCCGCTTCATTCCATTCCAGAGCGCCTCCGGGCGCCCTTTTTCAGTTCACGAAAGGATTTCCGATGACGGCGCAGAAGGGCAAGGATCTGCTGCTCAAGATCCACAATGGTTCGACCTATGAGACTGTGGCGGGACTGCGCTCGCGGCGCATCGCCTTCAATACGGAGGCCGTTGATATCACCGATGCCGAGAGCGCCGGGCGGTGGCGCGAGCTTCTGGCCGGTGCGGGTGTGAAGCGAGCGGCGGTGTCGGGCTCGGGCATCTTCAAGGACCAGGCATCCGACACCACGGTGCGGACGGCCTTCTTCGATGGCGCGATCCTCGACTGGCAGGTGCTGATCCCGGATTTCGGTACGGTCACGGGGAAGTTGCAGGTGACGGCTCTCGAATATTTCGGCCAGCACAATGGCGAGGTGATGTTCGACCTTGCGCTCGAGAGCGCCGGGCAGCTGACCTTCGGAGCAATCTGATGCGGGCCGGCCGGGCGAACCGCCAGCGCGGCGAGATTGAGGCCGACATTGATGGCGAGCGGCGCATTCTCTGCATGACACTCGGCGCGCTGGCGGAACTGGAGACCGCCTTCGGGGTCGACAACATCGCCGATCTCGCCAGCCGCTTTTCCGGCGGCAGGATCGGGACGAGGGATTTAATGGCGATCATCGCGGCGGGACTGCGCGGCGGCGGTAATGTCATCGACGACGGTGAGCTTGCCGAATGCAGGGTCGAGGGCGGCATTGGTGGCGCAATCGCGCTTGCAGCGCGCCTGCTCGAAAGCGCTTTCTCGACGGAGCCGCCGCCACGAAACCCTTAGATGCCGCAGCAGTCCGATCGACCGATGCCCGTCCGCAGCCTTTCCCCTGGGGCGCGGCTTTGCATTTCGGTCTCGGGCTGCTGCGGCTGCCTCCGGGTACTTTCTGGGCGCTTAGCCTGCGCGAGCTGATGGCACTGGGCGGAGCGTTGCGGCCGATGGAAGGCATCGACCGGGCGATGCTGTCGACGCTGATGCAGCGTTGGCCCGACGCGTCGACACAATGATCAGCGCCATGCGGCGCCGACCGCCGCACCGATGGCGATGCCAATGGCGACGTCGATCGGAATATTGTGGAACGCGGCGCCGAAGGCGCTGCCGATCTCGGTACCCAAAGCCATGCCCACGGCCATCTTCTCATACTGATCGGTCATTTCGATGCTCCGTTCGATGATTTTCATTTTTCAAACGCCGCGCGGCCCAAAGCGTTGCCGTGCGTCAAGGAGGCATGCCGATGGAGGCGGACGAAATCGATGACGCATTGGCCGGGGCCGAGGAACTGCGCGGAGTACTCGACGATCTCGAGGCGCGGTCACGCACTTTCGGGAGCGCGCTGACATCGGCGCTCAAAGGCGCGGTGCTTGATGGCGATAGCTTGGTCGAGGTGCTGCAGAACATTGCCTACCGCTTCTCGTCGATCTCGCTCGATGTCGGGCTGAAGCCGCTGGAGACATCAGTGGCGTCGCTGGTTTCCGGGACGAGCAGTGCGCTGTCCGGCGCGTTGGCCTTCTCGCATGGCGGCGTGCCGGGGCGGGTGCATGCTTTCGCATCCGGCGGGGTCGTGTCGCAGCCGACCTATTTCCCGATGCCCGATGGGGCCGGGTTGATGGGCGAGGCCGGCGCCGAGGCGATCATGCCGCTCCGGCGTGGGCCGGACGGCCGGCTCGGCGTGGCGGCAGGCGATGGCGGCCAGCCCGTGCAGGTCGTGTTCAACGTGCAGGCAACCGATGCGGCGAGCTTCCGCAGATCCGAAGGACAGATCAACGCAATGCTGACCCGCGCCGTCGGGCGCGGGCGAAGGGGAGTTTAGATCATGCCGTCCTTCCACGAGGTGCAGTTTCCGCTCCGGCTGGCGCTCGGCACCAGCGGCGGCCCGGGCCGGCGGACCGACATCGTCGCGCTTTCCAACGGGCGCGAGAGCCGGAACCAGCGCTGGCGCGATGCGCGGCGGCGCTATGATGCCGGCTCGGGCGTGCGATCGGTGAGCGATCTCTATGAGGTCGTGGCCTTCTTCGAGTCGCGGGCGGGGCAGCTCTATGGGTTTCGCTTTACAGATCCCGTGGACTTCCAGTCCTGCGGGCCGGAAGAGATGGTGTCCGCCACCGACCAGGTGCTGGGGACGGGCGATGGGGAGCGCGCGGCGTTCCAGCTGGTCAAGCATTATGGCGATGCCGGCGGGTCGACCGAGCGGCTGATCGCCAAGCCGCAGGCGGGCAGCGTGATCGTTTCGGTCAACGGGACGCCGACTGTCGACTTCACCCTCGATCCAACGACTGGAATCGTGACCTTGGTTGCCGCGCCGGCGAGCGGTGCCGTGGTGCGGGCCGGCTTTCGCTTCGATGTGCCGGTGCGGTTCGATACGGATCGGATCGAGGTGGATCTCAAGGCTTTTCAGGCCGGCAGCATTCCATCGATCCCGCTGGTCGAGGTGAAGCCATGAGGGTTGTTCCCGAGGCGCTAAAGGCGCATCTTGCCGAAGATGTGACCACGACTTGCCACGCCTGGCGCGTGACCCGCCGCGACGGCACGGTGATGGGTTTCACCGACCATGACTATGATCTGGTCTTCGACGGAACCACCTTCCTGGCCGCCAGCGGCTTCGAGGCGAGCGACTGGGAGACGTCGGGCGGGCTTGCCGCTTCGGCGGGCGAGGTGGCGGGCGAGGTGGCGGGCGCGCTGACATCTGAGGCGATCGCGGAGGCCGACGTCGCGGCCGGCAAATATGACGGAGCCCGGGTCTAGATGTTTCTCGTCAACTGGGTGGAGCCGGGCCAGCATCTGCGACTGCGGGTGGCCGAGATCGGCGAGGTGACGAGGTCGGAAGGTTTCTTTCGGGCCGAGCTGCGCGGGCTGGCGCATAGGCTCGACGAGATCAGGGGCCGGATCTATTCACGGCGTTGCGATGCCCGGTTCGGCGATGCCCGATGTGGGAAGAATGCGGCGAGCGCGGACTATCGAACGACGGGCACCGTCAGCAAGGCCGACGCGGATCGGATGACGGTGCTCGGTATCGAGGATTTTTCGTCAGGCTTCTTTCGTTATGGGCGGATCAAGTTCACCTCCGGGACGAATGATGGCGTCGCCCTGGACGTCGAGGGCCATCGCATGGTCGGTGGCGCGGTGGTGATCGATTTCTGGCTGCCGATGGCAGTGGCGCCGGAGCCGGGCGATACGTTCCAGATCACCGCCGGCTGCGACAAGACTTTCGAGACCTGCAAGATCAAGTTCGACAACCAGCGCAACTTCCGCGGTTTTCCGCATATGCCTGGTGTGGATTTCAGCTACTCCTATGTCGACGGCGAGACCGAGCATGACGGCGGGCCGCTCTATGAGTGACGTCGTTCGGATCGCACGAGGCTGGATCGGCACGCCCTATCGGCACCAGGCTGCGCGCAAAGGCGTCGGCTGCGACTGTCTGGGGCTGGTGCGCGGGATCTGGCGCGAGCTCTACGGCGAGGAGCCCGAAACTCCGCCGCCTTATGGTATGGACTGGGCCGAGCGGAGCGGCGAGGAGCGGCTTTACTTGGCGGCGCTACGATATTTTGGGCCGCCGGTTGCAAAGGAGACGATGGCGCCGGGCGACCTGTTGCTGTTCCGCTGGCAGGAGGGCGTGGCGGCGAAGCATCTGGGGGTTCTCTCCGCGGTGAATCGATTCATCCATGCCTATGAGGCGGCGGGGGTGATCGAGAGCGCGCTGGTGCCGAGTTGGCGGCGGAGGGTGGAGTGGGTGTTCCGGTGGCCTGCTGATGGCATTGCAATCAATGCAATCAATGATTAATCTGATGGCATTGATTGCAGGAGGCTTATCCCATGGCCAGCATGACCATCCGCAACATCGACGACGCGTTGAAATCCCGCCTTCGGATTCGCGCCGCATCGCATGGGCGGTCCATGGAGGAGGAGGCACGGGATATTCTGCGGTCGGCGCTGGCGGTTGTCGAGCCCGAGCCTGAAAATCTTGCAGTAGCGATTCGGGAGCTTATGGCGCCATTCGGCGGCGTTGAACTCGACATACCGCCCCGCGAACCCATACGGGAGCCACCGGACTTCGGCGCGTGATCGTGCTCGATACCAATGTTATCTCAGCATTGATGGCTCCAGTGCAAGAGCCCGTTGTCGTCGGTTGGTTTGCCTCCGTTGCTCCAGCTTCCGTCTTTACGACGGCAGTAACCAGGGCCGAAATACTCTATGGCATTCGGATACTGCCTGAAGGCAGGCGAAAAGCTGGGCTGGATGCGAATGTCGCAAAGATCTTCGACGCCAGATTATCGGGGCGCGTGCTGTCGTTCGACACGCCCGCAGCCGATGCGTATGCAAATATCGTCGCGCTGCGACGGGCATTGGGCAGACCCATGCTGCAGTTTGACGCCCAGATCGCTGCGATTGCCATTTCCCGGGGCGCTTCCATCGCGACCCGCAATGTCCGGGATTTCGAGCACATCGGCCTCGACATCATAAATCCCTGGGACTTCAAGGCCTGATCGGCCTTTAAACGCACTCTCCCCTGGAGACACATCCCAATGGCAACGCTTTTGTTGCAGGCTGCCGGCGCGTCTGTCGGCGGTCTGTTTGGTCCTGTCGGCGCGATGATCGGCCGGGCGGCCGGTGCGCTGGCGGGCAATCTTATCGATCGCAGCATCATCTCCGGTTGGACTTCGGTCGAGGGAACGCCGCTCGAGAGTGCGCGCATTCCCGGGGCCCAGGAGGGCGCGCCGATCACGCGCGTCTATGGCACTGCGCGGGTCGGGGGCACCCTGATCTGGGCGACACGGTTTATCGAGGAAGTGACAGAGGAGCGGTCCGGTTCGAAGGCGACAGGGCCGCGGGTCGAGACCTTCAGCTATTTCGCGAATTTCGCGATCGGGATCTGCCAGGGGCCGATTGCCGGTATCCGCCGCATCTGGGCGGATGGGCAGGAGCTCAACCAGGTCGGGCTGGAAATCCGCATCCACAATGGCAGCGAGGGGCAGGATCCGGATCCGCTGATTGCAGCCAAACAGGGGCATGACAATACGCCCGCCTATCGCGGGCTCGCCTATGCCGTCTTCGAAAGGCTGCCGCTCGATCGTTTCGGCAATCGTATCCCGGTGCTGCAGTTCGAGGTGATCGGCCATCGCGGCATGCTGGAAAAGGCGATCCGCGCGATCACCATCATCCCCGGAGCGACAGAGCATGGTTACAGCCCAAACCTTGTCACGGAGGAGCTCGGTGACGGCGAGGCCCGGCATCTCAACCGCAACCAGATGAAGAATGGCACAGACTGGAATGCGTCGATCAGCGAGCTCAAGGATGTTTGCCCCAATCTCGAGCGGGTGGCGCTTGTTGTCACCTGGTTCGGCACGGATCTGAGGGCGCACCATTGCCGGATCCTGCCCGATGTCGAGAAGGAGAGCCGCGACGGCGAGAGCGAAGCTTGGACCGTCGCGGGACATACGCGCGGCGAGGCGCATCTCATCTCCCGCATCGGTGGGCGGCCAGCCTATGGCGGCACGCCGAATGACAAAAGCGTGGTCGATGCGATCCGTGACCTCAGGGATCGGGGACTGCAGGTCTATCTCTATCCCTTCATCATGATGGATATTCCCGAGGAGAACGATCTGCCCGATCCCTATGGCAGTGAGGATGGCCAGGCGGTCTATCCCTGGCGCGGGCGCATCACCTGCCATCCGGCGCCCGGACGGCCTGGCAGTCCCGATGGCAGCGGGGAGGCGCGTGACCAGATCAGTGCATTCGCCGGGAACGCGGATGCTGGCGATTTCGCGGTCGATGGGTCGCATGTGAGCTATTCCGGCAGCGACGAGGGCTATCGGCGGATGATCCTGCATTATGCGCTGCTGGCCGAGGCGGCGGGCGGGGTCGACGGATTCATCATTGGGTCGGAACTGCGCGGCTTGACCATGGTGCGCGACGGTGACGGCGATTTTCCCTTCGTCGACACGCTGGTGGGATTGGCGGAGGACGTGCGGGCAATCACGGGCAGCGGGACGAAGCTTACCTATGCGGCCGACTGGACCGAATATGCCGGGTACCGACCCGATGACGGGACGGGCGATGTTTATTTCAATCTCGACAAGCTCTGGGCCAATGATGCGATCGATGCCGTCGGCATCGACAATTACATGCCGCTCATGGATTTCCGCGACGAGGATTTCGTCGACGAGCAGCCAGATGGCGCGCGGCTGGCCGATGATCGCCAGGCGATGATCCAGGCCATCACCTCGGGCGAGGGGTTCGACTGGTATTATGCCTCCGGCGCGGACCGGAAGGCGCGGCTGCGTTCGTCGATCACGGACGGGCTGGCGGACAAGCCCTGGGTCTATCGCTTCAAGGACATCGAGGGTTGGTGGAGGAACCGGCATCGCAAACGTGTGGGCGGCGTGGAGGCTGCGAGCCCGACGGCGTGGCACGAGGGGATGAAGCCGATCTGGTTCACCGAACTGGGCTGCCCCGCGATCAACCGCGGTGCCAACCAGCCCAATGTCTTCGTCGACCCGAAGAGCTCGGAATCGGCGCTGCCCTATCATTCCAACGGCATGCGGTCGGACAGCGCGCAGCGGCGGTTCCTCGAGGTGCATCATCGCTATTGGGAGGGCGACGACGCGCCCGCCGGCATGGTGAAGTCCGACCACATGTTCGTCTGGGCCTGGGATGCGCGGGCGATACCGGCTTTTCCCGAAGACGAGACTCTGTTCGCAGATGGTCGAAACTGGACACTTGGGCATTGGATGAATGGCCGGCTCGGATCGGGCACGCTGTCGACAGCAATTGCTTCGATCCTCGAGGACCACGGCATCCAGGACTATGACGTCTTCCAGGTCACGGGCGATCTCAAGGGCTATGTCGCGGCCAATCTCGGGTCGGCGCGGTTACTTCTCGAACCGCTCGTGCATGGGCATCGTCTGGATGTGAGCGACGCGGACGGCGTGCTCACCTTTCGCTCGCGTGGGCAGGTCGTGGCACCGGCAGATGAAATCGAGGTCTTCGCCGATCGTGATGAAGGGCCGCGCTGGAGCGTGTTCGACGGGCAGGATGCGGATTTTGCCAGCGAGGCGGTGATCGACTTCCAGGGTGAGGCGGACGAATACGAGATCCAGACGGCGCGGTCGCGGCGGTTGGAGCCGGTCAGTGATCGCATCCTCCGCGTCGGGCTGCCGGGAACCCTTCCGGAGGAGTCGGCGGCGCCTACGGTGGAAGCGCTGCTGCGCGATCATCGGCTGTCACGCCGGCAGGTGCGGTTATCGCTCTCGCCGGCTGCGATCGAATACGAGCCCGGCGATGTCGTCAGTCTGGGCGAGGGACCGTCGGGCCGCTTCCTGATCACCCGGATCGAGGACGGGCTGATGCGCGATATCGAGGCGCGACAGGTCGGCCCGGGCGATATCAGCGGAGACTTCGGCCGGTCTGGCCGGCGGCAGCGCGGCAAGGATGCCGGCAAGGGCTTTTCGCCGGTGCTGCATCTGATGGATCTGCCACGCTACCGGGATGGCACCGGCTTTGCGCGTGCGGCGGTGGCGGCCAAGCCCTGGCGCCGGGTCGCTCTGTCGGTGTCGCCGGAGATGGAGAGTTTCGAGCGGCGCGTCGTGCTGGATCGGCCTGCGAAAATGGGTCGGTTGACCGCAACGCTGGGCACTGGACCGACCGGCAGGCCCGAAACGGGCAATCGCATCATGGTGCGGATGATCAACGGCGGCCTGGCATCTGTTTCGGACCTGGCATTTCTCAATGGCGCGAACCAGGCTGCGGTGCTGGCCGAAAACGGCGTCTGGGAGATCATCAGCTTTCGGGCCGCTGAGGAAGTGTCGAGCGGCCACTGGGAGCTGTCCGGCCTGCTGCGCGGGCTGTTTGGCACGGAAGATGCGACCGCGGCAGCTGCGTCAGCCGGTGCGCCTTTCGTCGTGCTCGACGAAGCGGTTCGCGATGTCGGGCTGACGGGAAGTGAAGCCGGACTTACCCTCAATTGGCTGGCGCAGGCTGTGGGCTCCGGCGGAGGCAGCGCAGGGCCGGTCGCGTTTGCCGGCGGCATTAGGGCCGAGACGCCGTTTGCGCCTGTTCATCTGACTGCCGAGAGGACAGATGATGGCGTTCGTCTCGGGTGGACGCGCCGGAGCCGCCGCGATGCCGATGGCTGGGAGGGTGACGAGGTGCCACTCGACGAGAATGTCGAGGCCTATCAGGTCGAGGTCCTCGACGGGGGCGATGTCGTGCGGACCATCGCTGTCAATGCGCCCGAGGCGCTCCATACCAACGCGATGGAAATTGCCGATTTCGGCGCGCCGCAGGCGGCGATCGCATTTCGTGTCCGCCAGCGGGGATCAAGGGTTGCGCTGGGCATTCCGGCGGAACGTACGGTCGTGCTTTGAGTTGAAAAGGAGAAGGACATGGATGAGACAAAGCAATGGTATCTGTCGAAAACGGTCTGGGGTGCTCTGATTGCCATTTTCGCGAGCCTGGTGCCGGCGATGGAAATGGAGCTCGATGCTGGCGCGCAAGGCCAGTTGGCGGATGATCTTGTATCGCTGGCCGGAGCGATCGGAGGCCTGATCGCGATCTATGGTCGACTGACGGCGGAAAAGCGGGTCGGTTGACGAATAGCACGCGGCGGACGATATCTTTCATGAGATGTTGTCCGCCGACCCTGTATTCATTTCGCATTCATTGAGTCCGGGTTAATAAAGGGACAAGTTGGAAGTCCCTCAAGGGATATGGAAGAAAATGACATCGTATCTCGTATCGGCGTTGGTTGCGACAGGACTGATGGTATCCCCATCGGACCCGCTTCCTGATGCCGCCATATATGCGCCCAGGGCGGCGGTGACGGAGGCGCGTGGCGCCTGTGACCGTGCCGTCGAACAGGCGCTCGAAATGACGGGCGGCGAACTCTTGTCCGTTCAGCCGGCCCGCAGCGGCAAGCCGATTTGCCGCGTGACCGTGCTCGTGGTCAAGCCGAATGGCCGGCCGAAAAAGATAAAGCTCAGAATCCCAATGGACTTCTAGCTGTCGCGCGCCGTGCGTCTGTTCCCGAAATCACCATCTTGATCTCGCCTTGACGAATTGTTGAATAGGCCGCGCGTCGCCGTTAGGCTTGCGGAAGCGAAAAAGCAAACAGGGTAGATACATGCGCATACTCGTTGTCGAGGACGATCAGAACCTCAATCGCCAGCTCACCGACACGCTCAAGGAGGCGGGCTATGTGGTGGACCAGGCCTTCGACGGCGAGGAAGGCCACTATCTCGGCGAATGCGAGCCTTATGACGCCGTGATCCTCGACATCGGGCTGCCGAACATGGACGGCGTGACCGTGCTTGAGAAATGGCGCGAGGCCGGCCGCAACATGCCGGTGCTCATCCTGACCGCGCGGGACCGCTGGAGCGACAAGGTCGCGGGCATCGACGCCGGCGCCGACGACTATGTGACCAAGCCTTTCCACATGGAAGAAGTGCAGGCGAGGCTTCGTGCGCTGATCCGTCGTGCCGCGGGCCATGCGAGCTCGGAACTGTCCTGCGGACCCGTCCGGCTCGACACGAAGAGCTCGAAGGTCACCGTCGACGGCAAGACACTGAAGCTGACGAGCCATGAATTCCGGCTGCTCTCCTACCTGATGCACCATATGGGGCAGGTCGTCTCGCGCACCGAACTTGTCGAGCACATGTACGACCAGGATTTCGACCGCGATTCCAATACGATCGAGGTATTTGTCGGGCGCCTGCGCAAGAAGATGGGTGTCGACCTGATCGAGACCGTGCGCGGTCTCGGCTATCGTATGCAGCCGCCTGCGGGCGAGGATGCCAAGGCCGGCGCATAATGGACAGGGCGGCGAGGCTCTCGGCTCTCAGGACCGGCATTGCGGGCCTTCCCGGCCACGTCCGCGCCTATCTGCCGATCCTGCGCCAGCGGCTCCACTCGCTCACCGTCCGCGTCCTGCTCTACACCACGCTCTGGGCGGTGATTGGGCTCGTGATCATCGGCGTGGTGATCTCGAATCTCTACAAGCAGGGTGCCGAGCGCAATCTCCAGGATCTGCTGCGCACCCAGCTCTATTCCGTCGTCAATTCAATCTCGATCAATCCCCAGGACAAGTCGCTGCAGGGCGATCCGCCGATGAACGACCTTGCCTTCCAGCAACCGGCCAGCGGCTGGTATTGGCAGGCCATCCCGCTCGGCGACTACAAGACGGACAAGCGCGAATCCGACAACATGGCGGGCATCGACGTGGCGACGCCGCCGAATACCGAGATTCCGTTCAATGCTCGCTTCGAGCGATATTACGCAGCACGCGATTCCGCCGGCAATGACGTGCGGGTATCGGAAGCTGAAATCAGCGTCGAGGAGGACACTGGCGACGACGTGAGCGATCTCACACAGGATGCCACCGAGGCTGTCTATCGCAGCGTCCGCTTTCGCATGATCGGCAACCACGCCGTGATCGATGAGGACGTTGCGCAGTTCAATCGCAGCCTGTTCTTTGCGCTTGCCCTTTTCGGGGCAGGGTCGCTCGCGCTCAATGCGCTGGTCATTCTGCTCGGGCTGCGACCGCTCGACGGCGTGCGCCGATCGCTGTCCGACATCCGCGACGGGCGCGCCGAGCGGCTCGAGGGCGAACTGCCGATGGAAATCCAGCCGCTCGCCAACGAGGTCAATGCGCTGATCGACAGCAACCGGCGCGTGATGGAGCGCGCGCGCATGCAGGTTGGCAATCTCGCGCATTCGCTCAAGACGCCGATCGCGGTGCTGCTCAACGATGCCGACCAGATGCAGGTGCCGCATCGCGATCTGGTTAAATCGCAGGCCGAGATCATGCGCGGGCAGGTACAATCCTATCTCAACCGGGCGCGGATCGCCGCGCAGCGCGACAGCATCCTGGCCCGCACTGAGGCCGAGCCGGTACTGGAACGGCTGGCGCGGGTGATGCGCAAGCTCAATCCTGACACCACGTTCGAACTCTCGGTGAAGCCGCAGGGTCTTCGACTCGCGATGGAGGCGCAGGATGTCGAAGAGACGATCGGCAATCTCGTCGAGAACGCCGCCCGCTTTGCCAAGAAGAAGATCGTGATTTCGGCTGCACCCGCCCCGAGTGGTGTCGTCGGCGACGACCCCATGCGCAAGGGGTGGGCGCGCATCGTCATCGACGACGATGGTCCGGGGCTCGATCCCGACCAGATCAAGGAAGCGATGAAACGTGGGCGACGGCTCGACGAGAGCAAGCCCGGCACGGGCCTCGGCCTCTCGATCGTGTCTGAGATCGTGTCCGAATATAAGGGCGTCCTGGAACTCTCCCGTGCGCCTTCCGGCGGACTGCGCGCCGAGTTGGTGCTTCCTGCCATCGGCCGCGAGAATTGAGCGTCGACGCCACCGCGAATCGCCTATAGCTGGCTTGTGCGACCGCCTTATTGCTGCCATCACGGATGCGCATTTGGGGTGGCCGCGGAGGTGCTTCGCGACACGAACGGGGGCAAGCAACACAGCATGGCGATCGGATTTCTCGCATATTCCAAGACGACGGCACGTTTTGGAATCGCTCTTTGCGTGATTTCGCTGCTGTCGGCCTGCGCGACGTCATCCGGATCCGACCGGCTCGACGAAACCGGCGAGCAGATCGCCGAGACGACCGCTGCGCAGAACGAGCCGGAAACCTCCGCCTATTACATCCAGGCACTCAATGGCGGGCTGGTGTCGCGCATCGGCGGCGTGAAGCTCTCGGGCTCCGACAAGGCGCGCGCGCTCGAAGCCGAATACAAGGTGCTGGAAGCGGCGCCGAGCGGCCAGACCGTGTCGTGGGAAGGTTCGGGCGATCTCAAGGGTGAGGTCATGGCGGCGGTGCCCTATCAGGTCGGCTCGCAGAATTGCCGCCAATACACCCATTCCGTCTTACTCAAGGACGGCACCGCGCCGCTCGTGGCGCGCGGCGCCGCCTGCCGCAACAAGAACGGCTCCTGGACGCCGCTCTGATTTCCACGCTTCGGACGGTGCTTAAAGCCGGCTCGCCCCGCGACGAGCCGACCCTGGCCCATGGCGCACCTACGCCGCCAGGCAGGAATAGCTGATCTGTTCAACATGGCGGCAATCGGTGCCGCAGCATCCGCCGAGAATGGTCAGCTGTTCCTGCCGGCCGCGGAGCCCGCGGTAGCGCCTGCCGAAGTCGACCGGGTCACCGGAATCGAGATCTGGAGCCGAATCGAGCTCCGCATGGCTGCGGGTAGACGCATTGCCGCGGATCCCGCGAATGCGTTTGACCCAGGGCTCATCGGTTTCCAGGACATGTGCGAAGTGTGTCGGATGGGCGCAGTTGATCATGTAATAGGCCGGATAGGCGTCGGTGGCGTTGTCAGCATCAAGGATCGCGTCGCGCAGGCTCGTACCATCCGGCAGCAGGCCGTCTGTCTCGAGGGTGAAAGAGAGCGCGACCGGTAGGTCTGCCGACTTTGCGGCAAGCGCGACCCCGATGGCTTCCCCGACATAGTTGAGCGTAAACGCCGTCGCCATGTCGGCGCCGGCATCGGCGAAGCTCTTGATCTGCGGCAGGTGATAGGTGCGCGCCTCGTCAGCGGTCATGATTGCGGTGGCGACATAGCCATCGCCGCGCGGGCCGATTGCGCCGCTGACGACCATCGGCGTTTCCGGGGTTTCGTAACGATCGCGCAATTGGATCAGTTGCTCCACGCTGCGGCGGTTGACCTCGTCGAGTCGCACCCCGGTATAGTCGAGCTTGGCGGCCCAATCGGGATTGGCGCGCCAGGTCGCGGTGTCGAGCATGAAGCCGGTTCTGGCCCTGAGGGCGATATCGACGTAGCTTTCGTAGTAAGACTCCAACTGGCGCCGGCCTTCCTTGGTGTCGATCAGCGGAAAAGATGCAAAATAAGGAAGGTCTAGGCCATCCTGGAAGATGAGAGTCGTTTCGAGGCCGCCATCGGTGAGGAAGATGCGATCGGCGAGCTGAGGCAGGGACTTGCGATATTTCGACATGGTTACGTTCCTGAAGTCTTATGAACATCGAGCCGGTAGGCCATGAGAAGATGATGCCTGTACCGAATGCTTCAGAATAGTGCGCGTTTGGAACAGCTTTGAAGCGAACGAAACGCGAATGGTTACAGGCAAGTCGCAGCAGAAATACCAATTTCTTCAACTATACGCGCGAAGCTGCGATTTCGAAAACGGTCCTTGGGGAAGAATTTTCAGGGCGGGAATCTCGCGCACCGCTCCCGGGTTTTGACTGGAAATTGCGGCTTATCGCCTCAAAATCACGTTATGTTTGATCGGGGTCATTGGAAAGATGCATCCTTTGGCATAGTGGATCGCATCATGTTCTGGATATCAGCCATTGCCATCGCGCTTGTTGCGGCGCTGCTCGTCTGTCTTCCGCTCTTCGTCCGCCGGGCGAAGAGCGTCGAGGACGATGAGCCGAACGATGCAGAGGTCTATCGCGACCAGCTTTCCGAGGTCGAGCGGGACGAGAAGTCGGGGCTGATCGAGGGCGAGGCGGCCGCACAGGCCCGCGCTGAGATCGCCCGTCGCCTGATTGCTGCCACCCGTGCCGAGCCGCGCCAGGGGCGGTCGTCGGGGATCGCCTCCATGCTGGCAGTCGTCGCCTTTCTCTGTCTCGTGCTTCCGGCGGGCGGGCTCGCGCTCTATGCCCGGATGGGGCTGCCCGATGCGCCGGACTTTCCGCTCCAGGCGCGCTTTGCCAGCGCCAATCCCGACGGCAATATCCTGATCCGCAAGGCCGAGCTTCGTCTCGAAGAGCATCCGGACGATGGCCGTGGCTGGGAAGTGCTGGCGCCGATCTATCTGAGCAGTGGCCGGGTCGCGGACTCCGTCAATGCCTGGCGCAATGCCATCAAGGTCCTCGGCGCGGATGCGCGCCGCTATGGCGGCCTTGCCGAGGCGCTCGTCGTGATGAACCAGGGTCGCGTGACGCCCGAGACGCGCGAAGCTTTCGGCAAGGTGCTGGAACTCGTGCCCGACGATCCCAGGGCGCGCTTCTACCTCGCTCTCGCCGATGGCCAGGACGGCAAATTCGACGAGGCCGTGAGCAAGCTTCAGGCACTCAAGAAATCCTCACCCACCGATGCGCCCTGGATCGCGGTAACCGACGATCAGATCGCGCGCTTCAACGCCGAGAAGGAACAGCAGGCCAAGGCACCGGGCAATCCGACCCAGGACGACGTCGCGGCCGCCGCCGAACTCTCGGATACCGACCGGATGGCGATGATCCAGACCATGGTCGAGAGCCTCGACAGCCGGCTGAAGGACGATCCCAACAATATCGAGGGCTGGAAGCGGCTGGTTCGCTCCTATGCCATGCTGCAACAACCTGACAAGGCCGCCGAGGCGCTCCGCCGCGGGCTTGCGGCCTTTCCCGCCGACACCGAAAATGGCAAAGCATTGGTTGCGCTCGCCCGCGAAGTCGGCGTGAGCGAGGAGGGCAAGACCGAATGACCCGCAAGCAGAAGCGACTGGCACTGATCGCCGGGGGCGTGAGCTTCATCTGCGCCGCCGTCATACTGGTGATGTTCGCCTTCAGCCAGTCGGTGGCCTATTTCTATGTGCCGTCCGATCTCGCGGCTGCCAAGTTGCCGCCGGAGACGCGCGTGCGGCTCGGTGGGCTTGTCAAGGAAGGCTCGTGGAAGCGCGGCCAGGGCATGGTCGAGAGCTTCGAGGTGACCGATACGATCGCCACGGTCGCCGTGAGCTATAAAGGCATCCTGCCCGATCTCTTCCGCGAAGGGCAGGGCGTGGTGGCGGAAGGCAAACTCGAAGGCAATCCGCCGGTTTTCCATGCCGACAGCGTCCTTGCCAAGCATGACGAGACCTACATGCCCAAGGACGTCGCCGACCGGCTGAAGGACAAGGGCGTGTCGCTGGGCGGCAAGGAGGTCATCAAGTGATCGTCGAGCTCGGGCACTTTGCGCTGGCCTTGGCGCTGATGGCGGCGCTGATGCAGTCGACGCTGCCGGTGATCGGTGCTCTCCGCCGCGATGGGCGACTGATGGCGCTCTCAGGCAGCACGGCGCTTGTGACCTTCATGCTCGTGTCGCTCTCCTATGCGGCATTGACCTGGGCTTATGTGACGTCGGATTTCTCGGTGCTGAACGTCTGGGAGAATTCCCATTCGAAGATGCCCGACCTCTACAAATTCACCGGCGTCTGGGGCAATCATGAAGGCTCGATGATGCTCTGGCTGCTCATCCTGACCTTCTTCTCGGCGTTGGTCGCGGTCTTCGGCAATAATCTGCCCGCATCGCTGAAGGCCAATGTGCTGGCGGTGCAGGGCTGGATCGCCACTGCTTTCCTGCTGTTCGTTCTGCTCACCTCCAATCCTTTTACCCGGGTGTTCGGCCTGCCCGGCATGAACCCGCCGCCGGCCGAAGGACAGGACCTCAACCCGGTGCTGCAGGATATCGGGCTGGCAGTGCATCCGCCGATGCTCTATCTCGGCTATGTCGGCTTCTCGGTCTGCTTCTCCTTTGCGGTCGCTGCCCTGATCGATGGCCGCATCGATGCCGCCTGGGCGCGTTGGGTGCGGCCCTGGACGCTGCTCGCCTGGACCTTCCTCACTGCCGGCATCGCCATGGGATCCTATTGGGCCTATTACGAGCTCGGCTGGGGTGGCTGGTGGTTCTGGGATCCGGTCGAGAACGCCTCCTTCATGCCCTGGCTCGCGGGCACGGCGCTGCTGCATTCAGCGCTTGTCATGGAGAAGCGCGATGCATTGAAGATCTGGACGGTGCTGCTGGCGATTCTCGCTTTCTCGCTGTCGCTCCTTGGTACCTTCCTCGTGCGCTCCGGTGTGCTGACCTCGGTCCATTCCTTTGCGTCCGATCCGTCGCGTGGCCTGTTCATTCTCTGCATCCTGGCGCTCTTCATCGGCGGTGCCTTTTTCCTTTTCGCCCTCCGCGCCGGATCGCTGACGGCAGGGGGGCTATTCCAGCCGGTGTCGCGTGAAGGTGCGCTGGTCTTCAACAACCTGATCCTCGTCGTTGCGACGGGCGCGGTGCTGACTGGCACGCTCTATCCGATGCTGCTCGAAGCGCTGACCGGCGACAAAATCTCCGTGGGCGCGCCTTTCTTCAACATCGCCTTTGGTTGGCTGATGGTGCCGTTGATCATTGCCTTGCCGCTCGGGCCGTTGCTGGCCTGGAAGCGCGGTGATCTGGCAGCCGTGTCGCGCCGGTTGCGGATGGTGCTGGTGCTTGCGATTGCGCTTGGCGTTGTCGTCTGGATGGCGCGCGGCGACGGCCCAGTGCTCGCGATTCTTGGTGTTGCGGGTGGTGCCTGGTTGATGCTGGGCGCGCTCGTCGACCTCTCGGGTCGGGCCGGCTTCGGCAAGGTCGCGACTGCGATCGCCTTCCGTCGCCTTGCGGGCTTGCCGCGCTCGGCCTTCGGCACTGCGCTTGCGCATTTCGGACTTGGAGTCACCGTTCTCGGCGTGGTGCTCGTCACATCGGGGGAAACCGAGCACGTGCTGGAAATGGCGCCGGGACAGACGATGGAATCGGGCGGCTACACGTTGCGCTTCGACCGCGAAGCTGCGCGTGAGGGACCGAACTACTCCGAAGAGGTGGCGCATTTCACGGTGCTCGTTGGCGGCAATGTCGTGGCCGAGACCGATAGCGCCAAGCGCGTCTATCCCGCACGGCAGATGCCGACGACGGAAGCCGGCATCCTCTCCTTCGGCGCCTCGCAGCTCTATGTCTCGATCGGCGACAAGACCGAGGACGGCAAGCTCGTCGTCCGCGTCTGGTGGAAGCCGTGGATCCTCTGCATCTGGGGCGGGGCGCTGATGATGATGGCCGGCGGCTTCGTCTCGCTTTCCGATCGACGCCTGCGAGTCGGCGCGCCGTCGCGGCGTGCCAAGCCAGCCGCGGCCATGGGAGCCGCGGAATGAAGCGGTCCGCCCTTGCCCTGTTGCTGCTTGTCGTGCTGTTCAGGCCAGCCTTCGCCGTCAACCCGGACGAGGTGCTGGCTGACCCGGGACTGGAAGCCAGGGCGAGAACCATCTCGGCGGAACTGCGCTGCATGGTCTGCCAGAATCAGTCGATCGATGATTCCAATGCCGAACTCGCGAAGGACCTCCGCGTCCTCGTCCGCGAGCGAATCACGGCCGGCGACAGCGACAGCCAAGTGATGGACTACATCGTCTCGCGTTACGGCGATTTCGTGCTGCTCAAGCCGCGGCTGGGTGTGAACACGGTCCTGCTTTGGGGGATGCCTGTCTTCCTGCTGCTGGTCGGCGGGGCGGTGATTGTCCGACAAATCTCGCGTCGGCGGCGGCTCGCGTCGGTCGAGCCCCTGTCCGCCGACGAGCAGCGGGCGCTCGACGAGATCCTTCGGAAAGTCGACAATTCCTGACGGACAGCTTTCGTTTCCGACCGTCCCACATTACCAAATTTTCATGTTCCGGAAATGTTGTCGCAAGGTGGCGGCCACTACATCTCTTTCCATCATCAGGTTTCAACGGACTTCTCGGTCCGTACCAAGTGAAGGAAAATACGACATGATCAGCAGGATTGCTTCCGTCTCTTCGCTCCTCAAGGCAGGCACCATTGCCGGCGCCGCCGTTGCCGTCACCATCACCGGCATGCCGGCGATCCAGAAGGCTTTCGCCGAGCCCGTGAAGATCCAGGCTCAGGCCGTCCCAGGCTTCGCCGACGTGGTCGCCGCCGTGACCCCGGCCGTCGTCTCCGTCCGTGTTCAGTCTCGCGCCAACCCGGTCAATGACGACATGACCTTCAATTTCGGCGGTCCGGAAAATTTCAACCAGCTTCCTGACGATCATCCGCTGAAGCGCTTCTTCCGTGAATTCGGCGAAGGTGACCAGTTCGGCAACCAGGTTCCGGGCCAGCGCCGCTCCGACCGTTGGCCTGACCACCGCGATGACAAGCCGCGTCTGCGCCCGACCTCGCAGGGTTCCGGCTTCTTCATCTCCGAAGACGGCTTCCTGGTCACCAACAACCACGTGATCGATGGCGGCACCGCCTTTACAGTCGTAATGAACGACGGTACCGAACTCGACGCCAAGCTGATCGGCCGCGATCCGCGCACCGATCTCGCCGTTCTGAAGGTCAGCGACAAGCGCAAGTTCACCTATGTCTCCTTCGCAGACGACAAGAAGGTCCGCGTCGGTGACTGGGTCGTTGCCGTCGGCAACCCCTTCGGCCTCGGCGGCACGGTGACGGCAGGTATCGTGTCGGCACTCGGCCGTGATATCGGCGCCGGCCCCTATGACGACTTCCTGCAGGTCGATGCGGCCGTCAACCGCGGCAATTCCGGTGGCCCGACCTTCAACCTTGCTGGCGAAGTTGTCGGCATCAACACCGCGATCTTCTCCCCTTCGGGTGGCAATGTCGGTATCGCGTTTGCCATCCCGGCATCGGTCGCCAAGGATGTCGTCTCCAAGCTGATGGCCGATGGCGAGATCGCCCGCGGCTGGCTCGGCATCAAGATCGAGCCGGTCACCTCTGATGTCGCCGAAGCGATCGGCCTCTCCGAGGCTGCTGGCGCACTGGTCAACGGCCAGCAAAACCAGGACTCGCCGGGCTACAAGGCCGGCCTGAAGGATGGCGATGTCGTGACCGCTGTCGATGGCGATCCGATCAAGGGCCCGAAGGAACTGGCGCGGAAGATCGGCGCGATGGAGCCCGGCAAGGTCGTTGATCTCGCCGTCTGGCGCGACGGCAAGTCGGTCAGCGTCAAGGTGACGCTCGGCAAGCTCGAAGAAGAGACCCGTGTCGCTTCGGCTGATCCCAATGACCAGGGTGGCTCGAATGGCGCCGACTCCGAACAGGCGCCCGTCGAACAGTCGCTGGACAAGCTCGGACTGCGCGTGATGCCCGCTGAAGATGGCAAGGGCGTGCAGATCGTCGATGTCGATCCTGGCTCCGACGCTGCCGACAAGGGCGTGAAGGCCGGTGAGAAAATCACCTCGGTCAACAACCAGGACGTCAAGACCGCCGCTGACATCCAGAAGGTCATCGACGACGCCAAGAAGGACGGCCGCAAGAAGGCGCTGTTCCAGATCGAAGACAAGAACGGCAACCGCTTCGTTGCCCTCGGCCTCGGCTGATATCAACCCGCTTTAACGAGCTGACGTTCCATACCCTTCCCCGCACGTGGGGAAGGGCTTCCGAACGGATTGGTTTTGGCTATGCTCCAGTCCATGAAGATTCTCATCATCGAAGACGATCTGGATGCCGCGAGCTATCTTGTGAAGGCCTTCCGCGAGGCAGGCCACATGACGGAGCATGCGAGCGATGGCGAAAGCGGCCTCTTCATGGCCAGCGAGAACGCCTATGACACATTGATCGTCGACCGCATGCTGCCCAAGCGTGACGGCTTGTCTGTTATCACCGAATTGCGCAAGCGCGGCGTCAACACGCCGGTACTGATCCTCTCGGCACTCGGCCAGGTGGATGACCGCGTGACTGGCCTGCGCGCCGGCGGCGATGACTATCTCCCCAAGCCCTATTCCTTCACCGAACTTCTCGCCCGCGTCGAAGTGCTCGGCCGCCGCCGCGGTTCGCCCGAGCAGGACATGGTCTACCGCGTCGGCGATCTCGAGCTCGACCGGCTCTCCCACAATGTCCGCCGCAACGGCAAGGAGATCCTGCTCCAGCCGCGTGAATACCGCCTGCTCGAATATCTCATGAAAAATGCCGGGCAGGTCGTGACCCGCACCATGCTGCTCGAAAATGTCTGGGATTATCACTTCGATCCGCAGACCAATGTCATCGACGTTCATGTCTCGCGGCTCAGGTCGAAGATCGAGAAGGACTTCGAGAGACCCTTGCTCAGGACAGTGCGCGGCGCCGGATACATGATCAAGGACGATGCTTGATGGCCGAGTGGCTTGCGGGCGCCAGTCCTGGCCGTTTCCGGATGCTCTACAAGAATACGGCCGTCCGGCTCTCCGCGCTCTATCTCATCCTCTTCGCCGTCGGCGCTGCGGCACTCGTCTTTTATGTGACCTCGATTTCAGAAAGCCAGCTCCAGCGCCGCATGAAGGCCTCCGTGGAGGAGGAAGTCGGCATCCTCGACGAAATTTTTTCCCGCGGCGGCATTCAGGGGCTTCTTTCGGTGCTCGAGCGGCAATCGCACCAGCCGGGCGCCAATCTCTACGTCATTGCCGGTCCCAATGGCGAGTTGCTGGCCGGCAATGTCGCCAAGCTTCAGCCCGGCGTGATCGACCAGGAGGGCTGGACCAATCGCCCATTCCTCTATGATCGCTTCGGCGATCGTTCGGGCGGCGAGAAGCATATGGCCGTCGCCCATGTCTTCTACCTCGAAAACGGCATGCGCATCCTTGTCGGCCGTGATCTCGGCGAGCCGGAGAATGCCCGACTTCTGGTGCGGCAGGCGCTGATGCTGGCGCTCGGTATCATGGGCGTCGGCGCGCTGATCATCTGGTTTGCGATCGGCCGCAGCGCATTGCAGCGCATCGACCGCATGTCGGGTGCGGCCCGGAACATCATGGCCGGCGATCTCTCGCAGAGGCTGCCGGTCAATGGTTCGGGCGACGAATTCGATCGGCTCTCCGTCTCCCTCAACGCCATGCTGGCACGCATGGAAAGGCTCGACGAGGGACTTAGGCAGGTCTCCGACAATATCGCACATGACCTCAAGACACCGCTGACGCGGCTGCGCAACAAGGCGGAGTCGGCACTGTCAGGCGATGGCGGCCAGCATGCGGCAGCACTGGAAGAGGTGATCGGCGAAAGCGACCAGCTGATCCGCACATTCAACGCGCTCTTGATGATCTCGCGCGTTGAAGCAGGCTCGGCGGTGGCCGAGATGTCCGACATCGATCTCGGCGCGGTGGCCGGTGAAGTGGCGGAGCTTTACGAGCCGCTCGCCGAGGACGAGGGCCTCGGCATCACCCGCGCTCTTGCTTCGGGCTGCGTCGTGCGCGGCAATCGCGAGCTGATCGGCCAGGCAATCTCCAACCTGATCGACAATGCGATCAAGTATGGCAGCGGCGGCGAGCCGGCCGAGATCAATGTGACCGTCAACCGTCGCGACGGCGCCTTCGTTCTTGCCGTGTCGGACCACGGCCATGGCATTCCCGTGGACAAATATGAAGATGTGACCAAGCGCTTCGTCCGTCTCGACGAGAGCCGATCGAAGCCAGGCACGGGTCTTGGCCTGGCGCTTGCCGTTGCCGTCATGGAACTGCATGGCGGACGTATCGCTTTTTCCGCGACGAAACCTGACCGCGAGACGAATCGTGGATTGACCGTCGAAATGGTGTTCCCCGAGCCGAAGCCCGTGTAGAACGGGCGGCAGGAGGAAGACGCGTGAATGAAGTCGCAAGTGGCCGGCTGGCCGGTATTACGCCCAGGTCACTGAAGCCCTTCAGCCAGCAGGAGCTGAAATCCGTTCTGTCCGATCTGAAGGACTGGGCGAAGGCCGAGCCGCGGATTGCAGCGCTCAACGAGGCCGGTGGGCCGCTCAAGGATTTTGTCGTTGCGGCCTTCACGCTCTCGCCCTATCTGCGCGACACCGCGCGGCTGATGCCGTCGCTCCTTGCCTCCGCGCTGGAGGAAGACTTCCGCACGCTACTGCTGCAGATCATCGGTGAGGCGCGCGCCTGCTGGCAGGGTGCAAACGAGGCCGAGGTGATGTCGATGCTGCGCCGTGCCAAGCGCAAGACGTCTTTCCTCATCGCGCTGGCTGATCTTGCAGGCCTCTTCGACGGTGCTGAGGCCACTAGCTGGCTGACCCGCGTGGCCGAAGCCTCGATCGCCGCAGCCTTCGATCACCTGATGCTGGCAGCGCATGACGGCGGCAAGCTGACGCTGCCTGATCCGGCGCGGCCTTGCGAAGGAACCGGACTGGTCGTGCTGGGCATGGGCAAGCTGGGCGGCCGCGAGCTCAACTATTCCTCGGACATCGACATCGTCGTCTTCTTCGATCCCGATACCGGCATCCTCGCCGATCCGGATGATGCGACCGAGATCTATGCCCGCATGCTCAGGCGACTGATCCGCGTCCTGCAGGACCGTACCGGCGATGGCTATGTCTTCCGCACCGATCTTCGCTTGCGGCCCGACCCCGGCTCGACGCCGCTGGCAATGCCCGTGGACGCGGCGATGCTCTACTACGAAGGCAGGGGGCAGAACTGGGAGCGCGCGGCCTTCATCAAGGCCCGGCCGGTGGGGGGCGACATCGCCGCCGGCGAGCAGTTCCTCAAGGGTTTGGTCCCCTTCGTCTTTCGCAAGTATCTCGACTATGCGGCGATATCGGATATCCATTCGATCAAGCGGCAGATCCACGCCCATCGCGGCCATGACGAGATCGCGGTGAAGGGTCACAACATCAAGCTCGGCCGCGGCGGTATCCGCGAGATCGAGTTCTTCGCCCAGACCCAGCAGTTGATTGCCGGCGGCCGCATGCCGACCCTCAGAGCCAAGCGGACGGAGGATGCGCTGGCGGCGCTCGAAGACGCCAGGTGGATCGACTATGTTACGCGGTCGCAGCTCACCGATGCCTACTGGTATCTCCGCGCCGTCGAACACCGCATCCAGATGGTTCATGACGAGCAATCGCACAGCCTGCCGACGACGGAAGCCGAGCTCAGGCGCATCGCCTTCATGATGGGCGAGGAGAGTGCCGCCGACTTCTCGAATGCACTGGTTAAGGTGCTCCGAACGGTCGAGAAGCGCTATGCCCAGCTCTTCGAGCAAGAAGCGAAGCTTTCGACCGAGACGGGTAATCTGGTCTTCACCGGCCGGGGCGACGATCCTGAAACGCTGGAGACGCTGAGGAAGCTCGGCTTCCAGCGGCCCGAGGCAGTGTCGTCGACGATCCGCACCTGGCACTATGGCCGCTACCGGGCGACGCAATCGGTCGAGGCGCGCGAGCGACTGACCGAGTTGATGCCGGATCTGTTGCGCACCTTCGGCGAAACCACTCATGCCGACGAGGCATTCCTGCGCTTCGACCAGTTCATCTCCGGCCTGCCGGCGGGCATCCAGCTGTTCTCTCTGCTCTCCTCCAATCCATCGCTGCTTTCTTTGATTGCGACCATCATGTCGTCGGCACCAAAGCTTGCAGGCATCATCGCCGCCAAGCCGCATGTCTTTGACGGCATGCTTGACCCGGCGCTGATCTCGGAACTGCCGACGCGTGACTATCTCCAGACACGGTTGTCGCAGTTCCTGTCCGGGTCGACCCATTTCGAGGAGATACTGGACCGGCTGCGCATTTTTACGTTCGAGCACAAATTCCTGATCGGAATCCGGCTGCTGACCGGAGGCATTCCAGGCCACGCCGCCGCGGCGGCATTCACGCATCTGGCGGACCTCGTGATCGGCGAGGCACTGGCGGCGGTCGTGCGGGAGCTTGAAGCGGTGCATGGCACCTATCCCGGTGGGCGGGTTGCGGTGATGGGTCTCGGCAAGCTCGGCAGCGCCGAATTGACGGCCGGATCGGATATCGACGTCATTCTCCTCTACGATTACGACGATGAGGCGATGGAGTCGGTCGGGCCGAAGCCGATCGACGCAAACCGCTATTTCGCCCGCCTCACCCAGCGCCTGATCGCGGCGCTTTCGGCGCCGACGGCGCAGGGTGTGCTCTACGAAGTCGACATGCGGTTGCGCCCATCAGGCAACAAGGGACCGGTGGCGACCCGGCTGCGCACGTTCGAAAAGTATCAGCTCGAAGAAGCCTGGACCTGGGAACATATGGCACTGACCCGGGCGCGCTTCGTTGCCGGCGATGAAAGCCTCATCGACGAGGCCGAGCGGATCATCGAAACCGTCCTAGCGCGCAAGCCAGATGTGAAAAAGATTGCCGCCGATGTGGCCGAGATGCGGGCGCTGATCGACAAAGAAAAGCCGCCGCGCGACATCTGGGATGTCAAGCTGATCCCTGGCGGGCTGGTCGATATCGAATTCATTGCGCAATATCTTGCGCTGATCGCGCCAGCGGACTCCGTCGGACTCAAGGATCGCGCTCCCGGCACCGAAGCAACGCTCCGCCGCCTGGGTCCGCACTATCTCGCGCCCGCCGATCTCGACGAACTGGTGGATTCGCTCCGGCTCTATTCGGATATTGCGCAGGCCGTTCGGCTCTGCATCGACGGGCCGTTCGAGCCGAAAACGGCGCCCGAGGGGCTTAAGGATTTCCTCTGCCGAATCACGGAGCTGCCGGATCTCAAGGTGCTGGAAGGCGAGCTGAAGCGCAGTTCGGATGCGGTGCGGGCGGTGTTTCGCAGCGTGGTTCGCTGATCAGATCATCCGAAACGAGAAATCGGAATCGTCGATCGCCGTTCCCGGCTTCACTTGTGCAACGAGGACAACCTCTGTCTCCCGACCCCATGAATGATCTTCATAATGGATGACGAAGATCGACCCGGTCGACAGTTCGTAAAAGGCCCAGTCGTCGAACGCCAGATCCGGGTCGCTGTTGGTGAAATCGTCCGGGTCGAACTCGCGGCCATGGTTGTAGGAGACATAGGAATTGAGCGAGTCGCCGACGCCCAGATATCCGTCGCCATAACCGCGTACGGGCAGGGGCGATTCATAGTTCGTCTCGTGAAGCAGGTTCACCTGGCTGACGTCCAGGGTGATGAGAATCTTGTCGACGCCGGACTGAAAGTCGGTGATTTCCGTATACTGATAGGTGTCGGAGAGTTGAAAGTGGAAATAGTCGCGGGCCTCGCCACCGGAAACCACATTGTGGCCCGTACCAGCATGAATGAAATCCGTGCCTTTGCCACCCTGGATGGTGTCGGCGCCGTCAGCGGTATAGACGAAGTCGTCACCCTTTCTGAGGTCGATATTCGCATCGCCCGAAGCGACCACAATCGTCTCCCAGCCCTTGGCGCTGTTGGAGCCGAGGATCTCCTTCTGGGCGGTCGTCGTCGCGAAGTTGTAGATGAACTCCTCGACATTCTTGACGGCAACCTTGTCTTTGAATGAATCGACTTCAGAGACACCTTTCGGTGCTGTCAACTCGACCAGCATGATATCGTGCGTACCGCCACCGCCGTCCACCGTCATCGAACCGGCGCTGCTCGCGCGCGAGAAACCGCCAATGATGACAACGCCGCCATCGTCGGTGCCGGTGTCCGAATTCGTCTTGAGACTGAACGAAAATCCGGTGATCATATCGTCACCCTCACCGGCAAGGATCGTGTCGACACCGCCGGCCCTTGCAATCAGGTCGTTGCCGCCAAGCGCAGCGATCGTATCGCTCGACGACGTGCCGATGAGCGTATCCCGAAGGTTGGAGCCTTTCATTTTCATTGCGAATCTCCTCGCATCACCGGCGGTCGACGCGTCGTCTGCGCATCAACACAATCCTTGGAGGAGATTCGTTAAGACCAGCTAAATCCGCACACCGATGATCGTGCCGCGGCCTTCCTTGGAGCGGATTTTCATCGCGCCGCCGTGAAGCTGGGTGAGGGAGCGGGAAATAGCGAGACCTAGGCCGGAGCCGCCCTGGCTCTTGGCGTACTGGCTCTGGACCTGCTCGAAGGGCTGGCCGATCTTCTGCATCGCGGCCTTAGGAATGCCGATGCCGGTATCGGCGATGACGACGGAGATGGAGCCGGCCGTCTTCTGCGCCCGCACGATGACCCGGCCGCCCGTGTTGGTGAACTTCACGGCGTTGGAGAGCAGATTGAGCAGGATCTGCTTCATGGCGCGGCGGTCGGCCATCAGTTCCAGGCCCGGCGCGATCTCCTGCTCGACGGTGATGTTCTTACTGTCGGCCATGACGGAAATGTAGCGCAGGCTTTCCTCGATCAGCACGGCGAGATCGGTCGGCTCAGGCTTGATCTGGATATGTCCCGCCTCGATCTTCGACATGTCGAGAATGTCGCTGATGACGTTGAGCAGGTGCTGGCCGCTCTCGTGGATGTCGCTGGAATATTCGTGATACTTGTCGTTGCCTAGCGGGCCGAACATCTGGCTGCGCAGGATGTCGGAGAAGCCAAGAATGGCGTTGAGCGGCGTCCTGAGTTCATGCGACATATTGGCGAGGAATTCGGACTTCGCACGGTTCGCACCTTCGGCGCGCTGCTTTTCGGCGAGATAGGCTTCGTTGGCGGTCGAAAGCTCGGCTTTCTGTCGCTCGAGCTTGACGCGGGACGCTGAGAGATCACCGATGGTGGCCATGAGCCGGCGTTCGGATTCGCGCAGGCGCTCCTGGTGGCGCTTGAGCGGCGTGATGTCGGTGCCAACAGAGACGAGGCCGCCATCGCGCGTGCGGCGCTCGTTGATCTGCAGCCAGCGACCGTCGGCCAACTGGACCTCCGACGTCTGCGACTGGCAGTTTTCCGGATCGGGATCGGCCAGACGGCGCTCGATGACGGGGCGGCAGGCCGCAGCCATCAGCGTCGGGCGCTCGATGCCGGTCACCAGCACGCCGTCGGGCAAGCCATAGGCCTGCTGAAAATGCGCGTTGCACATCACGAGGCGGTCATATTTGTCCCAGAGCACGAAGGCTTCGGAGGTCGACTCGATCGCATCAGCGAGGCGCTGGTCGGCCTCGGCATAGCGCTGGGCGAGCTTGGTCTGCTCGGTCACGTCCATGGCGATGCCGATCAGATGCACGCGGCCGGAATTGGAGCGGATGATCTGGGCACGGGCGCGAAGCCAGACATAGTGACCGGCTGCATGGCGGACGCGAAAAATCTGGTCGACATTCTTGAGTTCGCCCTTTGCGATGCCCCGAGCCAGCGAATAGATCGAGCCATCGGCGGGATGCATCAACCGCGCCATGTCGCCGAAAGAGAGCACGCCATTGTGCGGCTTCATGCCCAGCATTTCGTACATGGAGCGCGACCAGAACAGCCGGCCGTCCTGCATGTCGTAGTCCCAGAGACCACAGCGGCCGCGCGACAGCGCCGTTTCGACGCGCAGGTTGGATTCGACGAAAACCTCATCGGCATCGCGGGCGCGCTTGGCCTGGGTGTAGTAGGCATAAAGCAGGACCAACACGATGGCCGAGAGGCCCGCGAAGAGTGTCACATTGAGGGCGATCTCGTCGCGCAGATGTCCTGAGACCGCATCGAGCGGAGTTGCCGCCACAACATAGCCGGCGCGATCGGGCAACGGCATGAAGGCAGCGAGATGGTCGCGACCGTCGAAGGTCATTTTGATGGGGCCGACCTGCTGGGGTTCGTCATTAAAGAGTTCCGGTGCCAGGACCTGCAGGTAGCGGCCCTTGAGGAAGAGCGCGTCGCCGGTGCCCGCGGTCACATAGCCCTTGCGGTCGGCGAGAAGCGCATAGGCGCGCAGCAAGCCTGGTCCGGGGGTCGCCATACCTGCTATCAGCGTCTGTGCCTCCGCGGCATTCGAGCGGCGGGCGAGTTCAGGCTGGCCGGCAAGGCGGGTCGAGATGAGGGAGGCGGTGTAGAATGCCTCGCGGCCCGCCATCTCTTCCATGCGCATCACTTCGCCATAGATGCCGACGATGCGGGCTGTCGCGATGACGAGCAGGAAGGCGACGATCAGGATGGGGATGGAGCGCTTGAGTGCGGGCTCTGCCTTGGCGATGTCTGCCGGGTTGGGGGACGTGAGCTGGCGCCACACTCGACCGAACATCGGATGTGCCTGCCGTAGCCGAAATGCTGCACGCTTGAGCCAGCCGCCGGCCACGCTTCCCCGATGCGCTTCCGCCATAAGTCCCGCCTTGATTCTCTTGCAGATCCGGCCGCCGCTCGCCCGAATCATCCATAATGAATCACTGGCCGGGGACCTTGTCCACCCGTGCGAAGTAACGGATTTTTAACCCATTCTTTTGACTCGACGATTTTTTCGGACGTCAGTTTCGGGCAACCGACGAGGGGCGTTAGCCCCTCTGCATGCGGTCGATAAGGTCGCGGACGTCGGTCGAGAGCGGTCCGGACTGGTCGATCATCAGGAGCGCGTAGCGGGCGTGGCCGGCACGAGCGTCCTCCAGCGAGCGCCAGGAGCGCATCGAGGTGAGGATGCGGGCTGCGACCTGCGGATTGCGCTTGTCGATATCGATGATCTGCTCGGCGAGGAATCGGTAGCCGGCGCCATCCGCTCGGTTGAAGCCCGTCGGATTGGCCATCGCGTAGGAGCCGATTAAAGCACGCAGACGGTTCGGATTGTTGGGCGCGAAATGCGGCCCCTGCATCAGTCCTTTGATCTGGTCGAGCGTATCGGCGCCCGGGATCGTCGCCTGGATGGTGAACCACTTGTCGATGACGAGCGGATTGTTGCGGAAGCGCGCCTCATAGCCGGCGATCGCCGACTGTGCCTCGTCCGAACCGGGGAAGCGGTGGGCAAGCAGCATCAGCGCATGCGCCAGTTCGGTCATGTTGTTGGCGGCGGCATAGGCCGCAGCGGCGCGGGCCGGCGTTTCCTCGGCATAGGAGAGCCACGTGAGCGCCGCGTTGGCAAGCGTCCGCCGGCCGGCACTGGCCGCGTCCGGACTGAAGGCCTCGCCGTTGCGCATGGCCGCGATCAGGCCGGAAAATTCGCTCTCGGCTTTCACGGCAATCGAGCGGATGATGCTGTCACGAACGACGTGGATGCGGTCGGGATCGATGTTCGAGCCGATCTCGCGGGCGATATCGGCTTCCGACGGGAGCGCCAGGACCTGCGCGCGGAAGGCGGGTTCGAGGCTGTCGTCGACGACGGTTGCCTTGATGATCGCGGCGAGCGTTTCGGACGCAGCGGCATCCTCGGCGCCGGATTTTACCGCCGTCGTGAGGTCCTGCATCGCGAGGTGATTGATCGCCTGCCAGCGCGAGAACAGGTCGCTGTCGTGCCGGGCAATGTGGACGATATCGTCTGCCGATTGGTCGAAATTGAGGTTGATCGGCGCGGAGAAGGAGCGGTTGAGCGACACGACCGGGCGTGAGGAAATACCCTCGAACACGACTTCCTGCGCACGCTCGGTAAGATGCAGCACGCCGTCGGTATATTCGCCGCCGGTGACTGAAGTTGGCACCGCATCCGACCCGTTATCGAGGATAAGGCCCATCGCAAGCGGGATGTGCATCGGCTCCTTGACCTGCTGGCCTGGAGTCGGTGGGATTATCTGCTCGAGCGAGAGCCTCAGGCTGCGTGCGGCGCCGTCATAGGTGGCGGAGACACTGACGACGGGCGTGCCGGCCTGATTGTACCAGCGCGAGAACTGGCCGAGATCGCGGCCGCTCGTATCCTCGAAGCACTTGATGAAGTCCTCGATCGTCACCGCCTGGCCGTCATGGCGCTCGAAATAGAGGTCCATGCCCTTGCGGAAGGTGTCGCGGCCGAGAAGCGTCGCGATCATGCGGGTGACTTCGGAGCCCTTCTCGTAGACCGTGGTCGTGTAGAAATTGTTGATCTCGCGATAGACATTCGGCCTGACCGGATGGGCCAGCGGACCGGCGTCTTCTGCGAACTGCTCGCTCTTGAGATGACGGACTTCGGCGATGCGCTTGACCGGGCGCGAGCGCTGGTCGGCGGAGAATTCGTGGTCGCGAAAAACCGTCAGGCCTTCCTTCAGGCAGAGCTGGAACCAGTCGCGGCAGGTGATGCGGTTGCCGGTCCAGTTGTGGAAATATTCGTGTGCGACGATCGCCTCGATATTGGCATAGTCCTGGTCGGTCGCGGTCTCGGGATCGGCCAGGATGTATTTGTCGTTGAAGACGTTGAGCCCCTTGTTCTCCATCGCCCCCATGTTGAAGTCGCTGACGGCGACGATCATGAAAATGTCGAGGTCGTATTCGCGGCCGAATGCTTCCTCGTCCCACTTCATCGAGCGCTTGAGCGCGTCCATCGCATAAGCGGCGCGCGCCTCCTTGCCATGCTCGACATAGATCTTGAGCGCGACCTCGCGCTCGGTCATGGTGGTGAACGTGTCCTCGACCACGCCGAGATCGCCGGCGACGAGCGCGAAGAGGTAACTCGGCTTCGGATGCGGATCGAACCAGGCGGCAAAACGGCGGCCGTCGCCATAATCGCCGGCGCCGAGGAAATTGCCGTTCGACAGCATCACCGGATTGGCCTTGCCGTCGGCGATGATGGTAATCGTGTAGACACCCAGCACGTCGGGGCGGTCCATGAAATAGGTGATGCGGCGGAAGCCTTCGGCCTCGCACTGCGTGCAATAGGTGCCGTTGGTGCGGTAGAGGCCCATCAGCTTGGTATTGGCCTCGGGATTGAGCACCGTCTCGACCGTGACCTCGAAGCTAACGCCAACAGGCAGCTTGTGAATGACCAGCTGCTTTTCGTCGAGCGTGTACTGACTGGGCTCGAGCTCGATGCTGTCGATCATGACAGCCTTCAGTGTGAGCTCGTCACCATCGAGCACAAGCGGAGCATTCTCGGAAACGCCCTCGCGGCGGTGCATCAGCGATCGCTGGATGACGAGGGTTTCGCGGGGGTCCAGTTCGAAGGTCAGATCAACCCGTTCGAGAACGAAATCGGTCGGACGGTAGTCTGCCAGATGAATGACCTGGCCGGCGGTGGCTTCCATGTGATGTCCCGTAGGCGTGGCGCCTGTGTCCCAGTTTGTCGGTCTGCGCCATAGTTCGCGTTACACGGGAGACTGGCGAGTCCGGCGGCAGGATCACAGTGAAACCCTGAAAGATCGTTAAACGCAATCCCGTTTTGGCACTAATCCTTCGCCGGGCGACTTCAAATTTTGATGAAAATTAGGGTTCTCACTGGAATGAAAGCCAATATGATAGCGCAACCCTACCGCGGCGCCCAAGTGAATCGAACCGCCGCCGCTTCAACCCGACCTTGAACATCAGGACAGCACAGATGAACGTGCCGAAATTTGGTATTGGCGCATCGGCGCTCCGGAAGGAAGACCTCGCATTGCTCAAGGGCGAGGGACGATATACCGACGACCTGCGCGTCGAGGGTGCTTTGCACGGCTTCGTGCTCCGCTCGCCCTATGCCCATGCGCGTTTCGCCATCGTTTCGACCGAGGCGGCGCTTGAGGTCGAGGGCGTGCATCTCGTTCTGACCGCGGACGACATACCCGATCTCGGCGATGTACCAAACAAGCAGCAGGTGCGACAGCCTGACGGCACTGTTCATGCCCGCCGCGAAGCCCCGGTGCTCTGTCGCGGCGTTGCCCGCCATGTCGGCGACGCCGTCGCCTTTATCGTCGCCGATAGCCGCGAGATCGCCGAAGATGCCGCGGAATTGATCGAGATCGACTGGGACGGGCAGGACGCGCTTGTCGATCTCGTCACGGCCCTCGATGAGGGCGCACCGCTTGTCTGGGACGAGCTCGGCACCAATCAGGCCTTCCTCTACCGCATCGGTGATTCCGGGCGCACGGATGCCGCTTTCGACAAGGCCAAGCGGACCGTCAACCTCCGCATCGTCAACAACCGCATCGTCTCGCACTACTTGGAGCCGCGCGCTGCGGTGGCCGAATATGATGCCGCGACGGAGAGCTTCAAGCTGCATCTGCCGTCACAGGGCGTGCACGCGATCCGCGATATCCTCGCCAAGGACATATTCCGTATCAGCCCCGAGAAGGTGCGCGTCATCACCGGCGATGTCGGCGGCGGCTTCGGCACCAAGAGTTTCTGCTACCGCGAATATGCGCTGGTGATGGAAGCGGCCCGTCGCCTCGACCGGCCGGTACGCTGGGTTTCGACCCGCGCGGAACACTCGATGGCCGACGCGCATGGCCGCGACAGCATCATGGACGCCTCGCTCGCCTTTGACGCAGACCATCGGATATCAGGCATGCGTGTGAGGATGATCGCCGACATGGGCGCCTATCTCTCGCAATATGGGCCGATGATCCCGACCATGGCAGCGATGATGGCGACTGGGGTCTACGATATTCCAGCGCTCGATTACGAGATCCGCGCCGCTTACACCCACACCACGCCGGTCGACGCCTATCGCGGCGCGGGCCGGCCGGAAGCCGCCTATCTGATCGAGCGGCTGATGGATGCCGCCGCCCGTGAACTCGACATCAGCCCGGTCGAACTCCGGCGTGTCAATTTCATCAAACCGGAGCAATTTCCTTATCGCACGCAGTCGGGCTGTCTCTATGACGTGGGCGAGTTCGACGGCCATCTGCAGCAGGCATTGAAACTCTCTGCCCATGCGGGTTTCGAAGATCGGCAGGCGGAAGCGCGGGAGCGCGGCAGGATCCGCGGGATCGGGCTTTCGACCTATGTCGAGATCTGCGCCTTTCCCGGTTCAGAGCCGGCGCATGTGCGGTTGAACGAAGATGGCACGGTGACGCTCTTCATCGGCACCCAGACCAATGGCCAGGGCCATGCGACGGCCTACAGCCAGTTCATCGCGGAGAAGATCGGCATTGATTTCGACCGGATCATCGTCCGGCAAGGCGATACCGACGAGCTTTCGCGCGGCGGTGGCACCGGCGGCTCGCGCTCCATCCCGATCGGCGGGCTCTCCGTGGCCCGGGCCGGCGAGGACCTCGCGGAGAAGATCAAGAAGATCGCCGGCGACGAGCTCGAAAGTGCCTGGGAGGATATCGAGCTGGTGGATGGCACGGCCCGCATCGCCGGCACCGACCGCATGCTTGACTTCAGCCAGGTCGCGCGGGCGGCAAAGACGCCGAGTGACCTGCTGGCGATCGCCGATGTGAAGCAGGACGAAGCGACGTTCCCGAACGGCACCCATGTCGTCGAGGTCGAGATAGACCCAGATACCGGCGCGACCGAGATCGTGAACTACCAGGTGGTCGACGACTTCGGGGTCATCGTCAATCCGGTCCTTCTGCTCGGCCAAATTCATGGCGGCATTGTCCAGGGCGCGGGACAGGCACTGGTCGAAGGCGCGCAGTATTCCCCCGACGGACAATTGCTGACCGCGACCTTCATGGACTACGCCGTGCCGCGCGCCGATGGCATGCCGAGCTTCAAGTTCGAGACGCGCAATGTGCCCTCGACCTCCAATCCGCTCGGCATCAAGGGTGCGGGTGAGGCGGCAACGATCGGCGCCACGCCTGCGGTCATGAACGCTGTCATCGATGCGCTCCACCGTGCCTATGGCATTACCGCCCTCGACATGCCGGCTTCCCCTTCCAAGGTCTGGGAGGCCATTCAGGCGGCTAAAGCTGCGTGAAAGCCCGATTGAGCGTGGCGCAAAAACCGCCGCCGGAATGAGAGACCAAAATGGACAGAACCATCGCCAACCCCATGCGCGGCATCGCCATGAAGGTTCTGTCCATCATGCTCTTCATATCGATGCAGTCGATGGTCAAGCTGGCCGGCCCCGGCATTGCCACCGGCGAGATCACCTTCTTCCGATCCTTCTTCGCGCTGGTGCCGATCATGGGCTGGCTCGCCTTTCGCGGCCAACTCGGCGGCTCGTTCAAGACGGCCAATCCGATGGGGCATTTCTATCGCGGTTTCGTCGGCGTTTCCTCGATGGGCCTCGGCTTCTACGGCGTCGTGCATCTGCCGCTGCCGGAGGCGATCGCGATCGGCTATGCCATGCCGCTCTTTGCGGTCATCGCCGGTGCGGTGCTGCTCGGCGAGGATGTCCGCCGCTATCGCTGGGGCGCCGTGGCCGCCGGCTTCATCGGCGTTCTCGTCATTCTTTGGCCGCGCCTGACGCTGTTCGATAGCGGAAAACTCGGGCCGAACGAGTTTGCGGGCGTCATGGCCGTGTTGTTTTCCGCGGCCCTCGCTGCCGTGGCGATGGTGCATGTCCGGCAATTGGTCCGGACCGAGAGTACGCCGACGATCGTGCTCTATTTTTCACTATCCTCGGCGATCTTTTCGCTCGGTACGTTGCCGTTCGGCTGGGCCTGGCCCAGCTGGGAGCAGGCGACGCTGCTGATCTGCGCCGGCTTCGTCGGCGGCATCGGCCAGATCCTGCTGACCGAGAGTTATCGCTATGCCGAGGTCTCGACCATCGCGCCCTTCGAATATACCTCGATCATCTGGGGCACGATCTTCGGCTATTATCTCTTCGGCGACTTGCCGGGCGGCACGCTGCTCTTCGGTGCGGCGATCGTCATCGGCGCGGGCATCTTCATCCTGTTTCGCGAGACACGCCGGCAGATCGATACCGGCCGCAAGGACCGGACGCTCACGCCTTAGGTGGGACGACGCGAACCTTCGGTGGCCGCCGCAGGATGCGGTATCCGGCATAGGCGGCATAGATGGCGAAGAAAACCAGCAGGATGGCGGGCAAGCCGCGCGGGCCGGCAAAGGCGATCGCCTGTCCGCCGACCAGAGGACCGATGATGATGCCGAGCCCATAGAGCACAGTGATGCCGGAAGAGATCCGAACATACTCGCCCGGCTCTGCCATGTCGTTGGCATGGGCGACATTGAGCGAGTAGATCGGGAAGATCGCCATGCCCGCCATGCAGGCCGCCGCATAGAGCTGGTATTCGTGGCTGCCGTCCAGCAGGGCAAGCCAGCCCGATGCGAAGATGCCAATCACACAGCCAAACACCATGACCAACCGGCGATCTACAAAGTCGGAGACGCGCCCCAGCGGAAACTGCGCCACGATCGATCCGACTGTGACTGCCGCGATCAAATTGGCGCCGCCCGTCTCGGAGAGGCCCGACAGGCGGGCATAGACAGCCGAGAAATTGAGCCACGCGCCGGCAATCACACCCGAAAGCAAGGTGCCCACAAAGGCGACCGGTGAACGGCGCAGCAGGCTGCCGAGATCGAATCCGACCCCCGTCGGCGCCGATGGTGTCGAGGAGGCGCTCAATGCGATCGGGAAAACCGCCGAAACCAGGATGATCGCCGAGATGATGAAAAGAACAGGGGTCATGACATCGCCGAACGGCGCCACATAGGTGCCGGCGATCGAGCCAGTCATCGCCGTGACCATGTAGACCGAGAACATGAAGCCGCGATATTCGTTAGCCGATTTCTCGTTCAGCCAGCTCTCCATGATCATGTAGGTCCCGGCAATGGCAAAGCCGAAGAGGCCGCGGAATATCATCCAGGCCCAGACCTCGATGACGAGCGAGCAGAGCAGGATCGACACGACCATCATCGCGATATTGGCGGCGAAGACGCGGATATGGCCGGTGGCGCGGATGAAGCGCGGCGTGATGAAGGACGCGAGCGTGTAGCCGACCGAATAGACCGCGCCGATCTGCGCTATGTCGGTCGCCGTCCAGCCTTCTCCGAGCGCCCGCAGCGGCACGCAATAGCTGGCAAGCCCGAAGCCGGCCATCAGGACGAAGAACGAGATAATGAGGCTCGATACCGCGCGTACGCTTTCGATCAAGGGAGGCTCCGAATTCACTTCATGACTGGGATATGCGGCTTCGGCGGCCGATGCTACCGGGAATACGCCGCGCGACAACGCCGTTCGCGCCAGATTTGCAAATGACGGAGCAGGTGCACGCATGTATGAGGAAATGGACCGGATATTCTTCGCGAAATAAGAAAAACGTCGCCGAATCAAACATATTTGTGACATCTATGCTTGCTAGCGGATTGACAGGCATGATCTGTTGCTCAAGATTTCAGTCGTTCATGCCGCATCGCTCGCCGTCCTCGCTCTCTCAAGATTGGAAACCGTGATGCCGCTCCCTTTTCAGCGATCTTTCGTCCTTGCCCTTCTCGTGGCCGGCCTGCCGCTCATTTCCGGCGCAGCACCGAGATCGAACCCGGCCGTTCCGGCCAACCTCGAAACGCCTGGTGAATTCGTGCTCGTGTCCCAGCACAGGCGCTCCCGCACAGAGGGCGTGACCGCCGTCAAATATCCCGGCGGACAGTTCCGAAAGGTCGGACCGCGCCGGTGGGTCGAGGGTCGCCGCAATAGCGGCTTTCAGTTCCGGGAAATCGGCGACGATGGCCGGACGATCACCCTGCTCGACCGTTCGCGCGGCGTTTACATCTATCTCAATCTTCGTCGTGAAATGATCATGTATGCCGAAGAAGGCGGTGATCCCCGCGAACTCTACCCGATTACCGGCATCATAAAGGCCATACCTGACACTGATGTCGAGGAAATGCCCGAGGATATTCCTGAAGTCCCGAAGATGGCGCGCTACAATTGCGAGGAAGGCGTGCCGATGGTGGTCCGCTTCGAGACTCGCGGTGAGCGGAGCCTGGCCTTCGTCTCCATAGATGGTTCGCCCGAAAGGCGGCTGCGCCAGATTCCCGCGGCCTCGGGCGCGAAATATTCCGATGGCGAGTACACGGTCTGGACCAAGGGCCGCAATGCGACGCTTGAGATCAACGGGGATATCGACATCTGCACCGGCCGTTGAGGCACCAACCGGCGGTGCGCCGGTCTCGCGTGAGCATGCATGTCTCTTGAACGGAAGATGGGTTTCGAGATCGAGCTGGTAATGCCGAAGGGCAAGTCTCGGCTCGATCTGGCACGTCGGGTTGCGGCGCGGACCGGCGGCACGATCCACCGCATCTTCCATGCGCAGGCGGAGCTTTCCAGTATTGAGGGCAAGCCGACCTTCCAGAACCTGACGCCGGGTTTCGAGGTCGTCGGCAGTGACGGACAGATGATCGCGCGTTTCGTCGACGACCTGACCCTGCTCGATGGCTTCGATCTCAATGCACCGCCGCTACCCGGCTGGTATCGCATTGTGACGGACGACAGCCGGCTGGTCAGTCTGATCGAGGCCGGCTGCGATCCGGATGCCGGGATGGAGACAGTGCTGGAGCCGCTCGCCGCGATGTTTGGCACAGCGCTCGAGCACCATTCATCCGGCATGGCCAAGGTCTCCGACCGCAAGGGCAGTTCGGTTGCCATCGTGGCCGAACTCTCGGGCGAGCGGGAACGGGGCTGCGAGATCGTCACCGCGCCGATTGCCTCCAACCATGCTGAAGCTCTGGCCGCCCTCATCGATGACGCCATGGCCGAAGGCCTTACGGTGCCGCTGGAGGCGGCGCTGCATATCCACTATGACGCGGCGCCGCTTCTCTCCGCGCGCAGCATTTCCCGCCTGGTCATCGCGCTGGAACGGCATGGCGAGGCGCTCAAGGACAGGGTCGGCACCAATCCCAATTGCCGTCGGCTCGGCCTCTGGCCGGACGACCTGATCGATCTCGTCGCCGATGAGGAGTTCCTGGCCATGGATTGGCCGGAGGCACGCCGCGCGCTGCAGGATCTGGCGCTGACCAAGTTCTGCGATTTCAACCTGCTCAACATCGCCCAAGCGGCCATGGGGAAGCATACATTCGAGGTTCGCATCCTCCCGGTGTCGCTTGATGCCGGGGAGATCGTGGCCCAGGCCGAACTCTTCGCCGCAATCCTCGACTGGGCCATTGCGCCTGATGACCGCGATCTCGCCGAGGATTTCGAGACATTCATTGGGAATTTGCCGCTCCCGCCGGACGCGATCGCGCGCTGGGGCGGCACCATCGACTCGGGGGGCGCGGGACAGGCCGCACGGGAAATCAACAAGATCAGAGGAGTAGGGAAATGAGTACTGAAATTACCAGACGCAGCTTCTTTGCGAGGGCTGGCGCCGTCGCCGTCTTGGCGCCGGCCGCACTTGCCTCCGGCACGACCCTTTCGCATGCGAGCCAGGAGGAGGTCGATGTCTTCTTCAATGCAGGCTTCAACTACTGCCAGGCCGAGAAGCTCGGCATGTACTGGAACATGAGCACTTGGGATGCCAAGGCCAATGGCGGGGCCAAGATCATGCGTGGGGAGGAAAGATATCTCCGCCAGGCGATCCGCAAGGCCGCAAAGCGCTTCAATTGCTCGACCACGGGCTTCAACTATCGCGATTCCGATACGATCGCCGAGTTCTGGAAGCACGCCTGAGAGCTAAGTGGATCACAAGCAACGGCGGGAGTAATCGCTGCCGCCGTCAGCGGAACTCTTGCGTCAAGCGGCCTGGCTTGCGCCGCCTCTGACCCGTGCCTCGTATTGCAGGTAATATTGCGCCAGCACGACCGAGACGATCGTCACGGTGACGCACTGGATGACGATCGCAAAGGCCGACAAGATAACGCCGGCCACTTCGTTGTCTTCTCCCAGCATCACGACCAGGATCTGCGCGGCCACGCCGATCAGCATGACCGGCAGAACCCGGATGAAGACCGGTAGGAAGGTCACTGGTGCACGGCGAATGGCCTCCGTCAGGCCCCTCCGACTGCCTTGCAGCGACGCCGGCAGCCAGGAACCGGCTATGCCGAGCACCGCGGCATAGGACACGAAAACAATGATGAGGATGGTGACCAGCACATCCGCGCTCGGATTTTCACTCGCCAGCACCTGGTTCCAGAAGGCAACGAGGATGAAAGGGAAGGCGATGATGAGCGAGACCGCGGCGAGCGCCAGCGCCTTCAGGATATAGCTGTCGACGACATTGTCGTTGGTGCCATCGGGATTACGATCCCCGAACTTCACGCCGAGAAGCGCGCTGCGCGTGACGAAACGCGCGAAGAGCTGCCAGAGAAAGATCGTGGTGATGCCGATCGGCCCGGACAGCACGCCGGCATAGCTGAGCGCGGTGAGGCCGAGGACGATCACGGCGAAGAACAGGTAGAACCAGAGGTTTTCTCTGATAATCGAAATGCTTTTCGCGATCATGCTCAACGCCCCCGTTGGACAGCCTCCTTTGTAGCCGTCGCCGGAATTGTCGTCCAGTCGGCGATATCCTCGCGCGATCCGATAAGCGCTAGACCATGCGCGATCGAGAGCAACTCCCCGCCGCTCTCGATCCGGCCAAGGTCGAAGCGGTTCTCGAAAATCTTGCGCACGGCAGGCACGAAGCTCGTGCCGCCGGTCAGGAAGACCTTGTCGATCGCGCCGGGCAGGGTGCGCGTCTTGACCAGGATCTCATCGAGCGCTTCCTCGATCAGCCTGATATCGTCGGCGATCCAGCGCTCGAACATCGGCCGCTTGACGATGCGCTTCGAATGCTCACCGAGCGGCGGGAAGTAGAACTCGACTTCCTCCTGTTCCGAGAGCTTCATCTTGGTCGCCGAAACAGCCTGGTAGAGCGGATAGCCCTCGTCATGTTCGATGAGCTCAACGAAGGTCTCCAGTCTTTCGGGGTCGAGGCTCTGGCGCACGAGCTGCTTGAGGTCCTGGTAGTCCTTCAGCGTCTTGAAGATCGAGAGCTGGTTCCAGCGGCCGAAATTGGCGTAGTAGTTCGACGGCACTTCCAGAACCTTGTCGAAGCTCTTGTAAAAGCTGCCCTTGCCGATCTGCGGCGAGACGACATTGTCGATGATGCGGAAGTCGAAATGGTCACCCGCAACGCCGACGCCGGAATGGCCGAGCGGCACGGCAGTCAACTTGCCGGCATGGCTTTCGAAGCGGATCAGCGAATAGTCGGTCGTGCCGCCGCCGAAGTCGGCGACCAGCACGGTCGCGTCCTTCTTCAGGTTCTGCGCGAAATAGAAGGCGGCCGCGACGGGCTCATAGACGAAATGGATTTCCGGAAAACCGATCCGCCCCAGCGCCTCGTTGTAGCGTTCGAGCGCGAGGTTCTCGTCCGGGCTGGAGCCGGCGAACTTGACCGGCCGCCCGGCGACGACGCGCGCAAATTTCGAGCCGAATTCGTCACCGGCATATTTCTCCAGCCGCCGCAGGAAGACCTCCATCAGGTCCTCGAACTTGTGCCGTCGCGCATGGATCAGCGTGCCCTGGAAGATCGCGCTCGCGGCAAAGGTCTTGATCGACTGCAGGAAGCGTACTTCGCCGGGATTGTCGATGAAGGTGCGGATCGCCGCCGCACCAGCCTCGATCTTGAGGGCCTGCGTGCCAAGCCGTGCATCCTTCATGAAGGACAGGCAGGTGCGCATGCTGTCGGAATGACCGGCGCTACTTTCAAAGCCGATCGAATGCGTCGTTTCGCCATCCTGAACGGCGAGCACGGTGTTGGTCGTGCCGAAATCGAGGCCAAGAGCCGGGGCCATGAGCATGCTCCTGCTTGAACGGGGTCGGATGTAATGATTGGACGAAGGCGGGCCACAAGGGTTGCCGCCAGCGGAGGCGGCCTAATGGCATATCGTCAGGGGGATGGCAAGCCGGCTGCGCGGATTACTTCCGCCGCGCATACCACATGGCGCCGAGGCCCAGCACGATCATCAGCGCGCCGTAATAGATCCATTGGCTGTTGTTGATCATGGGGCTCGTTGGCGGGTAGGGGATGGTGCCGCTGCCCTGGCCCGCCCAGAGAATGCCAAGCAGCATTACGATTGCGCCCGCCAGGAAGATCAGTTGCTGTCTGCCGCCCATGGAAGCTCCTCGAATGCCTGCCTTGATGCGCCGCAACCTAACGGATGGGATGCGTGATGCCAACCGCTTTGGGCAGTCGCTTTGGGACCGTGTCGCAAACTGATAGAATTGGGCTCAGACGAAATTGAATTTGCCGCTCCTTGGCTCGACAAGGGGAGATGGATTTGCCAATAGTCGAGCCTCAAAATCAGGGGTTTCTGCCGGTCGGGAGAAGAAGAATGAGCGAAATGGAACTTCCGGAACGCGAAAGCATGGAATTCGACGTCGTGATCGTGGGCGCGGGGCCTGCGGGTCTTTCGGCGGCGATCCGGCTCAAGCAGATCAATCCGGATCTCACCGTGGTGGTGCTGGAAAAGGGTGCCGAGGTCGGCGCGCATATCCTGTCGGGCGCGGTCGTCGACCCCATCGGCATCGACAAACTGCTGCCGGGCTGGCGCGAGGACGAGAGCCATCCGTTCAAGACCGAGGTGACGGCCGACCATTTCCTGCTGCTCGGTCCTGCCGGCTCGATCCGCCTGCCCAATATCATGATGCCGCCGCTGATGAACAATCATGGCAATTACATCGTCTCGCTCGGCAATGTCTGTCGCTGGCTGGCAACGAAGGCGGAAGAACTCGGCGTCGAGATCTATCCGGGCTTTGCCGCGACCGAAGTGCTCTATGACGAGAACGGCGCCGTGCGCGGCGTCGCCACCGGCGACATGGGCATCGGCCGTGACGGCGAGCCCGGCGGCAACTATGCCCGCGGCATGGAACTGCTCGGCAAATATACCCTGATCGGCGAAGGCGTCCGTGGATCGCTCGCCAAGCAGCTGATCGCGAAGTTCAAGCTCGACGAGAACAGGGAGCCCCAGAAGTTCGGCATCGGCATCAAGGAACTCTGGCAGGTCAAGCCGGAGCACCACAAGCCAGGCCTCGTGCAGCACTCCTTCGGCTGGCCGCTCGACGGCAAGACCGGTGGCGGTTCCTTCCTCTATCACCTCGAGGACAACCAGGTCGCTGTCGGCTTCGTGCTGCATCTCAACTACAAGAACCCCTGGCTCTATCCCTTCGAGGAATTCCAGCGCTTCAAGACCCATCCTGCGATTCGTGGTGTGTTCGAAGGCGGAAAGCGCCTTGCTTACGGCGCGCGCGCCATTACCGAGGGCGGCTACCAGTCGGTGCCGAAGCTTTCCTTCCCGGGCGGCGCGCTGATCGGCTGTTCGGCGGGATTCGTCAACGTGCCCCGCATCAAGGGTTCGCACAATGCGGTTCTCTCGGGCATGCTCGCGGCCGAGAAGCTGGCGGCTGCCATCGAAGCCGGTCGCGCCAATGACGAACCGATCGAGATCGAGAACGAATGGCGTTCGACGCCTATCGGCAAGGACTTGAAGCGCGTGCGCAACGTAAAGCCGCTGTGGTCCAAGCTCGGCACATTCATCGGCATCGGCCTCGGCGGTCTCGACATGTGGACGAACCAGCTTTTCGGGCTCTCCATCTTCGGCACGCTCAAGCACGGCAAGACCGACGCGCAGAGCCTGGAGCCGGCCTCCAAGCACAAGAAGATCGACTATCCCAAGCCCGACGGCGTGCTGACCTTCGACCGGCTGTCCTCTGTCTATCTCTCCAACACCAACCATGAGGAAGACCAGCCGATCCATCTCCAGGTCAGGGATGCGACCCTTCAGGTCAAGTCGGAGCTCGAGGTCTTTGGCGGCCCGTCGAACCGCTACTGTCCGGCCGGGGTCTATGAATGGGTGGAGAAGGACGGCAACCAGGTTTTCGTGATCAACGCGCAGAACTGCGTCCACTGCAAGACCTGCGACATCAAGGACCCCAACCAGAACATCAACTGGGTGCCGCCGCAGGGCGGCGAGGGGCCGGTCTATCCGAATATGTGAGGGGTGGGGGCGGCTGGATCCGGAGCGCCGTCTTATTTTAGGGCAGCGCGGACGCCACGCCCAGCATTTCAGCAGCGCGTTTCAGCCTTTTGTCGCGTGTCCAGAGCTTTGTATCTGGTTCGATAAGGGCGGAGGCAAGGATGTGCGCGTCGATATAGCCGATACCCTTGCCCATGAGCTGGTTTTGCCGCACGAGCACCAATACGTCCTCGGGTCGTGCGGTCTGAATCGAGGGAATGGCTAGCAGCGCCGTGACGACCGCGTCGTATTTCGGCATCGATCCAAGTGCAAGCTCGCCCAGCACAAATGGGTGCATGACGATCTCCCCGACATCCAGGCATGCCATCATCGTCGCGTCGGCACGGCGCAGATGATCGGCCCAGACCGAGGTGTCAGCCAGGATCATTATCGGTCTCGGGGAAGCGGCGCCTTGGTGGTGCGACGAATTCCGGCGCGGAACCGCCAAGTAGAATGAGGCGACGTGCAGCCTCACGCTCGACCAGCTTTTTCAGTGCGTGCCGAAGAAGCGCCGACTTGTCGGTGATCCCGGTCATTTCCTGCGCATCGGCAAACAGCTGGTCATCGATGGTAACTGTCGTTCTCATCTCATTTCTCCTTACGCATCAAAAATAGCATCATCTGATGCGCAATTCAACGCGCCCTGACTCCCCGTTGCCCGCCATCCTCCCTCTCTGCTATCTCTTTGCCATCGCCATTTGAGGACACCCTATGGCAGAGGCATCCATCCACTTCGGTCCCTTCCGGTTCGACCCGGGCCGCATGACGCTGGCGCGCGGCGCCGAAGTCATGCAGATCGGCAATCGGGGGGCGCTGCTGTTGCAATGTCTCGCAGAAGCCGGCGGGACGACGGTCTCCAAGGATCGCTTGATGAATGCCGCCTGGCCCGGAGTCGCGGTCGAGGAGGGCAATCTCACCGTCCAGATCGCCGGCTTGCGCAAGCTTCTGGGACTGGATTGCGAGGGACGGGACTGGATCGTCACCGTGCCGCGCGAGGGCTACCGGCTGCTCGGCGTCACCAGTGCCACAAGCCAATCCCAGGAGCGCGGCGCCGAGCTGCCGGTGCTCGCCGTGTTGCCGTTCCGCAATCTCTCCCACGATGCCGATGCCGATTATTTCGCCGATGGCGTGGTGTCCGACATCATCACCGCGCTGTCGCGGTTCCGCAGCTTCCGCGTCATCTCCCGCAACACCGTCTTTGCCCGCCGCAGCCACGATACCGACATACGCCAGGCAGCAGCCGATCTCGGCGCCGACTATCTGGTGGAAGGCGATATCCGCCGCGCCGGCGAGCGGTTGCGCATTTCGGTGCGGCTGGTGCCGGGCGATGACGGCCTGACGCTCTGGGCCGAGCGCTTCGACGGGACGCTGGAAGATGTCTTCGCCTTTCAGGACCAGATTACTGAGGCCGTCGCATCGCGGCTGAGACCCGCGCTCGAGCAGGCTGAGACCACGCGTTCTCTCCGCGACCGGCCGAAAAGCTTTGCCGCTTATGACGTCTATCTGCGCGCTCTTTGGCTGATCGGCGAGGAAAGTGAGGAGGCGAATGCGAAGGCGCATGCGCTTCTGCTGCAAGCTTTGGAAATCGAACCGACCAATCCCTCCGTGCTCTCGCATCTCGTCTGGGCGCTCGAGCATCGGATCGCCATGGGCTGGCCGTCGATCAGTCCGGACGATCGAGGGCGCTGCCTGGATTATGCCCGCCGCGCAATCGAGCATTGCGCTGGCGATCCCCGCATCATGGCGCCGTGCGGAATGGCGCTGGTGCAGACCGGCAGGGACTATGTTGGCGGCATGCAGGTCATCGAGGCCGCTGCTGCCGCCAATCCGAACGACTTGTATGTGATGTGCGTTCTCGGCGTCTCGACCATGCATTGCGGCAATCTCGACGAGGCTGCCCGACACCTCGAACGGGCGTTGCGGCTGGCGCCACAGGACCCGGACAGGCGCTTCGCCATGTCGGGGCTTGCCCATATCGCGATCGTTCGCGGCGACTACGAAGGGGCGCTCTACTGGGCGGGGCGGTCGCTCAGCGTCAATATGTATTACGACCCAACCTATTGGATGCTGATATCGGCCAATGCCTATCTCGGCCGCATGGAGGAGGCAAAGCTCTATCTCGAGCGCCTGCGGGCAATCGCGCCGGGCGTGTCGCTCGCGCGTATCCAGGCCGGCCAGCCGGACCGGTATCCCGAGCGCATCGGCGCCGTGCTCGAGGGCATGCGCCTTGCGGGAATGGAATGACACCGGGCAATTTTGCAAGACTTAGGACGAATTAATCTCCGCCTTCGGTACATTTCACCGCCTCCCGTTCGACAAGGGGTCAGTCGAACACCAAGGAGGTTTCCATGCTCACGCCCCTCAACATCATGTCGCTCGACCAGGGCAGGCAATTCGCACGCCAGGAGATGAAGCGGATCTATGCCGAGCCGGCAGAGGTGGCTGCGGAAACCCGTGCGCCGGAGGCAGCCGAGGAAGTATCGAGAGAGCCAGGCGCACGCAAGTCGAAGTGGCACTCGCTCTTGGCCCAGTTCGTCGGTCTCTGGGAAGCCGGTTACCCGATCGGCGCCCGCCGCTCCTAGGTTACGAACAGTAAAGCTCCGCGAAAGCTGCTCGGCTTAACCCGGCATTAACCATGATTGCTTACCTCTTGTTAGCATTCAGGGGAATGTAGGGGACCATCCATGTCGATGACGCGTCGCGGGCTTTTGCTCGGTTCTTTGGCTTTGCTTGCCGGTTGCAGCACCACGGGCAGGAATGACAGAGCCAATTATGCGGCCCGCCCGGATGAGACCCATCCGATGCCGGCGATGAAGCTTGACAAGGTCAGGGTCGAGCTCCGCCGCACCGAAGTTACCTACGAGACGACACAAAAGCCCGGCACCATCGTTGTCGATACGCCGGCACGCCGGCTCTATTACGTCCTCGGTGATGGCAAGGCGATCCGCTATGCGATCAGCGTCGGCCGTGAAGGTCGCGAATTGCGCGGCAATGCCTATGTCGGCCGCAAGGCCGAATGGCCGAGCTGGACTCCGACGGCCAACATGATCCGCCGCGACCCCGAGAAGAACCGCAAGTATGCCGGCGGCGTGAAGGGCGGCCTCGACAACCCGCTCGGCGCCCGCGCCATGTATCTCTATCGCGGTGGCGGCGACACCAATTTCCGCATCCATGGCACCAACCAGCCGAATTCGATCGGCTACGCCATGTCGTCGGGTTGCATCCGCATGCTCAACCACGATGTGATCGACCTCTACAGCCGCGCCAGCGTCGGCACCAAGGTCTTCGTCATCCAGGCCTGATTTCAGGCCCTCCGGTGCGATAGAATGCCCGTCGAGAGCAGCACGCCGGCACCGGTGACGAAGGCGGCGGCGATGATGGCGATCCCGACCGGCTCGCCAAGAATCCAGCCGCCGGCCAACGCGGCTGCAACCGGCGTGATCGCCGTATAGGCCGCCGCCTGCGTTCCGCCGAGAATGCGGACCGCCCAGCCATAGAGGATCGTCGAAACCAGGCCCGAGAGCACGCCCTGCGTCAGGATCTGCAAGCCGATTTCGCCCGCCGGCGCGTCGAACAGGCCGGTCCCGAAGAAGGGCAGCAGCGCCAGGTTGATGATCGTCGACCAGACGGCGATCAGCGCGCCGCCTTCGAAGGCAGTGAGGCCGGAATGCTTGAAGGCGTGGGTGTAGACCGCCCAGCAGGTCGCGCCGAACGGCAGGACGACATAGCTGATCCAGGAAAGCTCATGACCGGCAAGGCTGCCGGCAAGCAGGATCAGGCCGCCGCCCAGGATAGCCGCCATGCCGAACTTGCGCGCCGTATCGGGGCGTTCGCCGAGCACCAGCATGCCGATCAGCGCGGTGAAGAACGGCATTGAACCCGGAAGCAATACGCCCGCGGCGGAGGCCGGCGTATGGCGCATGCCGAACGCGACCACCTGAAAGAAGAAGGCGCCAGAGCCCAGCACCATCAGCACGAGGGGCAATTTCGGCGTATTCTTTGGCCATAGCCCCGTGCGCAGCCAGACAGGCGCGAGCACCAGGGCCGGCAGGCCATAACGGATCAGGCTGAGGTCGAGCGCCGTCAGCGCGGTGCCGACGCTGTGCCGGGTCGAGACGAGCCAGGACGCCCAGATCAGCACGACGCTCAGCGCGGAGAGTGCACCCAGCATAGGCCGGGAAGACCCTGACGTCGTCGTCACCGTTGCATCGCTCATCGTCGTCTCCAGGCGTGATGTGGCACGACGATAGGCGGAAAGTTCGGGACGTGTCCTTGCGAATACGGTCTTGAAACGCGACGATTGCGCAATATTATGCTGCCGATTGATCCTTCGGAGATGGAATATGCCAAAGCTTGACGCATTCGATATCGCCATCCTCTCCGAGCTGCAGGAGAACGGCCGCGCCGCCAATGTCGATATTGCCGAGGCGGTCCATCTGTCGCCGTCACCTTGCCTGCGGAGAATCCGCAATCTCGAGGAAGAGCGCGTGATCCGCGGCTATCGCGCCGATATCGACCGGACGAAAGTCGGGCTCGGGCTGACCGTCTTCGTCGAAATGAAGGTTGGCCACCATAACCAGGAAAGCGCCAACCGCTTCCAGGAGGCTCTGGCCGAGGTACCCGAGGTGATCTCCTGCTTCATGATCTCGGGCAGTGCCGATTTCCTTGCCGAGGTCGTGGTCGAGGATCTGCCGGCCTATGAGCGGGTGCTGACCGACAAGCTGCTGACGCTGCCCTTCGTCACGGATATCCGCTCGAACTTCGCGATCCGGACGGTCAAGGCCGCCGGACCGCTGAAGCTGCCGCGAGCCGGTTGATCAGAACCCTTCCAGCACGATCTTGCCGATCGTCGTATTGCTCTCGACCTGCTTGTGGGCGCGGCGGAGGTTCTCGGCATTGATCTTGCCGAAGCTCTCGGCTGCTGTCGTCCTGATCTTGCCGGCGTCAACGAGATCGGCGACCTGGTTGAGCAAGTTGTGCTGCTCGATGATATCGGCGGTGGTGAAGACGCCGCGGGCGAACATCATCTCCCAGTGGATCGACACGGCCTTGCCCTTGAAGGGCTTGATGTCGAAACCGGTGGCCGGGTCGTCGATCAGGCCGATGCGGCCCTGCGGCGCGACGATCTCGGCCATCGCCTGCTGATGCTGGTCGGAATGCGTTGTCGGGAAGATGTAGCCCGGGACGATGCCCAACGCCTTCATCTGCGGAGCGAGCGGCTTCGAATGGTCGATCACGTGGTGGGCGCCGAGCGACTTGATCCATTCCGCCGATTCCGGCCGCGAGGCCGTTGCGATGACGGTCAGGCTCGTCAGCTGGCGTGCAAGCTGAATCGCGATCGAGCCGACGCCGCCCGCGCCGCCGATGATCAGGATGGCATTGTGGTCGCCGGGAACCTCGTCCTCCACCTTCAGCCGGTCGAAGATCATCTCATAGGCGGTGATGGCGGTGAGGGGCAGGGCGGCTGCCTCGCGGAACGACAGCGATGTCGGCTTCCGCCCGACGATGCGCTCGTCGACGAGGTGGAACTCGGCATTGGTGCCATCGCGATTGATCACGCCGGCATAGAAGACCTCGTCGCCCGGCTTGAAGAGTGTGACGGCATCGCCGACCGACTTGACGACGCCGGCGGCATCATAGCCGAGCTGGACTAGCCCGCCCGGCGCAGGCTCGCGGCTCTTGCGCACCTTGGTATCGACGGGATTGACAGACACGGCCTTGACCTCGACGAGCAGATCGTGCCCCTTCGCGTCCGGCACGGGACGGTCGACGTCGATGAGGGCGGTTTCGGAACTGATGTCCTGGGGCTTTTCATAGGCTACGGCGCGCATGGCGATCTCCTTCTGACATTGTCGAGAAGCTACATGCGCATTATGTCTGGCGAGCGCAAGAATGCACATTTTCTGTATATAGGTACAAAAAGGATACTGTCGCGCGCCGGTTTCCAAGCCCGAAAGGCGACGCCATGTCCCGTCCCCGCGCCAAGCTCACCAACAATTTTCCCGGATGCCCTGTGGAGTCCACGCTGACGTTCCTGGATGGCAAATGGAAGGGCGTGATCCTCTACCACCTCTTTGAAGGCACGCACCGTTTCAGCGAATTGAAGCGCAAGCTGAGGTCGATCACGCAGCGGATGCTGACCAAGCAGTTGCGGGAGTTGGAGGAGGCAGGGCTGGTGTCACGCACCGTGCACCCGGTCGTGCCGCCGCATGTCGACTACGCGCTGACGCCTCTGGGGCACAGCCTGAAACCGGTCGTTGTGGCGCTCGAGGCCTGGGGCAAGCAGCATGTGCTGTGCCGCGACGGCCAGAAGTTCATCATTCAGCCGGTGACGGAAGTGGCTGCATAAGGCGAACCGACGGGTTCTTCTTCTCGAGCCAGACCGAGAGGCCAAAGACCAGAAGGCCGAGGAAGGCAAGCACCGCGCCGACATAGCCCGTGGCGGCATAACCATAGCCCCAGGTAATGACGAGGCCGCCGAGCCAGGCGCCAATGGCGTTCGCAACGTTGAAGGCCGAATGCATGGAGGCGGCGGCCAGAGTCTGGCCGTCGGCGGCGACGTCCATCAGGCGCGTCTGCATCGCCGGACCCGCGGCAAAGCCGCAGCCGACCAGGAAGACCGTTGCGAACAGGATCCACACATTGCCGGCGCCGAGCGCAAAGATCGTCATCACCACCATGTTCAGGATCAGCATGCTGCAGATCGTGCCCATGAGGAAGGAATCGGCGAGCTTCGAGCCGACCAGGTTGCCGACATTCATGCCGACGCCGAAGATCACCAGAACAACGGAGACCATGCCCGCCGAGAGCATCGTGACCTCCGTCACCGTCGAGGCGATGTAGCTGAAGATCGCGAACATGCCGCCGAAGCCGGTGGCGCAGAGTGCCAGCGTCAGCCAGACCTGCGGACGGCTGAAGGCGCCGAGTTCGCGGGCGATGGAAGCGCCATGCACGACCTTGTCTTGTGGCAGATAGATCCAGATCAGCGTCACCGTCAGTGCCCCGATCAACCCGACACCCCAGAACATCACTTCCCAGCTGAGCATCTGGCCGAAGAAGGCCATGATCGGCGTTCCCGCCAGCGTCGCGACCGTGAGGCCGAGCATAACCTTACCGACGGCGCGGACGCGATAGTGCAGGGGGACCATCGAGGCGGCCACCAAGGCACCGACGCCGAAATAGGCGCCGTGCGGCAGGCCCGAGAGGAAGCGCAGCACGGTGAAGGAGGTGAAGTCCGGCGCGATGGCGCTCAGGATATTGGTGACGGCGAAGAAGCCCATGAGAAGCAGCAGCAACTGACGGCGGGCCATCCTGGCGGCCATGATCGCGATCAGTGGCGCGCCGACGACCACGCCCAGCGCATAGGCCGAAATTACATAGCCGGCGACGGGCGTCGAAACCACGAAGGTGTTCGCCACATCGGGCAGCAGGCCCATGATCGCAAATTCGCCCGTGCCGATCGCAAAGCCCCCGGTCGCAAGTGCAAACAGCACCAGCGCCACCTGCAGCCGCGAATAGCGCTCGGTGGATTCTGATGGCAGGACAGGATCGTCGGCGGTGAAATCGGCCATGAAAACTCGCAGGGCCGGAGGGCCACATATGAAAGGATGCTTTGAAGGAGTCGGATCCGGATTTAATCCTTATTTGGTCACTCGATATAACAACAAGCTTGCCCGAGCGTAAAGCGCTATGTTGCGACGCACAATCTGCCAGTGGCTACTGGAACTCGCGGGCGTGCGTTCGCATTTCTATACGAGTCCATGCGTTAGAAACCGGATTTCAGGGCGAATTTATGCGTTTCAAGGCCTTATTCAATCGGGATGGCGGCACGTTCCGCACCACCGATATGGACGCCTATGCGAAAAAAGCAGAGCAGGTATTCCAGGACGCGGGGCATGAGATCGAATGCGAGCTGGTTAGCGGCAAGGATATCGTGCCGGCTTTGGAGAAAGCGGCCGATGAACCCGGCGTCGATGGCCTGATCGCCGGCGGCGGCGACGGCACGATTTCGGCGGCGGCAGGCATTGCCTGGAAGAAACAGCTCCCGCTCGGTGTCGTGCCTGCCGGTACGATGAACCTTTTTGCCCGATCGCTGCGAGTGCCACTCGATATCTGGGCGGCGCTCGATGCGCTCGCTGCAGGCGAGGTGATGGATGCCGATATCGGCACGGCCGATGGCCGACCCTTCGTCCATCAGTTCTCAGCCGGCATGCATGCCCGGATGGTTCGGCTGCGCGATGCCATGGCCTTTTCCTCGCGCATGGGCAAGCTCGCCGCCAATGTCAGGGCTTCCGTCGGCGTGGTGCTCGATCCGCCGCAGTTCGAAGTCGTGTTCGATGCCGACGGCCATAGCGAGCACCGGATCGTCTCGGCAATCAATGTCTCCAACAATCCCTTCGGCAACAACAGCCTGATGTTTTCCGAGGAGCTGAATACGGGGCATCTCGGCTTCTATCTCACCGACGCGCTGCGGCCCGCGGGTGCCGCGCTGCTTGCCTTCGACGTCCTGCGGGGCCGGATGCGGCACAACACGGCAGTCACCGAAATGCGGGCCAGGTCGGTCGATCTGCATTTCCCCAAACTCTACCGCAGGGCCAATTGCGTCCTCGATGGCGAATTGATGCCGCTCGGCCGCGATGTCGCGATCCGCCTGCATCCGGGCGAGCTGAAGGTTATTGTGCCGAACCGGGCCAGCAGCCTGGTCTGATACGAAGGACGGGTCCCTTACTGGAAAGCCGTCTCGAAGAAGCTCCGAAGTTTCCGCGAATGCAACTGCGCAGGCGGCATCGCCGAGAGTTTTTCCAGTGCCAGGATGCCGATCCTGAGATGCTGCAGCACCTGAGTCTTGTAAAATGCGGTGGCCATGCCGGGCAACTTCAGTTCACCGTGCAGCGGCTTGTCGGAGACGCAGAGCAGGGTGCCGTAGGGCACGCGGAAACGGAAGCCGTTCGCAGCGATCGTCGCCGACTCCATATCGAGCGCGATGGCACGGGCTTGTGAGAGCCGCTTCACGGGGCCGCTTTGATCGCGCAGTTCCCAGTTGCGGTTGTCGATGGTCGCCACGGTGCCAGTCCGCATGATGCGCTTGAGCTCGTAGCCGTCATAGCCGGTGACATCGGCCACCGCGTCCTGCAGCGCCTGCTGCACTTCGGCCAGCGCCGGGATCGGCACCCAGACCGGCAGGTCGTCATCGAGAACATGGTCTTCGCGCATGTAGGCATGGGCCAGCACATAGTCTCCGAGCGTCTGGCTGTTGCGCAGCCCGGCGCAGTGGCCCAGCATCAGCCAGGCATGGGGGCGCAACACCGCGACATGGTCGGTGATGGTCTTGGCGTTCGAGGGGCCGACGCCGATATTGACCAGCGTGATGCCCGCGTGGCCCTTCTTCTTAAGGTGATAGGCCGGCATTTGCGGCAGCCGTCCGCCGACGATGCCCGGGCTGGGCTCCGATGCGCCAGCCGGGGTTATGAGATTGCCGGGCTCGACGAACTCGGTATAGCCGTTGCCACCGGCCGCCATCATCTCTCGCGCCCAGATGCAGAACTCATCGACATAGAACTGATAGTTCGTGAACAGCACGAAGTTCTGGAAATGCTTGGCGGCCGTTGCCGTATAGTGGCTGAGTCGTGCGAGCGAATAGTCGATGCGCTGCGCCGTGAAGGGCGCCAGCGGCCGCGGACCGCCCGGCGGCGGCTCATATTCGCCATTGGCGATCTCGTCGTCCGTCGTCGTAATGTCCGGCGTGTCGAACAGATCGCGCAGGGGTACATCGAGCGTATTGGCGGCACTCGCCTCGACATGGGCGCCCTCATTGAAGGCAAAATGCAGCGGGATCGGTGTCGCCGATTCGGTGATGGTCACAGGTAGGCCGTGATTGCGAATCAACTGCCCGATCTGGGTTTTCAGATAGTGTTTGAAAAGCTTCGGTTGGGTGATGGTGGTGGAATAGAGGCCGGGTTCGCTCAGGAAGCCGTAGGGCATGCGTGAGTCTATGCGGTCATAGCGCAGCGTCTCCATCCGGATTTCCGGATAGAAGGCGCGGTAGCGGCGATGCGGCGCATGGCCCTTGATGACGGCTTCGAAATTGTCCCGGAGGAAGCGCGTATTGCGGTCATAGAGCGTCGTCAGTGCTTCCACAGCCGCGATCGGATCATCGAATGCGGTCGGCTGGAACTGTTCGGGCGTGACGGTTTCGAGGAGGGAGGTGGAGAGGATTCGCTTTGCCATGTGCCATTATAATAGGCGCTCGATGACAATCAATCGGGATGTAAGCGCCTTCTCCGCAGATTTCCTGCAGAAAGCGCTGGCGCGCGCCCTCAAAGCGCGGCGCGGCAATGAACGCCCGCAGCCTGCGGGCAGGAGACCGTGAATCCGGTGGCATTGGCCGTACCGCGACGGTCGCTGTGCTGCACGACCATGGTGAGCCCGGTCGCGAAGACGGCCATGGCGAGGCAGATAATGGCGAAGCGGCGTGCGAGGATGGTCATGTCAGTCCCGAAGTGTCCCGTTGTTGGACGCTTTCTAGACCGGCCGGGCTGAACCGACGCTGATTCCGCCATTCATTTCGTGTTCAGAATGGTTGCCGAATTGGATGCGGAGACCTATTTGTGTCGGAGAGCATCGAATGACGACCGCGACGGAATGCGGCATGGCGGGCACCGTGCGCCGATCTATAGTGTCGCGAACCTTACTGACTTTCAGAGGAATCATGGAAGACTTGGCCGCACGGCGCGCGCGGATCGTGGCGCAGCGCAAACTGGAAACCGGGATCGATGAGGCGATGATCGATCGCCTTGTCCGTGCTTTCTATGGCAAGGTCAGGCTCGACCCGGTGCTCGGCCCGATCTTTGAGGCACGCGTCGAGGATTGGGAACACCACTTCCAGACCCTCGGTGCCTTCTGGTCCTCCGTTACCCTCGGCACGGGCGCTTACGCGGGCACACCGATGCAGAAGCATATCGGGCTTCCCGTCGATTCCAGGCATTTCGATCGCTGGCTCACGCTGTTCGGCGAAACCACGATCGAGCTCTGCCCGCCGGCTGCCGCGCGTGTTTTCCTGGAGCGTGCCATGCGCATCGCCGAAAGCCTGGAACTCGCAATTGCCGGTGATCTCAGGATCATGCTGGGCAAGGACGAGCGGCTGCTTCGCGATGACTTGGATGTTGCCTTACCGGCCTGATCGGCAATCCTGGAAGAGTGTGAAGCGGTCTTCCGCCCGGCATTGCGTGAATGGGCGTCAGAGCCGCGTCCAGGTCTGCGATTTGCAGAATACGCTCATCACGCAGCCCTTCATCTTGAGCTTGCTACCCGACACGGTGCCAAAGCCAGAATAGGTCTTGTCCTCGCTCGGATCAGTGATCTCTCCGGAATAGTCGTTGCCCGTGCCCTGGAACTTGCCGATGCGCTTGCCGGAATATTTGCCGGTCTTGAGCGTCACGCAGAAGCTGCCGCCACAGGCAGCGATGGCGGCCGTCTCCCCACTCGCGGTCTTCCAGTTGCCTTCGATCGGTTCTGCGGCAAAGGCGAGCGTCGCTGAGGCTGCAAAAAAGGCAGCAGCAAGAAATCTGCGCATGCGTGGTCCTCCCCGTTGATCCATGCCGGTGCGAATATCTCCCGAGCATCGGCCTTTGCATCGATAATAGCTTCCGCTCACGTCAACGTAAATGGCTCAAATCGGTCGGTCATCCCTGTGAAAAATTCCGAACGCAGTGGGGAGAAGCGTTTTCGTGGTGAATGATGTGTTGACGCGCCAGCATGAAGTTTTCGTAAAATTCGATGCATGAATCCGGGAAGTCCCGGGACTTTGATACTTAACAAAAATCCAAGTTTACCAAGCGTTTGTACTTTGTTTGTCTCAAATTAATCATGCATTTTAGGCGTTTTTTGAAAGCCCGTCGGCATAGTGGGGCCATAAGACGAGCGGGGACGAAACACCGCCATTCACCGGGGAAGGCCGAAAACACCGCGCAAGACGGACCGGCCTTCCACGGAGCCTTCCAAGGCAAAACAGGGTGAAATTGAGAAGCGATAACGCTCAAACAACGGGACGATTGAAATGGCACGCTTTGACATGAATTCGATGGAAGCCGTCATGGGTGGCGAGACCCGCGCTGACACATTCTGCAATATGGGTCTGATGTATGCGACCGGCCGCGGCTGCGACATCGACCTGATCGCCGCCCACAAGTGGCTCAACATCGCCGCCATCAAGGGCTCGGACCGCGCCGCAGCTCTCCGCGCCGAGCTGGCCCGCACGATGAGCAAGGCCGAACTGGCCACCGCCCTCCGCGCCGCCCGCGAATGGATGACGATGCATTGATGAAAAAGTCAGTAGGGATTAGTCAGAAGCCAGTAGTCAGAAATTGGTTTTACCTCTTTCAGAAATAGGCCAAACATTTCTACTGACTACTGACTACTGACTACTGACTAATCCCTACTGACTATTGGTTGCCCACGCGCTTCAGCACCTTCGGCAGCGCTTCCTCGAAAAGATCCAGCTCCTTCTCCGGCCCCACGCTGACTCTGATGCAGCGATTGAGCGGCGCCACGCCCGGCATGCGGATGAAGACGCCTTCCTCCATCAAGCTATCGACGATCGCCCGCGCATAGACGCCGTCGCGCCCGCAATCGATCGTCACGAAATTCGTCGCCGAGGGCAGGGGATTGAGCCCGTTTGCTCGCGCGATTTTGCTGATCCGATCCCGCGCTGCTACAATCTTGCCCAAAACGTCATCGAGATAGGCCTGGTCCTTAAGCGCCGCGATCGCCGCGGCGACGCCGATCCGGTTGAGGCCGAAATGGTTGCGGATCTTGTCGAAGGCCGTTGCCGTATCTTCTCCCGTAATCACATAGCCGATCCGCGATCCCGCGAGACCGTATGCCTTCGAAAAGGTGCGCGTGCGGATCACGTTTGGCAGATCCACGAGCGCGTCCGCTGGCGGGATCGTGCCCGGAGGTGCCGTTTCGCCATAGGCTTCGTCCAGGATCAGCATGGTCGTCTCGGGCACCGCGCGCGCGAACTGCAGCACGCGCTCGGCGCTGTACCAGCTTCCCATCGGATTGTCGGGATTGGCGAAATAGAGCAGCGGCGCGTCTTCGCGCTGTGCCGTTTCGAGCAGGCCGTCCAGGTCCTCGTGATCGCCCTTGAAGGGCACCGTCACCAGCCGACCGCCATAGCCCACGACATGGTAGTTGAAGGTGGGATAGCCGCCTAGCGAGGTGACAACGGGCATGCCGGGTTCGATGATGAGCCGCACGATCTGCCCGAGAATGCCGTCGATGCCTTCGCCGATATTGATGTATTTGGCATCGAGGCCGTGGTGGGCTGCGATGGCACGGCGGAGGTCGTAGCTCTCTGGATCAGTATATTTCCAGGTCTCGGCGGCCGCCTGGCGCATCGCCTCGATGACCGAAGGAGCAGGGCCAAATCCGCTTTCATTGGCACCGATGCGCGCCTTGACCTCAAGATGACGGTTGCGTTCGATCGCCTCCGGACCAACGAATGGAACGGTCGCCGGCAGCGCGGCGGCAATGCGCGTGAAGCGCGAAAAACTCGTCATGGCGAAAACCCTGATTCACTCCCGGCGAGGGACAATAGGGAATTCGCGGCGGGCCGCAAGCCCGCCATGCCGTAGCTTAGACAGCGTCGGTGAAGAAGTCGCCGCGTACGATTGAGTGCAGCAATTCGTCGTTGAGTTCCTTGATGAACTTGACACCGATGCGGCTGCCGTTGCGATAGATCTCGGCACAACCGATGCGGTTGGCGGTGCCCATGACGTTGAGATAGTAATGGTCTGGAAGGCCGATGGTGGTCACAAGGCTGATCGTCGCGCCGACTCTCGATATATCGAGCAGGTGACAGCTGCGGATCGAGATGCCGGCGAGGGCGGGATTGACGGACAAGACGCGGGCTGGGCGACTGACGACGAACCGCTCGGCCTTACGTCCGTGCATGCCATTGTCGGTGTGAAGACTGGCAAGTGCTTGTTCGGCCATGGTTGGCTCCTAGCTGAGGTAAGTCCACCTTGACACAAGACAATTGCGCTGCGCTCAACGGAAATTCTAAATTTTTAAGGATTTCAAGCAATTGCTGCCAATAGTTCAGTTAGTTGTCTGATTTCGGCACGCACTGGTGGAGGTCGTCATGCCGCGCTCGCCAAGGACGAAATTCTGCGAGATTGGCGTCTTAGGCGCTCAGAGTGGCTCGATTTCGAGCGAGGCCGTGCCGACCACGCTTTGCAGGAAGCCGGCATCGAGGAACATATTGAACTTGGCGAGCAGATGATCGCCTTCGCGCTGGACCTCGGTCGCGCCGATTTCTTCACTCGATCCAAGAATGACAAGAAAGAAATTGCGCGGCAGCTCGACCCGCGGATTGATATTGAGCATGGCCGCGGCGCAGGAGATGCGCTCGATCAGGCAATGATACTGCGTGGCGATCGAGAGGTGGTGGCCGACGGGAATGATGAGGCCCGGCCGGTCGATACGGTGGAGGCGGAAGCTGCGCTTGGGGTTCTGGAGCTGCAGCCGCTCGTGAAAATCCTGGAAAACGTGCAGGGCCATCGCGCCCTCCGCAATAGTTGACTGTTCAACAGCATACCATCCGAGTGTTTAGCAAGTCTAAATATTGCGCGATGCCAAGCACTTGAGCTGAACTCGACGCTGGATGGCGTCAAGGCGGCAGGATTGACAACCAGGGGGAAGAAAGCTAGTTGCCCTCACAGGTTGAGGTACCTGCCGCTCGCGAGCGCAAGCTCATGGTGAAACCCTCTCTATCGAACACCTGTCACATCGCTCGAGCGAACTGACGGCAATGCGAGCTCCCGACAAAGTGCGTTTTGAAACGTACTTGCTTCGCGAACGAATTTGACGAGGATTCGATGACCGCCGCGAATGCCAACAACATGTTCCTGCATGGCAGTCTTCCTACGCTCTTTGCGAAGACGGCTGCCCCGATCATCCTGATCATGACGATCAACGGCCTCTATGTCGTGGCCGATGCCTATTTCCTCGGAATCTATGCCGGGGCCGATGCCCTTTCGGCCGTCTCGCTCATCTTTCCCATGATGATGATGATGCTAGCGCTGGGCACGCTGGTTTCCGGCGGCATGTCGAGTATCCTGGCCCGGCATCTCGGGGCCGGGCGACGCGACGAGGCGCGCCAAACCTTTTCCGGGGCGCATCTTCTCGCGCTCGGCGTGGTCGCCGCTGTCTATCTCATCTTCTTCACCCTCGGCCGGGTGGCGATCTCGGCGGGCGCTGGCGGGGCACCTGCCGTTGCCGCGAACGCCGAACTCTTCATGACCATCATGGTGGTCTTCTCGCCGATCGGATATTTCCTCTCGCTCAACATCGACGGCTTGCGCTGCGAGGGTCGTCTCGGCTTTATGACGGCACTGACGCTCACCGGCACGGTGCTCAACATCTGCTTCAACTGGCTCTTCATGGGCGGTTTCGGTTGGGGCGTTGCAGGGTCGGCCTTCGGCTCTATCCTGGCGCAGAGTATCAGCCTGCTCGTGGTGCTGATCTTCCGCTGGCGGACGCCGGGCGTGCTTAAGCTCGCGCGTCCCGGCCCGGTCACCGAATGGCGGCAGATGTTGGCGCTCGGCATGCCAGCGAGCTTCGGCTTCCTCGGCATTTCGCTCAACTCGGCTGCCGTGATTTCCAACATCCGCATCTGGGAGGGCGAGCACTATGTGGCCGTCATCGCTGCCTATGGCGTGGTGACACGCCTGCTCACCTTCGCCTATCTGCCGATGATGGGCGTCAACATCGCCTTCCAGACGATATCGGGCAACAACTATGGCGCCCGGCTGATGGGCCGCACCAATGACAGCCTGAAGCTCGCACTTGTCGCGGTCGCCCTCTATTGCGGCTTGATCCAGCTCGTCGCGTTGCTCTTCGCGCCCGCGCTCGGCGCCTTCTTCGCCGAGGATCCGGCCGTCGCGGCCCAGGTCGCGCGCATCCTGCCGTGGACGACCTTCGTCTATGTACTCTGCGGCCTGCCGGTCATCCTGTCGGGCTATTTCCAGTCGATCGGCGAGGCGGGCAGGGCAGGCATCCTGGGCCTTGGACGGACCTATCTGTTCTCGATCCCGCTGCTCTTCGTGCTGCCGCATGTCTTCGGCGAGCCCGGCATCTGGATGGCGGCGCCTGCCGCCGATATTGCGATGATCGGGTTGATCGCAGTCGTGCTGGCCGTCAATGCGGCGAAACGGGGCTGGCGCTTCGGCTTGCTGCAGCCACTCTGATCAGCCCGCGGAGCTATCTCTCAACTCATCGATCCATGCGGCGATCTCACTGATCGCCGCGTCGACTTCGGGGCTGCCGAGCGGCTCGCCGAGAAAGCTATGCCCAACACCATCATGGCAGCGCTTCCGGACCGGCACGCCTTCCGCGGCCAGCCGGTCCGCATAGGCCTCGCCCTCGAACCGCAACGGATCGTTGGCAGCGATGAGGACGAGCGCCGGCGGCAATCCCACCAGAGTGGCGGCACGGGGCGGCACCGCATAGGACAGGGCGGGTCCGGTCGCCGGGTCGACATAGGCATCCCAAGCGCCCTTGATATCCTCGAAGCGTGGCTGGAACCGCCGTGACAATTCATGAAACGCAGCCGGTGTCGCGCTGTAATGCTCGATCATCGGATAGATCAGCAATTGCCCGTCCGGCCGCGGCCCGCCTTCCGCGCCGAGCCGCTGGGCGACGGCCGCTGCGAGACAGCCGCCGGCACTGTCGCCCGCGATGATGAGGGGCGCATGCGGCGCGGCCAGGCTATCGCGCTCCTTGAACGCCCAGAGTGCAACCGTATGAACATCGTCGAGCGCAGCAGGAAAGGGATGCAGCGGTGCCAGCCGGTAGTCGACGGCGATCAGCGTGCCGCCGGCACCGGCAACGATATTGCGGCAAAGCTGGTCATAGTCATCCAGCGTACCCCAGGTGAAGCCGCCACCGTGGGCGAAGACGGTATGGCAGGATGTGGGGTTTGCTTCGTCGCGATAGAGGCGGACGGGGATTGTGTCGACCGTCAGCCCGCCCGCCGCGGCCATCGACCGCGGAATCATCTGCTGTCCTCAATATTCGAATTTCTGTCAGCCACAGCCGAGAGTTCTTGGGCAACTGCAATCGGGATCAGTCTTGCGGTCCGGTTCCCTTCGCCAGCAGCTGCTCGCGCCATCAATTCTTCAAAGCGTTCCCGCGCTTCTTCCACCCCGAATAACATAATGCCTCCACGCTTATCGCCAACTTTGCACAAGCGCAGAGGATGTCAATTGGCACGATTCACGCCTTCAGCAGCCACTCATGCTCCGGCTGGTTATGGAATTTCCACACCCGCTTCGGGCCGGCCATGACGTTGAGATAATAGAGGTCGTAGCCGTGAATGGTTGAGCAGGGATGATATCCCTTCGGCACCAGCGTCACGTCGCCATTCTCCACCGCCATCGCCTCATCCAGTGACCGGTCGTCGGTATAGACGCGCTGGAAGGCGAAGCCCTGCGGCGGATTGAGGCGGTGGTAATAGGTTTCCTCGAGGAAGCTTTCGTTCGGCAGGTTGTCCTGGTCGTGCTTATGCGACGGATAGGACGACGTGTTGCCGCTCGGCGTGATCACCTCGACGACCAAGAGCGAATGCGCCGAATTGTCGTCCTCGGGCATGATGTTGGTCACGAGGCGGACATTCGAGCCCTTGCCGCGCTCGAACTGCGGATGGGTGCCCGGCGGGATCGGCTTGCTCTTGAAATCGCCGCCACCCGGTGCCGAGCAGACGGCGAGTTCGAGATCCGTCAACGCCCTGACCTGCCATTCGGACCCTGGCGGGACATAAAGTGCATGCGGCGCGCCCTCGAACGGGCTCATGCGTTCGCCCATGTCGCCCATCGGCTGTTCGTCGACGATCACCTCGCTCTTGCCGCTGATCCAGACGAGGCAGACCTCGCGGTCATTGGTCATGGCGCTGATCCGGTCGCCGGCCTTCACCTTGTGCAGGTCGAAGCCGACATAGGTCCATCCGGCGCTTTCGGGGGTGACATGGGTGACGCGGCCGCGGTCGCCCTTGGGTTTCACGAGCAGGTTCGGCATGAGTTGTTCTCCCGGTGTTCGAGGAGCGACAACCCCTCACCAACTTCGACCATGGGTTCGCTCCGCTCACCCGGTCTTCGTATCCTCTCCCACAAGGGGAGAGGTAAGTTCGTGGCATCGCCTCGCCTCAAGTGAGAGCGGCGCTTGTGGCACCCTACCTCTCCCCTTGTGGGAGAGGATAGCAAGTCCGCGAGAGGCGCAGCCGATCGCTGGACGCGCTTGGTGAGGGGTGGATCCACCCCCGCCCAGGCAGACTTTAGCCCTTGGGAAACCCTTCCGTCTCCACCGTATACCCGGCCGCCGTCATCACTCGCATCAGCTCTTTATGCCCAATCTCCGCCATCTTCGCCGGCGGCGCCTTGCGCGGGTCCTGCTCGGCCTCGACGACAAACCAGCCCTCATAGCCATAATCGGCAAAACGCTGGACGATGGCGCCGAAATCCAGCGAGCCGTCGCCCGGCACGGTAAAGGCGCCGAGCGCCACGGCATCGAGGAAGGACTGCTTGCTCCGGTCGAGCCCATCGACCACGGCCTGGCGGATATCCTTCACATGGACATGATTGATGCGGGCATGGTGATGGTCGATGGCGCGCAGCACGTCGCCGCCGGCAAAGGCCAGATGCCCGGCATCGAGCAGCAGCGGAATGCCTTCGCCCGAATTCTTCATGAAGGCATCGAGCTCCGGTTCGGTCTCGACCACGGCGGCCATGTGGTGGTGATAGGAGAGCGGCATGCCCTGCTCGGCGCACCATTCGCCGAACTCAGTGACCTTCCTGGCATAGGTCTTCATCTCGTCATCGCCGAGCCTGGGCTTGGTGGCGAGCGGCTTGGACCGGTCACCCTGAATCGAGCGGCCGACTTCGCCATAGACGATGCAGGGCGCGTTGACGGCCTTGAACAGCTCGATCATCGGCAGGATGCGGTCCTTGTTGGCCGCGAGCTCCTCATTGACCAGCGTGCCGGAGAACCAGCCGCCGCAGAGCGTCACATCGGCGGCGCGCAGGATCGGCAGCATCTCCTCGGGATTGGTCGGGAAACGGCGGCCCTGTTCCATACCGGTGAAGCCCGCCGTGCGCGACTGGCGCAGGCATTCCTCGAGCGATACGTCGTCGCTGAGTTCTGGAAGGTCGTCGTTCCACCAGGCGATGGGCGACATGCCGAGTTTGGCTTTCATTCTCTTGTCTCCTTGCGGCGTCGAGGGAAGGCCGGGATATGCGCTTCCGACGACAGTCTTATGTTACGCCGTCCAACGGGCGCGCTTATCCGATGCTCTGGGAGGCGAGCGCCTTGACATAGGCTTCGCGCGCCTTGTTGACGCTTTCGCGCGGGCTGACTTCCGGCACGGCGACATCCCACCAATGGCCGCCTTCGTCCGTCGTGATCAGCGGATCGGTGTCGATGACGATGACGGTCGTCCGGCCATTGCCGCGCGTGTCCTTGAGCGCCTGTTCGAGCTCGGCGATCGAGGCGGCCTTGATCGCGACCGCACCCATGGATTCGGCGTGCTTGCGGAAGTCGATATCGGGCATCTGCTCGAGATTGGCGTCCTTCAGGAGGTTGTTGAAGTTGGCACCACCGGTCGCCATCTGCAGACGGTTGATGCAGCCGAAGCCGCGGTTGTCGAGCAGCACGACGGTGATCTTCTTGCCGAGCATCACCGAGGTCGAGAGCTCGGAATTCATCATCATATAGGAGCCGTCACCGACCATGACAACGACATCGGCATCCGGCCGCGCCATCTTGACGCCGAGGCCGCCGGCGATCTCGTAGCCCATGCAGGAGAAGCCATATTCCATGTGGTAGCTGCCGGGCGAGGTCGCCGGCCACAGCTTGTGCAACTCGCCCGGCAGGCCGCCCGAGGCGCAGAGCAGCACTGTGTTTTCGCCGGAATGATGTCGCGCGGTGGCGCCGATCACCTGGGCGTCGGAGGGCAGGTCGACATTGGTCGCGGCCATCGCCTTGTCGGCGGACTTCATCCATTCGGCTTTGACCTTTTCGGCCTTCTCCTGGAGCGCCTTGGGCGCCGTCCAGTCGCCGAGCGCCTTGGACATCGCCTTCAGCGTCACCTTGGCATCGGCGACGACGGTGAGCGCATTGTGCTTGGCAGCATCGAAGCTCGCGGTGTTGACGCCGATGAACTTGACCTTGGGATCCTTGAAGATCGCCCACGAACCGGTGGTGAAGTCCTGCAGACGCGTGCCGACGGCGAGGATGACGTCGGCTTTCTCGGTCAGCGCGTTGGCGGCTGACGTGCCAGTGACGCCGACTGAACCCATGGCCATCGGATGGCGCTCGTCGATCGCCGATTTCCCAGCCTGGGTGACGACGACGGGGATGCCGTGCTTTTCGGCAAAGGCGGTCAGCTTCTTAGTAGCAAGCGAATAGAGCACGCCGCCGCCGGCGATGATGACCGGCTTGGTCGAGGCCCTGAGCACCTCGACCGCCGCTTCCAGCTCGTTCTCGTCCGGCTGCGGCCGGCGGAAGGACCAGACCTTTTCCTCGAAGAAGCTTTCCGGATAGTCGAAGGCCTCGGCCTGGACATCCTGGCACAGCGACAGGCAGACCGGACCGCAATCGACCGGATCGGTCATCACCTGCATCGCGCGGCGGAGCGCCGAGATGATCTGTTCGGGCCGGGTGATGCGGTCGAAATAGCGGGTGACCGGACGAAAGGCATCATTGGCCGACAGGGTGCCGTCCTGGAAGCTTTCGATCTGCTGCAGCACCGGGTCCGGCGCGCGGTTGGCGAAGACATCGCCGGGCAGGAACAGTACGGGGAGGCGATTGACATGGGCGACGCCGGCGGCGGTGACCATATTGAGCGCGCCGGGACCGATCGAGGTCGTCACCGCCATGAAGCGCTGGCGAAACGAGGCCTTGGCATAGGCGATCGCGGCATGCGCCATGCCCTGCTCGTTGTGGGCGCGATAGGTCGGAAGTTCGTCGCGCACCTGGTAGAGCGCCTCGCCGATACCTGCGACATTGCCATGGCCGAAGATCGCCCAGACTCCGCCGAAGATCGGCACCTTCTTGCCATCCACGATGGCCATCTGCTTCTTGAGAAAATGCACGACAGCCTGTGCCATCGTCAGCCGGATCGTCTTCGCCATCTCGTTCCTCCCGCTTGTGTGGGTCGCGGTTCAAATTCTTCGTGCACGAGGGTCTTACCCCTCACCAACTCCGGCCAGGCGATCGCTACGCTCTCGCGGCCTTCGTATCCTCTCCCACAAGGGGAGAGGTAAAACTTGCGGCGCCGTCTCACGACAAGGGAAGGCAGCGCTCGTGGCACCCTACCTCTCCCCTTGTGGGAGAGGATAGCAAGCCCGTCTGAGCCAAGGGCGAAGACTTGGGCGCGCTTGGTGAGGGGTTCTGCTACAGCCCCCGAGTCCTCAACCAAGCCTTGGTCAATTCCTCGAACCGCCCCGCCATATCGGCAATGGCGGCCTCGTCATTCATCTGCCCCGAAAGCCACTGCCGCGCGGCATGCGCAAAGATCGTCCTGCCAACCGCAAAGCCCTTCACCGAAGGCGCAACAGTCGTTGCCGCAAAGGCCTTCTCCAACTCATCCGCCGGCGCTTCCAGCCCGAGCAGCACGATGCCGCGGCAATATTCGTCATTGTTGGCAATCACGGCCTCGATGTTCTTCCAGGCCTGCGCCGAATGCTGCGGCTCGAGCTTCCACCAGTCGGGCTTGATGCCGAGATCGTAGAGTTCGGTCAGCGCCCGGGCGATCGTGTCGTCGTCGAGCCGGCCATGCTTGCCGGCGATGATCTCGACCAGCAGTTCGCGGCCGACGCGGCGGGCGGCTTCGAACAGCGTCCGAATCTTCTGCTGCTGTTCTTTCTTCAGATGATCAGGGTCGTCAGGATGATAGAAGCAGAGACATTTGATGCAATGATCGACGGGCCATTCGACGAGCTGCGAACCGATATCCTGCGAGAACTCGAAGCGGAGCGGACGCGAGCCGGGAAGCTCCACCGGCCGGCCGATCCAGGAAAAGCCCTTCTTGGCAGCGTCGAAGAAAGCCTCGCGACCGAAGCGTTCGTCAATCAGCATGCCGTAGCCCTCGCGGCCCTGGCTGACGCGGGCGGCGGCGGCGACGGCGAGGCGCTTGAAGGCGTTGATCTTGCTGTGCGGCACCTGCAGCTCGTCGGCGATGTCGGTCAACTGCGAGCGGTGGTCGATAGCGAGCGCCATCAGGAGCGGGATCTCGCCGCGCCGGTTGGTCGCCCAATGAATATGGTTGATCGCCTCGTCCTTGCGCAGCGCGCGGAACTTGCTGCCATGCTTGAGGAAATAGGTCATTTCCTCCCAGGTCGGATATTCCGGCGCGCAGAGCAGGCGCGAAACCGCAAAGGCGCCGCAGGCGTTGGCCCAGGTGGCGGAGGTCGCATGCGGCTCACCCTTCAGCCATCCGCGCAGGAAGCCCGACATGAACGCGTCGCCGGCGCCGAGCACATTATAGACCTCGATCGGAAAGCCCTGCCCAATGATGCCGTCTTCGAGATTATCGCTGATCGGGCCGTCATAGACGATGCAACCCATGGCTCCGCGCTTGAGCACGATGGTCGCTTCGGTCACGGCGCGGATCGCCTTGAGCGACGCCAGCACATTGTCGGCGCCCGAGGCGATCATGATCTCTTCTTCGGTGCCGACGATCAGGTCGCAATCGGGCAGCACTGATTTCATCAGCGTCGAGACGCGGTCGGACTTCACATAGCGCTCGAAGCCTTCGGCATGGCCGGCGAGGCCCCAGAGGTTCGGGCGGTAGTCGATGTCGAAGATCACCTTGCCGCCATTGGCCTTAGCGATGCGGATCGCCTTGCGCTGTGCCGCTTCGGTGTTGGGTCGGGAGAAATGCGTGCCGGAAATGAGGACGGCCGCCGAAGACTTGATGAAATCCTCGTCGACGTCGTCTTCGTCGAGCGCCATGTCGGCACAGTCGGTACGCACGAAGATCATCGGCGAGACGCCTTCGGATTCGACCGAGAGCAGCACCAGCGCCGTCAGTCGCTCCTTGTCGGTGACGATACCCGATGTATCGACGCCCTCGCGGTCGAGCTGCTCGCGGATGAAGCGGCCCATCTGCTCGTCGCCGACGCGGGTGATGAGGCCCGAGCGCAGGCCGAGCCGCGCGGTGCCGACCGAAATGTTGGTCGGGCAACCGCCGACGGATTTGGCGAAGGAAGCAATGTCTTCCAGCCGCGAGCCGCTCTGCTGCCCATAGAGATCGACCGAGGAGCGGCCGATCGCGATGACGTCAAGAGTTCGTTCCGAACCGCCTGCGCTGCTCATGGTTTCCTCCGTCGTCCCTGCATGTTCTGATGATCAAAGTGAAACATTAATTCCGAAAAAATGTCAAATAGAATTTTTGTTTCATTTTTCCTTGGGCACCCCGTGATGACTGCCCTGCCGCCGCTTCTCGGCAACGGCAACGGGCAGCGCCATGGCAAGCGCCATCGAGGCCGAAATCGAGCGGAAGCCGGAATAGTCCGACTCGGCCACCTCGAACCAGACCTTGGAATGGCTGGTCAGCGGAGAAAACACCGAGTCGGTGATCGACACCAGCGGCACGCCGCGCTCGGCGAAGGCCTGGGCATAGGTAACGGTCTCGGAGGCATAAGGCGAGAAGGAGACGGCAAATGCCACATCACGACGCGTTGCGAACTGCGCCATTTCCGGCTCGACACCGTTGGGCGAGGCGACCATGACATAGCGGATGCCAAGTTTGCCCAGAGCATAGGCCATATGCGCCGTCAGTGGATAGGCGCGGCGCTTGGCAATGAGATAGATCGTTTCAGCGCCTGCCAGCATGTCGACAGCGCGGGCGAATTGCGCCGGGTCCACCGTCGCGGCGAGACGGCTGATCGATTGCGACGCGGCATTGAGGAAGCCGCGTAGCAGTTCGGTTTCCTCGACATGCTTGCCGCCCTGTTCGAGATTGCTGAGGCGCTCCTCGTAGGAGAGGTGCTTCTCCTTGAGTCGGCTGCGGAAGATGCTCTGCAGGTCGGAGAATCCATCGTACCCGAGGTGGCGGGCCAATCGCACCAGCGTTGACGGCTGGACATCGGCCGCCGACGCAATACTGGCCGCGGTGCCGAAGGCGATTTCGTCGGGATTGCCGAGCGAATAGGCGGCGACCTGGGCGAGGCGCTTGGGCAACTCGTCCTTCATCGCCACCATCAGCGCGCGCAGGCTCTCGAAGTCGCGTGGCGGCGCCTGGATTGCTGCTTCGTCCATCATCTCCTCCGACAGTGATGGCCTTCACATATCAGTCGCGGAACGTTTGTTCCACTGTTATAGGATAAAATTGGTGAAGTCTTCTCACATCGTGAAATTTTCATTCCCCTTTTGTCGTCGTTAGCGTATTTGTTCCGGAAATAGGAGATATCGACATGGCAGGTATTGGCGTCGGCCTCATCGGAACCGGCTATATGGGCAAGTGCCACGCGCTGGCCTGGAATTCGGTCGCCTCGGTCTTCGGTAATGTCGAGCGCCCGCGCCTGATCGGACTGGCCGAGATCGATGCGGACCTGGCGCGGCGGAAAGCGACGGAACTCGGCTTCGCGAGTAGTACGGGAAATTGGCGTGACCTGCTCACGGATCCCGAGATCGGTGTCATTTCCATCACGACCCCCAACCAGTTCCATGCCGAGATGGCGATATCGGCGCTTGAAGCCGGCAAGCATGTCTGGTGCGAAAAGCCGATGGCGACGTCGCTCGCCGATGCGGAACGCATGCGCGCCGCCCAGCGCGCCTCCGGCAAGGTGGCTGTCATGGGCTACAATTACATCCAGAACCCGCTGATCCGGCATATGTCTGCGCTGATCCGGGACGGCGCCATCGGCGACGTCACCCATGTCCGCGTCGAGATGGACGAGGACTACATGGCCGATCCGACCGAGCCCTTCTATTGGAAGAGCGAGGCTCAATCCGGTTATGGCGCGCTTGACGATTTCGCCGTGCATCCTCTGTCGCTGCTTTCAGTGCTTGTCGGCCTGCCGGCCCAAGTGATGACTGATATGGCCAAGCCCTACGCCGAACGCCCGTCGCGTGACGGCGGCCGCCGTGCGGTCGAGAACCACGACATCGCCAACGTTCTGCTCGCCTTCGGGAACGGCGTCTCGGGCGTGCTCATGGCCAATCGCTCCGCTTGGGGCCGCAAAGGCCGGATCTTTGTACAGATCTACGGCTCCAATGGTGCGCTTCTCTATGATCAGGAGCGGATGAACGAATTTCAGCTCTATGATCGCGCGGGCGAGCCGGCGAATCACGGCTTCCGCACGGTTCTCACGTCTGGCAGTCATCCCATCTATGGAAAGTTCATTCCGGCGCCGGGCCATGGCCTCGGCTTCAACGATCTCAAGATCATCGAATGCCGTGAATTGCTCTCCGCCATATCAGGCGACGCGGCCCATATCGTCGATTTCGATACCGGATTTGCTATTGAACAGGCAGTCCACGCCATGGCACAATCGCACTTCGAGCGTCGCTGGATGAAGACAGCCTGAAGCTATTGTTCATTTCAGGTTAAAAAATCTCTGCCTGTGTCATTGAAACTGGCATGGCCATCCGTAATATTCCCGAACAAGTTTCTGGAGGTACGGGCATGTTTACGCGGCTTACACCACGCCGTCTCCCTTTCCTGGTTGTATTTGCAGCGGTAATCTCCTTCACCGGTGGTGCGGCGGAAGCCGCCAAGCGCGTGGCGTTGCTGATCGGCAACGCGGAGTACCGCGCGACGACGCCGCTCCGGAATCCCACGAACGACGTCGAGCTCATGCGCAAGACCCTGATCGACGCGGGGTTCGATGAGGTCGACGTGGCGATCAATGTCGACCTGGTCGGCATGAAGAAGGCCTTGAGATCTTTCGAGGATAAGGCCTATGGCTCTGAGGTTGCTCTCCTCTATTATTCCGGCCATGGCATCGAAATGGGGGGCACTAACTATCTGATCCCTACTGATGCCGTGCTCAAGACCGACCGCGACGTCGAGGACGAGGCGCTCGCCCTTGACCGTGCAGAACGCTCCCTCAATGGCGCGACTCGGTTGAAGCTCATCATCCTGGATGCCTGCCGCAACAACCCCTTCATCGAAGCGATGGCCGCGACGTCGGGCACTCGCGCGATCCAGAAAGGCCTCGCCAAGGTCGAGCCGGAAGGTGCCGATACGCTCGTCGCCTATGCATCGCGCGCCGGAACGGTGGCGCTCGATGGCGCGGGCGTGAACTCGCCCTTTGCCGAAGCGCTCTCGAAATACATCACACAGCCCGGTGTCGATATCCGTATCGCCCTCGGCCAAGTCCGCGACGAGGTGGTGAAGGTCACGCAGCGCAAGCAGGAGCCTTTCGTCTATGGCTCGCTCGGCGGCGCGCAGATCTACCTCTCGATCAAGGAACTGAACGTCACCATCAACACCAACACCGACACCAAGACGGAGACCAAGAAGGAAGAGGTCGCCCCGAACGGCATCTCTTCGGCCGCCGCCGACTGGCAGAACATCAAGGATCTTGCCGACAAGGAACTTCTCGAAGCCTTCATCACCAAGCATGGTGCAGACCCGGTCTACAAGATGCTGGCCGAGAAGAAGCTGAAGCTGCTCGCTGCAGCCGAAGCCAATGCCGATATCAGCGCTGACCAGATCGCCTGGGAGGCACTCAAGGGTTCGACCGACCTCGCGGCGATCAAACGCTTCATGGAGCGCTATCCCGAAAGCCAGTACAAGAAGGACGCCGAAATCGCGATTGCTTCGCTCGCACCGGCGCAGAACCAGAGCATCATTTCGTCCGACATGAAGGACACGGCGGCCGCGCGTGACTGCTATCTGCTCGCCGCCGAGCCGCAGTCTATGACGGGCTTCCCGGGTGTCTATCTCAAGAAGATGGACGCGCGGCGCGCGCTCACCGCCTGCGCGCAGGCAGTGAACGAAAATCCGCAGGACGCGATGCTGACCAACCTGCTCGGCCGCGCGCATGAGGCCGACCGGAACTATACCGAGGCCCGCCGCAACTACACCAAGGCCTCCGAGATGGGCAATCTCTACGCCCTGACCAATCTCGGCTGGTTCTCGGTCTATGGCATCGACGGTCCGGTCAATGTCGAAGAGGGCAAGAAGGCTTTCGAGAAGGGCGCGATCCAGGGCAACCATTTTGCCCAGGCCTCGCTCGCCTTCCTCTATCGTGACGGCTATGGCGGCACCGAGCAGAACAATGCCGAAGCCATCAAGTGGTACGAGAAGGCTGCCGAACAGGGCAATGCGTCCGCGCTCGGCAATCTCGGCGGCTTCTATCGCGATGGCGTCGGCGTCGACAAGGATTACCAGAAGTCGCTCGACTACTATCGCCGCGGCGCAGATGCCGGCGACCTGAGCTCGATCTCCGCCATGGGCTATGCCGCCCAGAACGGCCTCGGCATGCCGCAGAGCTATGAAGAAGCCCGCCAGTGGTATGAGAAGGGTGCCAATGCCGGCGACGCTTATTCCATGGCCTCGCTCGGCTTCCTCTATGACGCCGGCGCAGGCGTGAAGCAGGATTATGTCGAAGCCCGCTACTGGTATGAGAAGGCCGCCGACGCCGGCAGCGCCTATGCCATGGGCAATCTCTCGCGCCTCTATGACCAGGGCCTCGGCACCTCCGTCGATCCCAAGGAAGCAGTCCGCTGGGCCGTGGCTGCCGTCGAAAGCGGCGATACCGGCAAGCTCGAGGAACTCAAGACCTCGCCGACCAACTTCTCGGCCAATTTCCGCAAGGAATTCCAGCGGGTGCTCCAGGAGCGCGGCTATTTCCGTGGTGTCGTGAACGGTGATTTCGGCGCCGACACGATGATCGCGATCGACAGCCTCGCCGCCGGCAAGGATCTGAACCCGACCCAGGCCGACAACAGCACCAGCAACACCCTCGATGGCGTCGGCATTTCGTCGAGCGGCAACGCGACGACGGATGGCAACAACAATCAGACCAACAACAGCATTTCGACCACCATCGCTGATGCGATCACCTTCCGGCCGAATGTGAAGAGCCAGACGAAGGACGCGAAGGAATGCTACGAACTCGGCGGAGAGCCGGGTTCGGAGCCCAATTTCGCCGGCGTGCTCTTCGCCGATATTCCGGTGCGCAAGGCGATCGATGTCTGCACCCGGGCGGTGGAGCAGGATCCACGCGACTCGATGCTCTATGACATTCTCGGCCGTGCCTATGACATGGACCGCAATTACGAGCAGGCGCGCCGCTGGTATCAGAAGGCGGTCGATCTGGGCAATTCCTATGCTTATTCGAACATGGCCTGGCTCGCGATCTACGGCAATGGCGAAACGCAGGACATGCAGAAGGGCATGCGCATGATGGAGCGGGCGGCAAGTGCCGGCAACTCCTATGCTCAGGCCTCACTCGGCTGGATATACCGCGAAGGTTACGGCGGCATTTCAAAGAACCACAAGGTGGCCTTTGACTGGTACATCAAGGCGGCGCAGCAGGACTATGCCAATGCTCAGGCTTCAGTCGGCTATCTCTATCGTGAAGGCCTCGGCACCGAGCGCGACTATGTGAAATCGCTCGAATTCTACCGCAAGGCCGCGATGCAGGGCGACATCAACGCCATGGGCTCTGTTGGCTATGCGCTGCAGAACGGCTTCGGCACCGACGTCAACTTCGAAGAAGCCCGCTACTGGTACGAGAAGGCGGTCGAGAAGAACGATCCCTATTCGCTCTCGGCACTCGCCTGGCTCTATCGCGAAGGTAAGGGCGTCGATCAGGATTACGGCAAGGCGCTCGATCTTTATCGTCGCGCGGCTGAGAAGAACGACGTGAACGGCATGTCCTCGCTGGGCTACATGGCGCAGTACGGTCTCGGCATGCCGGTCAACTATCCGGAAGCGCTGCGCTGGTACGAGATGGCCTCGGCGCAGAACGACGCCTATGCCTTCTCGGCGCTCGGCTACATGTACCGCGAAGGCGTCGGTGTACAGCGTGACTATGCCAAGTCGCTCGACTACTACCGTCGCGGCGCCGACCTCGGTGATCTGAATTCCATGGGCTCGATGGGCTATGCGCTCCAGAACGGCCTCGGCACGCCGGTCAACCTGGAAGAAGCGCGCCTGTGGTACGAGAAGGGGGCGGAACGCAACGACTCTTACTGCATGGCCTCGCTCGCCTGGCTCTACGAAAACGGCAAGGGTGTGCGCCAGGATTACCAGCAGGCCAAGACATGGTACGAGAAGGCGGTCGAAGGCGGCAATGCCTACGCCATGGGCAATCTCTCCTACCTCTATGACCGCGGCATGGGTACGCCTCAGGATGCCCGCGAAGCTGCACGTCTCGCTGTGTCATCGATGGAAGGCGGCGAGACGCCCTTCATCAACGATATGAAGGGCGGCGCCAAGAACTTCACACCGGAATTCCGCCAGGAAGTGCAGCGGCTGCTGCAGGAGCGCGGCTACTATTCCGGACCGATCGACGGCGTCTTCGGCGCCACCATTTCGATCGCCATCGACAAGCTGACGGGCTCGCGGACTTAAGCGAACTTCGAATGTCTTGCAAAACGAAACGCCCGGCCAAAGAATGGCCGGGCGTTTTTGGTTTGGAGATGCAAGGCGTAGAGATCAGAGAGTGAAGTCGCTGTCCTGCAGCGCGTTCACGTCCTTCACCTTGATCTCGAAATCGGCATTGCCGTCGCCATCGACGTCGCCCTGGAGGACGCCGTTGTCGAAGCGCAATTCACCGGCCGCGTTGCTGAAATTCTGGTCATCGATGAAGGTGAAGTTGCCGGCGCCCGACAGGTCGATCTTGTCACCGTCCTCGAAGTCCTCGATGGTGTCGGCATTGCTGCCCTTGCCCATCTCGTTGACGTCGGCGAAGATGAAGACGTCTGCGCCGCCACCACCTTCGAGATGGTCCGCGCCCTTGCCGCCGGTCAATTCATCCTTGCCGTTGGCACCGGACAGAAAATCCTCACCATCGCCGCCGAAGAGCTTGTCATTGCCCTTGAAGCCGGCAACATCATCCTTGCCGCCCATGCCCCAGAGCTTGTTGTCGCCTTTCGAGCCGAGAATGCCATCACCGAAGGACGTACCCTCGGCATTTTCGAAGTCCTCGAGCTTCTCCTTCCGGCCTTCACCGGTGCGGGCAAACTCGCGGCCGAGGTCGAGATCGACGCCCCAGCCCTCGAGATACTTGTCATCGTCCTGGGCTAGGTAACTCACGGTGTCATTGCCGTCGCCGCCCACGAGCAGGTTCCAGTAGCCAGCAGACGAAATAAGATCGTCGCCGCCGCCGCCCCAATATTCGCTCTGCGCGGTGAAAGCGGTCAATGTGTCGTCGCCAGCGCCGCCATAGACTTCGTCATGGGCATTGTTCTTGGCAAAACCCTTGCCGGTATAAGTGTCCTCGCCGCCGCCAAGGTCGATCCGGTTCCGGCCCTCGATATCGCTCTTGACGATATCGTTGTCGTCGCCGGCATCCACCCAGGTATCGGTCAGCGTCAGGCTGATCTCGTCATCCCCGCCTTTGGTGATGATGTTGTAATAGTCCTTGCTCTGCGTCTGGTTGACGATGTCGACGCCGTTGTCGCCCTCATAGGTCTTCTTGGCCATGGATGTCTCCTTATAGTCCGCACCCGCTATCCCGAACGCCGATCTGGATCAGATTAGTGGTCAAATCACGGCAGGGATACGGGCATTGTCGGTGCTCTAGCCGTCCTGCGCTGAATTGAATCTGAAACCGTCGTTAATCCGGCGTTCAGGAAAGTCGGGGATTCGAGCGCATGCCAGTCATGACGGGCGAACGTGCTCTGCGGGGATAGGTTCCCGCAGAGTCGACCTGATGACGTCGCGTCAGCAAGGCAATGGAGAGTCGTGCGGGGCGATTACATCCCCCAGCGAAGTCCGGCGGTGTGGACCGGCTGGTCCCAGAGATCAAGCATCTCGTCATCCATCATGATAGCCGTGATCGAACATCCAGCCATGTCGAGTGAGGTGACATAGGAGCCGACCAGCGAACGCACGACTTTCACGCCCTGCTTTCCCAGCAGGTCGCGGGCGATGCCATACATGAGATAGAGCTCCATCGCCGGCGTGCCGCCGAAGCCGTTGACGAAGAGCAAGGCATTGCCCTTCGCGCGTTCGCCGAGGTCGTGGACGATCGACGTGCAGATCTCTTCTGCGATCTCGTTGGCGCTTCTGAGCGTGTCGCGACGACGGCCTGGTTCGCCATGGATGCCGACGCCGAATTCCATCTCGCCGTCGCCGATCTCGAAGGTCGGTTTGCCAGCGGCGGGCACCGTGCAGCTGGTCAGCGCCACGCCCATCGAGCGGGCGCTGGCATTGACGCGCTTGGCGAGCGCGGTGAGTGGCTCGAGCGCCATGCCGTTCTCAGCCGCGGCGCCGGCGATCTTTTCGACAACAAGCGTGCCCGCTACGCCGCGTCGCCCGGTCGTCCAGGTCGAATCCTCGACTGCGACGTCGTCGTTGGTGATGACGCTCGCGACCTGGCCGCCAGACATCTCGGCGCCCATCTCGAAATTCATCACGTCGCCTTCGTAGTTCTTGACGATGAAAAGGCAGCCGGCACCGGTATCGACGGCCGCAGCCGCCTCCATGATCTGGTCCGGCGTGGGGGAGGTGAAGACCTGGCCGGGGCAGGCGGCATCGAGCATGCCGTGGCCGACAAAGCCGCCATGCAGCGGCTCATGACCCGAGCCACCGCCCGAGAGAAGCGCGACCTTGCCCGGCTTGAGGGTCTTGCGGCGCAAGAACTTTCCCGACGGATCGAGTGTCAGGATATCGGCATGCGCTGCGGCGAAACCGGCCAGGCTCTCGGTCAGGATATCGCCCGCCGCGTTCATGAACTTTTTCATCGTTTTCCTCCTCCCAGTTTCATAAGACCCCTCAACCCACCTTGCCCATGATCGCCGCCATCCGATGTGCGAATTCTGCAATCGCCTCGTCGAACTGCCGGTTCTTCTCGTCGTCCTTGAAGTCGAGCACCATCAGGGACATGTGCCTGAGCACGGTATCGCCATCCAGTTCCTCGCGCTTCTCCGGATGGGCGGCATGGTAATCTTCGAGAAACTGCCGCTTCTCCTCGGCATTGAAATGACAGACCGAGAAGATAACAGGCACATGCTTGGCCGGCAGCGGGGTCGCATAGGCGGTCGACAGGATCTGCGTCACGAAGCTGCGGTGCTTGCCGAGCGCGTCGGCGATGCGCTGGCGCGTGCCGGAGGGACGCTTGTCAATCAGCGCCGAGAGCCGCGCCTTGTACTGCTTGACCGGATCGATCGGGATGAGTTCGTTCACGCGCTCTGGTCCATCAGGTTGATACCCGCGATTGCCGCCTTGACCGCGCCTATCCGCGAGGCCGCCACCGAGAGCGATCGCAAACCGGCCTTGATGAGACACGGCACCAGCGCCGGGTCGCTGCCAGCATCGCCGCACAGGCTGACCGGGATACCCGTTTGGGTACCATGGGCTGCGACATTCGAGATCAGCGACAGCACGGCGGGATCGTCGGTCTTGGCAAGGGCTGCGAGCGCACCGCTATCTCGCGATGCCGCCATCACATATTGTGTGAGGTCGTTCGAGCCTATCGAGAAGAAAGCGGCGTTCGAGAACCGTTGGGGCGTGATCGCCACCGAGGGCACCTCGACCATGATGCCGAGTTCCGGCATGGCGAAGGGCAGGCCGTCCATAGCGAGCTTGCCCATTTCCTCGTCGAACAATGCGCGCGTCTGATCGATTTCCCGTGGCACCGAGACCATTGGCAGCATGATCTTGAGATTGCCGTGCACGCCGGCGCGGAGCAGCGCCCGGATCTGGACGCGGAAAATCTCGGGCTTGGCAAGGCAGAGACGGATACCACGCACGCCGAGGAAGGGATTGCTTTCCTCGATCGTGAAGCCCGGCACGGGCTTGTCGCCCCCGGCATCGGCCGTGCGGATCGTCACCGGCTTGGCTCCCGCCCATCCGAGGACCTTGCGATAGGCGCGATACTGCGTCTCCTCGTCCGGCAGACCCTTGCCGTAGAGGAACTCCGTGCGCATCAAGCCGACACCGTCGACATGGCCGATATCGATATGGTCTGTGTCCGCGGGGTCGGCGATGTTGACATGGATGGCGATCGAAATACCGTCGGCGGTCCGGGCCGGCTGCGGCGCAAAGCGGGCCGCGACGGCGGCATCTGCTTCGAACGAGGCCCTTCCGGCCTTCCAGGCGTGTAGCGCAGCTTCATCCGGCGACACCACGAGGCTACCGGCCTTGGCGTCGAGGATGGCTTGGCAATCCTTCTCGACATGCCCGGCGCCGATACCCACCACCATCGGCACGCCGCCCTGCCGCGCCAGCATGGCGACGTGGCTGGTCGTGCTGCCCTGGCGGAGCGCGATGCCGCCGCCGGTCCAGTCGTGAACCAGGAAGGCGCTCGGCGTGATGTCGTCGGCGAGATAAATGACACCTACGGGGATCGAGGCTTCGCTATCGCCACGCAAGGCGCGCAACACGCGGTCTCTAATGTCGGTCAGGTCCGCAGTGCGGGCGCGGAAATATTCCTCTTCCGACTGCGCGTAATTGTCGATCTCCTGGTCGAGCACTTCGGCCCAGGCGATATCAGCCGCGGAACCTCTGTCGATCAGGGCGCGCGCTGCCTCCGGGAATGTGTCGTCGCCAAGCATGGCGACCTGAAATTCGAGGATATCGGCAGCGTCGCCGCTGGCTTTACCCATCAACTCTGCCGTCGCCTCCAGCGCCTGCTCGATCGAAGCAACGAGATGAGCATATTCGGCATCGGTGGATTTGTGCTTGATATAGGTGCCGCGCTCGGATTTTGCCGCGCAGAAGACAGGACCGCGCGCAAAGCCCGCGCTGGCCGGCAGGCCCGAAAAGCGCATCTCAGCCTGGGTCATGGCCTTCGCCTTCGTCAAAATTGCGCTCGACGAGTGCCCGGAGCGTCGCGACCGCCGCATCCGCATCGCCGCCGCTCGCCCGGATATGCAGAACGGTGCCCTCCGGCGCCTTCATCGCCATCACCTTGACGATGCTCTTGGCATCGATCCAGGGGCCGCTCTCGGCCGAGGCGATCTCGGTTTTGGCGTCGAACGTCTTGGCAAGCTTGGTGAACTTGACCGATGGGCGCGCGTGCAGGCCCACCGCATGGGTGATCTTCACCTGTGTTTCCGCGCTCACCGTTTCCATTCCGATCTCCATATTCCGGATACCTTGATCCGTCGCTCTATCCCACCCGTCAGAGCGGGGAAAGCTCTTCCGCTGTTGCCACCACCGCGCCGAGCAGGGCGCCGCCGGATGCTTCCGTCGCCGCCATCACCGCGCCCTCGACGACGGGCGCATTGCAGATCCGGATCTTCTCGGATTTCGGCTCGCCGATGATCTCGATCGCCATTTCCGAATTGGTCTCGGCCCCACCGAGATCGACGAGGATGGCGACACCTTTCTCGGTCCAGGCATTCTCGATCGCGGCGATGATCGCCTCGACCGAAGTGCCGAGCCCACCAGAGGGGTCACCGCCGCACCAGGCGAGCTTGACCTCGTCGCCCACCATCTGCCGCACCATGTCTGCCGTCCCCTCCGCCACCTTGGGCGAGTGGGAGACGATGACGATGCCGACATTCTGTTCTGCTGAGCCGTTCATCGGCGCTTCTCCATGAAATCTGCGATGGCTTCGGCGAGCAGTGAGACCGAGCGCGAACCCGGATCCATATGGCCGACCGACCGTTCGCCGAGGAAAGAGGCGCGGCCGCGCGTGGCAAGAACCGGCACGGTCGCTTCCGCAGCTTCTGCCGCCACGACCTTGACGCCCGAGCCATCGGCACCGCCGTCCAGCGCATCGGCGATCGGATAGAGAACGTCGAGCATCGTCTTCTGGCCCTTCTCCGACTTGCCGCGTGCCGCGACACTGTCGACTGCCTTGCGGAAGGCGGCGTTGAACGCTGCGCGATCGGGCGTCTCGCCAATTTCCTTGCCAAGAGTCATCAGCAGTGTTCCGAAGAGTGGCCCGGACGCGCCTCCAACGGTCATGACCAGTTTCATGCCGGCAGCCTTCAGCGCCTCGCCAAGCGGCTTGATGGAGATCGCATCACGCTCGGCCATTAGCGCCTCGAATCCTCGCTTCATATTGTGACCGTGGTCGCCGTCGCCGATCGCGGAATCGAGCGCCGTCAGTTCGTCCGCATGGGCGGCGATCAGCTGCGAGATCGTGCCCATCAGGGCCTTGAGGTCGTTAGCGGTCAATGTTTCTGCCATATCAATATCCATTCACCCGATCCGCCTGCCATCCGCGCCGAAATAGAGCGGATTGGTCAGCGTCAGCGCCACCTGGTCGCCCGCCTTGAGCGGCGAAGCCGGATCGGCCAGGCTTATGAGCTTCTTGCCTTGGCACCTGAGGTGCAAGTGCTTCTGGTCACCAAGATGTTCGATCCAGTCGATCTCGGCATTGGCCGCTCCATTGGTTGCGGGATTGATCTCCATATGCTCGGTTCGGACGCCGATCACCTTTGTCTCGGCCGGAATGCCCTGGCCGGGGATCAGGCCGGGATCGACGAGATTGATCGCCGGCTGGCCGAGCCGGGCGGCGACATGCAGGTTGGCCGGCCGCTCGTAGATTTCGCGGGGAGACCCGACCTGCACCAATTCGCCCTCGTGCAGGATGCCGATCCGGTCGGCCATGGTCATGGCTTCGATCTGGTCATGGGTCACATAAAGCATGGTCGCGCCGAGATCGGCCTGGATGCGCTTGAGCTCGAGCCGGAGATCGGCGCGCAGCTTGGCGTCGAGCGAAGAGAGCGGCTCGTCCATCAGGAAGACGGAGGGTTCGCGCACCAGCGCCCGGCCGATCGCCACGCGCTGCATTTCGCCGCCCGAAAGCCGCGTCGCCTTGTTCTCGAGCTTGTGGCCGATGCGAACCATGGCCGCGACCTCTCGCACCCGCCGGTCGATAGCCGGCTTATCCAGCCGGCGTGCCGGCGACTGGAGCGGGAAGGCCAGGTTCTCGTAGACCGTCAGATGCGGATAGAGCGAATATTGTTGGAACACGAAGGCGGTGTCGCGCGCCGACGGCGGCAGGTCGTTGACCCTTTCCCCACCGATCATGACATTGCCGCTATCGGCCTTTTCGAGTCCGGCCACGAGCCGCAGCGTCGTCGTCTTGCCCGCGCCGGTCGGGCCGAGCAGTACGACGAACTCGCCGTCGTGAATATCGAGCGAAATGCCTTTGACGGCCTGGGTGTCCCCAAAGCTCTTGCTCACCTGTTGGAGTGCGATGTCAGCCATGATGCCCTCCATCATGCAATGCGGTGCGGATCGCCCGGCCGGAAGCCTCGTCGAACAGCGACAGCTTCGGCCCGTCGAAGGTCAAACCGACATTGTCGCCCGCGGCAAGTTGGCGGGACGATGACGTCCGAGCCTTGATCATCGTGCCGCCGATATCGATCGCAACGATCTGCGATGTGCCGAGATAGGCGGTTTCGAACACGCGGCCGCGTAGGCCGGAACGGTCGTCGAAACGGATATGCTCGGGTCGCACGCCGAGAACCAGTTTCGCCGGCGCAACGTCCTCCCGGATCTCCGGCAGGAAGACCGGCTGGCCATCGATCGCAACACTGGTATCGCCCTTCTTCAGGCCCGCTTCGAAACGCATGAAATTCATCGGCGGCGAACCGATGAAATCGGCCACGAACATGGTCGCCGGACGGTTATAGATTTCCTCCGGCGTGCCATATTGTTCGATGACGCCATTGCTCATGACCGCGATCTTGTCGGCCATCGACATGGCTTCCAGCTGGTCGTGTGTGACATAGACGGTGGTGGCGCCGATGCGATTGTGGAGCTCCCTCAATTCCCGCACCATCAGGTCACGAAACTCGGTATCGAGCGTGCCGAGCGGCTCGTCCATCAGAAAGCATTTCGGCCGCCGTACGATGGCGCGACCGAGCGCCACGCGCTGCCGGTCGCCGCCGGCCAGCCCCGAAACCGAGCGGTCAAGCAGGTGGCCGATCTGCAGGAGCTTCGCTGTTTCCTCGACCCGCTCCTTGATCTCCGCGCGCGGCATGCCCTGGTTGACCAGCGGATAGGAGATGTTCTTCCGCACGCTCATATGCGGGTAGAGCGCGAAAAGTTGGAAGACGAAAGCGATGTCGCGATCGCGAGCGCGCAGCATCGTCACGTCGCTGCCGTCGAGCAGGATCTGGCCCGATGTCGGCAGTTCGAGTCCTGCGATCATTCTGAGCGTCGTTGTCTTGCCGCAGCCCGACGGTCCGAGCAGTGCCAGGAACTCCCCGTTCTCGACGACGAAGTTCGAGTTCTGCACGGCGTTGAAATCACCGAACGACTTTTTGAGATCTTGTACCCTGATTTCCGACACTGCACTCACTCCGGAAATTTCGAGACGATGACGAACATCGCCGTGCCGGCCAGCAGCGTGACAAAGGACCAGGTGTAAAGGCTCATCGCGAAGGGCTGGAACATCATCAGGAAGCCGGCGCCGATCAGCGCGACCGCGATATTTTCCAGCCGTCCCCGGCGCAGCCAGGCCGATCGCTTGGTATTGGTTTTCGTCACATCGGCCGTCATTTGCGCACCGCTCCGAAGGTGATGCCGCGCAAGAGCTGCTTGCGAAGCAGGATGGTGAAGAGAAGGATCGGGATCAGGAAGATCGTCGTGCCTGCAGCGACCGCCGGCCAGTCCTGTCCACCTTCGCCGATGATGGTCGGGATGAAGGGCGGCGCGGTCTGGGCCGTGCCCGATGTCAGCAGCGCCGCGAAAGCGTATTCGTTCCAGGCGAAGATCAGGCAGAAGATCGCGGTAGCGGCAATGCCCGTGGTCGCCTGCGGCAGCACGACCTTGCGGAAGGCCTGCAGCCGCGTATAGCCGTCGATCATCGCCGCCTCCTCATATTCGCGCGGGATTTCGTCGATGAAGCCCTTGAGCAGCCAAACGGCGAGCGACACGTTGACGGCGGTATAGAGCAGGATCATGCCTATCGCCGTGTCGGAAAGGCCGAGTTCGCGATACATGAGGTAGATCGGGATCGCGACGGCGATGGGCGGCATCATCCGGGTCGACAGGATGAAAAACAGGAGGTCGTCGGCCAGCGGCACCTTGAAGCGCGAAAATCCATAGGCCGCGAGCGTGCCGAGAAATACGGCCAGGAAGGTGGAGCCGAAAGCGATGATAAGCGAATTGACGAAGCGCGGCAGGAAGTTTGACGGCCCTGCGATCACCATGTTGCGCTTGCGGGTCACCTCGTCGCAGGTGCCTTTCGGAGCGCCCAGAGAAGCGATGTAGTCAGGAGTTTGCCGCGTCCGCGTGGAGAACAGGTTGCAATAGCCCTCGAGCGTCGGGGTGAACAGGATGCGTGGCGGATAGGCGATCGAATCCGGCGGCGACTTGATTGATGTCAGGAAGATCCAGGCGAGCGGCACCATGGTGATTAGCGCGTAGAGGATGACGATGGCGCCGGCGATACGCTTGCTGGTCAGGCTCGGCTCGACGACCGAATGGGCGGCATTTCCACTCATCTCTGCTTCACCTTGTTGAGCGCCTTGACATAGATGTTGGCGAGGCCGAACACCGCGACGAAGAGGATGATGGCGAAGGCTGACGCCCGCCCGGTCGCCCAGCTTTCGAAGGCCTGGCGCTTGAGCGTGATCGAGGCGACCTCGGTTTCAGAGCCTGGCCCGCCGCCGGTCAGCAGCGTCACCATGTCGAACATCTTGAAATTCTCGATGCCGCGAAACAGCACCGCCAGCATGATGAAGGGGAGCGCCATCGGCACGGTGATGGTCCAGAATTGCCGCCAGTTGGAGGCACGGTCGACCTCGGCCGCCTCATAGATATAGTCCGGGATCGAGCGCAGGCCGGCCAGGCAGATCAGCATCACATAGGGCGTCCACATCCAGGTATCGACGATGATGATCGACCAAGGCGCCAGATTGACGTCGCCGAGCATCCGGATATCGGATGGCTGCAGTCCTGACACGAAGGATACGGCATAGGCGAACAGGCCGATCTGCGGCTCATAGAGGAAGCGCCAGAAATTGCCGACCACGGCCGGAGACAGCATCATCGGGATCAGGATGATCGTCGTCCAGAAGGCATGCCCCCGGAACTTGCGGTCGATCAGATAGGCGAGCGTAAAGCCGATGATGGTCTGAAGCAGGATGGTCCAGAACACGAAATGCGCCGTGGTCTGCATTGCCATCCAGATATCGGGATCGTTGAGCACGCGCTCGTAATTTCGGAGACCGACATTCTCGACGACCGCATTCGGCCGGTTGGCGCGGAAATTGGTGAAGGACAGATAGATCGCCCAGATCAGCGGGAAAATGTTGATCGCCAGCAAGAGCGCGATGGCCGGGAAGATGAAAACCCAGGCGATCGCCCTGTCGGACAGGCCCCGGATGCGCTTGGCAGTAGCCAGCGGCGTCTTTCGGGCCAAAGCTTCGGCGGCCCTATCCATCGCGGATGAGGTGGTGTCGGTCACCGGATTTTCCTTGGATTTCATGTTGCCGCCACGCGGCCCGGATTTCGAAGCTCCCGGTCAGGCCCCGCCGCCGTAACGGCGAGACCTTTCCGGGGAGAAGGTTTAGATCTTGCCGTCGTCCTCGAAGACTTCGGTCCAGTCCTTGACCAGGCCGTCGAGTGCGTCCTTCGCCGAGCCATTGCCGGCGACGACATAGTCGTGGAAGCGCTTCTGCGAAGCCTGCAGCAGCGAGGCGTAGCTCGGCTCTGCCCAGAAGTCCTTCACGATCGCCATGGATTCGAGGAAGGTCTTGGCATAGGGCTGGCTCGAGACGAAGCCTGGGTCTTCGACCACGGCCTTCAGGCACGAGAAGCCGCCGAGCTGCCACCACTTGGCCTGCACATCAGGCTGGGCGAACCACTTGATATATTGCAGCGCTGCTTCCTGCTTGTCGGAATAGGACACGACCGAGATGCCCTGGCCACCAAGCTGGGCGAACTGGTCTCCGTCCGGTCCCTTGGGATTGGCGAAGTAGCCGATCTTGTCGCCACCGACGGCTTCGTCCTTCTGCAGGCCTGGCCAGGTGAAGGCGAAGTTCATATGCATGGCCACCTGGCCGGATTTGAAGGCATCGACGCCTTCACCCATATAGCTGTTCGACGCGCCGGGTGGGGTGCAGCAGTCGTAGAGCGCCTTATAGAATTCCAGCCCCTTCACGGATTTCTCCGAATTGACGAAGCCTTCCATGTCATAGGGCTTGTCCGGGTTCTCGTATTTGAAGCCGAACGAGTAGAGCACGTCCATCGTGCCCATCGTCACGCCTTCCGAGCCGCGCTCGGTATAGATCGAGGCGCCATAGACGGTCTTGCCGTCGATCTCGCGCTTCTGGAAGAATTCGGCGATCTGCTTGAGCTGCTCGAAAGTGGTCGGCGCGGCCAGGTCCCAGCCGTACTTTTCCTTGAATTCCTTCTGCAGTTCCGGCTTAGAGAACCAGTCCTTGCGATAGGTCCAGCCGACGACGTCGCCCATCGCGGGCAGCGCCCAGTAGTTCGGCGTGTTCTTCGGCCATTCCGAATAGCCGACGACCGTCGCCGGCACGAAGTCATCCATCTTGATGCCTTCCTTGTCGAAGAAGTCGTTCAGCTTGACATAGTGGCCGTTCTCGGCCGAACCACCGATCCACTGGCTGTCGCCGATGATCAGGTCGCAGAGCTTGCCCTTGGAATTGAGTTCGTTGAGGAAGCGGTCGGCATAGTTGGTCCACGGCACGAATTCGAATTTCATGTCGATCTTGGTCTTGGCGGTAAAATCCTTCGACAGTTCCACCAGCGCATTGGCCGGATCCCAGGCCGCCCAGCACAGCGTCAGCGTTTCGGCCTTGGCGGCATTTCCTGTGCCGAGAGCAAACACCGCAACCGATGCGGCTCCCAGTATCGCTTTTCCTAAATGGCGCATGATTTCTCTCTCCCAGTTGGCACCGGCCCCATGCCGGTCCGGATCGGTCCCGTTCCCGTGGGACCAATAACTCGGCACCTGGGTCTCCCCACCCGAATGTTGAGTTATTTGTTTATATCGCCACAAATCACTAAACATGGCAATCGAAAAATGTGCTGCATTGCAGCAGGTGAGAGCGAGTTGGAGGCGTATCCGGTGTTTAGTTTATTGTTTTGGCTCAACTTTTCGCATGAGCTGAACGTTCGCTACGCGACACGTTTTGAATCACTGGGGATGAAATCGTTTCTGAAATCACTATGCTCCGGCCAACACGGAGTCGCCTCGCATGCAAGTCTACGACATCTTCGACCGCCTGATCGCTTTCCCGACGGTCAGCCGCGACGGCAATATCGATCTCATCCGCTATATCGCCGATTTCCTGGCTGGTGCGGGGATCGAGGCCGCGCTCTATCCGCATGAGAATGGCGACCGCGCCTCGCTGTTTGCCACCGTCGGGCCGAACAAGCGCGGCGGGGTGGTCCTTTCGGGACATACCGATGTCGTGCCCATCGAGGGCCAGGCCTGGACCTCCGATCCGTTCCGGCTCACCCGCCGCGACAACCAGTTGCTGGGTCGAGGCGCCGCCGACATGAAGGGTTTTATCGCCTGCGCCATCGAGGCGCTGGTCGCGGCAAAGGATCAGGACCTCGCCCGTCCACTGCATGTCGCCTTTTCCTACGACGAGGAGATCGGCTGCGTCGGCGTACGGCCCATGCTCACCGAACTCGCCGCTGCGGGCATCAAGCCGGAATGGGTGCTGATCGGTGAGCCGACCCATATGCAGGTCGCGACCGGCCACAAGGGCAAGACCGGCATCCGCGCCACCTGCCGCGGGCATGCCGCCCACTCGGCGCTGGCGCCCACCGGCCTCAACGCCATCCATCTCGCCGCCGACATGCTGTCCAATATTCGCGAGATGCAGGCTGGAATCGAACGATCAGGAATACGCGATCCGGACTACGACGTGCCCTACACGACGCTGCATGCCGGCGTGATCAAGGGAGGCACGGCACTCAATATCGTGCCCGACCAGTGCGAGATGCTGTTCGAGATCCGCAACATCGCCGATGACGATCCGAAGGCCATCATGAACCAGTTCTTCGATCGCGCCGAAGCCATTGTTGCGCCGAAGAAAAACATGTTTCCCGAAGCCGAGATCAAGCTCGAGATCTTCAATGAATATCCTGGCCTCTCGACCGACAAAACGGGCGAGATCGCTGGCCGCGCCATCTCGCTTTCCGGACAGGCCAACCGCATCAAGGTTGCGTTTGGCACAGAGGGTGGGCTCTTCCAGGAGGTGCTCGGAACGACGGCTATCGTCTGCGGTCCTGGCAGCATGGATCAGGGCCACAAGCCCGACGAATTCGTCACTGTCGAGCAGATGGAGGAGTGCCGCGGCATGCTGCGTCGGGTGACGGAGACGCTCAAGGCAGACTAAGGCCGGTCGAGCGCAGATCATGCCATGAAGCCGTTGAGGCTGCCCTTGTGCATGCCCTGCGCGACACCTATCTCGTTGAGGTCACCGGCCAATCGGGAACAGCCGGATAACGACGGGGACGCACGATGCGAATTCTGCCTCCGCATATCTTTCTCGCGGCGATTGTGTTGATCGTTGCCGCCAATCTGCTTTTCGACAGTCCACGTCCAATCCCTGGACCCCTTGATTGGATCCTGGGTGGTCTTCTGTTCATCCTCGGTCTGGCGATCACGCTCCCTTCGGCCCGCCTTTTTCATCGGGTCAAGACCAACATCATACCTTACAATGATCCCAATGAACTGGTGACGTCGGGCTGGTTCCGCCACACGCGCAACCCGATGTATCTCGGGATGGTCGTCGTGCTCGCCGGGATTTCCATCGGCTTCGGGGAATTCCTCGGCTATGCGGTTCCCCTGATCTTCCTGATACTCATGGATCGAACCTTCATCCCCATGGAGGAAAGGGCCATGCAGCGCGTATTCGGCGCTCGCTATGACGAGTATCGCAGCAAGGTTCGGCGCTGGATCTGACGTCTTCGCCGGGCGAGTGGTTTTGTGCCCGCTGATGCTCAAGACCCTTGCGCCTTTCGACCATCGCTTCTACCCCTAGGCCGAGTGAATCGAGGTGAATTCGGATGCAAGAAGGCGAGGTCGATATCCTGCACTGGATGGCAGAAGCCGGCTTGCGTGGGGACGAGCCCAACGAACTCTTCCGCGCCTTCTGCGAACGATGCAACAATATCGGCGTGCCGATTTCCTATGCCGTCGGCCTGATGGACACGATCCATCCCGAATTCGAAGGCCACGCCTTCGAATGGCGGGCACAGGATACGGGTCCGCGGCCGCTTCGGACCTATTCCTCGAGCGACAAAGGCGTGACCAAGGAGAACTGGGAAAACTCGGTCTTCAACTATCTTGTGACGACAGGGGAAGCCGAAGTTCGGCGCGCGATCGCCAAGGGGGCGCCCACTGATTTCTATCGCCTGCCGGAGTTGAAGGAGGAAGGCTATACCGATGTCTTCTCCCGCATCGAGCGCTTCACCGGCAAGGGCAGCATCGGGGCGATGAATGCCTTCTATTCCGTTTGGGGCACGCGCGACGCCGACGGCTTCACGGATGATCACCTTTCGGTCCTGCGCCGGCTGATGCCGACGCTCGCGCTCGCGCTCAAGAGCGTCGGCAGCATCCGCATTGTCAAGACACTCGCCCGCGTCTATCTCGGCCAGGATGCGGCGACGCGCGTCTTCGACGGGCAGGTGGCCCGCGGCCAGGCCGAAACGATCGACGCGGTGATCTGGCTCTCGGATCTCAAGGGCTATACCGCCATCCTCGATTCTGCCCGGCCCGAACAGATCATGCCGCTGCTCAACGACTATTCGTCGGTCGTCATCAGCGCCTTGCATCGCAACGGCGGTAATGTTCTGAAACTGATCGGCGACGGCGTGCTGGCCATCTTCAAGGGGCCGGATCTCGCTGCGGCGGCATCACGCGCGCTCAAGACCGAGCGCGAACTGCGCCGCGATCTCGAATATCTCAACCAGCGCCGCAATGCCCGCAAGGAACCCTGCACCGGCGTTTACGTCGGACTTCATCTCGGCACGGTGTTCTATGGCAATATCGGCAGCCGCAACCGGCTCGACTTCACCGTGGTCGGGCCCGCTGTCAACGAAGTCAGCCGTATCTGCACAGTTTGCAAGACGACGCAGCGGGATGCGCTGGTTTCAGCTGGTTTCGCCGATGTCTGCGAAGTCCCGCAACGCGACAAGCTGGTGGCCGTCGGCGAGTTCTCGCTGCGGGGCGTGAGTGAGCCGATGCAGCTCTATGCGGTGAAGCGGTGATGATCCGCTGGACGAAACCCATTCGGTCTGCGAGAAGACCCGCAGGATGCGACCGCCGTTAACTTAAGAACGGGGTCGGGCTGCTGATTGACGTCAGGCGGCTGCCGCGAGATCACGCTGGCCGTCCTCAATCATCCTTATGCCCGGTCAGTGCCGAACGGCCGTGAGCGCGCTGACGCGATTTGCTCAGCCGTCGAACCCTTGATCCCTGTGAACTTCCCGCCCGCCGAGCAGCGTCAGCACCACCTCCGTGTCGCCGATGTCGTAGACGTCGCAAGCGAAAATGTCGCGATCGAGGATGATGATGTCGGCATATTTTCCGGGCGTCAGTGAGCCGGTGTCGGCGTCGCGCCAGGCGGCGCGCGCAGCGTGGATCGTATAGCCCTTGACGCATTCCTCGCGGGTCATTCGCTGCTCGGGCAGGAAGACGGGATGCGTCCGCGGCCGGCCAGGAGGCTGGCGAGTGATGGCGGTTTCCATGATCTCGAACGGATTGAGCGTCGAGACGCCCCAGTCCGATGACAGCGCGTAAGCTGCTCCGGCATCGATCAGTGACCGGAAGGCATACATCCACCTGCCGCGGGCCTCGCCGACCATCGGAAGGGCGACGTCGGTGACCGAAGGCTCGTGCCGCGCCCAGAGCGGCTGGATGTTCATCATCGCCCCCAATTCGTGGAAGCGTGGAATGTCTGATGGATCGATGCACTGGACATGCGCGACCTGATGCAGGCTCGGCCATTTGCCGTTCTCCTTGCGGGCCGCTTCGAAGCCATCAAGGGCCGCCCGGCAGGCGCCGTCGCCGATCACATGGACATGGAGCTGGAAGCGGGCGGCGTCGAAGGCGGTGAAGAGTTCGAGCACCTGGTCGTGGCGGAACATCAAGGGCGCATTGCCGCCGGTCGCATCCGAATAGTCGTCGAGCATCACCGCGGTGCGGTTTTCCAGCACGCCGTCGAGGAAGAATTTTGCCGAATGCACGGTGAACATCTCGGACTGGTAGGCGGCGCGATAGGCCGAGATCCTAGCAAGCGCTCCCGCAGTGGTCTCGGCCGGATCGACGCGGGCGGTGGCGCAGACGCGGACGGTCAGTTCGCCGGCTTTCTCCAGGCGGTCATAGACGCGGACATGGCGGTCATTGACAGAGGCGTCGAGCACGCCGGTGATGCCGTGGCGGTTGGCCAGTGCCGCGGCGTATTTGACGCCGAAGGCGAAGTCATCGTCGGTGGGCTGCGGCATGCGCTCGTCGGCCCACTTGATGGCATCTTCATGCAGCATCCCGGTCGGCACGCCATCCCTGTCGAGCACGAAATGGCCATTCGGCGGATCAGTGATGCCCTTGACGAGGCCGATATATTCGCAGGCGCGGGAATTGAGGCAGGCATTGTGACCGTCGGAAGCGAGGATGAAGCTGGGGCGATCAGGCACGGCGCGATCGAGGACGTGGCGGTCGAGATTCTCATCGGTGAAGATGCCCGTGTACCAGCCGACCCCGTCGACCCACGGTCGTTCATGCGAGGCGCCGAATTTCCGCATCGTCTCGACCAGTTCGTCGATCGTTCGGGCTTCGGAGAGGTCGGCATTCTGGCCATAGCCCTGGCCGGAATCCTGTAGGTGGATATGCGTATCCTGGAAGCCCGGCAGCACCAGACGGCCACCGGCGTTGATCACGCGGGTCGTGCTGCCGGCCAGCGCATTGATATCGGCCGTCGTGCCCAGCGCTGTCACTCGACCGTTCGCCGAGGCGAGCGCCTCGGCCTTCGGCGTCAGCGGATCCATGGTCACGATGTTGGCATTGACGATGATGAGTTCAGGGGAGGGCATCAGCTATTCTCAAATGTCAGGCGTAGGGATTGTCGGCTTCGAGGACGGCCCAGTCGGGCGCCTCGATCATATTGGCCGGGACTTTGACATCCTTGGTCCAGGCGAAGATGCAGAAATAGGGGTTCGGTCCGGATTTGAAGGCGTGTTGCGCCCAGGGCTCGTTCCACTGCGGCTGGTGCGAGGAATGCCAGTTGAGCGGTTCGCCGGATTTGAAGCGCCAACCATGCGGCGCTGTGAGCGGCGCGTACATTTCTGGCGCGGCATGCTGGTGGTCGCGATAGAGAATGTTGGGGCCGAAGCCGAACAGGCCGAGATCGAAGTCCTCGGCGCCGATCTGGCCGCCTTCGCCGATGAGCGAGGCCATGCAATGGTTTTCTGCATAGACGTCGCCGATCAGCTCGCGCGGATAAGGATCGTAAGCCAGCCATTCGAGATGGGGCATCGCGGCACGAAGCGCCTTGGCCAGCGTCCGATCGCCATTGGCGTCCATCCAGTTGAGTGCAGTGTCAACATGGGCCGTCTGGCGAATGCGGCTCGGATTGACCTCGCGTATCGGGCCGTCCTTCCAACGCGCAATACCGGCGCGGACATCCGGTATGCCGGGCCCTGCGAAGCTGCCGAGATAGATGTCGATCTCGTCGACCAGGGTACGGATGGCGATCTCGCGCTCTAGGGTCATTCGTTTGCTGCCGTTGCCAGGTGAATGTCCCGTTCCCGCCGCTTCTCGGCCCGGTTCATGATGATGCCGGCGATGCCGACGCAGATGCCGACGAGGATGATGACGATCGAGGCGAGCGCGTTGATGTCGGGCGTCACGCCAAGTTTCACCTTCGACCAGATCAGGATCGGCAGCGTGGTCGCGCCCGGGCCGGTGGTGAAATTGGTGATGACGACATCGTCGAGCGAGATGGTGAAGGCGAGTAGCCAGCCGGACATGATGGCCGGCATGATGATCGGCAGCGTGACGTCCTTCAGCACCTCCCACGGCTTCGAGCCGAGATCCATCGCCGCTTCCTCGATGGAAATATCCATGGAGGACAGGCGGGATTGCACGATCGTCGTCACGAAGGTCATCGAGAAGGTGATGTGGGCGATCGTGACCGTGGTGAATCCGCGCTTGCCCGGCCAGCCGATATATTGGCCCATCAGGATGAACAGCATCAGCATCGAAATGCCGGTGATCACCTCGGGCATGATCAGCGGCGCGGTGACGAAACCGGAGAACAGCGTGCGCCCGCGGAAACGCCGGAAGCGGGCAAGCGCGATGCCAGCCATGGTGCCGAGGATGGTGGCGATGGTGGCGCTTACCAGCGCGATCTCGAGCGACAGGATCGCGGCGTTGATGACCTGCTTGTTGGCGAAAAGCTTCCAGTACCACTCCGTCGAGAAGCCGCCCCAAACGGTCGCGAGCCGCGACTTGTTGAACGAGAAGAAGATCATCGACAGGATCGGGATATAGAAGAAGGCGAAGCCGATGAAGAGACAGGCCTTGAGGAAATAATGCTTCTGCTGCATCAGCCGTTCTCCCGTCCGGCCTGCGCCTTGGCTTCGAAATGGGTGTAGGCCATCATCGGAATGACAAGCAGGAGAAGCAGGGCGACGGCCACCGTCGCTGCCATCGGCCAGTCGCGGGCCGAGGAGAACTCGTCCGAAATCACCCGGCCGATCATCGGGTCATAGGCATTGCCGACAAGGCTCGGGATAACCAGTTCTCCCGAGGCCGGGATGAAGACCAGCAGGCCGCCGGCGATGATGCCGGGTACGGAGAGCGGCAGGGTGACGTCGCGGAACACTTGGCTCGGCCGTGAGCCGAGATCCATCGCCGCCTCGTTCAGCGTATTGTCGAGCTTTTCCAGATTGGCATAGAGCGGCAGGATCATGAAGGGCAGGTAGGTATAGACCATCACCAGGATGACCGCGAAATTCGAGTTCATCATCGGGATGGAGGTGATTTCCCAGGCTTGCGGAGCGATGGAGTTGTAGATCGCGGTCAGGCCTTTGTTGAACCAGCTGTTCGAGCCCATCAAGCCCATCCACGCATAGACGCGCAGCAGAAACGAGGTCCAGAACGGCAGGATGACCAGGATCAGCAGGAAGCTCCGCCAGGTCTTGCTGACACGCGTCAGCCCGAGCGCCATCGGATAACCGATCAGCAAGCAGAGCAAGGTCGCGATCGCGGCATTGTAGACCGAGACGAAATAGGCGCGGATATAGAGGGTGTCGGTGAAGAGCCGCTGGTATCCCTCCCAATAGACCCATGGAAATTCCGGCTTGAAGACGAAGGGCGGGGAGGCGGGGTAGGTCTTGCCCAGACTGATCCAGACGATGATCAGGAAGGGAATGAAGAAGAAGATCGTGAGCCAGATATAGGGCGTGGCGATGATCACCTGCCGCCAGCCTTTGTCGTTGAACCAGCGGGAGAGGGCGGAGGTGTGGGCGAGCTCGTTCATGGCGCGGACCTCGCTATGTTCGAGCGCGTGGCTTCACCCCCCTCTGTCCTGCCGCACATCTCCGCCTCAAGGGGCGAGATTGCGTGGCGCGCACTCACTGCCGCAATTGACCGCCGAAAGCGCAGCACTCGATGCGAGAGAGAAGCGATGTTCGAGCGTCTGGCCAATCTCCCCCCTTGAGGGGGAGATGTCCGGCAGGACAGAGGGGGGTATGCCACAGGCTCCATCCACATCCCCTCAATCCCTCAACAAAATCACGGAAGACGGCTCGAACGACAGCCAGACCTTGTCTTCCCAACGCGCCACGCGCTCGCTCTCGGCTGCGCGCCTTGCATTGACATTGTTGACCTGCAGGATCGTGCCGGTCGCAAGCTTGATGCGATAAAGCGAATCCTTGCCGAAATAGGCGAGGTCGTCGACTGTGCCCTCTATGGCATTGACCCCCGGAGGCGGCGGTTCGCGGGTGATGTGGATCTTTTCCGGCCGCACCGCGACCTTGACTGCCTGGCCTGCCGCAAGACTCGTATTCTCCCGCGCCTCGATGGTCACGCCGAGCTTCGGCACCTCGACCCTGGCGGTGCCATTGACCGATTTGATGCCGCCATCGAACATGTTGATCGAGCCGATGAAGCCGGCGACGAAAGCGCAGTTGGGATATTCGTAGACTTCCGTGGCCGAACCGATCTGCCGCACCTCGCCCTTGTCCATCACGGCGATGCGGGTCGCCAGCGTCATTGCCTCTTCCTGGTCGTGAGTGACGACGACGAAGGTGATGCCGGTCTTGTCTTGGATATTGGCGATCTCGAATTGGGTATGCTCGCGCAGCTTCTTGTCGAGCGCGCCGAGCGGCTCGTCGAGCAGCAGAACCTTGGGGTGCTTGGCCAGCGAGCGGGCGAGCGCCACCCGCTGGCGCTGGCCGCCCGAGAGTTGGTGCGGCTTGCGGTGTCCGAGTTCGGAGAGCTGGACGAGATCGAGCATCTGCCTGACGCGATCCTTGCGTTCGGCCTCTGTCATCCGGTCATGCTTCAGGCCGTAGGCGATGTTCTTCTCGACGCTCATATGCGGAAACAGCGCATAGGACTGGAACATCATGTTGACCGGCCGCTCATAGGGCGGCACCCCGGTCATGTCCATGCCGTCGATCAGGATCCTTCCCGCGGTGGGAATTTCGAAGCCTGCCAGCATCCTCAGCAGGGTGGTCTTGCCGCAACCCGATCCGCCGAGCAGGGCGAAAAGCTCGCCCTTGGCGATGTCGATGGACACATTCTTGACCGCGGGAATTCCTGCGAAGGTTTTCGTGACGTTTTCGATCTTCACGAAGGCCTTGTCGGCATTGCTGCCAGTGGCCTGAACTGCGGCCTGAACGGTGCCCTGATTCATCATAGTCCTCGGCGTCGTGGATATGTTTTCGTGTGAATGCCGGGCCTCAGCCCGACTTCACATCCGTCCAGACGCGGGTCAGCGCGCGTTCCTGCTCTTCTGTCTGGCCCCGGGTGACGAAGAGGCGGCTCATCGTCTCGGCATCCGGATAGACGGCCGGATTGTTGGCAACGGACGGATCGAGGAAGGGCTTGGCCTTGGCATTGCCATTGGCATAGTTGGTGAAGTTCGAGCATTTCGCGGCCACTTCGGGCTGCAGCATGTAGTCGATGAACTTGTAGGCATTATCGACGCTCGCGGCATCGGCGGGGATGCACATGGTGTCGACCCAGGCGGGCGAGCCGGTCTTCGGTACGTAATAGGCAAGGTTGATATCGACGCCGGCTTCCTTGGCGCGCGTCTTGGCCGTCGCGTAGTCGCCGGACCAGTTGTTGATGACGCAGAGTTCCTTGTTGGGAATGGCGTTGAGGTAGTTCGAATTGTCGAACGTCTTGATGTACTGGCGGACTGGCTTGAACACCTCGGCGGCCGCCCGGTAGTCCGCCTCCGTCGCGGTGTTCGGATCCTTGCCGATATATTTCAGCACCATATACATGATGTCGGTCGGGCTATCGAGAACGGAGATGCCGCAATCGGCGAGCTTCGATGCATTCTCGGGCTTGAACAGGATATCGAGCGACTGGAGGTCGGCGTCGGGGAGGCGTTCCTTGACCATGTCGAGGTTGAAGGTCATGCCGACCGAGCCCCACATATAGGGCACGCCGATATTGTTGCCCGGATCCCAGGTCTCCATGATCTTCAGGATCGCTGGGTCGAGATTGCTCCAGCCCGGCAGCTTGGACTTGTCGAGCTTGTGATAGATATTGGCCTTGATGAAGTTTGGCAGGCTGATACCCGCCATGAAGACGACGTCGTAACCGGTTGAACCGGCGAGCATCTTGGCCTGCATTTCCTCGGCAGAGGAATAGTTGTCATAGGTCACCGCGATGCCGGTGGCGTTCTGGAAATCCTCGATCGTGGTCTCGCCGATATAGTCGGCCCAGTTATAGACGTTCAGCGTCCCCTCGGCGCGGGCGCGGCGGATGAAGGGCGCCGAAAGCGCAGTTGCGCCAATCAGGGTGAGAGCTGTTCGCCTGGTTATGTCAGTCATATCGGTGACCTCTTCTTGCCTGTTCTGGTTTCTGCTTCGCTGGTGTCCCCGGCTCAGGAGCCGGTCATGATCTTGGTCCAGGCGCGGGTCCGCGCCGATTCATATTCCTGTGATACGGCTTTCGGCAGGAACACCCGCTTCATCACCTCGGCGTCGGGGTAGACCGCCGGGTTGTCGAGGATCTTCTTGTCGACGAACTTGTTCGCTGACTTGTTGGCATTGGCGTAGGAGACGTAATTCGTCGCCTTGGCGATCACCTCCGGCTCCATCATGTAGTTGAGGAAGACATGCGCCGCTTCGACATTGGGCGCATCCTTCGGGATAACAAATGTGTCGAGCCACATCGTACCGCCGGTCTCGGGCACCTCATAGGACAGGCTGACATCGATATTGGATTCCCTGGCGCGGTTGAGCGCCGTGGCATAGTCGCCGGCCCAGGCCGTGGTCATGCAGACTTCCTGCGCCACGAGCCCGTTGAGGAACTGCGAATTGTTGAAGGACCGGATGTTCTGGCGGACCTTGGTGAAGGCCTCGACCACTGCGTCCAGATCCTTGAGATCCTCGGACAGCGGATCCTTGCCGAGATAGGCAAGGACCATGGGGATCACCGTGCCGGGCGAATCAAGCATGTTGACACCGCAATCGGAAAGCTTGCCCGCGATCTCCGGCTTGAACACCATGTCCAGGCTCTTGAGATTGGCGTCGGGCACGCGCTCACCGACCAGCCTGGTGTTGTAGGTGATGCCGGTCGTACCCCACATATAGGGGATGGTGAATTCGTTGCCCGGATCGAGCTTCTCCATCACCGCCATGACCGCCGGGTCGAGATGGCTCATATTCGGCAGCTTGGACTTGTCGACCTTCTGGATGATCCCGGCCGGGACGAAACGGGGCAGGTTGCGCGAGGCGGTGACGACCAGGTCGTAGCCGCTCGAACCCGCCATGAGCTTGGCTTCGGCGCCTTCAGCGGTATCGTAGGTGTCGTAGACGGCCTTGATCCCCGTGGCCGCCTCGAAATCGGCGATCGTCGTCTCCCCGATATAGTCCGCCCAGTTATAGACATTGACCTCTTTGGCCTGGGCCCGGGCAATGCGGGCGATGAATGGCGCTGCTAGCATGCTTGCGCCGGCCGCCACGAAAGTCCTTCGCTTCATTCCAGTCATCGCATTCTCCCCTTATTGGTTTGCCTGCATGCGATCGCGGATCCAGGACTGGAACCGGTAGACGTCGAATTCCTGCGGCATCAGCACCCCTTCGGTGAATTTCGAGGATTTTAGGCCGCGCTGGTTCATCTCGCAGGCCATGCCGTCCTGGCTCATCACCAGGGTCGCGAAATCCACCACGTTGCCGAGATTGAAATCGGGTTGGGCGAGTGTCTCGGCGGGGAACAGCCATTCTGCCTTGAGCTCGGTCCGTTCCGGTCCAAGCGGCTTCAGCGACACGGCGCGGACGTAATCGACATGGGCGACGATGAACATGGTCGGCACCAAGGTCACGAAGAGCTGGCCCGCCTCGCGCTCGGCCTTGGTAAGGCCGTCAAATTTCGGGCCGCAGGCCAGTCCATTCATCGACCAGGTCATTGCGCCTTCGCGGAACGCATGTTCGGCTTCCTGCTCCGGAGTCCAGTCGGGCGCCTCGTTCGGCGCCATGTAACCCTTGGAATAGATCGGCACGGCGGCCGAGAGTTCGGGATGGATGCCCGGGCAATGCAGGCACTCATTGTAGTTTTCCCAGAAGACCTTCCAGTTGCAGTCGAGCGTCTTCTTGAAGGTGTGGCCGGTGATGAGGCTGTCCATCGGCCAGTTGTCGAGGGCATGCTCGCCCATATCGGGGGCCGCCGCGAAGTCCGGCGGATCATCGGCGAGGCAGAGATAGATGAAGCCGTTCCAGAGCGTCACGTTCACCTTGAAGAGGGTGAAGTCCTGTTTCCTGAAATCCGGTGTGATCGAGACGAAGGGCGTACGCACCAGCCGGCCGTCGAGCCCGTAGCTCCACTGGTGATAGGGGCAGGATATCAGCTTTGAGCTCAGCGTCTTCTCGGGCTCGGCACAGAGCTCGGAACCGCGATGCCGACAGGTGTTGTGGAAGGCCGTGATCGTGCCTTCGCGGTCGCGGACGAGAATCAGGTTCTGGCCGCCGATCTCGACGCGGCGCATGGTCATCGGGGGCAGGTCGTTGACGCGGCCAGCATAGACCCAGCTGTTGGCCCAGATCGTCTTCTGCTCGTCGGAATACCATTGGTGATCATAATAGGCAGAGGCGGGGAGCGATGGCTCGCAATGCGGAAGAAGCGGAGAGGCCGGATGAGGGATCTGCATCTGGTTCATTGCGCGCTCCTCTCTCAACAGAACACGATGGAAGAGGAGGTCAGGAACGTCGTGAGCCGGAACGCTCCGGGCGAGTGCGCCATCACGCCGGCCGTGGATACGGTCGGCCGGCATGCGCCACGCATGTTCCGTCCAGGTCCCATCTCTTCGTTCCCTGTGCCCGCATTTTTGCGGTTCGTCGTAATTGCCGCTAGCTTTTTTCATTTTGACTGAACTGTCAATCAATAAATTTTCCGACAGGGGATCGATTTTTCTGCGCTTTCCGTTCAGGATGAATGTCCCGATGCCACCGCTGAGAGTCACCGCCCATGCCGGCCAAACCCACGGTCCTCGAACAGACGCCGCGCAAGGCAAGCCGCGAGGTGCGCCGACAGCAGCTTATCGATGCCACGATCGCCACGCTCGCCCGAGTCGGCTTTTCGCGCACCACGCTGACCGAAGTGGCAGCCACGGCGGGCCTCTCGCACGGACTGATCATCTTCCACTTCGAGACGAAGGAAAAGCTGCTCACCGAGACGTTGCAATTCATGGCGCGCGAATATCGCGACAACTGGGAGAGGGCGCTGGCGGAGGCCCCGAAGACGCCCGCCTCACAGTTGGACGCGCTGATCCGCGCCGACTTCACCGAGGCGATTTGCGCGCCGGATCGCCTGGCGGCGTGGTCCGCGCTTTGGGCGGAGGCGCAGAGCCGGCCGATCTATCAGGCGAACTGCGCCGAGCACGACCTCGAGTTTCTCAATGTCATCGAACGGCTCTGCGCCGAACTGACAACGGAGGGAAATTATCCCCTGTTGCCCGTGCACACTGCACGGGCCATCCGTGTCACTCTCAATGGCTTGTGGTTCGACCTGATGACCATGACAAACACGTTGTCGCGCCAAGAGTCGCTCCAGACCATGTTCAACATGCTCATGGCCTTCTTCCCCGAGCATTTCGATCATGGCGGGGCACTCGAGGCGGGCCGTCCCCGAAGGATCAGTGCGTCGTAAGTTCGGGGAATTGCTGGAATACTTCCTCTTCCGAACCGAGCTTGGCAACTTCCGAGCGCAGCCGGATAGCAAGGGGATCGCTGATGCCGATCGCGCCGGGTGCGCGGATATCGATCTCCGCGCCATTTTCGCGGATCAGCTTGGCCTCGGCCCTGAAGCCGCGCTCGAGCAGCCAGTCGCGCGGCACGCTGAGTTCGACATGGATTTTCTTCGCGCCGTCCGTCTCGTCTTCGGACACTACTCGATAAGAAATCGGCCAGATCTTTCCGCCAATGGCGATCTTTCCGGATCCGTCTGCCTGGTTCAGGTAGCTCATGATATCACCTTACTAGGGTTGCTGGCTTCCCGTCGGGTCAAGGCGCATCCGGGCATGCCTACAAGTTTGCGGCGTCTGCAAGGGACTGCCGGACCGAGCCTCAGTGCTTCACATGGTCCGGCTTGCCCTTGCGCTTGGTCGAGGCGAACTCGTCCAATTCTTTCTCGGTCATCGATTTTTCCATCGATTTCGATGCGCCCTTGAGCTTCGATTTCGGCATGTCGCCGCGCTTGGCGGCCAGCGCGGCACCGGCGGCTTTCTGCTGGGCTTGGGATTTGGCGGGCATGATGGATTCCTTTCGGCTTTTCCTCTGCGGCCACAACGCAGACGCTCGAAGAGCGTTCCCGCAAGCGCGGCATCAAATCCGGAACCCAACCCCCGATTCGGCCATTGAGGACATGTAGCTCGAAGGAATCGGAGGCTGATAGGCGATGAAGAGAAACGCCCTGTTTGCGGCCGCGATTGTGCTGCCTGTTATCGCCGCCGCGCAGGAAATGGACCAGACTGGCAGCATTACCCCCGTCGATCCGAACGGCGTCGTGACGGAGCAGCAGGTGCACGACCGCCTGGCTTCGGCCGGCTACACGGCGATCGGCGCGCTCGATCGCGATTCCGATGGAATCTGGCGGACGACCGCCATGAAGGGTGACACCATGATGTCCGTTGCCGTCAACGGGAAGGGCGAGATCGAAGACCGTTAGCCCTCAAGTGCCGCAGAAGGTTCGGTAAACCGGACCGTCGTGCGGCGCCGGCTGGGTATAGCGCTCATTGTCTCGTCCCTGGTCGTTGTAGGGATCGGACAGAACATTATGGAGGGCCTCGAAGGGGCCGAGATCGTCGTCATTGATCGCTGCAGCCAGGGCTTCTTCCACGAGGTGATTTCGAGGAATGTAGAGCGGATTTGCCTTATCCATCTTTTCGGCGCGAGCTGGGTCTTCCGTTTCCCGCGCAATCCGGGCGCGCCATGACGACAGCCATCGATCGGCCGCGGCGCGATCCTCGAACAGGCTCCAGAAGGGCGCGTCATCACCGCGCGCGCTGTCGCCCAGTCGCCGGAAAGCCGACGTCCAGTCGACTTCATCCTTCTGCATGAGGTCGAGCAGCGACTGGATCAGCATGCCGTCATCCTCCTCCGCGGTTTTCAGCCCGATCTTTCGCCGCAGGCCGGCAGACCAGGCGTCCTGGAACGTCGCAGCATAATCCACGACGACCTGATTCGCCTTCTCGACGGCGGCATCTATGCTCTCGTCGATAACAGGCAGCAGGGTTTCGGCAAGGCGTGCGAGGTTCCACTGCGCGATGCCGGGCTGGTTCTGGTACTGGTAGCGACCGCCCTGGTCGATCGAACTGAAGACCGTCGCGGGATTGTAGGCATCCATGAAGGCGCAGGGGCCGAAATCGATCGTTTCGCCAGAAATGGAACTGTTGTCGGTGTTCATCACACCATGGATGAAGCCGACATGCATCCAGCGCGCCACCAGTGCCGCCTGCCGGTTTGCCACGCTTTTCAGGAGCTCCAGATAGCGTTGGTCGGCATTCCGAAGCTCAGGGTAGAGTCGGTCGATGACGTAGTCCGCAAGCGCTGTCAGACCTTCGACATCGCCGCGCGCGGCAAAGAACTGGAAAGTCCCCACCCGGATATGGCTCGCCGCCACTCTTGTGAGCACGGCACCGGGCAGGGTGGTCTCACGATAGACTGCATCGCCCGTGGCGACGGCAGCCAGTGCACGCGTTGTCGGAATGCCGAGCGCATGCATCGCCTCGCTGACGAGGTATTCCCGCAGCACCGGACCGAGCGCGGCCCGTCCATCTCCGCCGCGTGAATAGGGCGTACGGCCCGCACCCTTGAGCTGGATGTCACGGCGAACGCCGTTCCTGTCGACGACTTCGCCGAGCAGGATTGCGCGGCCATCGCCGAGTTGCGGCACGAAGCCGCCGAACTGATGGCCGGCATAGGCCATGGCAATCGGCGTCATGCCCTCGGGCACCGTGTTGCCGCTGAATATCTCGGCGCCTTCAGGCGAATCGAGCTGCGCGGCATCAAGCCCCAGCTCTGCCGCGAGCGCATGGTTGAACGCCAGCATACGCGGCTGCGGCACGCCGGTCGGGCGCACATGGGCGTAAAAACGGCCGGGCAGGCCCGAATAGGTGTTGGACAGTGAAATCATCGATCAATCCGCCGTGGATGGACGTGCGGTCTCCACCTGTCAAAGGTAGTGGCCGCGCCGCTGATCCGCAAGCTCAGTCCGGCCCGACATCAACCTCCGCCTGACCCTTTTCGGGCAGGGCACCCGTGCCCGGGGTCTTTTCGCGGTCCGTCAGCCTTTCCTTGGCATGAGGGCCGGCGGGTGGTGTCTTCTCGGGCTGCTTTTCAACGGTTTCCTGTCTGGGCTTTGCTTCTACCATGGGGCGTCTCCTCTCCTTAGAAACGCCTAACGCCCTGTGCCGGCCAGTGTTCCGGGCGGGAACGAAACCGCGGCATAGGGGTTGCTCTGGCAGACCCGGAAAGGAGTCGACCCATGAAAACACGAACCCTCAATATCGGAGCCGGCCTGCTTTTCGCGGCTGCGACTCTTGTCACGCCGGCCCTCGCGGCGGGCGTTCAGGACGATTGCCGATTGACGCCTCCGCCTGACACGACGCCGGACTCGACCATGTCCGACAATGTCCCGGATTCCACCTCCAATACGCTGACCGATCGTCTGACGACCTGCGGCAGCGTGCTCGATCCACCGGCCGTGGGTGATCCGGACATTGTCGAACCCACGCCCCCTGTGGGCGACGACATGAACCTTCATCCGGACGCACCCTCGGCGCGTCCCTAGCGGCCTTTAGAAAATCAGCGACGTCAAGGAGTAACACCATGGCTATCCATGAACCGATCCATAACCATCGCGACCCCGACGGCCGCGTCGTTCTCAATGGGACCGAAGCTCGCCAGGGCATGCTGGGCCGGCCCGTTCTCTATGTGCTCGTCATCGGTCTGATCCTCGCCATGCTAGCCTGGGGCGTGGCGGAGTTCTGGGGAATGTCGATCGACACCCAGACGCCGAGCGACGCAACGCAGGTATCGACACCGGCGACAGAACCGGCGAGCGAGAACGAGAATATCGTGAACAACGATCCGGCGCCCGGCGACAAGCAGCAGACGGAACCCGTCATCGTCGACCCGCAGCCGACCGGCAACCAGTAAGGTGGTTTTGAACGAAGAATTCGAATGATATCAGCCGCCGCCGCCACCACTGAGGTGGTGGCTTCATGATCCGGCTGAACGAAAATCGGTGGGAAACAGCAGTCTGCTTGACACCCGTTCATAGTGCCCCGCCAGAGGCGCACACGGCTTCGCGCTGCACCGATCGCGCCGGATCAATCCAAAGTCGCCAAGCTCAAATGAGATCAATTGAGGGAATGGCGGAGAAGATGGGAAACTCAGACTTCGACCCCTCCGCACGGTGGAAAGCTTGACATCCAGGCGGTACGGCATCATGTGTGGGGTACCGCACTGGGGTACTCTGCATGGGAAAACGCGTTCATCCTCAATACCTCGATATGCACGGCAAAAAGTACCGGGTGCAGATGAAGGTGCCTGTTCGTCTCCGAAAGATCGTCGGGAAGGCAAAGCTCCTGAAGCCGCTTTACACAGAGAATCTTCGGGAGGCCGAGCAGCGAAAGTGGGCAGCCATAGCAGACCTCAAACAGATACTGCGGGATGCGGAGCGCGTACTCCTGGCAGACAATCCGCTGAAGGCCGAGGCGCTCACATTCAGACCATACCGCGAAGATGATGACGCCATGTACCATATGCGGGAGCGGGCGCGGGAGATCGAGCGGGCACATAGCTACGCGGAAGCCCAACAGTTTGCCGATCTAGCGCGAGGCGCGACGACGCCTTTGGATCAATATTCGGCCGCCTTCATCGAGCACCAGGGCTATCGCCTAAAGACGCGGGGCGACTTCGAGCGGGCCTTGAGGTGGCTGGGGGACTACCTGCGGGGTAAACACCTCGGGGAGACGCTGGAAGCTGTCACCCGGAAAGAGGCGGGCCTTTTCATCACCACCTTCCTCGTGAAGGGCCGTGGGTTGGACAAGGCGGCTGCATACCTGACATTCCTGAGGCAGTACTGGAAGTGGCTCTACGAAAAGGGCAACGCGGGCGACAATCCTTGGCTGGGGCAGACTCTCCCGACCGCCCCCAGGCGGAGTCGCGATGAAGTGGATGATGAGGGGAAGCGGCCATTCACTGACGAAGAGGTCGCCAAGCTGGTGCACGCCCCGGCGAACGAGCGCCTTAAGGACATTATGCTCATAGGTGCCCTCAGCGGAATGCGTATCGAAGAAGTCTGCCAGCTTCGGATTGCCGATTGCGCGGATGGTGTCTTCTCAGTCCGGGCCGGGAAGACGGAGGCAGCAAGGCGAAAGGTGCCAATTCACACCGGCCTCAAGGATCGCATCTCGGCGCTAACAAAGGGCAGGGCGCCCGCAGAGTTCCTAATAGCTGATCTTCCAGGCCCACCTAAGTCCCGCGAGACGAGGTCCGATCCGGCTGTCAAACAGTTTACAAGATACCGGCGAGAACTGGGGGTGGACGAGCGGCCAAACGAAAAGGCGAAGAGCAACGTGGATTTCCACTCGTTCCGGCGCTGGTTCATCCGCAAGGCGCGTGATGCGATGCTCAAGGGGAATGCAGGGTTTGACGCCTGGACGTTCCTCTCGGTGGTGGGACACTCAGAAGGGGGCGGACCCAAGGCCCAGGAATTGTCGATGGTTGGCTACGCAGGGCCGGACGCAGAGGCGGCAAAGCGAGCGCTGGTGGAAGCGGTGAAGCTGCCGCTCGTCCCGAACAGTTAGTTGGCGGACAGTACTGCAAGACGATAAGCTATAATTAGTCCGGAATCCCTTTCCTTGACTTGTTGCTCACCCACGACGCAATCGTCCCAACGAAGTCCCAAACGTCACCTTTGGTCGGCTTCACATATGCCGACGCGTTGGGATCGTTACCCATTTTCTCAAAGATGCTCTCAAGCCATCTCCCTTTTGATCGTCCGACGTCAAGAGTTGTTAGCCAAGCTTCAATCTCGCCGCGAGGCACAATAAATAGGCCGTATCGAGCTACGTCATCGAGCAGATTTTGTGCGGTTTCAAGTTCGGAGCCCTTCAAGAGGGCGATGCCGCCCTGGGTCTTGTAGTTCTTCTGGGTGTCTTCGAGTGATTTAACAACTGTAGCGCGTCTGTCAGCGTACGCGTTGTGTTCCCCTTTCGGAATTTCGATGGCCTGCAAGTGTCGAGTCCACTCGCCGCCGCCGCGCTTTAGTACATCGAGATCCACAACGCTTGCAGCGGGGATGCCCAGCTTCCGTAGAGGGGCGACGATTCTCGCGACGGTCTGGTGGTTATCAGCGATGAGAAATAGCGTGCGAGACACCCCCCGTGGGTCACCCTCCGCCAGCAGGCGCTCGTTGACTTCTTGGTAGAAGGCCCTGTCCGCATTTGCTTCGCAGACTACGACCCCGTCGAAAAAGAGCCCATCGAGAACGCCTACGGATCGCAGCAGTGGGTCGTTCATGAGCGTCTTCAGGTCTGAACTGGGCAGGAGACGCGCGGTTGCGACATCTCCCTCATATGTAAGCCTGATGATGTTCACCTCGGCTCCCGATGCAATCGCCCCCATTAGGAAGTGGGCACTGTGCGTTGAAGCGAAGATGTGCTTACGCTCTTCATTCGCGCCCCTAGCAAGCTGCTTTCCCAATGTGAACGCCAAGCTCGGATGCAGAAATGCTTCCGGCTCATCTACGGTGATGATTTTCGGCTGACCGGCATAGACTTGCAGGAGTATACCGGTGAACGCCTTCACTCCGTCGCTGACACTTTGAGTCCCACGCGCAGTCCGCATGTAGTCAAGAGTCGTGTCCTCAAGCGAGCGCTCGCTCGGCGGTGGGTACGACCCGAATCTGACTTTCAGCTTATCCCCCTCCGAAGCGTCGAGCACAAACTGGAGGCTGGTGGCGTCGCAGATAATCTTGCGGAGCGCACTGCGTCTCGCATCGTCTACGAACAGTTTTGCAAAGGGTTCGCTTGGATTCTTAAGGTCGCCACGGATTTGGCTACTCACTAGCCCAATTCTAGAAGGCCCATCTAGGCTAAGTATGCGTCCCCTCGCATACCATTCGAAAAAGTTCTGCCGGTGACGTCCTTCGCGCGTGTTGGCGTTAACCAGGGCCTCGACGAACTGACCCTCCTGGACCTCGATGCGACCGCTGAGGGTATTGATGAGATAGTGGCTTGAGCGTCCACTTTGGCCAGTAGATCGGTTTACCTTCATATCGTCCAGCTCGCGAAGAGCACTGCTTTCGGTATGACTCGTGAAGCAGACGTCCTCGATGATGCAGCGATGCCCGCCGCTGCCGGATACACAATCGAATATCTCCCGTAGTGCTTGGCTCTTGCCGGAATTGTTCGGGCCTACGAAGATGGTTACAGATGGCGGTGTCTCTAGTTCCAGCGCCGGCTGGTTCACACTTGAGCCGAACTTAAATTTGACCGAAGATAACATCGCGGTCCCCCTTCTCTTGCTGTCTCACGCCCTAGACACTTATAGGCAAGCTCGATTCCAATACCGGATGTCAACAGTAAGGCGCCCACGCGAGACGTTCGATTCACGTAACAATGGCTAGCTTTCCCCCCGTCCACCCCCTCCTGACTTTTCGAAATGCCCTGAGCCGCCGCCTTGAGGCCGAGCTGTGCCGCCGCCCTGAGCCGCCGAGCTGTGCCGCCGCCCTGAGCCGCCGCCCTGAGCCGCCGCCCTGAGCCGCCGCCTTGAGGCCGAGCTGTGCCGCCGCCCTGAGCCGCCGCCCTGAGCCGCCGCCTTGAGCTCGCCACCCTATAATCTCTACGCAAACAAAAAGGGCGCCTCGCGGCGCCCCTTTGGTCATTCATGCGGTCATGTCTACCAGCCGCGTGGAGTGTACCCGAACTCGATAGGCCCGAAGTGGATCATGCGGCACCGATACTCGGTCCAGACATCGAAACGCCACTCCTTCACTTTTAGGAACTTGCAGCGGACTGCGAAGTAGGGTTCGTCCACGCCCAGGGCTTGGAGTAGCTTTTCAAAGTTGGTCATTGTTGCGCTCATTTTCAGGGAACTCCTCTAAGTGATTTGCATTATCAGAGTAACATAAAAGAGAGCGACGTCAAGTATCATCTTGAAGAAATACGTCTTAGATGGTGATAAATCCTGGTCCGAACTGCTCGGCCGGGAAGGCGTTGCTGCGTCGGGATAGAATCAGATTGCCGTTGGTCAGCAATATGAGAGAAACGGCTGAGGTGAGGGCGTAATTGGAGGTAATATTCGAGGAATTGTACTTTGAGTCAGCCACAATGGCAGCGCTCTGAAAACGTATTCCCAAAGGCAGCGGGTCAGGGCGACCCTTCAGGCGCTCTCTTTATAGGGGCTTGACAAAGTAAATCAGAGCGAGCATTTAGGGGGCACTTAAATCAGAGTGAGGATGATCTGCAATGTCATTTCTTCGTGCCTATCTTCGAGCCTCGACGCGGGAGCAAAATGCTAACCGCGCAAAGGAAGACCTCATCAGGTTTGCCGAGGAGCGCGGCTTCAAGATTGCTGCCACCTATGTCGAAAACGAGAGTGGCGCTTCTCTTCAGCGTCCAGAACTGTTCCGCCTCCTCTCCGATTGTGGTGCGGGCGATATCCTTTTGGTCGAACAAGTTGACAGGTTGAGCCGACTTAATGCCGCCGACTGGGAACGCCTAAAAGACGAAATCAGAACGCGCGGGGTGCGTGTGGTAAGTCTCGATCTTCCGACGTCATGGGCGCTCCTTTCCGTGGATCGTGACGACATACAGGGCCGTATCCTGGATGCTGTGAACGCAATGATGCTCGACATGCTGGCAGCTATCGCGAGGAAAGATTATAATGATCGCAGGTACCGCCAGAGACAGGGCATCGATGGCGCCAAGGCGCTGGGTAAGTTTAAGGGCCGACCCGAAGATACCGAACGCAATGCAGAGATCATGCAGCTCCTCCGCGAGGGTAAGAGCTGGCGCAGTATCCAGAAGGCAACCAAGGCGTCCAACTCCACGCTGGCTCGGCTATCGGCCCGCCTCAAGGAGGAAGCGCCGGTGGGAGGATAGCCATGGGGTGGTTTCGGAAAATGCTACGGGCGGTGGACCTGGCGCTGTCCGGCCCCGATATGTCGCACCTCTATCCGCGCCAAGGGATGTCTACGCGAGAGCAATGGGAGCAACTTCCGGTGAAACGCCGTGCTGTGTCATGGGATGTAGAGGGGAGGATGTTCGTCCACGAGTTAAGGCGCTGCCCTCAGACTGGCTTGAAGGTCTGGCTTAAGCGGGAGATCGATGGGAGTGACATGGCATGAACATGATCGAAGATGCCTTGATGGCCCTTGTTGGCTTTCCGTTGGTGACCCTGCTGTTCGTTGCCGTGGGGTATCCAGCGGGCATGGTCCTGTCGGACCCACTCGTCAGTCCGCTAGCCAAATATGGCGTGTCGCTCACGCTCGGCTTCTTCATCTACGTGTTCCTCCTTCGGCCTGCCGGATGGTGACAAGACGCTCCCGAATTGCTGTCAATATGGAGTCTGAGAGCATCGTGCCAGCGAGCGATCGGCTGGCGGACCAACGCTTTGAGGTGCGGCACTCCTGCTTCGTCTGTAATGTGGTTGCAATGCATCGCTCTGAACATAACTAATTGATTTTGCACCATAAATAATGTACCTATTGCTCCTCAGTTTTGTGGAGAGCCAATGGTCGTCCCAGCCTTTTCAGCCGCCCCTCTCGTGACCCTGAGCCTCGTCTCATCCTGGGCCTTCCCGTCGCATGACTTTGCGCGGCCGCCCTTCGTCAGGCGGTGGACCATCATACATCGACACAATGAGGTGCCGTTCTGGACACAGGTTGGCGTAGTCATCGGGCGGAGTTCCCCGCAGATCACAGACGGTATCATAACGGCGCTCCACATGGCGGCGCTCGCTGAGCTGACACGGTTCGGCACCAGGATCGTTCCCGACATCTGGGCGTATCCCCGGACGGTCTTCTCTCCGAAGGACCGGGAGCAGTCACCGGGCAGGGTGAACGGCATGCGCTACCACTGGATAATGGTTCATCGACCGACACGAGAGTGGTGCAACGTCAAGACGCTCCTTGAGGGCGGCCCCTATACGCGTGAGCGGAAACGGGCACTTGAGGTCGCCGCTGTCTGCGCCAAGCGATACCACCACGAGGGCTTCGACGTTTCCGACTATCTGTCCAATCTGCGGTGTCTGTTCGACGCCGTGGACCGTAACAATATGCGCCTGAAGAGGAGGCAGCAGCTTGAAGCTTGATGAGGGTTATAATCACCTGGAGCAGATCGCCAAGTGCCTCCGTATCGATCTTCTGGCCCGACGGAACTGCAAGTGGATGGACCTGAAGAGGTGGGACTTTGGGTGGGACTACGTTGACGTCCCGAGACGGTGGCCGAACCTCCGCATCTTCCTCGGGCCGTTGGAGGTAACCTTCGGTCTGTATCTACTGCGTCCATCTGACAGGAGCCCGACTGCGAAGAGCGACCGGGCAGCTGAGTGAACCATTTGGTTGTATTGTCGTAACTCGCTGTTCTGATTAGCGAATCGGCTTAAACAGCCTATTCCCACTATCTCGAAGTACCGGAGTCTCAAAAACGGAGTCAGACCTTTATGCTCTTCTACCTGAAGCTGTGCTGATATGCCGCCGCCCCAGTGGGAGCGGGAGACAAGTCTGGCTGAAATCAATGCTTCAGATGGGACGAATTGATCACGGAATTTGTGCAAAATTGTACGCGTTCGACATATCTCATCAATAGTCCCCTGCGATCAAGGCCACCTAAAGCCACCATCCCAGTGACAAGCCATCTAGCCGACTTTCGGTCCCTAGCCGCGAGGTGCTTCCGCTTGTCCTACGCTCACCATCATCATCTCGAAAAGGAGACCCCAATGTCCGCATTCGACGGCAAAGATCATGATGCCCTACTCGTCATTACGAGTGGCGCCCACCCACGTGACAAGGAGTCCGGGTCCCCACTGATCGGCTTAGGGTGTTGCATCGTGAAGGATGGCCTAATTCAGGCGACCTATTACGCGCCTGGCTTTAGCTGGGACCCGCCTGTTATCTTCGCTGATTGCTGCGAGAGCCTGCTGGAGACCTACCTTTCACCTAAAGCCACCCTAATGGTGCATGCCACGGGCTTGGCGAAGCGCGTCCGGGATGTGGCCAGCTCGAAGTCTGGCTTCAACTCGCAAGGACGGCGATATGCGGGCCTAAAGTCGCTCAGCAAGCTTGTCGAAGCGCACGACGCAGGGCGTATGACATTCCGCGAACTCGACAAGAACAACTTCAATTTTCTGCTTCCATATAGAGCGGCACAGGACGCGGCAAAGCAGGGTTTGGGCGAGGCTCAAGGCATGGCCTCCTTCATGCGAACCATGTGGGGACGCGATCCGGATTACCTCGCAACGCTGCAACACGCCGGCAACTTCAAATCCTAACGTGGTGGCACCTGCATGAGAACCCCCATTGTCCGCATCTCCGCCCCATCACCAATCACCCCCGTCGCTCAGCCAGTAGATGCTATATCCGATCCACAGGCCCGGCACCCAGTCCGCTTTGGGATGTCGCCAAGGCGAGAACCGGGCAGGGTATTACGCGCCGTGGGCCATCCACCAGGAAGACTCCTACGGCGCGATGTCTTGCGCCCCACAAACCTCTGTGGAGATCTACGATGGAAATCCAAATAACGGTTGCCGCATGCTGGCTTGCGGGCGCGGCTGTGATGCTCGCAATATGGTGGGCCGTACGCGGAGCGGGCCTTTAACAAACGTCAGGGAAACTGACTGTAGAAGTTGTGGATTCCGTAGCGAGCATCCGACTTGAATTCCTCGTCCAAGTGGCGCAATTGATCAGACGCTGGCTTGAGGTCCTGAAACTGCTGCAACGCAAAGTATGCGCCACCAAAAAGAGCAGCAGCAGCGCCGAGCGCCGTGCCGAGCACTGCAATAGTCCCCGCTGCGGTGCTTGCGCCTGCGGTACTTAGCAGGACCTTACCGATCTCACATTTTACCTTGAAACCTAGCTGACTTCTCTCGTCTTCAACTTCGGCGGCCTTTTGTCGATAGTCTCGAATTTGTTCAGAGACCAGCCGATCAAAATCTGCTTCACCAGACAAACCCCTCGCAAGCCCAGCAGTCGCCTCAAATAAGGCATCGCGGGCTTCGGCCTGACGCCCCCAGGCTACGGTTCGAAGTTTAAGGACATCGTCAATGGTCATCTGATCAAGTCTGTCGTAGTCCAGGTATTCGTCGTGTGCCAGCTTCAGAGCCCTGTTGCGGTAGTTCCAGTAGGGATCAACCTCCGCAGCGAGATCGACGAAATGGGCACCGTTCGAAACAAGCTTCCGTAAGATCGAGTCGTGCGATGGATGAACTCCGTGCGGAACAAGTCCCTTGGTCATGCAGTAGCCGGCAAGTTTTAAGACATGGCCGATCCTAGCTCGCGCTATGTTAGACAGGGGCGCACGGTACTCCTCTAAGGAAAGTGGAATGGTCAAGTCTGGTAGGGGCGGGAGATCATTGATGGTCCCGTCAGCGTTTCCACGTTCCTCTGCGATTTGAAAAATCCGATCCGGTACGCCGAATAGCCACTTATCTCCGACCACTGCGGCCGATTGTAGGTCCATATCCGCTGCCGCTGCGCGGAATAGCAGTAGGAGCGCGTCTAGCTGGAGAGGGAATCCGCCTACGTCCACCATACCAATCCGAAGCTCAGGTGCTGGTGGTTCGTAAGTGCGGATTACAGAGATAACCCCTTGCCTAATCGCTGACCTAGACTCCTCAACGACCAGTGAGAAGTCATCGTCAAAGCTTTGGATCTTGCCAATCCGCCTTACAGGGTTGGAGGTCGGCAGGGAGATCATCGGTGGCATTCCTAATGCCATCGGGAACCCGGTTGCCGGGAACAGATCGCGGTCATCCGGATCTAGCAAATGAACCTTGTCATAGGTCAAAAGTGCCGCCTTGACGTCATTCAATGATGGCGGCCGTTCGGAAGTCAGTAACAGCGTTGATCGCATTAGGATCCTCCGAAGACGTAGGGTACCGCCTGTAGATTGAAAAAGCGACTGCCCCACCATCATCTCATCTTCCGACGAATTCAATACGAAATCTGGAAACGTGCTGGGGAAGTCCTCGCGCACATAGGCTTGGTGACCCACGGCGCCAAGCAGTGGACAGCACCAAGACCTCCGTCAACGAGTTCTCCGACAACGCCCGCAGTCAGTCCGTAGCGGCCGGGATCGCAGGCGGCATGTCCCAGTTCATCACCGGCCTCATCGGCGCAGGGAAGATCATGGAGGCCCGCTACGGTGCGGAGGTCGCCGGGAAAGTCGCCAAGACGGCCTATGAGGTCGGCAAGGGCGTACTCGCAGGCGCCATCTCCATGGACCCGCACGAGGAGCGCCTATCGAACCTCATCCAAGAATTCCCCGCGCTGGAGAACCCAGTGGCGGACTACCTGGCGGCCAAGCCCGAGGACACCAACGCCGAGGGCCGCCTCAAGAACGCTATCGAAGGGGCTGGGCTGGACGTAGCTCTGGCCAGTGTCTTCGCTCTCGGTCTGAAGGCCGTGCGGTATGCCCGTAGCGGCGACCAGGAGGCGGCCAAGGCGGTTGTCGCTGAGCTGGCTGACCCCAAGATGGTCGAAGCGGTCAAGGTCGCGGAGGACAATTCTGTCCGACCTGTTGAGCAGCCCCCTCAGGTCACTATGGTGCCACCTGTCTCCAAGCCAAGGGTGAGGGTGAAGGCTGGAACTGATGTCAACGCTGGGAAGGTTGCAGACGATCTGGCCGTGGGTGAAAAGCCTAGGGTCCGCGTGAAGGCAAACTCCCAGGCCGACCCCAGCGACGAAATGTTCATGGCCGCCGAGAGGGACATCGGGGACTACATCAGCGAGCCGGTCCTCACGGCAGGGGCACCCCCAGGTCTACCTCAGACCAGCATCGCTAGTGCGACCGAGAAGCTCACGGCACTCGCACCTGAAGGCATCTCCGAGGACGAGCTGCGAGCCATCATCCGGGGCACTGAGTTCGACCTCATGGCAACCGAGCAGGCTGGCTCCCGCATCGATGCCGTCTCGCAGGGCTACAAGTTCGCCCCAGAGTCATCCATCCCGTGGCAGAAGCTCAACACGCCCGAAGATGTCTCCACCCTCATCGCCAATACCACCAACGTCCTACGCTCCGATCTCGACCTAAAGAAGGGCGGAGCGATCCTCACAGACGCCAAGGTCGAGCAGCAAGTCCGCAACATCGCGAAGTTCTTCAACGAGGCCCCCGATGAAGTCATCGGGATGATCTCCAAGGCGGGCGATGCGGCTGCGGGGATGGTGAAGCAGATGGAGGCAGGCTACCTCCTGTCAAACCGTATGTTCCTCGACGCTTGGGACGTGACCAACAAAATACGCTGGGGCAACCTCGCGGAGTACGGTGATGATGCTGCGGCTGCCATGCAGGAGGCCCGTAGGCGGCTGCACGTTGCCTTTGAGGTCTACTCATCGGCCCAGTCCATGCGCTCGGCTGCGGGTCGCTCCATGCGACGTATGCGGTCGGAGTTCGCGGTGCGGCCTGACCTCGTGCAGCAGCTCAACTCGATGGATGACGACAAGCTCCTCAAGCTGATGGACAGCACAGGCGGCGACCCACGGAAGATCAAGGAGATGTCCACCCCAGGGTTCCTCCGAAGGGTCCTGGACGAAGCGCAGTTCTCCATGCGGAACGGCCTGCTGTGGCTCTACCCCACCCACATCGTCAACATCACCGGCAACGTCTACATGCAGGTCGCAAGGCCGCTGGAGAAAGCGGTGGGGGCAGCCTTCCTGTCGCCCTTCAAGAAGACGGCAAGTCCTCTCCTGAAGCAGGCCACCAAGGAGTTCTACTACACGGCGGCGGCCATCCACGACGGCTGGACGGCAGGCTGGGAGGCGTTCATGAAGGGCGACTCCAAGCTGGCCCCTCATGCCTCCGACTGGCTGGACACTAACGACGCTGCCCAGACGGCCCACCAGTCGCTCGGGATGCCGACCTTCAGGCCCTTCGACTCCATCGAGAACCTCTGGCACAACCTCCACGTCTCCTCGCTCTACAGCAACGTCACGGGGCTGCCCACTCGGGCTCTCGGCGCCCAGGACGAGTTCTTCAAGACGCTCCGCTATAGGTCCGTCGTGCAGGCCCGCTCCGCTATGGACGGCATGGAGCTGGGGCTCAGAGGGAAAGAGCTGAAGGACCACGTTGAGGACAGCCTCCGAAAGGCATTCGATACGGAAGGCCGTGCGGTAGACCGCGAGGCGCTCCAAGAGGCCCAGACGGCGACGTTCAATCAGGAACTCCTCCCGAACACCGTAGGGTCTGCGGTTCGAAACGCCCGCTCCCAGGTGCCACTCCTCGGCCTCGTACTGCCCTACGTCAAGACACCCGTCAACGTGCTGCGGTACTCGTGGAAGAACACCCCCGGTCTCAACCTGCTTCAGGGCGAGTACCGCAAGATGATCATGGGGAAGGCAGGCGTCGAGCAGCAAGCTCAGGCGATAGGCCAGATGGCCCTCGGGTCGCTGTTCATGATGTCCGCCACCACGTTCGTCTCCAACGGGATGATCACTGGGGCTGGGCCGACTGATCGGAAACTACAGCAGCAGCTCGTGTCTCAAGGGTGGAAACCCTACTCGTTCCACTGGACGAATGCCGATGGGACCGAGACCTACTTGCCCTACTCACGGTTCGATCCGCTGGGCATGGTGATGGGGATGACGGCTGACCTCTACGCCTACAAGTTGGCTGGGGGTAACGATCAGGACTACGCCGAGGCGGCCATGGCGACCACCATTGCGCTGGCCAATAACTTCTCGGAGCGGACCTTCCTCCTCAACGCCAACCAGCTCATCAGGGCGCTCTCGGAGCCTGACCCCAACGCCAAGACCTTCCTGGGCAACATGGCGGCTGCGGTCATTCCAGCATCCTCCGCGCTGCGAGGCTACGCGAACTCCGACCCGTATCTGCGGGAAGCACGGAGCTTTGTGGATCGGGCCTTGAAGGACATCCCTGGGTACTCTGACAACCTGCCACCACGGCGAGATGTCTTCGGGGAGCCTCTCCTTCGGCGCATCGGCCTCACCACCAACTACGACCCGGATGTGGTCGAGGCGGAACACAACAGGATGATCCTGGAGAGCGGCGAGGGGATTAGCGTCCCTGGATCGACGCATAACGGTGTGGACCTCCGAGACGTGCAGCTCAGCGATGGGCGGAATGCCTACGATGTCTACCAGGAGCTTGCTGCCAACCCGTTCCCTGGGGCGGGTCTCACACTCAAAGTTGCCCTCAAGCGGCTCATCGAGTCCGACGCCTACCAGATGCTCCCAGATGGCGAGGCTGGCGTGCGCGGCACCCGGTTGAACGCCTTCGCGGGCATCGTCCAGGACTACAGGGCGGCTGGCTACAAGCGGCTGTTGAAAGACTACCCAGAAGTAGGTCGCCTCACGCGCCGCAAGCAGGCCGAGGCTGCTGGTCAACTCAAAGAAAACATCACAGGAACCCCAGGAGCCGCATCCGATCTGATGAAGGCGCTGGGCTACTAGCCACTCACCTGGCGTCACTAAGGAGACAACCATGCTAGAAATTGCGGTTGCCACGCTCTTGCTTTTACTCTTAGGACATGGATTTCCCTTCAGTACCGTCAGCCAAAATACTTACGCTCAGATTTACCCTATTGAAAATTCCATTGCGCAACTCCTCCAGCGACTGCCTACCCATGAAGCGAAGCTCCATCTCCATTCTGCTGTAGCAGAAGTCCTGAGAGGTTATAGTCCTGTACCTCGCGTAGGATTTGATCCTCCTCGGCACGTCTCCCATCGCGAACATCTCCTCTGGGGTGAAAGCGAAACGCCCGGCGAAGAAATCGACGTTACCAGGTGGAAAAATAGAGCTCCTCTCGTGGGTAACGATCAGGAAGGGGTTTCCGTCACGAAATTTCTCATCGGCTGCGTCCCCATTGACTATTGTAACATCGAACGCAGGCGACTGACCTGTGTTTCTCCAGGCGGGCTGAAGCACAAAGTGCTCCACTATGCCTGTCTTCATGTCGCCATTCATGTCCATCTTCCAGTCGATAAGACCAAGCCACGCGCGGGTCTGCATGTGCCCGAGTTCCCGGGTCAGCAAAATCGCATTTCTTGTCTCCACCAATTGTTCATGGACCAACGAGACGGCTCGCCAACTAATGCCTGCCGCAACGAGGGAGACCACGGTCATGAGCCATTGCGCATAGGTATCAGCAGGCCTGAACAAGCCAAGATGGACGGGCTCTGGCTCACCGTTTTGATTTTGGGCGGCGGCCTCCTGATACCCGTGCTGAGCTATTTTGTCGCCGCCGTAGCCCTCAGCGAGGGCAGAAGCCAAAGCAACGCCAGTGATTGATAGAAGCAAGAGCGCAACAACGCTCAGTGCAATTCGGTCACTTCGCCCCAGCATCGCCATACCCTCATTCGTCCTGCCACACTTAAGCAAGTTCTCATCTAGACCGCCTTCGCGTCAACCGGTGCAACCACTCGCCCCCAAACTTCCTTCAACTATCTTAGGAGGCCTGAACCTATGGCCCAGACCAGCCCGTATCTTATTCCGTCCCTAATCGGCGGCATCTCAGAGCAATCCCCCCAAGACCGCCCATCGTCCACGTGTGAGTACCAGCAGAACTGCCTTAACGACCCGCTCAATGGCTGCTCCGCGCGGCCCGGCGGCGTCGTGGTCGGCTCTGTGGCCTACTCCATGTCTGATCCATTCATTCACGACATCAGGCGCTCCCAAGACGAGCACTACAAGGTGATGATCGAGGGAGGGGTGATGATCATCGTCAACATCATCGACGGTGAGGTAGCTGAACAGACGGACCCTGAGGTCGTAGAAGACTACCTGACCCACACGGGGCCTGCACGTCTCGCCTTCACGGCAGTCACGGTGGAAGACACTACGTTCATCATCAACAAGCAGCGCACGGTGGCGATGGACTCCGCCCTGAGCGACGTTAGGCCTAACAAGGCTATGTTCTACTTCAAGGCTGGATCGTATAGCACGAAATATAGAGCTGCCATCAAGACCGACGCAGGCACGCTCTGGGCGGAATACGTCACTCCCGACAACACAGACCCGGAGAACGCCAAGTTCATCACTACTCGTAGCCTAGCCGAGGGCCTGAAAGAAGCGTTTCTGATTGAACAAGCCGCCGTGGCGCCTGCCTACAACGGGTTCACCTTCACCAAGGATGCCTCGACGGTCATCGTGGAGCGGTCCAGCTCGACGCCCTTTGAGATCGACACGGAGGATGGCATCGGGGATACCCAGTTGATCGGCGTGACGGAGTGGGTCTCCAAGTTCGAGAACCTCCCAGGCCGCGCCCCGCACAACTATGTGGTCGGCGTCCGTGGGTCTAAGGCGGACCAGAAGGATGACTACTGGCTTGCCTATAAGGGGGGAGGCACTACGGGCTACTGGCAAGAGATCGTCAAGCCAGCAACCCCTACCCGGCTGGATGAGGACACCATGCCTCACCTTCTGCTCAACACCGCGAAGGGTGCCTTTACGTGCTCTAAGGGGACATGGAACACTCGGATCAGCGGCGATGGAGTCCTGTCCGCTAAGGACCCGACGTTCGTTGGCCGCAAGATTAACTCGGCGGGGTTCATCTCGGGCCGCCTTGCGCTCGTCACCGAGGGCACCTTCATGCTGTCCCGCGCGAGGAACGCCTATTGCTTCTTCCCGGATACCGCCCAGACCCGCCTCGATACGGACCCCATCGGCTTCGAGATCGCGAACGGAAAGTCTACGATCATCACTGGGACTGTGGCGGCGAGCGGGAGGCTTCATTTCTGGGGCGACCGAAATCAGATGATCCTCGACAGCGGCGATCAACCCCTGACCGAAGAATTCACGGATTGCCTTCCGGCTGCGACCTACGAATACGACGGAAACTGTCAGCCAGAAGCGTTGGGGAAATCCTCCGTCATCTTTGGAACCGGAGTTGGCAATGGCGTTGCGCTCAAAGAGGTGGTGTATCGCAGTAGCGTCCCAATCGGCGAGATATCTCTCAACGATCACTGCCCTAAGTTTATCAACGGAGCCCTTCGCGAGATCGCAATCGGTGACGCTGCGGGCGTCTTGGCGATCCTCACCTCCGAGCCGAACACCGCATATATCTACCAGTGGCTCAATCAAGGCGACCAGCGGGTCCAAACCGCGTGGAACAAGTGGACCTTCCCGCTGAGCAAGCGGGTAGTCTCCGCCGCAGTAAGAGGCAAGGCGCTCTATCTCCTCTTTGACATCGGCCCCAAGTTGGTTGTCGAGCGATTCGATATCGACTCCACGGACCTTTCAGTGCGGGACATCAGGCTTGACCACCGGATTACCCAGCAAGGCGCTACCTACGATGATGGGGTTGCCACCCTCACCCTCCCATACCCGGTGACGCTGAGCCATAGGTCACGCTTCAAGGTCATCCGCAACGAGGATGACGGTACGGGAACCTACGGTGCCGAGGAGCTGGACTTCACGTTCAACGGCTCCAACCAGATCATCGTCACGCTGCCCCCCGATGCACCAACCTCCAAGTTCTGGTTCGGTGAGGTCCCCGCTGCGGCAAGGCTGACCATGAGCCAGCTCTACGTTCAGACGAAGGGTGGCACGATGCTGCCTGACAAGAACCTCATCGACAAGCTGAAGGTCAGCCATACGGATACCTCCGAGTACCGCGTTGAGGTTCGCGACCCGACGACGGACACCCTGGTCGTAGACGAGGGGTTCGATAGCCGACAGGCATTCACCACCACGCCAAACAACAAGCTGTCCAAGAGCCGCAGCGGCGAGAAGACCTTCCCCGTGGAGCGTAAAGCCCACGAGGTGGAGATCACGCTTGTCAACGATACGATCTACCCGTCGCGGTGGGTCCAGGCGGAGTACCACTTCGCGGCGACACGATAGGCAAAGGGGTTGGCGCGACTCAAACCACATCCACGTAGGTAACCGATATGATAAGCGATGATACCGCCTATCCCCAGGGGGCGGATGCGGCGTTCTACGACCAGTATGTGCTTGCCAACAAAGGCGAACTAGGGGGCATAGCGGAGCAGGTGTCGAGCAGGGTGGAGGGGCATTTTGCCGGCGCTGTCAGAAGGGATGCTGCCAGTCGGCGCCGCGCTATCGTTGCTAATCTCCTCGCTAACCTCGCCGTGCAGGCGCTTGGGCCACCTGACGCTGTGGCTGGTAGCCTCGCGGTCCCCACCGCAGATCGGGTGATGACTCGCTACGACAGGAGCGACTACCCTAAGCGGCAGCTTAGATCAGTTCTTCAGGCGTTAGAGATGGAGGGGGTGATTCGGCGCCACGACTACGTCTTTAAACAGCGAGCTACGACCATCGAGCCCACCAGTGCGCTGCTCCAGGAGTTCGAGCGGTGCGGCGCCGATCTCGGAGATGTGTCACGGTTGAGTGGCGCGGAGGCGATCTGGTTATTGGCGCGTACCGGCGAGCGGCATCATAGCGGCGGCGCTCTCCCCAAGGTCAGGCTGGCTTACGAGGACACAGCCGGCACCCTTGCCCTTCGGGAGAAGATGTCCGTCATCAACGACCATCTCGCGACCTATGACCTGAAGTATGATGCTCGCCCGATGGCGCCTCAATTCCTTCGACGCGCGTTCACCTTACGCTCGCTCGATGAAGCCCCCGCTTTCACATTGAACGGCCGCCTGTTTGGTGGAACATGGCAGAACATCTCCAGTCGCCATCGTCATCTACTTACGTTGCGGGGAGAACGCTTGGCCGACCTGGACTATTCCTCCATGTTTGCCCGTTTGGCCTATCTCAAGGCTAAGGAGCCGATTCCCGATGGAGACCTCTACGAAATCGGCGGCCTGGAGAGCCACAGGGCAGGGGCCAAGACGGCACTGCTTTCGCTCCTCTCGCGTTCGGCGCCAATGAAGTCGCTGACGCCGGAGCTGAAGGATATGTTACCGGATGGCTGGACGGCACGACGGCTTACGGAGGCCCTGGCCTCCCATCATCCCCGAATCGCCCATCTCTTCGGGTCTGACGTGGGGCTGGAACTTATGTTCGCGGAGAGTAAGCTCCTCGTGGCGGTCCTCCTGAAACTAGCAAAACTTGATGTGCCTGCCTTGCCGATGCATGACGGGGTGATGGTTCCTGCTGACGATGCGGACAAGGTGCACTGGGTCATGGAGCAGACATCGAAGGAGGAACTCGGGGTACTGATGCCCGTGAAGTTGAAGCCCATATGGCGTCCTTCTGATAACCGCTTACTAATGGGGGGGCTGGCCTCTGGGTAGGGTCTCCTAGTGGTCTTGTGGTGTTGATCCGACATCATCATCTCAATACCCAGAGTCGCTTCTTTGAGCACCGGCTTAGTGCTCAAAGTGACCAGGTAGTACCGGAAGGTTAGCAAGGATGAGGAGGAAGGAAACCATCTAGCTACCCAAAGCACTGCCCCTCCAGTTCGTCCCCTCAGCAGCATAGAGGATGATGGTGTCTCACTCGCGCCAGCGCCACCCCACGCCATCCATCGAGCCGCCCTTGACTCTTTTCCCAAGGCGTGAACAAAATGGGAACATATTCCGTTGCGACGGGATGCTTCCAGCTTGTAGCCCAAGGAGAACCGCCATGGCAGCGGCCGGACAACTGCGCCTTGATGTGGACACCGGATGTAACCCCCCGCATGATCCTATTGATTTGGCTGACGCGATGATCGCTGCCTACGGTGGCGATGCCAGGCGGGCAGTCCAGGAGTTGATGCTCGATGCCGACTTCCTCCGTGATCAGCTCGCGACCGCCGTGGCGTTCATCGGTCAAGGGCACACGCGCGGTTGGCGGCCAAAGTACGAGAGGGTGTCGTGACCTACCGCAAAGGCGAGCTGTCCCGCGCCATGATCGACCGAGATTGGCCCCATCAGGTAGCCGTCGAAAGCTATCTCTGCACAGGGAAGCACGGTGATGAGCAGAGAAAGGTCTGCGCCAGCCTGAGCCTGTGTCCAAGGGGACATTCCGTCCAGCATGATGGCGTCGGCTATCGGGTCTTCTGCTTTGCGGACCCCGAGCACGCGCAGCTTTTCCGTGGGCGGTTCAATGGCGTTCCGTTCTACCCTGAGGATCACGGCAAGGGGGCGAATTGGATGCGTTGGAACAGACCAGAGGGCCACGTGCGGCGACCGCTCAGACGAACCTCCAGGGCATTACTTTGGTAAACTCAAGGTTCTCGTATGGAGCGAGGCGGCCTCCGAGGGGCCAGTAGGTATCCGCCCGCGATAGGTGGCTGTAAGGCGTCCACTCATGGGGCGGGCTATGGGGACATTGTCGCGTCGTCCAGCCTGCTCTACATCTCATATTTTCCGGATGACGTAGGGGCATCATCATCATGCGCATCGAAAGGACCGGAGAGGTTGAACGAATTACGCCCCGCTTCCAGCGATTCTTAAAGGAGAGGTTGGGAGCAGTCTCCCTCGATGATGAGGGCGATAAATTTACGCGCCCTGACTTTGAGTGCCTCGATGGGCGCCTTGTGGTTGAATTGAAGACTCTGGAAGAAGCGCCTGAAGGACGCATGGAAAACGCGTTGGCTCCGCTCAAGGAACGCGAGGAGTGGCCGCAATTTTATGGCCAGATGGGTAGCGAGCATATTCTCAAGAGATTCCCAGATCGAAAGGAATTGGAGCGACTCTTGCTTAGCCGCCTTGGACGGGCAATTGTCAATCACGTGAAGAAGGCACAGACGCAGCTTTCAGAACATGCTGTGCGCTCTGCCGGGCGTGAAGCAGGACCGGCCACGAATCTCTTGGTGCTAATCAATGAGGACCACCCGGAATATTCCCCGGAGGCGGTCAACTTTATCGTACACCGAGAGCTAACGCGTGAACGAGAGGCCGGATCGTCGAAATATCAAGACCTGCACGCGGTTGTTTATCTGACAGAGCGTCATGCGGCGGCGGTGGACGGGCAGTTGACGTTGCCGATCTGCGTTATAGAAGGCCCCGCCTTCAGCGCGACTAGTCAGCATTCCGCCGTAGTGGGGGCGATGTTGGAGGGATGGGCCGAGTTTGGTCAGAGCCCAATCATTGGACGAGGGGAGCACATCAGTCCGAAGCTGTTTGACGCTGTCGAGCATGTCCCAGACAAGATGTCGAACTCCGATGCGTGGCGACTCGATTACCGACGAAATCCGCACATGCGGCTGCTCTCTAACAAGGAGCTTCGCCTGAGGTTTCACCAGTCTGTTCTCAGTTCTATGTTTGCCTTTGGACGGCATGAACTACCGAAGCCATCGCAACGCGAAATGATCGAACTCATGAAGATTTCGACTGAGATTCAGGAAGAGTGCAGCCGACGGGGCCTCGCGATGGATTACTTGAACTTTAATCCGCAGAGAATCGAACAGGCACTCCGCAAATCGAGGATGCCTTTGGCACAAAAGGAGTGGCTCCGTAAAACAGTGCGCAAGCCGAATCCACATCAACTTCCGCCGCGCGATCCGGACAGAGGGCAAGCCGAGTGAGTTTGGGATTGACGGCATGGGGTACCCAGCTGGGGTACCGTCGAAGCCGAGCGGATTCGTAAGTATATGAAATGACGGGCTAAACTTCTGCCGAAAAGGAATGGCGGAGAAGATGGGATTCGAACCCACGATACCCTTCCGGGTATACTCCCTTAGCAGGGGAGCGCCTTCGACCACTCGGCCACCTCTCCGTCAGGCGCTGCATTAGACAAGCCGGCCGGGGATATCAAGCCTTTTATCTCACTGGGTCATCATTTTCGCAGGTTATCAAGACGGCGACAGCATGCTGGCCGACCGAAATTTCCTGAGCTGCGGGGCGGGGGCGATAGCGAGCAAAAGATTCGCGGAAAATCGCGCCGGAGCGCAAAATGTCCGTCATATTTCCTTCACGTAACTGTCATAATTGCAAACAATATCAATCATTTCGCGGGTTTTGCGTATAAATTGTTGCAGTTCCGCCACATGGATCTTTTCCATGCCCGAGGCTGCCCGCTCGCCTGCCATTTCCGTGTTGCGCAACGGGCAAAGTTATCTAGCTTCCGGGCAGGGAACAGGGGTTTTCCAGTTTCCAATTTCATTGGGCCGACTAGGGGATGCCGCTCACGCGGCAATAGCTTGGCCCGATCTTAAACTTGACTGGAGGTCAACATGAACATCAAGAGCCTTCTTCTCGGCTCCGCCGCTA
>NZ_JBYCZP010000008.1:0-301654 GCF_057586295.1 Rhizobium sp. SRI_017 | reverse complement strand
TCCGGCCTGGCCTCGTCGGCCGAGGTCGATGAGCGCTACGTCCAGAAGCAGCTCGGCCATGCCAGCGCGGAAATGACCCGTCGCTATCAGCGCCGCCGCGATCGCTTTCGGATCAATCTTACCGAGGCGTCGGGACTATAAGAGCATCCCCTCCCCTGCTCCGCGTGAAAGCGTAAGGTCGAAATCAAAGGTCGAGGTTTCAGCTTACCGCTTCAATTGAAATCGGGGACGATATCGAGGGTGATTGCTCGACGCTAGCGCAGGTGCGCGATCCCGATGGCATCTGATCGCCCTCGCGACGCTGCTCCCCCGGTCCTTTCCGCAGGCATGACCCCGCTCGAAGGACGAGACCAGCCGCTTTGGACGCCGGGCGCTTGAGGGTTCCATAGTGCGGGCCTTGCAAGCGGAAATTCTTCCGATACCGGGCTCAGGCTCAGCGGTGGCGTCAACTCGGCAGAATGATCGTTTGAGAGTTGTCATTGGCAGGGTTGAGGAGCTTGTATCCGCCGGCGGTGAGATAGACCTGATCGTCCGTGGTGTGAATCCATCCATTCGAGCTGGCATGGATGATGGCATTTTCCAACTCGTCCAATCCCACGCCCTTGCCAAAGGCGTATTCCGCCAGATCGTCGACACTGACGTGGTCCCCAGCCTCCATGTCCAAGAGCTGCATGCATTCCAGGACAAGGTGGCCGTGCTGGTTGGTTTCCACAATCGACTCCGGCTCGATGTTCTTGGGCTCTGAGATGCCGCCCATATGCTACGATCCAGCGCGCACAATGAGGCCGGGTCGGGCATTTCTCGTCTCATGGAATCGCGCTTAAGCCTGCAGGTTGTCAGCCGACATCTTGCCGGACTTGCGGTCCTTGACCAGTTCGTAGCTGATCTTCTGACCATCATTGAGGCCACGCATTCCGGCGCGCTCGACAGCGGAAATATGCACGAACACATCGGTGCTGCCGTCATCCGGCTGGATGAAGCCAAAGCCCTTCGTTGCATTGAACCATTTGACGGTACCAGTGGCCATTCTTTTCTTCCCATCGTCCTGCAGTGCCACACGGTGTGGCATTGTCCTTTGCAGGCCGGCACCATGCTGCGATTTCCCACGTGATGCAACCCAGGCAGACCCTCGTCATCCAGACGCGTGACGCCCAATGCAAATGGCAAAGCGTCCGCATCGGCAGTTCCCCTCGCCTTTCTAGCGCGCTGACTTGAATGAACCAAGATGCGTACCGGCGCCCTCGTCGCGACGCTTCGGCCCGTGGTCGTCACGCTGCGGGAGGCGACGTCTTACGGGCACGTCGAAAGCCCCGCCGTCTTCAAAATGTCGCAAGCCAATCGTTATCCTCAACGGCCGTGGACACGGGCATATAGAGGGGATTTGAGATGTTCTTGAGCACGGACGACATCGTGGCCCTGAACAGCCAGGTTTCGGAGCTGTGCCGCGCCATCCTCCATCAGAAACGCGTCCTTGCCGAACTGCAGCGACTCGGCGAGCCCACGGCGCTCGCGGAGAAGTTCCTCACGCGCCTGCAAGCCCAGCTCACTGAGCGTCAACAGCATCTGGACAAGCTGACGAACAACGCAGCCACCGAAAACATATGATGTATCAGCTCGATCGAAAAAGAGCCCGGTGCGGGAGGAGGTGCACCGAGCTCTGATTATGACCAGGCGGCTGGGAGGAGGAGTGCCGCTGGTCGCCGCGGCCGATCGGGAGGAGGTGATCGGCTACAAATTCAAGATAATGCTGCGCTGCACAATTTTCAAGGACTTTGTGAACATCGCATCCGCATCAATCATGGCGAAGACGCAAGACCGCCAAAGCCGAGACCAAGCGCGCCGGGGCGGCCTCAGGCGGAAACCTTATACGCCCGATTGACACATCTGTTCCCGTTTGCTTGATTAACCCTTGGAGGGCGCCATGGTCTACGATTGGGACGGTCAGCGCACACGACGAACACAGCTGATGCGGTTCACAGTTGCCGTGACCGTTGGCTTGGCCGTGCCGCTCGTGATCACTATGTGGTCCTACGTCAGCTGAATAGCCTCTGGCCTCCCGTTACGCTTAATTGACATGATGGGAAATGCGCGTACGCAAAACTCAACGCGCGACCACATAACTACACCGCCATCCTAGAAGAAATCGTAAATGACCGACGAGCCCCCTATCGAAACGATGTCCATCGAGAACCGCAGCGACTTCGCCCAATGGGCGATCGAACGGTCCCGCGCCATTGTTGCTGATCAGGGTGGCAATCTCGCGCTCGCCGCCCGTGACATGTCCGACGACAAGATCGCAGAGACCGCCAGTGCGCTTGGCCAGGCGATTGTCGATGCGCTTCTGGAGGTGTTCGATGGGCTTGTACCCGAGGCTTGATCTGTGGATGAAGCGACCGTTGCGCAACGCTTCGTCAATGAGGTCCGTGGTCGTGCCGCAACAATGATCGACATCGCCCTACCCTGCCCGCTTGATCTCGCCGCCATTTGCCCTGAGCAACGCCATGAGCACCGGTCCTAGCGAAAACTCGCCCTTCTGGGCCCGTCGCGTCAAATCGCGCAGATAGCCGCCCGCCGAGTTGATATGACCCGCCTTTTCAAGAATGCAGGCAATGACGGTCGCCGCATTTTCCGGCCCCATGACCTCGCACGCCTCCTGATAGGCCGATGGCGACACGCCAAGCATCGAGCGCACCACCACAGCCGTCGCCATCAGGTCGCGCCAGCTGCCAATTCCGCCACCCGGCCCATAGTCGGCAATCTGCGGGCAGCCACGCAACACCATCCCAAGCGGAAACGGTCGGATAGCCGCCGGCGCGGCCCCTTCCCGGTCGCCGGCCCCAGGCATCGGCGCACGATAGTCCTCAGCGCGCTTTGCAATCTCTTGTCTACGGTCCGTCTTGCCGGATGGTTGCTGGCTGGGCTTGGTGGTTTCGCCCTGCTTCACTTCGAAGCGAGGTTCAGATTCAAGAATAGATTCGGGATTTGAATTCTGTATGTGACGCTCATTTTGGAGGTCATTGCCGCTATGATTTCGAGCTTTTAGCTGCATTTCCAGCACGTTGACGATTCCGTCGCGCAAAAGCTCCATTTCATCAAGGCTGGAGACCAGTTGCATGGCGGTTGGAGCCCGCGGAAGTGCCTCTACAATCGAGCGATAGTGCATGTGATGCTCTTCCCAATCGCCGGCGGCACCTTCGTCGATCGCAGCGGCGATCAGTTTGGCAACGTCTCGTCGGCAGATCGTGAAACGCTCCTTTAGGCGCTGGAAGGCGAGCCGCTCGGCGACTGCATCGGCAGCCAGCATTTCGATTTCGTCAGCGCGTGCCAGGAGCGGAGCGAGGCTGAAGCCGAAGGCGTCATCGATCGTGCCCTCGCCGTCGCGCCTAGCATAACGCTTGCCATTGGCGCTGTCCTTGCGGCTGATCAAGCCGGCTTCAACCAGCACGGCGAGATGGCGCCGGATCGTTTGCTCGGCCATGCCATGCGCCCGGGTCGAGAGCTGCGCATTCGACGGGAACACCACAAGTCCATATTCGGCCGAAAGCTCACTCTTCGGATAGAACGTCAACAGCGCATTGATCAACGCTAAAGCTCGATCTGTCACACCGAGGCGGATGCGGGCTTCGCACAGCGCCCGATAGAGCTTCCATTTGTCGACGGTTTTTCCGTCTTCCGGCTCGACGACCTGGTTTGCCAACATGGCAAGCGTCATCGATCGGCTCCCGAAGGGAGTCGTCACACTTCCGATCTGCATTTTCTTTCACCTTTCACGAGGCAAAAGAAATCTGCTCACCAAAACGGCGCCATAGACTCTTGACTATGATTCGTGGAAATGCGATTCTCAGGGTGCTTAAATCTGGAGAAGGGCTTCCACGACGGAAACGTTTGGGGGCCTTTTTCTTTTGCTAGCTATCTTCCTTCGACTTTGTTGACTTTGTGTACTCCGCGTGGAGACGCTCAAGATTGTCGGCGATATATCGGCCAAACCGACCTGCATCGGCGGATTTGAGAGCAATAGAGTAGCTCTTGGCACTACCCTTAAATTCAGCCCGCACGGTTGAATCGCCCGCCTGCCATTCACCACTAGATTTTGACCGCTTCGCCGGCCTTTCGGCCTTTTTGAGTTCGGTTGCTATGAGCTCAAATCGCGCGTCCGATTCCAAAGATCTAAACTTCTCACCGACAACGAGTTCATTTGCGAGGACAAGCGACGACGGTTTTTCGATCAGCTGGGCGAAATCGATCCAACGATCGCGACCAACGGTCTTGGCGGCGCCGATAGCCCCGATAATTCCCTTGGGTACGCGGCCCGAAACCGAAAGCATGCGCGTGAGCATCGGCGCATCGATAGAAAGAGCCACCTGAATCGTCTGCTTTTCATGCCCGAGATCCAGGAGGTTTTGCGCAAACATAGCGCGCTCAATAAACGACAGATTCTCACGCGCAGAGTTTTCTTGTCCCTGAGCAATAACGTGATCTGCATCGGAGACGTTCTTAACAATCGCCCGGACCGGCCTGCCCAGTTCCCGTGCTGCACGAGCGCGACGATGGCCGAACACAATTTGATATCGGCTGTTGAGGTCGGGGTGAGGGCGGACCAAGATCGGCGTGTCTTGACCTCGTTCTCGGATTGCCTCCAGCAAATCGACGTAAGCGAGGTCATCATCGCCCATCCGATCGGTAACAAATGAGTTCTCAAGGACCGCGGTGTCGAGTTCGACAATTGCTTCACCCGAGATATTTTGCTCGGCAAGAGCTGCCTTCTCGGCAAGTTCGTTCAACGAATTAATCATCGAGCGAGAGGCGCCTCGCGTTGCATATCCCGGCGTCGCACGGCGCTCAGTGCTGTCGTTCTGTTGAGCCGTTATGTTGGCAAATACATCCTTGCGAGCCATCTAAAGCACCTCAAATGCATTCAACATGATGATATTATTCGAGAAAATGCCCACTTGTACGGCTGACAATTCCTTATGCATTGCGACGGCCCCACGCGTTGTTTAACAGCTCGATGATCTCAGCATTGACGGCGTCCAACGCTTCTCGCGCTCGGTCATACGTCGAAGGCGTAAATTGGGACCTCTCGACCTCGTAAAGGCTCTGTTTAGTGAGGCCAGCGTCCGAAATCGCAGTGGACTTCACCATATGGTTTTTCATCATCTGCTGAGCGAACATTGACTGCATGAAGCCAACCATTTGTTGCTGCGGAATGTCCGTAGGCTCGTAGCGGGTGATCAGATAGCGAAACCAATCAAGAGAGACGTTTACTCCAACGCGCTCGACGCTCTTAAGAATGTCCCCCAGCATGAGTAGGAACTGCGACATGGACATAATGTCCAACATCTGCGGATGCACCGTAATGAGAACCGAGGACGCCGCCGTTAAGGCCGTAAGCGTAAGGTAGCCAAGTTGGGGAGGGCAATCTACGATAACGACGTCGTACCGATCGTCCACGTCCTCGAGTGCGTCACCAACGCGCGTGTAAAACAGTTTCCCGGCCTTCGAGTCCTTGCTCTGCATCGCTATGGGCGTCTCGTATTCGTATTCTTGAAGTTCGAGATTTGCCGGAACGACATCCAGGTTGGGGAAATTGGTAGGTTGGATGATATCCTTCAGTGACTTCCGCTCATCATCATAACGAAGCGCTTCGTAGAATGATGCCTTTTCATCTAGTTCGGGCTGGATCCCATAGAGCGCCGTCAGCGACGCCTGCGGATCCAGATCGACTGCCAGAACTCGAAATCCTTTAAGCGCCAAATACTGGGCGAGATGCGCAGCCGTCGTGGTTTTGCCCGACCCCCCTTTGAAATTGACAACCGCAATCACCTGGAGTTTTTCATGACTGCGTCTGTGGGGAACGCGGTCGAGCAGTGCCCGCAATTCGTTCACCTGCGAAGCGGTATAGTATCTACGCCCGGTCGAAGTCGTAGTCGGTTCGACACCTTTGCCCTGCAAATGAAGTTTCTTGAGATAGCTTTGTGACACGCCTACGAAGTCGGCTACCTCGGCGAGCGAAAACTGGCGAAGGGTCTTCTGAGCATTTGGTGGGAACTTCTCTTGTCGTAACATATCGAGTTTGGACGAAATGTCGCCGCCATGTGCGAGAATCGTATCCGCGAAACTCGATACATTTTCCGAAACGGCCATTTTCACGTTCATTTAGAAATCTGCCTCTAGTCACGATATTTCCTGGAAATATGCCAATTTATCGTGACGATTACGCGATTCCCGCATCATGGCAAGGAAAATAAGGTTAACAAGACCTTAACATGCGCCTGCATCGTTGGCCGACATAGACAAGCGGAGCCTGTTTCTAATTTATTAACAGAACCTTAGCACGATTATCGGCTCCTGAGTTCTTGAGTTGTTCTACGGTGAATCCTACAAGCCGAAATGCTCCTCCTGGCCGGGAAGTGGTAGGCTCAGATTGCCCGCAGTCTCCAAGGCGCGACTCGAGTCTAAGGAACATTGTAGAATCCTACAATTGTCGCCCGATTCCGTTCTGTGCTGATTTCCCCGCCGATCACAACAACGGAGAAATCAATGCAAGTTATCGCGTTCTCGACGCCAAGAACGGTCCATGAGGCAGATCTCCTGCGGGCCTTCTATCAACTCCGCGCCAGAGTGTTTTCCAACCGGCTGGGCTGGGAAGTCGAAGTCTCGGCAGGCGGTGAGTCGGACGACTTTGATGCACTGCGGCCTACCTACGTTGTCGCTATCACGGAGACAGGCCAATTAGCGGGGGGCGCAAGACTCCTGTCGGCACTAGGGCCGACTATGGCTGCTGACGTGTTCCCGTCGCTGCTTCCGAACGGCAGGCTGATTGCGCACTCGGCGATGGTCGAAAGCTCTCGCTTCTGCGTGGATACCACTCTTGAGGAGGGAAGAGGAGCGAGCTCTGTACATGAGGCTACTTGGACCATGTTCGCCGGCATCATCGAATAGTGCATGACGAATGGCTTCACGGAAATCGTCACTGTGACCGACCTGCGCTTCGAGCGCATCCTCGCTCGCGTCGGGTGGCCGCTGCAGCGGTTAGGGGAACCGACGAAGATCGGCGTGACTAACGCCGTCGCGGGCATACTGCCCATCGACGCAGGCACATTTCAGAAACTGCGTCCCTCCAATTATCGATCTGAATTCACCCCCGTCGGCAAGGCAGCTTAAGGAAAATTCCGTGAACCAGCTTCGCTCTCATCCACGACTTGTACGGAAGCTTCAGGAAGCGCTTGGCGACCATCTCTGCGTGGCCCTGGACGACGCCACTGTCGTGGAGATCATGCTAAATCCTGACGGCAAGCTATTTATCGAACGCTTAGGCCACGGCGTTGCTCTGGCTGGCGAGATGTCGGCGGCGGCGGCTGAGATGGTCATCGGCACCGTAGCCCATGCACTCCAGTCCGAGGTCGATATTGAGCAGCCTATCATTTCCGGGGAGCTTCCGATCGGCGGCCACCGGTTTGAAGGTCTTCTCCCTCCCGTCGTCGCGAAACCTGCCTTCACCATCCGCCGTCGAGCATCTCGTCTGATCCCGTTGGACGAGTATGTCCGATCATGTGTGATGACGGATTGGCAAGCTTCGACGATCCGGAGTGCCATATCGTCAAAGCTGAACATCATCATCTCCGGCGGTACCGGTTCTGGGAAAACGACCCTCGCGAATACTGTCATTGAGGAGATCGTCAAATCAGCGCCTGAAGATCGTCTCGTGATTCTCGAGGACACGGCTGAGATTCAGTGCGCGGCCGAGAATGCGGTTCTTCTCCACACAAGTGATACAGTCGACATGGCGCGGCTCCTCAAGAGCACAATGCGGCTTCGTCCGGATCGCATCGTCGTCGGCGAAGTGCGAGACGGCGCCGCACTCACGCTGCTCAAAGCATGGAACACGGGCCACCCCGGCGGCGTGGCAACCATCCATTCTAACACCGCAATGTCAGCACTACGCCGCCTCGAGCAACTGACTGCGGAGGCCAGCCAGCAGCCGATGCAGGAAGTGATCGGTGAGGCTGTCGACCTCATAATCTCGATTGAGCGTACGGCACGAGGACGCCGCGTCCGCGATGTCGTTCAGGTCGAACGCTACGTCAACGGCCAGTACGAAATCGAATCCGAACAGCTCACCCAAGAACAGGAGGCGCGGCATGTCGCATAGGAAGTCAGCTATTGCCATCGCGGTTGCCGCAGCATCGATGACAATCGCGCTCGCAGCGCCGGCGCTGGCCAGCACCGGCGGGGGCGGCCTTCCTTGGGAAGGACCGCTGCAGCAAATCCAGGAATCGATCAACGGGCCGGTGGCCGGTGCCATCGCACTGGCCGCCATGGCAATCGCCGGCGGTATGCTGATCTTCGGCGGCGAACTCAACGACTTCGCGCGCCGGCTCATGTATATCGTTCTCGTCGCCGGCATCCTGCTTGGTGCCTCGCAGATCGTCGGCCTATTCGGTGCGACCGGCGCCTCGATCGGCACAGCCGAGGAGCAAATGACAGGGGAGGGGGCTCATGGCTGAGTCCCTGTCCGGGCTGCGGCGCAATCGGATTCATCGCGCACTCTCGCGACCGAACCTGCTGATGGGGGCGGATCGCGAGCTGGTGCTGCTGACCGGGCTCGCGGCCGTCATTCTCATCTTCGTGGTGCTGACCGTCTATTCGGCGATGTTTGGTGTGGCAGTCTGGATCGTCATCGTCGGGTTGCTCCGGATGATGGCGAAGTCCGACCCGCTCATGCGGAAGGTCTATATCCGCCACATCTCCTATCGCTCCTACTATCGGCCGACGGCTTCGCCGTGGCGCCGCTACTGAGGGGGACGACCATGGTCGCACTCAGTCGATTCCGCGCCACTGGCCCGTCTTTCGCCGACCTCGTGCCCTATGCCGGCCTGGTCGACAACGGCGTGCTTCTCCTCAAGGATGGCAGTCTCATGGCCGGCTGGTACTTTGCCGGCCCGGACTCGGAGAGCGCAACTAACTATGAGCGCAACGAGCTGTCGCGACAGATCAACGCGATCCTAGCGCGACTTGGGTCTGGGTGGATGATTCAGATCGAGGCCGTCCGCATTCCGACGGCTGATTACCCGTCTGAAGATCGCTGCTGTTTCCCTGATGCCGTCTCGCGCGCCATCGACGCCGAGCGGCGGTCGCACTTCGAGCGCGAGAAGGGGCATTTCGAAAGCCGGCACGCGATCGTCTTGAGCTATCGGCCACCTGAGGCCAAGAAGACGGCGTTGAGCAAGTACGTCTATTCCGATGAGGCGAGCCGTAAGAAGACCTATGCCGACACCGTGCTGCTATTCTTCAAGAACGCCATCCGCGAGTTCGAGCAGTATTTCGCGAACACCGTCTCGATCCGTCGCATGCTCGCGCGGGAAACATCCGAGCGGGGAGGGGAGAGGGCTGCGCGCTATGACGAACTCCTGCAGTTCGTCCGCTTCTGTATCACGGGCGAAAGCCATCCTGTTCGGCTGCCCGACGTCCCCATGTATCTTGACTGGGTGGCCACTGCAGAGCTCCAACACGGGCTGACGCCGAAGGTCGAGGACCGGTTTCTCGGCGTGGTGGCCATCGATGGCCTGCCGGCCGAAAGCTGGCCCGGGATCCTGAACAGTCTCGACCTGATGCCGCTCAGCTACCGCTGGTCGTCGCGTTTCATCTTCCTCGATGCCGAGGAGGCCCGACAAAAGCTCGAGCGCACCCGCAAGAAGTGGCAACAGAAGGTGCGGCCGTTTTTTGATCAGCTTTTCCAGACGCAATCTCGATCCGTCGACCAAGACGCAATGACAATGGTGGCAGAAACCGAGGACGCGATTGCACAGGCGTCATCTCAGCTTGTGGCCTATGGCTACTACACGCCTGTTATCGTGATGTTCGACAGCAATCGCGAAGCGCTGCAGGAGAAAGCAGAAGGGGTCCGCCGGCTGATCCAGGCGGAAGGTTTCGGGGCACGCATCGAGACTTTGAATGCCACCGATGCCTTTCTCGGCAGCCTTCCAGGCAACTGGTTCAGCAATATCCGCGAGCCGTTGATCAACACAAGCAATCTCGCCGATCTCATCCCGCTGAATTCCGTATGGTCCGGCACGCCGATCGCGCCTTGCCCATTCTATCCGCCCAATTCGCCGCCGCTCATGCAGGTGGCCAGCGGATCGACTCCGTTTCGACTGAATCTGCATGTCGATGACGTCGGTCATACCCTAATCTTTGGGCCGACTGGCTCGGGGAAGTCAACGCTGCTGGCGCTCATCGCCGCTCAGTTCCGGCGATATGAGCGCTCGCAGATCTTCGCCTTCGACAAAGGCAGTTCGCTTCTTCCGCTGACGCTCGCCGCGGCCGGCGATCATTATGAGATCGGTGGCGAGAACGAGGAGAGTGCGGCACGCCAACTCGCCTTTTGTCCACTCTCCGATCTCGGCACCGAGGCCGACCGTGCTTGGGCGACCGAGTGGGTAGAGACGCTGGTCGCGTTGCAGGGCGTCACGATCACACCTGATCATCGCAACGCGATATCGCGCCAGGTCGCGCTGATGGCTACCGCACCGGGCCGGTCGCTTTCAGACTTTGTCTCGGGAGTACAGATGCGCGAGATCAAGGAGGCGCTGCACCACTACACCGTCGATGGCCCGATGGGACAGTTGCTCGATGCCGAGCAGGACGGACTTTCGCTCGGCGCTTTCCAGACCTTCGAGATCGAGCACCTTATGAATTTCGGCGAGCGCAACCTCGTGCCGGTACTGACCTATTTGTTTCGTCGGATCGAAAAACGCCTCGATGGCGCTCCTAGTCTCATCATCCTTGACGAGGCGTGGCTGATGCTTGGGCATCCGGTCTTCCGCTCGAAGATCCGCGAATGGCTGAAGGTACTGCGCAAAGCCAATTGTGCGGTGGTGCTGGCCACCCAGTCGATTTCCGACGCAGACCGATCGGGCATCATCGATGTCCTCAAGGAATCCTGCCCGACCAAGATCTGCCTGCCGAATGGAGCCGCTCGTGAACCCGGAACCCGAGAGTTCTACGAGCGCATCGGTTTCAACGAGCGTCAGATCGAGATCGTCTCGGCCGCCATCCCAAAGCGCGAATACTATGTTGCGACGCCAGAGGGCCGACGTCTGTTCGACATGTCGCTCGGTCCTGTCGCGCTGAGCTTCGTCGGCGCCTCCGGCAAGGAGGAGCTCAAACGTATCCGCGCACTTCGAAGCGAACACGGCCAGGACTGGCCGGTCCACTGGCTTGAACTGAGAGGAGTTCAGAATGCCCATTCCCTGCTCAACAAGGACTAGCCGCCTCGTCATCGCACTGATGATAGCATCTTCGACGATCGCTTCCCCCGTTCGTGCTGGCACGGCAACGGGTGCCGCGACCGAATGGACGCAGCTCGCGAACAATGCCGAGCTCATCAAGCTGCTCGAGAGCTCGGGAACGCAGGTGCACAATCAACTGACGCAGATCAACCAATTGGCTCAGCAGATCGAGACGCAGCTCAGCATCTACCAGAACATGCTGCAGAACACCGCGACGCTGCCGCAGCATATCTGGGGTCAGGTCGAGGCCGACATCAACCAGCTGCGCAGCATCATTGAGACCGGCCAGAGCATCGCGTTCTCGATGGGCAATGCCGATGACGTCCTGCAGCAACGGTTCCAGAGTTACTCGACGCTCCGGACCAATCTACCCGCGAATGCGACATTCTCGTCGACCTATCAGACCTGGTCCGACACGAACCGGGAGACGATCGCCAGCACGTTACGCGCAGCAGGCCTGACATCGGAGCAGTTCAGCACCGAGGAAGCGACGATGTCGTCACTTCGCAGCATGTCCGAGACGGCCGACGGGCAAATGAAGGCACTGCAGGTCGGCCATCAGCTCGCTGCACAGCAGGTCGAACAAACACAGAAGCTCCGCGGCCTCATCGCACAGCAGACGACGATGACGGCCACTTGGCTGCAATCGGAGCAAACCGACAAAGATCTCGCGCAGGCTCGACGCGAGAAGTTCTTTGCTCCGACGAATCGAGGCGTCCCGCAGGGTCAGATGATGGAGCCGCGGTGGTGATGCGCACATTTGCAGCCATGATCGCCGCTCTCCTGGTCGGCGCAGCGGGAGGGTATTCGTTGGCCCCACAGTTTCACCAGCCTTTGAAGAACGAGCGCGCGAAGGAGTTTTTCGCGCCTGCCCCGAAGAAGGAGCTGACAGGTGGACAGGAGTTGCGGCCGAGATGGTGAGTTCAAGCAGAGCAAACATAGCAGGCATCTCCATCATAGCGGTTTTGATATTAGCGGGCCCTGTTTTCGCGCAGGAAGGCCAAGTGATCACGGAGCTAGAAAACCAGGTATCTACAGCAGCGAAGGGATGGGAGAGCACCGTCACAAACGCGGCCCGATCCTTGTTTTGGCTGCTCGCCGCGATCGAAATCGGCATCGCCGCAGTGTGGCTCGGACTTCAAGCTGCGTCGCTCGATAGTTGGTTCGCCGAACTCGTTCGCAGAATCATGTTCATTGGTTTGTTTGCATTCGTCCTCGATCAAGGCCCAACCTTGGCGAGGGCGGTCGTCGACAGTTTGTTCCAGATTGGGGCCGGAGGAGGATCCGCCTCGCCGGCTACAATCTTCGACGCCGGCATACAGGTTGCCAGCAAGATGTCCGAACAAGTCCAGTTTGGTGTGTTCGAGGACAACGCTCTCGCCATTGCGGCCGTTTTTGCGATGGTGGTGGTCGTGATCTCCTTCTCACTGGTCGCCGCCATATTCGTTGCCGTGATGGTTGAGATGTATGTTGGCCTACTGGCCGGCATGATCATGCTCGGTCTCGGCGGCTCCTCATACACTAAGGATTTTGCGATCCGCTACCTGATCTATGCCTTCAGCGTCGGCATGAAACTGATGGCCTTGGTGATGATCGCCAAGATCGGTTCCGAAGTTCTCACTGGACTTGCCCAAACACCGGTCGCTGCAGAGCAGCAATTCATGACCGCACTGTCCATCGCAGGTATTTCCGTGGTCGTCTTCATCATCGCTATGTATGTGCCGAACATCCTACAGGGCGTCGTCCAGGGTGCATCCGTGACAGGCGGCATGGAGGCGATCCGCCACGGCGGGCAGGGAGCATCCTTTGCGGCAGGTGCTGGCTTCTTTGCTGCCGGCGCCATCGGCGCAGGGGTTGCGGCCGCGCAGAGTGCCCGCGCTTCAGGTTCCTCGATGGGAGGTGCCTTCATTCGGGGCATGAGCGAAAGCTTCAACTCGGGTGTCTGGGCGGCATCGTCCGCGGCGAAGGATAAGGCCATTGGTTCCCCCGGCGCCTATGCGGGATCAATTCTCGGATTGGCCAATGCAAAGCTTGAGCAATTAAACGCCGGCAAGAGCGGACCAAAGCCGCCCGAAAACAACCAAAAGAAATAGGAAGGGAGAGATTGATGGCCGCAGACCGCGTCCCGGAAAATCCATATCTCGCGGCCCGCCAGGAATGGTCGGAGCGATATGGCTCTTATGTTAAGGCAGCGTCCGCCTGGCGGATCGTCGGCATCCTCGGCCTCTCGATGGCGGTGATCGGCTTCGGCTATGCGATGTATCTGAGCACCCAGGTGAAGCTCGTGCCTTACATCGTCGAGGTCGATAAACTCGGCACCGCAGTCACTGCGGGTTTCCCCCAGCAGATCGAATATGCCGATGCGCGCGTGGTCCGTTCGACGCTCGGCAACTTCGTGTCTAGCTTCCGATCCATTACGCCAGATGCCGTGGTGCAGAAGCAGTATATCGATCGAACATATGCGCTGCTCCGCACCTCCGACCCATCGACCGAAAAGGTCAATGCCTGGTTCCGCGGCAATTCGCCGTTTGAGCGCGCGAAGAAGAACACTGTGGCCATCGAGGTCAACAACATAGTGGCGCTCTCGACCAAGACCTACCAGGTCGACTGGACCGAGTTCGAGCGGGATCGGAAAGGCAAGGAGACCGGGACGCGCCGGTTTCGCGGGATCGCCACCGTCGCGCTCACTGCGCCGCAAGACGAGGCCATCATTCGTCTCAATCCGATCGGTCTTTATGTGACCGATTTCGACTGGACCGCACAGCTCTAAGGGCAGGGGATTATCATGAAGGGAATAGCGATACTCGCGGCCGCCGGCTGCGTGATGGGGTTTGTCGTCACCAACGGTGCGCTTGGTCAGTCGATGACATCAAACGAAGCGAAGGCGACCGCCATCTCGAAGAAGTGGCGCGGCACGCCGGGAATGGTTACGATCGGCCCTGATGGGAAGGTGATCTTCCTCTACGGCGAGACCCAGCCTTCGGTGGTCTGCTCACCGCTCCAGGTTTGCGACATCGAATTGCAGGGCGGCGAGATCGTCCGCGACGTGCTCGTCGGTGATACCGTGCGCTGGAAGGTCGAGCCAGCGACATCCGGCGCCACAGGCGGACAGGCCATCCATTTGATCGTCAAACCGTCCGAGGCCGGATTAGTCACCTCGATGGTCATCACGACTTCGCGTCGCACCTATCATATCCAGCTCAAGTCCCACCCGAGCCAATACATGGCGCGGGTGGGGTTTGAATATCCGGAAGATGCTTCCAACAAGCTTAAGGATATCAATGCCCGGCTCGAGACCGGGGCGATCACCGAGGGCGCACCCGATCGCCTCAACTTCTCCTACTCGATCAGCGGCCGGGCTTCCTGGAAGCCGAAGCGTGTCTATTCGGATGGCGCAAGAACCTACATCCAGTTCCCGAAGTCTCTCTCTGGCGAGGACGCGCCGGTGCTATTCGTGGTCAGTGGCGGCCAGAACCGCATCGTCAATTACCGCATGCACAAGGACATGATGACCGTCGACTATGCCATCGACAAGGCGATCCTGATTTCCGGGGTCGGCTGGCGGCAGCAAAAGGTCAAGATCAAGAGGGGAGGGTAACCGATGCGCTCCGCATTCATTCTTGTCGTCTTCGCAATTGCCCTTTCAAGTTGCCAGGCGACCGACGAAGCCCTCACGACAGACTCCACGCCCTCCGTCATCTCGGGACCGGCCGCCAGCGCGATTGCCGGCGACATGGCAAGCCGGCTGGCCGAACAAATGGGACCGGCGGCAAAGGTCTCGATCAAGATGGACAAGGATTCGAGTGATTTCTCCACGGCACTCGAGGCCGCGCTCAAAGGCTGGGGCTTTGCGGTTATCACTGACGGCAAGGTGGGCAAGACCGTGAAACCCATTGAACTCGCCTATTCCATCGATAGCGCCGACGGCCAGATTCTCGCCCGGCTGTGGACGCCGTCGGTTGCAATCAGCCGGGTCTATGCGCCGACAGCGGCTGGCGCTGATCCTGTCAGCCCGCTTTCCAAGCTTGAGATGAACTGAGGAGACGAGCAATGGTCCAGTCGCTCCAGCTAGGAACCTCCGCGCACGATGACCAAAGGGGTATGCAGAGGCTCAACCGCCTCCCCGTCATAATCGCCATCACAGTCATCGTGCTGTTTATTGCCGTAGTCGTGATCGGTCTTTCATTCCGCGGGCTGCATTTCTACCGGGGTTCGGATCTCGATACGGCCAACAGCACGCCGGCGACCAACTTCGGTGATCAACTGAAGAAGGGGATTACCGACGGCATCATCGGGGATCCAGAACAGACGCAAATCTTCCAGCCAACGCCAGTATCCGAGCAGAAACGGAACGAGGAAAAGCCTGAGATCAAGTCCGTCGAGCGGACCCAGACCCAGGAGGTTCGCCGCAGCCGTCTTGAGCCCGAGGCCGAATGGTTGGCACGGCTTAAGCGGGAAAACGACGAGCAATATTACCGAGAGCGGCAGCGCCAGCGTATGGCGCGGCTCCAGGCGCAATCCGTTGCGCTCGACTCACCGCTGAAGGTCGATGTCTCCGACGTTGAGAGGACGAAGAACACGGAGAAGGATGATCGGAGCAACCCAACCGAAACAGCATCGGCCAATCCGTCCGATCTCTACTCCGCGGCGCTCAATGCTAGACTGATGGACAAAGCCACCGACGCCAACATGCAGAGGTCGAAGGAGGACTTCTTCAATCAGGACATCAAGGATCTTGGTTATCTGCCGAACAAGGTCGTGCCGCAGATGTCGCCGTTCGAGCTCAAGCGCGGCTCGTTCATCCCCGCAACCATGATCACGGGTCTCAACTCCGATCTTCCCGGCCGTATCACGGCACAGGTGTCGCAGAATGTTTATGACAGCGCGACCGGGTATCGACTGCTCATACCGCAGGGAGCCAAGCTGTTCGGTCGCTACGATTCCAAGGTTTCGTTCGGGCAGGAGCGCGTGCTGGTGGTCTGGACGGATCTGATCTTCCCCAACGGATCGACGCTGCAGATCGGCGCGATGGCTGGCACCGATGCGGAAGGCTACGGCGGGTTCAAAGACAAGGTCAATCGGCACCTCTGGCGCACGTTCGGATCTGCTGCCCTCATTGCATTGATTGGGACGGGGATCGATCGATCGATGCCGGAGAGCTCGACGGTTGCGACACAGGAAACCGCTTCTGATGCGGCGAGGCGAAATTTCGCTGAGTCTTTTGGTCGGGTTGCCGAGCAGACAATCTCGCAAAATCTCAGTGTACAGCCGACAATCAATATTCGGCCGGGGTACAAGTTCAACGTGCTTGTCGATCAGGACATCATCTTCCCATCTGCTTATCAAGGTCGGTAATTGCGCATCTGGACTGCCGATTTCGGCACCTCCCAAGGTTGATTTGGCTTGACCTTCTCGCCGACAGATGTTGAAAGTGCGTCCTCCGATTTTGCAATCCTAGGCGTTCATCCCCGTGGTCAAACATATGACCAGATGCGTTCAAAGCACTTGCTTCCAAAGCGTTGGCTATGATGGCGAGCGCTCCGACACAGCTTGTGAAAGCGATGGGAGCCGCTGTCGGTAGGTGAGTGCAGTCGCAGACTTCGCGTACCTGCTTAGTTTCTTCTGAGCGTCAGCCTGTCTCGCTGACTGCGGTTGGAAAAGGGGAGTGTTCATTGGAGAGTGAATTTCAAGCATTTCTAGATACGGTTGATGTCGCTCATGATGAGCGCATGATCAGACAGGCAGCGAAAACCTTTGCGACGTCGATCGGCTTCGAGCGTATTGCCTACTTGCAGGTGGAGGGCGAGGACGTGCGAACGATCAGTTCCTATGCTCAAGCATGGCAAGAGGTGTATCTAGAGAAGAGGTTTTCAATCATTGATCCGGTTGTCATCGAAGCCAGACGGCGAATGAAGATCTTTACTTGGTCGGCGGATGACTGGTCCACGCGCAGCTCCGCTGAACTAAGGCGCTTCAGAGACGAGGCAATTTCCCACGGCATCCGCTCGGGCATGACAATACCTGTTCGGGGAAGCTTCGGTTCGACTATCCTCCTGACGTTTGCGAGTTCGGCCGCCGACTCAGATTCGTCATCATCATGCTTGAGCACAGAATCCGCGGTCCAGGCAGCGCTCGCCATTCATTACCGGCTCAGGTTCATTTCAGCGGGCCGTGTCGTCGCTCCAAAAAATGTCTTTTCGTCCAAAGAGGCAGTGTGTGTGACGTGGTCCGCAAAGGGCAAATACGCGCCTGAAATAGCGAGCATCATGGGTATCACCACAAGGACAGTGCAGCACTATCTTGACAGCGCCCGGCGGAAACTGGGTGCCGAGAATGTTCAGCACCTGACGGCGCTTGCGACGGCCTACGGCTTGGTTGAATTCTAGTCTAAAGGAACGTCTGGAACGTAGCCGAGTGCGTCGATAAGGTCCGCGAGCAGTTCCTGCTGTGCTGCGGTCTTCGTCCGCCTTCGGAGATATTCCTCCTGCAGGGATTGAACTACAGATGGGGATGCAGTCGGCTCATCGGATACACGCTCCCATTCATCATAGACTGTCTGATCGGACTCGAAGAGCCGTCTGTGCTCTTTGATTGCCGAGACGGTCAGTCGCTCTAGGTCGTCTTTGGCCGTCTTGGAATACCGCAGCCGTCGGTCGGCGCGGTCCTCGTCTGGTGATAGATGGTCAACCTTCATTCTTCACCGCAATCAAAAATGCCATACCGCGACTGTATTATGCGCTTGGCCAATTTTCTATCCAGGTCGATTAGGCTCCTGTTAATCGCCGTAAAAGCTGCTAGCCTCGCCGCGATCAACATTGCTGACTGCCCTTAGCGAGAAGACGCGGCACCGACAGGATCAGCGCCATGGCCAGGGAATCAATAAGCAATAGGAGGATGATTATCACACGCCGCAACGAATCGGAACTATCGTTCCTGGAACGATCATTCCTATTCGGGCTCTGGTTACGTCATGGATCTCAAGGAGGTCATGGCGGTCAATCTACGTCGGATACGTCATGGCAAAGAAATGACGCAGGAAGAACTTGCTCACCGCTCCCGCCTGAGCGCGCGCTATATCGGAAAGATTGAGCGTGCGGATGTGTCAGCCAGTATCACCGTGCTAGGCCAGATCGCGGAGGCGCTGGAAGTTCAACCAGCCGAACTCTTAACAAAGTCCCGCTAAGCAACTCCTTTCGCACAACCCCGCTCATCGATGCATGCCCCCACATGCTTATCGTGGCAGCGCCACAAGAAATCGGCCGGCTGCACACTGCTCGGTTACCGTGGACCAGAACCAGGGCCACGCTGGCTTTCGCATCGATTGGCTGAATTGCCGCGAAGGATGTGCCGGCCTTGGCACGCAGCAATTTGTCGGGCTGGCACTTTCAATTGGCCCCCACATAAACTTCAAATAGCCATCCATTGACTTTCAATTGGTCACTCCTAAAGTTTCAAACGGTCACCAAGGTGCGACGCTCGCGCCGAGATGTCCGCCAGCATCACCGTCCTTGGCCTGATTGCCGAGGCGCCCGAGGTTGAACTGGACGTGCTTTTGGCCAAGTCACGCTGATAGGCACGCCCAGCGCACCGAAAGAGCACTTACCTCAGATGTCGCACCCCTAAAACAAGCTGCCGATCTTTACGAAGTGGTATTTTCTGTATATACATTCTCCACGAGGAGAATGATTATGGCGTCACGTGCCTACACGCCTACCGAGGCAGCGGCTCTCAGTGAGATTGCTGTCAAATCGGTACACAATGCGATCGACAAACGGATCATCGCCGCACATTTCGGCCGTGCAGGACGAGAACTTTCCGTCGAGGATCTACTGCGCCTGAAGCTCTGGTACGGTGTAGGATCGATCCTGTCGGCCGAGCGTCGCAAACACCTGTTCGATACGATCGACCAAAATCCCGATGCGGACACGGTGAGGGCAGATGACTATCTGATTGTCGACGTTGCGCGGGCGAGAGCACAACTGGCCGCGCGCGCGGAGGCGCTTCGAGAAGCCGAGCAGAAGATTGAGGCTGTGAAGGGCGTCGTTGGCGGCGAGCCGGTTTTTAAGGGAACTCGGGTGCCGGTGCGAATGATCGCTGCGATAAAACAGCAAGGCGCCAGCACCGCGGAAATCGTCGAGGGCTATCCTTCTATGACAACGCGCATGGTGGAACTCGCGGAAATCTGGACGGCAGCTCACCCGGCCCGAGGGCGGCCGAAAAAGCTCTCGGAACAGGGACTGAAGGTGACGTCGGTGAAGCGTATACCTCTCACGACGGCAGCTAGTGCGCGGAAAGCACCGAGAACGGGTTCTTGAAGTTCCTCATCGATGAATGCTTGCACACATCGCTCGTGGCCGTGGCGCAAGACCACGGCCACGACTGTTTTCATGTCAACTGGCTTGGCCTGAGCGGCGAGACCGACTGGGATCTGATGCCGCGCATCGTCGCGCATGATTTCACGTTCGTGACCAACAACGCGCGCGACTTCCGGAAACTCTACGCAAGCGAGGAGTTGCATGCCGGCCTGGTCATCATCGTTCCGCAGGTTCTACCGGCACTGCAGCGGGAATTGTTCATCGCTGTTCTGCAAGAGTTTGTCGACGCCCAAGAGATCGTCAACGAAGTTATCGAGATTGCCATCGAAGATGGTGAGGCCGTGCTAACGCGCTATGCACTGCCGATATAGCGGTCAGTTTCCGCCGATGCGAGACAGGTCGATCCGAATTCCCGCTCGGTCAACATCGTCGCTCGTCTCGGTCTGTTTATCGGACGCCGTCACCGCAGCTCCCTCTTCGTTGACGGAGTTTACCTCGCTTTGCCGTGGCAATTCGACGGTTCCTCCCGGATCCTGAGCCTGAAACACGCTGACGCCTTCAAATTCCCCGGTCTTCCAAGCGTGGACGGCATCCTCGAATATCTGCGGGAACACGTCCTTACTGGTCGGATTGCCATACCATTTGGCAACGATGCGGAGGATCTTGGCGAACATTTTCGTGCCGATCTTCAGGTTTTCACAGGCGTCGACCAGACCGGGCTTGAGCTCCGAGGTATCCTTGATACCAACACCGGCCGGAAGCTGTGTGAGCCCGACGCGGACAATGGCCCGACCGACATGGTTCTGAATGATATCCATTGCCTCATCAGGTGTTTTCGCCTTCGGGATCAGGATCAGCCTCCCGCCGGTCTTGATCGAAATGGCAAGCGGGTCGGGCGAACCCGCCACCCGGACGAACTGCTCGACGATAGCGGGCGTAAGGGATGGATCGGCGCATTTGCCGATGAGGGCGGCATCCAGCATTTTGGGCTCCAGGTTTATGTGTTGTAGGAAATAGTGAGCGGTTTGCCGAACAGCCGCGCCCAGGCCGTGACGCTGGCGCGTTGGATGGCGACGATGGATGTACCTGATGTCCACCAGCCATTGCCGACGGCGACAATGACGTCGGGATCGCTCCGCATCGATTGCAGGATCGGCCAGACGACGAGGAGTTCGTAGCAGATTAGCGGCGCAATCTTGCGGCCGTCGAGCTCAGCGACTGGGTTAGCGAAGAAATCAGCGCGGGCGCCTCCACTTTGGCCGAACCATGACCGCCACGGCTGCCACATCGAGCCGGGGACGGGCATGCGCTCGCGGTAAAGAACGCTGCCACCGTCGCCGGAGATCGCGACCAGAACGTTGTCATAGCCGTCGTCGTTGACCACCGAAGCACCGGCGATCACCGTCAAGGGCTGACCTGCCAGAGCCTTGGTCCATAGGCGCTCGACGGTCGGCGTCCAGAACCCGAGAGCGCTTTCCGGCAGGACGACGAAGCCGATGCGATCGCCAGCCGCGCGTTTCACAATTGCGATCAGGTCACGCTGTCGCGAAAGACCGGCATCACGTCCGAGCGACGCACCCATTTGCGTGTCGACACCATGCCATTGGTGAGGCACGGATGGATCGGTCCACGTTGCGGCGGACCATACCCACGCGCCTACGAAGACGATCGCAACGGTCAGCCAGAACCGGGTTACGAGGCCGATCAGGCTGGCAGTCGTCGCAGCAAGTCCCCACCATCCCCATCCCGGAAAGAGTACCCCGGCCGCCGTGATCGGATGCGCCCATCCGGTGATGCCGAACGGTGGAACCGCCATCAATACCGCGGCAGCGAGATAACGGAATGGCTTCTGTGGTCCGCTGGGCGACCACAGCAAAGCATGAACGCCGACGAAACTGAGCGATGCCACGAGCCAGAGCAGCAGTCCGGGCCAAAGATCGGACGCATAGAAACTAGCGACGCCCTGGGGAAATCCTCGCGCGGCCGCCAGGAAATATCCGCCCGAAACCAGCCCCGCGCCTGCCCTGTTGCGTGCATTTGCCCACAGCACGGGAAAGGCGAGAGCTACCGGAAGGAGGAGCACCTGGCCGATCCAGCCGATCCAGCCTGCGGCGATCGCGAGCGCTGTCAGTGCTACTGTACAAACATGGTCACGGCGCATAGGTCAGCACCTCCTGCGCCAGGCCTAGAATGCCTGACGCCGGCAAGGGACCGAAGTATCGGGAGTCGTAAGAACCGACAAAGCCGGAGTGCAGGAAGACGCGTCCCGTTGGAACGATCCCGCCGCGAAACGCTGCGAGCGGCCGACCCATTCCATCGAATTTGGAAACTGCCGAATTGGCTATGACGACACCATCGACGCGAACGCTTGACCCAATGTCCACCCTCTGCCCTGCGGTGGCGATCACCGTCTTGATCAGCGGCGCAAACCCGCCTGGGCACAAACCGGAACGCAGATATCCGCGCTGCCTGGCCTCTTCCATCGCGTTGTTTTCCGGCGGGCAGATGAAGACAAGATCGTCAACGGCGGGACGTCGATTGAGCGCCACGACGCGCCAGAGTCCGATTGGTTCGCTTGGTGTCATGTTGATGCGCAAGCCGCCCATCGCGCCTCCGATGACCAAAACGAGCGCGAGCAATATTCCGGCCAATATTATCGCCACGGCCGGCCGAACTCTGAGACGCGCGGCGCGCTTAATGACAACTGATCCGCTCATTTCAGGGAAAGCCCCTTGCTCTTGGTCTGCCGCATAGTCTCAGCCTGTTTGATCGCCTCGGTCGTTCTTTCATGCGCGGCGAGCTGCTGGATGGTCCGCATCGAATTCCAGGCGGTCTGGACCTCGGCCTTCTGCGCGGGCTTCATCCCTGACGTGATCGACTTGTAGGTCTCTCCGCTCGTGTCCTTTGCGGCGATGCCGATGAAGGTGCGTTCGCCAAACCGCTCGGAGACCGCCCTTGCGAACCCTTCCAGTTCCGCCTTCACTTGTTTGTCGGCAAGGGCGCGTTCGAGACCGGCGGGGAGATCGTTGCGGTCGATCGCATCGCGCACGCGCTCGAGCGTTTGCCGTGCGGACGGGGAGAGCGCCGGGATGTCGACCGAGATCTGCTTGCGGACCGCCCGTTCTTCCGCTTCATGCTTGTGTTCGGCCTCGGCCCGCTGGCGAAGATAACGCTCGAGATTGCGCGCCAGCGCCGGGACGTTGGCGACCGCCCGCTCGCGGTCCAGTCTGTCGGGTCGGCTTGCAAATATGCCGGTCTTACCCTTGAGAGCGCCGAAGCCTTCCGGCTCGCCGGCGATCTTCGCCAGGGTGGTCTTGGCAACCGCCTGATCTTTGAGCATCGCATCGACACCGACCGCCTTGAAGGCGCTTTCCGGCTGGGCGTAGACGAGGTGGAAGCGGGTGGAAACGTCCTCCCATTGCTTCTTCAGACCAGGATCGGCGGCAAGCTTGTCCTCGATGGATTTCGGGAAGGTGGAGATGCCTGATACCATGGGCTTCGACTCCTTGATGCTTTTGGAGATGGGGGACGATTTTGTGCTGGCGATAAGGCCGAGCCTGCCGCCGATTGCCGCCAGCCGGGCGCCGAGACCGGCGAGCTTTTGCTTCTGGCTCACCGTCCATTGCAGCCGATCTCGCACGACAGTGCGTGCGACATTTATCAGGTGAAGACCACGGGCGTCGGCAAATCGAAGCGCCTGTTTGTAGAAAGCGCCCTTCTGGTAATCGAGCGTGGCTTCCTTGGCGTTTCTGCGCGACAGGATCGGGATCAGACCGCCCGCCTTGGCAAACGAGCGGCGACCGTAATAGACAGCGAGATCGTCGCGATGGCGGGTCATGGCGACATAGGTGAGATGGCGATCGAGCGACAACGACGCCAACACCTTGATCCGGTCGACCGTGGCGCCCTGGCTCTTGTGGATCGTCGTCGCGTAGCCGTGATCGACGTGTGTGTAGAAACGCTGTTCCACGCTGACCTGACGGCGATGTTCACCCTCACCGATCTCGGCAACGATACGTCCAGGCGCAGCCTCAATGACCTTCGCAAGCATGCCGTTCTTGACGCCGAGCGATCCCTCGTTCTTCAGGAATACGATCTGGTCGCCGGCGGAAAAGTTGCGATTGCCCTCTTCCGTCCGGAAGGCAAAACCCGCAGCGACGATACCGCGCTCGACGAGTTTTTGCCGCGCCAGTTCGTTGAGCATGCGGACATCGCGGCGCAGATGCGCAAGGATCAGTGTCGTCTTCGCCGGATCGTAATCGCGGTTCCAGTCGGCGATCAGGTTTTCGACAGCCTGCGCCTTCAATTCCGAGCCGTTGAAGTGGCCATGCGCACGGTAGGCATCGACCGCCTTGTCGACATTGCCACGGGCAAGATCGAGAGAGGCGTCGCGCATCCACTGTTCGCGCTGGCGGTAGATGGTGTCCAGCTCGGCATAACCGATCCGGTCGGCGATGGCGCGGAAGGCCGCACCGGCCTCGATCGGCTGCAGTTGTTCCGGATCACCGACGAGAACGAGCTTGGCGCCCGCCTTTGTCACAGCTTCGACAAACAGCGCCATCTGCCGTGACGACACCATGCCGGCCTCGTCCAGCACGAATACGGTCTTGTTGTCGAGCTGATTGCGGCCTTGGCTCCAGCGGAGTTCCCAGGCGGAAAGAGTCCGCGAGACAATACCCGCTTCGCGTTCCAGACCCTCGGCGGCCTTGCCCGCCAGAGCGCCACCGACCACACGGTAGCCCGCCGTTTCCCAGGCTTCGCGCGCGGCCATCATCATGGTGGTCTTGCCGGCGCCGGCGCGGCCTATGACGGCGGCGATCCCCGTGTCCCCGGCGACATGTCCGATCGCGACACGCTGCTCTTCCGACAACCGGGAATGAAGTGCGAAGGTCGCCTCGAGCACGCCCTGTTTGACTTTGTGTGAGGATCGGCCGGCAAGCCAGATCGCTCGGTTGGCCATCTCCGCTTCCAGCCGGATCAGTTCCCGCGTCGTGTATTTGGCCGGCGCCCGAATGCCGGTGCCGAAATCGATCCGCTCGCGCTCAAGGCGGAGTGTTTCCGGGCTCTGCACGATGCGCACCATCAGACTCTGGAACAACCCGGCATTGTCGATGTAGCGATGCAGGATCTTCGCAATATCGCGCTCGTCAAAGACGCTTCTCTCGCGCGTGATGAGGTCGAGGACGATTTCCGGGCGGCGTTGGATGCGGCGGGCATTTTCCGCGCGGCGGTCTTCCTGCAGCTCGATGCGTTCGAGCTTGGGCGACCAGGCCGGTTCCTTTGACTTGACCTGCTCGGCCTTGCGGTCGATCGCCTTGGTACCGACACCGAGATGAATGGTCGGGGTGAGGTCTATCCCCTGCTTTTCGAAGGATCGCCCGTCGATGCGGATGTCGAGACCGGCCAATGCCAGATGCTTGTTCTGGCAAGCGAACCAGCCATCGCGAAAGGCGTTGAAGTCATCAGTGCTGCCGGCCCAGAGTTCGTACACGATCTTGCCGGAATCGTTGCGCAGCGTTTCACCATCCGGACCGAGTACCACGATCTTCTTGGCGCCAAATCCATCCTCGGTTAGCGGCCTCAGTGTCGTCATCAGATGCACATGCGGATTGCCCGGGGCGTCGTGATAGACCCAGTCCGCCACCATGCCCTTCGCTGTGATGTGCCGCTCCACGAAATCTCGGACAAGCGCGATGTTCTGTTCCTCGGTCAGCTCGAGCGGCAGGGCGATGGTGACGTCCTTGGCGAGCTGCGCGTCCGAGCGCTTTTCGAAGGCCTCGACCGCATTCCAGAACGCTTCCGAGGCGCCCGCCTCGGATCTGTCGGCAATCATCGCCTGCAACCAGGCCGGCGCATCGGCAGGGATGACGAACTCCTCGTGCAGCAATCCCTGTTTTCTGCTGTAGTCGATCGTCCGGGCTTCCCGCTCGTAGTCCATCCTGGCGCAATGCCGGTAGGCCGCCGACAGCACGGCGCTGCGGCCGGAGCCTCGGGCAACGATGCTGACGGAGAAATGAGGGACCGCCACGGTAGAGTTCCTTCCCGACTGCGAACGAATTCAAAGCGTTCGTCGGGACGGCAGGCCCCGCCAGGGGCAGAAGCAACACGTCGCGCCAGCGACGTATAATTGCGCCCTTGGAAGCCGCTCCTTCGGAACGGCCGGGATCATTCACCAAAGCTTGCGCCTTGGCGATTGTAGGATTCACCGTAGTGCGTTCCGCGCGTCGGTCTGAAATTTTGGCTTCGAAAGACATGCTTTCGAAGCCAGGAGACGAACGGAATGAAGAAGCCATCCTCGAAAATCCGCGAAGAAATCGCAAAGCTGCAGGATCAACTCAGGCAGGCGGAGACGCGAGAGGCCGAAAGGATCGGACGTATCGCGCTCAAGGCCGGACTTGGCGAGATCGAGATCGACGAAGCGGACCTGCAGGCAGCGTTGGAGGACTTGGCGAAACGGTTTCGCAGAAGCGAGGGGGTTTCGAGCGGAGGAAAAACGACGGCCCGTGGTGGCGGTGAAGGCATCCAGACCACGCCGGTCACGCCTGGCGCGTCTGCGGGCGGCGGTAGCGAGGCGTGAGCGCGTGGCACGCACGACATCGTCCGACGCCCGCAAGAAGGACACGCGGGAAAAGATTGAGCTCGGTGGCCTGATCGTCAAGGCGGGTCTGCGCTACGAGAAGCGGGCGCTGCTGCTCGGGGCGCTGGTCGAGATTGCGAGGCGCATCAAGGGGGACGCGGAAGAGAGAGCCCGGCTCATCGCAATCGGCGCGGAGGCCTTCGGCAATGACGGCGAATAGGATCCTGCTTGTAATCGCACCGGCCACGCTGATGATCCTCGTCGTAGTTGTCACGACGGGGATCGAACAGTGGCTTTCCGGCTTCGGGAAAACCGAGGCTGCGCGGCTGACACTCGGTCGGGCCGGGATCGCCGCTCCGTATGTCGTGGCAGCCGCCATCGGCATCATCAGCCTGTTCGCCAGCGCGGGGTCGAGCAATATCAAGCTTGCCGGTTGGGGAGTCATCGCCGGCGGCGGTGCGACGATCGCGATTGCCGCCGCTCGCGAAACTCTCCGCCTTTTCGCGTTAGCCGGCCAGCTCCCAGCGGACCAATCGGCCGTGTCCTACGTGGACCCGGCAACCATATTCGGGGCAAGCGCCGTTCTGATGTCCGCGGCTTTTGGGCTGCGCGTTGCGCTGGTCGGCAATGCGGCATTCGCAAATGCGGAGCCGAAGCGCATTCGTGGACGTCGCGCGCTGCATGGCGAGGCAGACTGGATGAAACTTGTCCACGCCGCAAAGCTCTTTGCCGATACCGGCGGCATCGTCATCGGCGAGCGCTATCGCGTGGACAAGGACAACACGGCGCCACAGTCTTTCCGGGCCGACAGTCCTGAGACCTGGGGCGCCGGCGGCAAGGCGCCTCTGCTCTGCTTCGACGGTTCGTTTGGATCGTCGCATGGCATCGTCTTTGCCGGCTCGGGCGGCTTCAAGACGACGTCGGTGACAATCCCCACAGCGCTCAAATGGGGCGGCACGTTGGTCTTGCTCGATCCGTCAAGCGAAGTCGCGCCGATGGTGACCGAGCACCGATCGAGTGCAGGGCGTGATGTCCGGATCCTCGAGCCTGGAAATACTGAGGAAGGGTTCAACGCGCTTGATTGGATCGGGCTACATGGCGGTACGAAAGAGGAGGACATCGCCGCCGTCGCCTCATGGATCATGAGCGACAGCGGCGGTGCGCGCGGCGTGCGCGACGATTTCTTCCGAACCTCGGCCCTGCAGCTTCTGACGGCACTGATAGCCGATGTCTGCCTCTCCGGTCATACGGGACAGGAGCTCCAGACTCTGCGGCAAGTGCGCAAGAACCTCGCAGAGCCGGAACCAAAACTGCGCGAGCGGCTGCAGTCCATTCACAGCAATTCGAAATCCGAATTCGTCAAGGAAAATGTCGCCTCCTTCGTCAACATGACGCCCGAAACCTTCAGCGGCGTCTACGCCAATGCGGTCAAGGAAACCCACTGGCTCTCATATCCGAACTATGCTGCCCTCGTCTCCGGCTCGAGCTTCTCGACGGACGAGCTGGCGACAGGCGAGATCGATGTCTTCATCAATATCGACCTGAAGACGCTGGAGACACATTCGGGTCTGGCGCGCGTCATCATCGGATCGTTCCTCAACGCGATCTACAATCGCGATGGCAAGATGCAGGGACGGGCGCTCTTCCTCCTAGATGAGGTCGCCCGCCTCGGCTACATGCGGATCCTGGAAACCGCGCGTGACGCCGGCCGCAAATATGGCATCACGCTGACGATGATCTATCAATCCATCGGACAGATGCGCGAAACCTATGGCGGCCGCGACGCGACCAGCAAATGGTTCGAGAGCGCAAGCTGGATCTCGTTTGCCGCGATCAACGATCCCGATACCGCCGACTATATCTCGAAGCGCTGCGGCATGACCACGGTCGAGATCGACCAGGTCAGCCGCAATTTCCAATCGCGAGGATCCTCGCGCACACGCTCAAAGCAGCTCGCGGCACGGCCATTGATTCAACCGCATGAGGTACTGCGGATGCGGACCGACGAACAGATCGTTTTCACGGCGGGCAACCCGCCGCTCAGATGCGGGCGCGCCATCTGGTTCCGCCGCAATGACATGAAAAGTTGCGTCGCCGAAAACAGATTCGGCAAAACGAAATAGGGGATGTGGATGAAGGGTACTAAAGTCATTTTGGCCATGACGGTCATGCTGATTGGCATCGTCGGAACGGCCGGCGCTCCTGCGGCAATGAGCGACAGCCATTCAGCCAGATTCTCGATCTGCAGCGGTTCGCCGCGAACGAACTGCGTTGTCGATGGGGATACCTTCTGGTTTCGCGGTCAAAAGATCCGAATTGCCGACATCGATACACCCGAACTGAGCCCGCCGCGTTGCCCGCGCGAAGCTAAGCTCGGTGAAGCTGAAAAATATCGTCTGCTCGGGCTTCTCAATGCAGGGGCGTTTTCCCTCGTGACGGGATCTCGCGACGAAGATCGCAATGGCCGAAAGTTGCGGATCGTGCTGCGAAAAGGATCCTCGATAGGCGAAACTCTTATCGCCGAAGGCCTGGCCCGGCATTGGGAGGGACACCGTCGCAGCTGGTGCGATTGACGCCGGGCGAACACCACAATCCTTGAAAACACTGAACACCGGTCGTCGACTATTTCTTCGGAGGATGAGCATACGAGGCAGAGGATGCACCCCGCATCCTGCGCCCGTTCGCGCGCCGCTTGACCGGTTAACAGGGTAGCCGCAGGAGGGTTAGCGCCGCGCCGCGCGGAACCCGGGACCGACTACCCCCGGCAAGTGGCTCTGCTTGGACTCGCCACTGAGAATCATCACCGGCGTGAATCGATGCCGCGTGATCGATTCAGATAAGTCGTTGGACGCGGTTCGGTGCTCGCGCGAAACTGAAACCATGAGCTACTCGGCCTATCATCTTCACATCCAGCGCCTCGACGCCACTAGGAACATGGCGCGCTACTATCGACTGGCGATTGAGCCGACGCTCTTCGGCAACATCTCGGTGGTTCGCAATTGGGGGCGTATTGGAACACGCGGCCAGGAGAGGATACACTTCTTCGAAAACGAAAAGCAGGCGCTCATCCTTTTCCTCGACATTCTTCGCGAAAAGCGGCGAAAAGGCTATCGGCCGGTGCCACCCGGTGGAAAATCTCAAAATTGATTGGGGATTTGCCGCGTTGCGCCGATGACAGCATTCCCCATTGCTGACATGGATTCGCCGTCAACAAGGGGAACGCCAATGACGACAACGAATGAAATCGCCGACAAGATCGCAAGCGAACAGGGTCTGACCAAAGCTCAAAGCAAGACAATCGTCGAAGCTGTGTTCGCTGCAATTGCCGCTGCCGCGGGATCCGGTGCTGAAACCTCAATCCCAGGCTTCGGCAAGTTCAAGGTGAAGGATACGCCAGAGCGTGAGGCGCGTAATCCGGGGACCGGCGCGACGATCAAGGTGGCGGCGGCGAGGAAGCTCACTTTCACGCCTGCCAAGGCCCTGAAGGATGCCCTGAACAAGTAAGCGCGGCCAGCGCGGGCGGCGCTGTGACGAAGCGGGAGAAGTCGCCCTCAGAAGGGCGGCTCGGCTTCAACGGAGCCGACCTGTTCGGCCAGCATCACGACCAGGTCGGCTTGGGCAAGTTCGAGCTCGGCCTCGATCTGGCGGCGCTCGGCGCTATCAAAGGCGCACTTCAGCTCGCCACGCAGGTCTTCAATGTGCTGTTCGATCGTCATTGTCTCATCTCCTTGAGTTCGTGAAAGACGAGTTTGGGGGGCGGGCCGAAATGGCGGGGTCAGGGATCGCGAGAGCGACCGGCGGAGCCGGCGAGTGGGGGAGCCGAATTTCTGACGAGGCCCGTGAGGGTCGCGGCTGAAATTTGGGGGGACCGCGCGTCCTTGAAGCCGGCATTGCGGCCCGGCACCATATTCGATCTGAGCAGACAACCACCTGTCCGTATGGCACAAAAAAAGTCAGGCTCGGGTTCGAGACCCGGTCCTGGCTTCATAAGTGATAATAGAAGGGGCCCCGCCTTTTGGGCGGGGCCTCGGGATACTCAGTCCCGGCTGGGGCGGGACCAGATGAGCTGGTAGCCATCTTCGCCTTCCACCTCCGTGAGCGTGGCGTAGATCGGAGCGGGGAAGCTCGGGTCGTCGAGCTTGACCGAGAGGTAGTCGCGGTCGCTCTCGCTGGAGCGCTTCTGCCAGGCGGCGCCGAGTTCGACATTGCCGGCGTAGATACGGAAGTGCGGTCCCTTGTCAGAGGGGTTTTCGACGCGGGCGATGCGAGCCTTGACGTTGAGCGCCAGAGTGCGGACGGTGCCGGTGAAGCCGTTGTCGTTTGCGGTGAAGGTGCCGATGGTAGCCATTGTCGTAGTTCCTTTTCGCTCAATCGGGCCGCGCCCATCGCGGCCTCGATGGCAGTCGCAAAGACCGGGGACGATCGGACCGCACCCATAGGGCCGGAACACCGTGGAGGGCGGCAAGTCGCAGATTTGTTAGTCGGAGAGGAAGAAGGCGTAGCCTTCACGGGTAAGAAATCTGGGAATTGCCGTTGCGGGAGGACGATCGAGGCGCAGCCGATCTCCGGTCAGACATGCCTCATCGAGCCTGCTGATATGCGCCGCCAACCACGTGCGAAGGAATATGACCATGGCAAACGCGACCTCATGATCGATAACGCAGCGTCCTCGGCTCTGCTGTTCACGTGTCGTTTCAGCTCAGACTGTACCAGGTACCACGACCTGCCCCGTGCAGGGACAGGTGTCCATGCTCGGTTAATGCCCGGAGATGGTCCTTGACGGTATTGCGGCTTGCGCCGGTGGCGGTTGCTGCATCCATCACGGTCACTCTTCCACGCTCGCGGGCCAACTCGAGGATCGCAACGGAAAGCTCGGGCAGGTCGCCGAGCAGAATGCGCTCGCGCTCGATCTTGCGCTCCAGGCGCTGCTTCTGGCGTTGGAGGCTTCGGAGGAAGAACTCGACCCAGGGATTCCAATCCTGCTGGTCAGTCCGGATCGTGCCTTGTGTCCGGCGCAGAGCGAGGTAGTAGGATTCCTTGTTTTGCTCAATGACGCTTTCGAGCGAGCTGTAGGGCACATAGGCATAGCCTGCCTGTAGAAGCATCAATGTTGTCAAAGCCCGCGAGAGCCTGCCATTGCCATCCTGGAACGGGTGAATTTCGAGGAAGACGACGACGAAAACCGCTACGATAAGCAGGGGATGAAATGTCCCGTCCTCTTCTTGTGTTCGTTGCCATGCAATGAGATCCGCCATTCGGCCTGGTGTGTCGAAGGGGGAAGCGGTCTCAAACACGATGCCCAGGCTTCGGCCGTCTTCATCGAAAGCTTCTACATTGTTGGAAAGCGTCTTCCAGCTTCCCCGGTGCCGTTCATCCTTGGTCGAGTAAGCGAGCAAGTCTCGATGAAGTTGGCGGATGTGATTTTCATTGAGTGGGATTGTGTCGAAAGCCGAGAAGATCGTCTCCATCACTTCGGCATAGCCAGCGACTTCCTGCTCATCACGTGTGGAGAATGAGCCGATGCGCAGGTTCGAGAGCAATCGTTCGACCTCGCGGTCGCTCAGCCTTGCCCCTTCGATGCGGGTGGAGGATCCGATACTCTCGATCGTGGCGACCCGTCGCAGACTGGATAGCCGGTCCGGGGCGATGCGACCCAGCGCGCGCCATGCACCCTTGAATTCGTCGATCTCAGCGATCAGCGAAAGGATTTCTGGGGTGATCCGAAGTTTCGCCAGGTCGAGAGCCTGCATCCATTAATCCATCCGTTTCCATCCAAAACGGTATTGCACGGCGCCATCCAATAGTCCATCCATTTCCACCCAATGCACGGGGCTGAATTCGACTCGCGAAGGTCGGCCCCGCCTTTTGGGCGGGGCCTCGGGATACTCAGTCCCGGCTCGGGCGGGACCAGATGAGCTGGTAGCCGTCTTCGCCTTCCACCTCCGTGAGCGTGGCGTAGATCGGAGCGGGGAAGCTCGGGTCGTCGAGCTTGACCGAGAGGTAGTCGCGGTCGCTCTCGCTGGAGCGCTTCTGCCAGGCGGCGCCGAGTTCGACATTGCCGGCGTAGATACGGAAGTGCGGTCCCTTGTCAGAGGGGTTTTCGACGCGGGCGATGCGAGCCTTGACGTTGAGCGCCAGAGTGCGGACGGTGCCGGTGAAGCCGTTGTCGTTTGCGGTGAAGGTGCCGATGGTAGCCATTGTCGTAGTTCCTTTTCGCTCAATCGGGCCGCGCCCATCGCGGCCTCGATGGCAGTCGCAAAGACCGGGGACGATCGGACCGCACCCATAGGGCCGGAACACCGTGGAGGGCGGCAAGTCGCAGATTTGTTAGTCGGAGAGGAAGAAGGCGTAGCCTTCAGGGGTAAGAAATCTGGGAATTGCCGTTGCGGGAGGACGATCGAGGTGAAGCCGATCTCCGGTCAGACATGCCTCATCGAGCCCGCTGATGTGCGCCAAACCACGTGCAAAGGAATATGACGATGGCGGTCACAAGCGTGCTCACGGCACTGGGCGACTTCACATGTCCGAGTTCCCTGCCCCTGGAAGGCCGGGGCTATCCGCCGTTCCGCATTCATCGGTTCGACTGGCACACCCCATGACGCGATAGCGTCACCGCGCGAATCGCCGCCCGGAGGATCCATACGTCAGCAGACAAAGCCGTTCATTGTCGAGAAGAAGCCATCCCGCAAACCCAAGTCCGGTGCGGGAAAGCCCTCGATCTGGGGAAAGCTCGATCTCAGCCTGAACGCTGATCAGCAGGATGACGCACAAGGTTCCGTGTCGACGGCCGCCGGCGGGGACGACCGTCGCCAATAAGCCGCTTATGCGGCCCGGGATTCGCTGCCTGCTGCGGGTTGAAGGTCATGCAGGTAGGCTACCGCGCGCTGTGCATGTGCGGCCGCTTGGAAGATGGCACGCTTGTCGTCGGCCAACACCTTCAGCCAGGACTGAAGATAGGAGGCATGATCGGGCCGCGGCTCGAGCTCAGGTGCAATGCCGAGATCGGCGCAGAGGAAGCAGCTCCCCAGCTCTGCGATGAGCTCTTCGCGTGCGCGCTCGGTCTTGTCTTTCGCGTAGCGCGAGAGGTCTCGCCCGACCCGGGTCTCTGAAGCTGTCCAATGCGTCGCCTCGTGGCTCAGCGTGGCATAATAGCTTGCCGCGTCCTTGAAGGTCTCGAAGGCCGGCATCTGAATCAGATCCGGACCGGGGGCGTAGAAGGCCTGGTTGCCACCGTGACGGATTACAGCACTGGTAGTGCGAAAGAATAGATCCGCCTGCTCGATCCGGCCAACAGGATCGAGAACCGGCGCCGGCCGGTGATAATAATGATCAGGCAGGCCATCGATCTGCTCGATATTGAACACGGAATAGGCCTTAAGGAACGGGATTTCCCGATCAATCTCACCACCTTTGCCGTCTGTTTCGGATTTGGTGAAGCGGCTCGCGAACACGACCGTTGATCCCGTCTCGCCCTTTCGAACCGCCCCGCCGAGCTCCAGGGCCTGCTTGAACGTCATCCACATCGATGAGGTGAAACCGCGCGACATCTGCTCGGACCAGAGCAGGAGCACGTTCATCCCCGAATAGGTGATACGGTCATCCGTATTCGCCGCATTCCACGGCTTCATCCAGGGACGGACGCCATTGGCGAGCTCCTCGATAATCCGCGCGGTGATCCGGGAATAGATATCGGTACGCTGGCTTTCGATCTTCTTGCTCATTGCTCATCTCCACTATTCGGAGCCGCTCCATCAGCGGTCCCGTCGCGGAGGCCAGAAGGCAGGAGCCCGGGAGCCGATGGCCCGCACCGGAACGGCCGCAACGAAGTATAGGACGGCGAAGCCGTTGCGGGCTGGCGGCGGCTCCTGCAGGTCCGACGCACGAGACGGGGCGTGATGGATCGGTCAGACCCTCCTTCTTTCCCTTTCCTCAGGAGAGAGCCGACATGCGAAAAGGCCGCCCCGAAGGAACGGCCGAAAGGGTAGAGGCGGGGCGAACCCCGCCCAGATGGTGTCAGTCGAAGGCCGATATCTGCGCTGCAGCCGCCTTGCGGTCCACGGCATGGCCGGCGTTTTCGACCGGCCTATCGAAAGGCTTCCAGCTTTCGCCGACGATGTGCTTGTAGGCGGCGACGGCACCTTCGGCGGCCATGCGCAGCGAGTGGGCCTGGATCCCCATATCGGCCGCGAATTCCCGCTTGCGGTGCGCGGCGCTGTCATATCCGACGGGACCGTCGCGGTCCTCGTCACGGGTGTCGTTCGCGGCCCTGGCCGTGGCGTCGCGCGCTTCGGTGACGGCCTTGCTGTAGAACTGGCCGGCGCCGTGGGCCGAGCCGACAAAGGCGCCGACGATGCGCTACAGGTGGATTTGCATGGCACGGTCGCCAAGGCCCTCGCTGAGAGCGTCTGCCGTCTCGGAGATCAGGCGCTCATGGAGAGCGCGGATACCCTCGCTGTCGACGACCGCGGTCCCGAAGCTCTCGGCGATCTTGAGCGCCTGGGCGCTGTCGGGGCATGTCAGCCGGACCATCTCGATGGTCGCGCCCTTGCGGAGCGGTACGACGCGGGCGGATTGGCGAGAGTTGTTTGCGGGCTTGGCCATTTCTGTATCCTTTCGATTTCTCCGAAGACTTTGCGCCGGCCCCTTGCCGGAGCGCCCTTCGGTACGGTCGAAAAAAGCTGGCGAAAGACGGGCACTTTCACAGGTCCGAAATCCCTGAATGAGCGTGCCTGCCTTGCGGACCAGTGGGATCATTATCCCGCGCAGGACGCTGGGCCGACTTGCGAAGTGAGGGGGTTGAGGCCGCACCGCGGCGCGTTAGCGGCCTTGAAACGACCGGCCGCCGGCTTAGACCGTGACCAAACGAAGGGTGTTCCGGCAAGGGAATGCCGCGCTAACGGGGACGCGAATGGATTGGCCCCGGCCCGCCTGGAATGCGATGAACTGCTAAGGGGAACCGCTCGAACGACGAAGGTTTGGGTGGCCGGGCTCAATGCACCTCCGCGTCCAGCTCGACGTCCAGCTTCTTGCGGACCAGCACGATCGCGTATTCCTGCCGGGTTAGTTTGCGCGAAAGGGCATCGAACTCGGACCGACGCTCAAATGTCAGCCGATCGAGGTGATCGTGAAACATCTGTTCGTCGGAACGTGTCCAATTGGTTCGGCCTCGGCGATGCGACCTGGCTTTGGCCTTGTCGGTCACAGTCAGACGCTCAGTCCGCATGGCTATCTGACGATGAATGAGGTCCAGCTGGCGCTGGGTCAACTGATGGGCAGCTTCCATCCTCACAAGCAGCAGATGCTGGCTCATGGCAATCTCCTGTAATGTCGATAGAAGAGATCGCCGCCGGCTATAGCCAGCGGCGCTTGGTCCGCGGGGAGAAACGACTACTCGGCGGCGATACCGTAGGCGCTTTCGTGATCGTCGAGCGTGCCGGCACCCTCATCATTGAGGTCAACAGGCGCCTCGATATCGTCTGCACTATCGACATTGCTATCGCTTTCCACCGGGTCGGCCGCGGTTTCGTCATCACCAACGTCGCCACGGTCGCCATGACGAAGAAGCGCAGTGATGTCCTGGGGATCGGGAGGGAACAATGCGGCCAGGTGAACGAGCACTGCATCACCTTCGAAGTGCTCGACCAGAGCCGAACGCGTCTCGCGCACGCGGGCACGTGGCTGAATGCCAACGTCCTTTGCAACAGCCTCGAGCGACTGGCGCGACAGGCATATCAAAAAGTCCTCCGTGCCCATGTTGGGCAGGAAGCTGTCGGCACCGATCGCCTCGCCGGCGACGCGGGAGACAACGCCGCTGTTCGACATGCCGCGCCGGCACGAGAGGACATCGATCAGCGCGCCGCGCGCAGCAACGCGCACGGTGTCCATGTCGAAGGACAGTCGACCATCCTCGGTAAAGAGGCGTGCTGCATGCCGACCGAAGCGCGACCCGCCGTAGTGCATGCCACCCGCCCCGGAATCAACGCGCACATTCGAGCCGGCGAAGGCGAGCACGAGCAATGCCATCAGCATGTCGTCCTCGATCGGCGCGCGGGCGAGGGCCTCGTGCAGCGCATCAGTCCTGAAGTCGCCGATCATGTCCTGACCCTTCTGGGTCACATCGGGCCGAGACTTCGTGACGCTGCTATCGTCTTCGGCCGGTGTGTCGCCAGTATTGGAGGCCTGACCCTTCTCGGTTTTCGATTCCGGCATGCGATAATGGACTGTCTGCACCTTGCCCTCGCGATCGAGATAGAGACCGGTCAGATCTCCCTTGCCGGGCTTGCCGTAGACTTGGCTTGCCTTTTTCGGCAATTCGGGCTGACCCAAATTGTTCACCTCGACGATGGCGCCGTTCTTGGGCAGGTTGGAGGTCATCCATTCCTGCTGGGCGCCGAGAAAAGCCTCGACATTGGTGGTGAAGCGATTGTCCTGGTCGGCCGGCCCGAACAGGTCGTCCGCCCATTCGATGCCATAAGCCTCGCGCAGATCATCGCCGAAGCGCGCGTCCCTGGCGAACATCCGGGTCTTGGAAAGTCCGTTGGCGATCTGCCACCAGGATGCGGTGTCTCCCTTCTTCGGCTTCTGCGCCTTCCAGACTTGCCTCTGATCCTCCTGGGACGCCGCTGCGATTGTGCGTAGCTGCTGCTCGTTGGGCATGTCGCCCCTGGCCATGTGATCCAGCATCGCCGGCAGAACATTGGCGAGCAGCCGCAGCTTCTTGATCTGGCGGACGGGAAGGGCGAGAGCGACAGCGATCGCTTCCTCGCTCCAGTCGAGCGCGACCAGGCGTTCGACGCCGCGCCATTGGTCGACCGGGTTCAATGGCTCGCGGGCGATGTTCTCGACCATGGAGCGCATGGCGCCATTGTCGTTGGCCGCCTCTGCGACCAGAACTTCGATTTCCTCGAGCTCTGCTGCGATCGCCGTGCGGACACGTCGGTGACCGGCCTGGATGACATAACCATTGCCGCCGTCCGGCTGCGCCGACACGACCGGCGGCTGGATGATGCCGACGGCCTTTACGGTCGCGAGCAGCAGTGCGTCGGCCTGCGGGGTAGACTTTGACCGCCTGATATCGTCGGGGTTTTCGTTCAGAACGCGCGGATCGATCTTGATGATGTGCATGGGAAGCTCCTTGCCCGAGTTGCGGAACGGCGAACCGCTCCTGTTTCGTCCTCAGTTCTTTCCGAAGACACTTACCGGACTGCGGAGCGGCGGGGCCGGTGCAACTGCGCCGGAGCGACCCTGCCGGTCTGGGCGAGCAAGGCGCAGCCATGCGAGTACGACAGGCCGGGTTGAGGACGGGGCGGTTGAGCGAAGCGTCGACGGGACGGTCGATCTGCGATCGGGTATCCTCCCATTTCCCTTCTCAATCCCTTCATTCCCTCGCTGTCTCCGAGATAGACGAACACACTTTCCGGATTGGACGAGCTTGCATTCCGAACTGGACGAGGCTGGTTTCCGGATTGGACGTTCGAAAAGAGCTGTTTTCAGGAATTCGATTTTTGACCGACGATCACAATGTTGACTCGCTGTTTCCAAGAGCCGCATCTGCACGCGTGGCTATCGCAATGACCGATACACCGGTTGTCCTCGCGAACGGACCTCGCCAGTGCGGCAAGACCACGTTGGTGCGCGCGCTCTTCCGAGGCGAACGGCCATACTTCACTCTGGATGACGACACGACACTTGCATCGGCAAAAAACTGAGCCGGCTATGCAGAAGAAAAAAGGGCCGCCGGCGAAAGCCGCGGCCCATAAAGTGTGGAGATCTTAAACCTCCAGAGGGGAACAGCTGATGCAGCGGCACTGGGAGGAAACCGCCATGCGCATCAACTGAAGGCAACATGCCCGATTTTTGACCAATCGTAAAACATTTATTGTGCAATGCAGCCATGTTAATGCTGCGCTGCTTATAAGCTCCTTCTTGGGTCAGGCCGCCTTGACGACCGTCGCGTCCTGGCGCGCAGTCTCGGCGAGATCATCGTCGACCTCGTGCAGTTGCCGGCGCTTCTCCTTCAGTTCATCGCCAAAGGCGAAGGCACCGCCATCGCGAGACCGAGTGCAGGCACCGGGGAGGGCGAGGGTGGTGTCGGATCAGTATCATCATCGTTGGCAGCGACGAGATCGTACCCGCCAAACGCGGTTACGCCGAGGCGCAGTCCCGAGGAGAGGGCGGAGCTGCCAAACAGGTCCAATGTAAAGGGGTCATGGTTCACTGAGGTCATTCCTTCGAGAGAACAAGACGCCCGCCGAACCGGAAGGCGATTGACGCGTGGATTTCGTGAGAATTGTGTGGTGGTCAGGCGGCGATCGGCTCCGGCAGGTGCCGCAGGTGGACAGGGAGCTTTGCCGAGATCTCGTCATTCGACAGGTCGGTCAGCAGTTTCAGAAACGTGCCTTCCGGGCCGCCGTAAAGGACGACTGTCCGTTGCCCTCGAGCATCCTCAGGCCATCGATCACCGGCATAACCACGATAGCCATCGGTCGTGCTGCTCCAGATGTGTTCGAGACGCTCGTCGCGGGTCATGGCACGGATCGGCCGGCTTTCACGCTCGATGATCGCGACTCGCATCGCCTCGGTCGAGCCGGGGCAGGAGAGATCGCAATAGCTATGAAAATGGCGGATCACACCGTCTATTCTGAGGGTGAAGAACACTGACGTCACCGACCCGGTCAGGAACTCGCGCATGGCGAACATCGAGCCGCGGATCCAGAGCGGCGGCAGCAGTTCGAACATGGTGTCGTGCTCTGTCTCAGCGATTTCGAACCATTCGCCGGCATAGAGCGCGGACGCATCGTCTTCCCATCGGTTCGGGCGTTGGGCATGGCGATCAAAAAGCGAGAACATTTGTTGGCGCGTGGTCATCCCCTGGAAGACCTTTCGGATTGGGCTCAGGTTTGTCATCGACGGCTCCTTCGGTTTCTGCCGGACCGAAGCGCCGAGGCTCCTCAAGACCTCATGTTCCTCTTCAGTCCTTCATGACCCTCCCCTCGCTGCCGGCATCACGGCCGGTCGGGTCAAGGGCCTGCGCAGCCGGGCAAAGCTTCCCTTGACGCGACCGGTGGGAATGCGGCACGCTTCCTTTCCCAAACCTCATTTCCCTTCTTTCTCTTTCCCGCTTTTTCAGCACCTCATTCCAATCGTTCTCCGGAGGACGCAGCCTGAGCCATCCGCAGCCCGCGTCTTCCGCGATAGTGCGAAGGCGGTCGGCGTAGACATCGCCTTGGGAATTGGCGTCGGTCGCGGCGACGAGTTGGACGTCGGAGGCTGTTGCCAACTGACGCAATTCCGCCGTGGTCGCCGGCGCCCATCCTCCGCCGGTGCTCAGATAGCACGTCGCATCCCGCATGCCCTCTATGGCAGCCAGGCTCATCGCATCGATCGCCGCCTCGGTGACGCAGAACCGGGTGGGAGTGCTCGGGCCGAGCCTGAATAGTGTCTTGGTGCCGCCGGTCGCAAAGCCCCGCCATTCTGGACCGCGGCTTTCCCAACCGGTTATGGCTCCGGAGCTGTCCCTGTGCGCGGCCCATACACTGCCGCACGGCCCCTCACGGAGAAGTCCTTGGGCGATGGCCGTGCGCATGATGGAAGCAGGCAGGGAGCGATCCCAACGGAGATAGCGCCACGTCGCTGAGCCAGGCCATGGTGGCCTCCGGCGATCCCAATCGTCTGCAAGCGAGGTTCGGATCGCCGGCTCGCGGTCATCCTGGTGCCGCTGTGTGTCTGACGGCGGGACCCCTAAAAGGTCTGCAATTCGCGCGCATCCTTCGGGGAAATCGCAACCCTCCAACACCTTGATTAGGCCGAAAATGTCGCCTTTCGCGTCGCTGAGGGGATCGAACCATCCACGGCCGGAATGCGTGACGATGATGATCTCACTGTCGCGACGATACTTCATCGCGCGCTTGGTGCTTTCTTTGGCGTCAAGGGCGAATCCGGACGTTTCCAGCACCGCCTGGCAGCCAATCGTTTCCCGCAATAGCTCGATCTCGGTTCTCTTCATTCTTTCTCTTTCAGTCGCATTTCGACCGGCCTCTCATTTCTTTCCTTCCCGCTTCATGCGGGCCAATTCCCGACGGGCGCGAAGAGCAAAGGACGCAAGGGCGCGGCTGGCAACCGCAGAATCTATGAGTGCCATCTGGGCCAGCCGCGGCGCAGCCTCCCTTGCGGCCGCCGGCTCGCAAGCGCCAGCCGAAGGCAAAGCAGGGCTCAATGAGCCCCGAATGGATGAAATTCATGGATGACCTCAAGGTCGTCGCTTGCGTCGATCTCGTTCGAGGGCAGCACACCATATTCGCCGTCGACCTCGAAGACGGTCACCGGGACCGTCAGGTCGCGGGCAAGCTGGAAGGCGTGGGACTGTGCGAGGCTGAGATCGTGCGACATTTGAGAGGCTCCATCCGGGAGCGGGCCACTTCCCGCTCGATGGCTCCCAAGGAGGCCCGGGGACGGGCGCGATCACCGCGATGGCGCAGCCTGAGTGGCCGCAGCTGGCTAGCGGACCCCTTGAGGGTTGATCGTGGAAGATCCGGCTCTGGGCCAGGACGCCATCAAAAGAGAGCGGGATTGGTAAGCTCTCGGTCCGAGTCTGAGCGTCGCAAGGTTTCTCGCGTCTGGTTTCGCCGATCGGCAGGAGAGATTGCTGATCTGTTCGCGTTTGGTCTCTTCATCGATCGGAACGCGCGGGCCTGCCGCTACCAAACATGTAAAGAACGGCGCTAGCTACGGCGAATCCGGCAAAGAGAGCAAACATCGCCGGTGCGCCCAGAATGTCGAATGTCAGCCCACCGAGTGCGGGTCCCAAGAAACTCCCGGCGCTAGAAAGTGCATAGGCGCCATAGTAGCTCCCTCTCTTACTTTCATCCGAGATACCGTCAACCAGCACGTATTCGGAGGGAACGACCAGAATTTCGCCGATCGTAAACACGATCATGGAAATTGCAAAGCCCATCCAACCAGAGGAATGCATGAAGCCAACCTGGCTGGCCGCAAACATTGCGCAGCCTGTTACGAGCGCATGCAATGCGCCGACACGTTCGATGAGTTTCCGGGCGACCTGGTTGCCGAACAAGACCACCGCGCCATTGATCGACACCAGATAGGCGAAGATCTCAACGCCATCGACAATGTTGGCGGAAAGATAAGGCGCAAGTGTCGCGGTCCATTGGCCATAAACGGCAACCAACAGCGTGCCGCCCGCTGCGAAACAAATCATCCTCGGGTCACGGATCGCGAGCTTGATACTTGTAACCAATGGCATCGCCATCGACGATTGAATATGGTGCCTGGATCGCAGGTCCGGCAAATGCACAAGGTGAAGCGCCAGCGCAAGAATTGCATAGGTACACCCTGCGCCGACAAAGAGCACCGTTGGTGCGAGACCAGCGGCCACTCCCATTATCGGCCCAACTGTCCAGCCAACATTCGACGCCGTGTAACGCCAGGAAAAATACTTGAGGCGAAGCGGTTCGGGGCAGATATCGCTGATCAACGCTCTGGAAAGAGGACCATAAATAGCGATCGCAATCGCGGCGCAAGTCTGTGCCAGGCAAAACAACACCACCGAGCCAGCAAGGCCGATTGCGATCATCGCAAATGCCATCGCCATCAGCGTCAGAACAAGAAGCGGCCGCCGGCCCACCCGGTCCGACATTGATCCTGCAAAGAGGGCTATCGCCGCGCCCAGCAGCGGGCCAATCCCGAGTAAAAATCCAATCGCCGCCGGGCCTAGTCCGAACTTTCGCTGCAGTTCGATCGCGAGGAAGGTCATGCTCATCGCGCGAGCGGTTGTGACGATGCCTGCGCCAACGACCAGAAACACGATCCCGCGCGGTCTTCCTGGGTGTTCGCCCATGGGCCCTGCACTCGTAGATTCTGCAATTTTCAAAGCCGCAGTCCTTCAGCTAGCATTGGCGCTTGGAGGCGTGGTTGGCAGCAATTGTGCGTCCGGCCGCGCCACGACGGCGCAGCGACTACGAGAGGCCCATAGAATGAGAGATCGACTGTCTGCGTCGCTCGCGACCCTAAGACTGGCCAAAAATCGCGATCAACTTGCCCCGTCGCTGCGGAGCCTATGCCTGCGCTATGGCCTGTCTCATATGACGTTCCTGGTCGCATCCGTCAGGAGCCGATCAGAGCGAAATCCCTACGTCTGCACCACTTATCCCGATGCCTGGACTGCGATCTATCTCGACAACCACTATTTCGTGATTGACCCGGTGATCGATATCCTGCGATGGGGCCATCTGCCGGTGGACTGGTCATCGCTCGATTGGAAGCCGCCGAGCGCAGCCAGCCTTCTGAATCAGGCGAGGCATCACGATATCGGCCCACATGGTTTGACCATTCCAATTCGAGGGCCAGAGGGAGAACGCTGTCTATTCTCGGTCACGTGCAATCGATCTCGACGGGACTGGTTGAGACTGCGTACCGAAAGCATTCACGAGTTGCTCATTCTATCCCACTATGTCGACGAAACCGTGCTTGCGGTCACCGGCCTTCGCGATGCCAGCCGCTATCGCGACCTCTCCCGGCGCGAGCGGCAGTGCCTGGAACTGCTGGCGGCAGGCCGGCTCTCGAAACAGATCGCTGCGGCCTTAAGCATTTCCGAGAGCGCCGTAAAACAATACCTGCGATCTGCGAGGCTCAAGCTAGGCGCCTCGACGAGCCATCAGGCCGTCGCGAAGGCGAGCTTTCTTGAACTGATCTCCCTGTAACCTCGACTGTCCCGTTGGTGACCTCGATACCGCGCCTTCCTGCGGCGGAGGTCAACCTGTCGATTTCGGCAGGTTGCCGCGTCGTCCCTGCAGCGTCAGTGATGGTAGCACTCGAAATTTGCAACCGGTAAGTGCGGCGAAACATGAGCGGCGCCACGAGCCGGGAACATTCATCGCCATCTGCATCCGAGGAGGAAGATCGCCATGGTGGACAGGGAAACAATCGAAAAATGGCGGAACGCACCTCGGCTGACATCCTTCGCCGCCTTCTTCGACAGGACAGCGAGCGGCCAGGGCGGGGCACCGGATCTAAGCGAACCTGAAATAGACCTGGGGATGCTCGACTTCGACTTGGAAGTGGCGATTTTTGCCGACACCTACCGGCGTCTCCGCGGCACGTTCGACATCCACTATGTCGCGAGCATCCCGTTCCGATATGAAGAGGCGTGCAGGGTAGGTGCAGCGATATTGTCCTTTGCCTTGAAGACATGGGCCCGCAGTGGCTCTCCTACGACAATCTACACGCTTGGCACTGGCACCGGCCGCATGTCGCGCGCGCTGGCCACACTCGGTGACGGGAGGATCGAAACGCTATGCTGCAGTCCTACGGCAGCCAATCGCGATGCGTTCTATGCCAATCGCGGAAGTGAACATGCCCATTTCTTCCTTGGGCCGTTCTTCGAACTCGATCCCGATCGCTATGCGACGGACCCGGATCTCGTTGCCTTCAGAGGCGGATTTGATGTTCTCGTCGAGGACACGACGTTCCAGATGTATGACAGCGACCGAAGGAAGCAGTTGGAGTTCGTCGTTCCCAGGATAAGGCCCGGCGGTGTTCTGGTTCAGGTGCAGAAACTCGCGCAGCGTGATCCCCGCGTTTACGAAGCGCGTGAACGGCAGAAGGACGAGCAGTTCAAGGCGCAGTTCTTTTCGGCCAACCAAATCGCCGAGAAGAAGGACGAGGTCGTTGCGACGATGTCCACCCTGCAGGTCGACATCGATACTACCACCTCGGCCCTCGCTAGCTTCTTTCGCTATGCGGTCCTGACCTGGAACAGCGGAAATTTCTATACGATCGTCGCGTCAAATTCGCGGGCGTCGATCCTGGAGCTGGTTTCGCTAATGCTGAAGCCTGCGATCCCACCAGCCTATTGCTATGAGTCCTTGCCGAAGGTGATCGTGGACACAGAAGCAGAACCGCTGACACCGAGCCTGTCTTGGCGGTCTGCCAACATGATGACGCTGGTGGCCCCCAGAGCGGGTGCGGTGTCTTGATATGTCGGACACCGCGCCCGCAAACAGCCAAAGGGACTGCAGCGCAGCCGACGTCAGGACCACATTGTCGGCGCTGATGCCTGATATCTCGCGATACTGGCAACGTCCGCTTCATGCATTCGCATCGGTGGTTTACGACGTCGACCCGTTTCGCTCCGATTGTCCTGAGCGCGCTTCCGCGATGCACCGCCTCGCTGCCTGCATTGAGCGTGCGGCACGGAGGGGAGGATTCAGCGCGCAGGAGGCAGCCGGCGCCAGTCGTCAAATTCTGGATTCGCCTGTGCTCCAGACCGGGCCTCATTGCCTTTTGGTCGTTGAGCCGGATGCCTTCTACACCCATCTGTTCAGCCTGCTTGGTCTCAAAGCACAGGGTCGGAAATGGCACATCCAATATGCCGTGTCCACGACGTCCTACAGTGAGTCCGGGAAGAAGGGCCCCGGCTGGCTCGAACTCCAGGGCGTCGCCCACAATCTCTTCGGCCTGCCGCGGCGTCGGATGGACGGCAGGAGCATCTGCTGCCCGAACGGCCCTCACAAGTTTCGGCTCACCGATCCGAGCAACAGCATGGCCCCGAAAGCGTCGGTCGCCAGATTGCTGAGGCATATGCCGCTGGCAGAGTTCCCATCGGCGGCGGCGGCGATCAAGGCGGCCAATCAAGCGCTCTGGCGAAGCAAGTTCGGAACACCAGTGAATTTGCTGCAGCTTGACGATTTGGATATCGCCGATCTGCTTGCCGATCATCTCGAGGATGCGCAGTCCTGGATGTCGGCGCATTTCGTGGGAGACGGCACGACGGCCACTGCTATCCTGGATGCGATCGATGAACTGAACGCCGGCGTTTGGCGTGGTTGGATCCGAAGTACGACAGACTTCTTTTGGCGAGTTAATGCCGGCAGGGTGACACCTCTTCACTTACACGACCGCGCTCTGAAATCCGAGGGGCCGTCAAATTTCCAGGTTCCGTACGACCCCGCCAGCCTTGCCCAGTCGCTTCGCGCCCGCAGAATCGTGCCCAACCTGTTCACCGTCTTCCTTGTCATGTCGATCCTGCCCGGAACGAGGGTTCTTGGAGGCTGCCGCCAGACGATCTACTATCCACTCATGCGATATCTGGCCTCAATCGCGACCGAGCGGTCGGGGAACTCTGATTTGCTGAAGGCACTCGAGAGAGACTATCGACCAGGTCTCTGGGGACATCGCACATTGAAGCCTGCAAATGGCGCCCCTCTTCGCGAACTCGAGCTCGCGGGAAGCGTTGCGCCTCTATTGGCGACCTACGCTCAACTGTCCCTCCTACAAGCAAGCGATGACCTGGCGAGCTTCACGAAGGGAGCGGTCTGGGCAAACCTTTCAGACCATGTCGCCGCTGGCACGATCAGCGCGGCGTCCAAGGAATGGCAATGGTCGGGATCTCGATAGTGACGGCCGAGGGCCCTATTTGACTAGGTCTGCGGCTGCCTCTTGAATCGAATGCCCACGCCGCCACCATTTTCAGCAATGAAATCGATTCCTGCCTTTTCAAAGGCTGCGGCGATACTCGCCAGATTGTTGCCTATGGGCGTGTGTGCCCCGCGTTCGAAATCAGCAATCGTTTGACGCGACACATTCGCTGCTTCCGCGAGTTGTGACTGGCTCCAACCCAACATTGCTCGTGCACCGCGGCACTGCTCCACCGTAAGATGATCGTTCCTCAAGGCAAACTTTCTGATTGACTTCTATCATTTTGTAGGAAACATTGGCGCCTGCGGTTGAGTAGGTGCTGGAACGCCTGCCCGACCTAACCACAATCAAGCTGTTGGGAGCTCGGATCATGGCTGATTCTGAGAATAGCAGAACTTTGCCTTCAAACAGGTATAGAAACCTTCTCGCCGCCACAGCGCGTCTGTTGTCGGAAATCGCGGTCAATAAGGGCGGCGCAAACGGCGCCGACACGACTGAGGCCCTTACCAAATGGTCGACTTGGTCGCAGGCCTACTCTGACTATTCCCGTCTTTGCGGCGTTCAACAGAGGCTAGAGAGCGAGCTGTTTCGAACCGCCGCTACCGAACAACGTGTGCCGCTACCAGAATCCGCGTCTTTTGCCCCCTCAGAGCCATTCGAACGAGACGCTCCCGCAAAAGCGCTGTCCAGCTCGGAACCGGAAGTCGGATTCCGTGCCTCTCAGTGGGACGCAGTGGACGACGTCGCTGGTCATAGCCGCGCCAAAGCAGCGGAAGACTCCGCTTCGGCGCGCGAGCAATTGCTGGCCGCGGACCTGTGGTCCGTATCGGGGAAATCAGCCGTCTCTGCCATGGCCAAGCTCCACTGCCTCCTCGAACAGGGAGAACCCGTGCCAGGTAGCGGTGAGTTCCCATGGCCCCAGATCCGGTCGGCACTTGCTGACCTTCTGATGGCGAGCACTCCCGATACAACCACCCTTCCGGATCTTTCGGAACGCCGCTCAGTCGCCAGGGTCTCGTAGCAGCGACAGCGATCACGACTTCGAACTGCTAACGCAATCAAACCTGAGCTTCGAGGCGAGAAAACCGCCTCGAAGAAACGGTGACGCGCGCGATGAACAAAGCCTCATCGCGGCAGGGTTATCGCCTAATGAAAAGAGGGAACATCGTAATGCCATCCTTGCATAAACTACGCTCGATCCTGCTTGCCGTGGCCGTCACCACTGCAGGAACAATCGTGCCCATCAACGCCGCGGGCTGGGCAGAGGAACTGCGTGTGGGAACGCAATTCAAGCTCATGACGCTTGATCCGCATTTCGCTGACCTCAACGAGAATACGTCACTGCTGTCCCATATCTATGAGCGCCTTGTCTATCAGGACGAACACCTCGATCCCAAACCGGGCCTCGCTGTTTCATGGAAGCGTCTCTCGAAGACGCAGTGGGAATTCAAGCTGAGGGAAGGGGTCCGCTTCCATGACGGCTCTCCCTTCACGGCGCAGGACGTGATCTATTCCATCGAGCGTGTCCGCGACTTCCTCAATCCGCCGAGTGGGGGCTTTCGAGCCTACACGCAATCGATCAAGTCGGTAACAGCGCCTTACGCATTGACGGTCGTCGTCGAGACCAGAAGCGATATTCCCACGCTCCCGCTATCGCTGTCGTCAATCTTCATAATGCCCCACAAGGCGGGCGGGTATGTGACGACCGACGAGCTCAATTCGGCTGCTCAGCCGGTGGGAACCGGACCCTACAAGTTCCAGAGCTGGCAGTCGGGTGAAGTTCTCAAGCTCGTCAGCAACGACTCCTATTGGGGCGGCAAACCTGTCTGGTCGGACGTCACTTTCCGGATTATCGAAAGCCCGGCAGCGCGCGTTGCGGCTCTCAAGACTGGCGATGTCGATGTCGCTGACTATATCCCGGCGCGAGACGTGTCCGGGCTCGAGCAGGATGGAGTGAAGATAGGCAGCACGAGTGCCGCCCGATCGAATTTCCTGCAGTTCGACGTGGCAAGAGACGAGCCGCCGGGCGTGACAGACAAGGCAGGCAATCCGATCAAGAACCCGTTCCGTGATAAGCGGGTCCGACAGGCTTTGACAATGGCGACCGACCGGCGGTTCCTGGCCGAGAAGATTCTTCTCGGATACGGGACCGCGGCCGCGCAGCTCTTTCCTGCCGGCCTGTCGGGGACTTCGACTACGCTCAAGGCAGAAGCGCCCGACTATGATGCCGCGAAGGCGCTGTTGACCGAAGCGGGCTATCCCGATGGTTTCAGTGTCGTACTCGGGGGTCCGACAGGGCGCTATCCTGGCGACGGCGAATCCCTGCAGGCTATCGCGCAGAACTGGGCGCGGATCGGCGTAGAGGTCAAACCGGTCGTCGCGCCATTCTCCGTCTTTGCCACGCAAAGATCCGATGGCGTCTATCCGGTCTGGTATGGCGGCTGCTCGGGTGAGGCCGTAACGCTTTGCCTCGACAGCGTGATTGGCTCGCCAAACAAGGAGCTGGGCACCGGCTCGCTAAACTACGGCAAGTATCAGAACAAGGTCTTTGACGAGATGCTCGCGAAGGCCAAGTCTCTTGAGGACGGTCCGGAGCGAAGCGCGGCACTGGCTCGCGCAACCGAATTCGTCATGGCGGACTATCCAATGATCCCGCTCTACCATTTCCATCTGATCGTCGGATATCGCGAGAAAGTCGGCGCCTTCACTGTCCATCCGCGCGGCTGGGTCACGGCGATGCAGGCCGTCCCTTCGGGGGAGTGAACTCATGATCCTGGTCAACACCGTGGGGGGAAGGCTCTTCCAAGCCTTCCTGCTCCTCCTTGCCATGTCGCTCATCGGCTTCATCGGCATTCATGCCGTCGGCAACCCTGTCTACAATATCGTCAATATCGAAACCGCGACCGCCGAGGATATACGGCGGGCATCGGTCGCCTTGGGGTTGGATCAGCCCATCTGGCGGCAGTACCTGCTGTTTATCGGCAACGTCATCACGGGCAACTTCGGGACATCCTATATCTACCATCTACCGGCGTTCAGCCTGGTGATGAGCAAATTGCCCGCCACGATGGAACTTGCTTCGATTGCGATGTTGTTCGCAGCCTGCGGCGGAACCTTGCTCGGGTTGGTGGCCGGACGACTCCAAGGCAGCTGGCTTGATCGCGGCATCCTGAGCACCAGCGTGCTTGCGCTCAGCATTCCCTCCTTCTGGCTGAGCATGATGCTCATCCTGGTTGGCGCAATCCTGACCGGCTGGTTTCCGTCAGGCGGAAGAGGGGACACAGTTGTCCTCTTGGGGCGGGAATGGAGTTTCGCCACAATCGACGGCCTGCGGCATATCGTGTTGCCGGCACTGGCACTCGCCATCCCCAACGTCGCGCTGATCGCTCGACTTGCCCGATCGGGAACGATCGAGGTGGAAAGTCAGGAATTCATCCGCTTTTGTCGGGCCAAAGGCCTCACCCCGAGGAGGATCCTGTTTCGACATACATTGCCGAATATCAGCATTCCGATCGTCACGGTGATCGGGATGCAGTTCGGCGGCATGCTCGCTTTCGCGGTGGTCGTCGAGACGATCTTCGCTTGGCCCGGTGTCGGCAAGCTGCTGATCGATTCCATACAGCTTCTGGATCGCCCCGTCCTGATGGCGTCCTTGACCTTTGTCACCGTCGCCTTCGTCACGCTCAATGCAGTCGTCGATCTCTTCTACGCGGTGCTCGACCCACGCGTCCGGATATCGGGATGAAAGGAGAGACGATGAAAGCACAAACTCTTCACGCGCTCTGGAAGCATCCCGCGCGCTTACGGCTTAAGCCGTCCGCGGTCGTGCTCACCGGATTTGTTCTCCTTGCGCTCGCAGCAACGATCGTGGCTCCGCAGAATCCCTATGATCCGCTGCAGATATTTGGCTGGGAAGCGTCATCACCGCCTGGAACCACGTCTGGCGGAGGCTATCTTTACCTGCTTGGGACGGATGGCCTTGGGCGCGACATTTGGAGCACCATTCTTTACGGCTTGCGTATCAGCCTGATCGTTGCGGCCACGAGCACAGCGGCCGCCGCCCTGATCGGTCTCGCCGCCGGGGTGAGCGCTGCCTATTTCGGCCGTTGGGTCGATGTCGTCATCATGCGCATCGTCGATCTCCAGCTCAGCCTGCCGACAATCCTGGTGGCCCTGATCGCAATCGTCACGCTCGGACCGGGCATCGACCGGATCATCCTGGCGATCATTATCGTGCAATGGGCGGGCTATGCGAGGATTGCGCGCGGGATTGCGCTCAGCGAAATCAACAAGCCGTACCTGGACGCCGTGCGTCTGCTGCGGCTCCCGCGATTCCGGATCATCTTTCGCCACCTGCTCCCCAACAGCATCGCACCGGCAATCACCCTCATCCCGATCGAACTGGGGCATGCCGTGGCGCTGGAAGCAACGCTCTCGTTCCTGGGGCTCGGTGTTCCCATCGACCGACCATCTCTCGGGTCGGCCGTCGCAAGCGGCTTTCAGTACCTTTTGACCGGCCAATATTGGATCAGCCTTTTCCCTGGCCTCGCCCTGTTCGGTCTCATCGCAAGCATCAACTTCGTCGGCGACAACGTTCGCCGCCGCCTCGATCCCAGGAGCCGCTCGCTATGAATGTTGGTCAAGACAAGAGCCATTTGCTGGTCGTCAGCAATCTCACGATCAGGTATCGCGGGACTCCCGGTTCCGCGACAATCCTGGATGATGTCAGCGTCAGCGTGGGCCGCGGGGAGATCCTTGGTCTGATCGGCGAATCCGGAGCGGGAAAGTCCACGCTCGGCAACGCGATGCTTGGCCTGTTGGCGCCCGAACTCGAACAAGCGGCTGGTACCATCCGGTTCGATTCGCAGCTCACGCACAAAGAGGGAAATCCGCCAGAGGACAAACCGGCTGGGCGCCGAATCTCGGCAATATTCCAGGATCACACGGCGTCGCTCGACCCCTTGATGACGGTCGGCGCCCAACTCGAGGAAACAATCCTGGCTACCGGCAAGACATCGCGGCAGCAAGCGCGCGACCACGCCCTCGAACTGCTCCATCGCGTGGGAATCCCCGAGCCTGCCGAACGCCACGGCAACTATCCCCATCAGTTCTCCGGCGGCCAGCGCCAGCGGATCGTTATCGCGATCGCGCTGGCAGGGCGTCCGGAGATCATTATCGCTGACGAACCGACATCCGCGCTCGATGCCACGGTTCAGAAGCAGATTCTCGGGCTGCTGCGCGATCTCGTGGACGAAACGCAGATATCCGTCGTTCTCGTCACGCACGACATGGGCGTCATCGCCGAGATCACCGACAGGGTCGCGGTCATGCGCCATGGCCAGATCGTGGAGCAGGGTGCCACCTCGGCGATCCTCGACGACCCGCGCGAGAACTATACGCGGAGCCTTCTGGCGGCGGTACCCGTGTTGCGAATGGGCCGCTCCGACGATTACGGCAATTGGCAGTCGGAAATGTCGGGGAGGGGGCTTGAGGCGCAATCGCCGTTCCTTCGTGCGAAGGGTGTGACCAAGGCATTTGGCGGGCGGGGGTTTGCATGGTTGCACCCCAGTTTCGTCGTGTCCGCGTTGCAGGATATTTCCATTGAGATGCGCCGGGGCGAGGTTACGGGCATTGTCGGGGAAAGCGGCAGTGGCAAGAGTACCATGGGGCGGATCATTGCCGGCCTGGAGACTGCCTCGCAAGGACAGCTTGAGATCGACGACGCCGGTTTCAATCTCATACTGCCCGGTCGCCGAAGCGGACTGCTCGGCCGGATCCAGATGGTTTTTCAGGATCCATCCGCATCTCTCAATCCTCGAATGTCGGTCGGTGAAGCACTTCGCGAAAGCTTCAGATACGGCGCGCGCGGCGGGAGCGGGCAAGAGTCTGAGATCGGCACCATGATAGATCGGATGGGCTTGGCCCGGAGCCACCTTGACCGGTATCCGCATCAGCTTTCGGGTGGACAGAAACAGCGTATTTGCATCGCACGCGCCTTGCTTGCCAAGCCGCAGATCATCGTTGCCGATGAGCCGACTTCGGCGCTCGACGTGTCTGTGCAGGCGGAGATCATCAATCTTCTGAAGGAAAGCGTCGCAGAGCGCGGCATCTCGATGTTGTTCATCTCCCACGATCTCGCGCTCGTACAGGACCTCTGCAGCGCCATCTACATATTCAAGGATGGCCGGGTCGAGGACGCCGGGCCCTCGGACTTCATCTTCGCAAGATCGCGAAACCCTTACACGCGAAGCCTGATTGATGCCCGTCCGCGGCGGTTCACCCACTGAAGATCAGACGACGCCACTGGACCGCCGGTCCACGGCGATCCCGGCACTCCCCAACTTCAATCACATTCGCGCCGCGGCCGTCGGCGACGGGAAAAATACCTCATGACAGAAACGTTCACCATCGCGGCAACCGGGCAATCGCTCATCAAGCACGATCTTCGCGGCGACAACACGCCAGGTTTTCTCGGCGTTCAGGCGCTACTCGGCCAGGCCGATCTTGCATTCACGAATTTCGAGAGCACCATCCTCGGCAGCCACGGCGGATGGCCGCTCAAGGGCTCGTTCTTTGGCTGCAGCCAACCGGTCGTTCTCGACAGCTTGCAGGCTCTGGGTTTCAACGCGCTGGCGCTGTCGAACAATCATGCCTTCGATCTCGGTCCTGGCGGTGTGTTGTCGACTCTTGAGGAGGCAGACCGTCGAGGCTTCCTCCATGCGGGTATTGGACGCAATCAGACTGCAGCGGCGCGCCCCGCAAGGGGTTCCATAGGTGGGAGGAAGGTCGCTTTGGTCGCCATGGATGGAGGACCCGGGCCCGATTTCATGTATGCGGCGGATTCTACCAATATTCGCCCCGAGCGGCCTGGCGTAAACCGGCTGAAACTGAGCAAGATCATCGATGTCGATATTGCCGCATTCGACCAATTGCGTCTCGTGCGCGATCAGGTCGGCTACACCGCAATGGACCTCGCCAATGACAGCCAGCCGGACGACGCCCCCCATGTCGATCCTGAGAACGAGATCAGCATCTCGAGAGCTGTATTCAGGCGGGCCACCGGCTTCAGACGAAATGTCAAAGTCGATGAAACCGACATCTCGCGAAACCTTGCTGCGATTGCGGCCACAGCAGAGGAAGGAGATTTGGTTATCGCCTACCTGCACCATCACCACTGGGCTTCCGATTGGTACCAGGTTCCGGAATGGGTTGGGGGCGTTGCGAAGAGATGCATCGATGCCGGTGCTGCAATGTTCGTCAGCCATGGCGCTCCGGTTCTCCAGCCTGTCGAGATCTATCGGTACCGGCCTATCTTTTACAGTCTGGGCAATTTCATTTTTCACGTGCGATCCGGGAAATCGCCATGGAGTGCACGAGAAGTCTGGGAAAGTGTCGTTGGTCTATGCACGTTTTGCAACGACGGCGATCTTGCAGGCATCTCGTTTCACCCGATCGTCATTGGGGGCAGCGAACTTGCAGAAAGCAGCGACCTGGAACGGCGCCTTGCACCCGAATTGGCCACCGGCGCCGACGCCGAGAGGATGCTTCACCGGTTTCAGCAGCAGTCGGCGCAGCTCGGCACGAACATCGAGATTTCGACCGGCATTGGCTATCTGAACACCTAGGCTCGTCCGCCACACCATATGCCTGAATGATCAACGAGCACCCTAAGGAAGCCGCCAACAAGATCATGAAACTTCATCGCGAACCCGCATAATGGTCTGAAGTCAAGTTTTGTTCATTTAATTGGTCATTAAGCCAATTCATGTCCAGAATTTTAGACAGGCCGATTCGAAAGTCCAAACCGGAGCACAAATCCTCTTCCTTTCCGCGATGCCGTTGGTCTTCCTCCTGAGCGTGACACCGCAAAGCCGTGCCCTGAAAGCCGCTGACCGTCTTCATCCTGGCGGCTCTCTTCTTTGAAGTCTGGACAACCTCGCCTTGCGGGCATCGGTAGCGCATTCTGCTTGGGTCTGATGGGCGTTTCCTGGTACTCGCCGCCTATATACCGCCCCAGCGCAGGCAATGGATCCCGCAAGGTACGGCTCTGCCGTCGGTCGCAATCCTACCGCTGGCTGGAGTAATCAGTGCAGATCGCGTTGTTTGGAATCCACCAAAGTGCGCAATCTTAAATGGCTATATCACATTATTACCACCAATGGTTTCTGTGGCGGGGAAGTTGGAATGTCCGCCGGTTTGCAAAGTAGAAATGTCCGGCTGGTCGCCGCCCTGGGTGTCGAGCAGCCCCGATCTGAGCGGCTGATCCCGGTTGCAAGATCAGATCGGGGCGGGTGAGGACCACCCCTTCGGCTTTAGCTTTGAGGCTGGGTGATCGACATCATTCTGCAGCTTCAAGCCGCGCCTGCGCCTTCTCGCGCCGCGCGATCACCACCGGATCGTTTGTAAAATCTGTCCTCGGGCCTGGCTTGCGCCCTCGCTTGACGTAGCCAAGCTTCTCGCTGTTGGTCTTGACGTCAGGTTTGTCCCGCTCGTCCTGCCGCTCTTTGATATAGGCCAACACATCACCGAGCCGCTTGTTCTCAGTGATCGCCGCGTGCGTCACCCGCTGATCCTTGTCGAACACGCGGTAGGGTAGGGAATGCCCCTTCCAACGCACATCCAAGCGACCGTCGGCATAGGCATAAGTCTCGACATAGCGACCGACCAGACCGCGCGTCACCTCGGTCTCCTGCAGCATGATCCGCTGGCGCTCGAACGAAAAAGTCAGCTGCGCGCCGACATAACGTTGCTCGCGCTTGCACAGGATCTCGGTCAACCGATCCGGCGCCAGATTCAGCGGCCGATGCAGGTCTTCAGGCCGGGCAGAGACGATCGCAAACCGCTTGTTGTAGTCCTCCATGAAGCCTGGCAAGAACGCGTTGCCTGCCTCCATGGTGTCGATGCCGGCCAGCCGCAATTCCTTGACCAACCGGTCCTGCAGCGTCCGGTTCATGCGCTCGACACGACCCTTGGCCTGGCTCGAATTTGCGCAAAGAATCTCGATATTTAGCTCTGAGAGCGCACGCCCGAACTGCGTCATGCCCTGACCACCCCTGGCATCCTTCTTCGCCACCCGGAACACCGAATGCTTGTCGGAATAAAAGGCAACCGGTGCGCCGTGACGCGTCAGATAAAGCGCCAGTGCCTCGAAGTATGTGAAGGCGCTTTCCGATCGCACGAAACGCAACTGCATCAACTTGCCGGTCGCATCATCGACAAACACCAGCAGCGAGCATGGAGCTCCGCGATCCTCGAACCAGCGATGCTCGGAACCATCGATCTGCACCAGCTCGCCATAGGCCTAGCGTCGCAGCCGCGGCTGATGAAACGTCCGCCGTTGCTTGCGCGACAGCCAGAGTCCGGCATCGACCATCCAGCTGCGCAACGTCTCGCGTGACACACGCAATCCATCGCGCTCGGCAAGCTTCTCCGCCGCCAACGTCGGTCCGAAATCCGCATAGCGTTCACCAACCAGCGTCACCGCATAGTCTCGAACACCGTCGTTGATCCGATTGTTCGACGGCCGGCCGATCGCCTTGTGACGGATCGATGCTGCGCCGTCATTCCGAATCCGCTCCAGAAGACGACGGACCTGACGCTCGCTCAAGTCAAGCACATGCGCCGCCGTCACCATCGGCATCCGGCCGGCGACAACCTTCGACAGAATCTCGATTCGCTGCAGATCGCGCTCGCTCATCGCAATCAATCCCATCTGCAATCTCCCAGGAGCCGTTCATATCCGGGGAGAGTGACACTTCAACTTTGCAGAAACAGGACATTCCAACTTTGCGGCTACAGTTTCAATGTGGCATAATATTTGTTATGGAACTGCCCACTGATATTAACCAGGTAGCATGTCAGGGACGAAACGACGGCTTAACGCAGCTTCTTAACGACCGTTGAGATTCGCGCCGGTCGAACGACGGCCTCGGTGGTAATGTTCGGCGAGATCGAGAGTTAACACGCAGGGTCAGACACATCGCAATTGCCAGGTCCGAGTATTTCGGCTGGCCACCGTCTTGTTTCGCTTTCCGGGAAGCGCTTCGGGCTGGTCGATGCAGACGGCGAATAGTTTCATAGGTGATCTCAATTCCAGTGAAATGGGCCAGCCCGTCTCTTCAGGCTAGATAATACAGCGAGGACAATGGCACAGTTGCTGGGGGCCGCTGCTCAATGCCGTTAGCCCGCAACTCTCCTGTCCTTCGAACGTTGTCAATACAACACCAGTCGAGGAGATCACGATGGCGGACAACAGCACCACCACCATTCGGGCCACATTCGAAACGCGGGAGGCAGCCGATCTAGCCGTCGAGCACCTCGTTCAACAACATGGCGTTTCCAGGCCGGATATATTCATCCAAGCTGCAGGCAATGACAACACCACGGGCTCGGAGCCATCGGGCGGAGACGCATCTCACGAATTAGGATCGCGCAGAGACGCGCCGCTCAATGGCGAGATCGAGGTTTCTGCTGACATTCCGTTGAGTCAGATTGCGGCCGTCCAGCGCAGCTTCGGAGATGCGGGGGCGACATGGGTCTCAGGATAATAGGTCCGCCGCGATTAAGCCGACGATCGGAAGGGTGATAGATCGACATGTCCGACATGCCGCGAGTATGGTGCGCGTCACCTAGTCAGAACCGTGATGATCTGAGCGCGATCATCGATCAGAAGATTGCGTCGCTGATCTCTGAGTTTGAGAACGCGGATTAGCGAGACCACGACACTAGCAATTGGTGCGCACTTGGCACGTCGCCTGCCGATTGCGGCGCGTCGGGCATGGGGGGCGAGGAATGTTTCCGCAAGCCTTTTCGTCTACTAAGAAGCGTTGGACAGAGCATCCGCCTATTGGCCGAAGTCCAACGCCGTCTTTGCGGGGTCGATTGGATAGATGCCGGCGTCCATCAACGGCGCAATCACGTTCTCCGCGAAGTCTCGCTGATAAAACGGTTCTAGATTAGTAAGCGTCTTGCAAAACTCCGCATCCGAAACATCCTGCCGCTGAAATCTCAGGTATTCGATGCACCTTGCGATATGCGGTGCAGTGGTGTCGGCAAATACTATCTTTCCTCCGTTCAATCTGAATGGGCAGTCGACCTCGACAGCGCGTCCGTCATTGCTCGCGAACATTATGGCTACGGTCGCTCCTGTCATCGACCAAGCCTGTCGCGAGAATCCAATCTCCGCTGCGGTTCGGCCGTCGAAGCGACTCCGTTCGCAGACCTCGACCGCCGGGTCCTCCGGGTTTGCCTGCTGCGAGCCAGTGGGGAGAAACGTGGCGCCAATGATTAGCAAAGAGAGAAGATGAGACATCATCACGAGTTTTACCTTCTTGTGTTCAGGTCGCGTACCTCGGGCGACATCGCCCCTCAGTGCCTCTGAGCCTGTCCGAGAATTGGGGTTGAGTGATCGGGCCGATGATGATTCCAAGAAGGTGTCTGAAGCCTGAATGGAAGCGACATGTGGAACCCGACCACCCGGCGGCAGTATAGTCGCAATCAGCCACGATACGAAACCGACCTGACGGATGCGGAATGGGCGGTTATCGCACCTCTTCTCCCACGGCCTGCCTCAAGAGGGCGGAAGCCAGCTTGGCCGCTGCGGGAAATCATCACGCCATCTTCTATGCTCTGCGAGGCGGAATACCCTGGCGTCTGATCCCGAAGGACCTACCTGTCAAGAGCACGGTGTTCGGCTATTTCTGCCGCTGGCGCGACACCCGTGTCTTCACGAGGATCAATCATCGCCTTGTCATCATGGATCGCGAGCGGACCCGCCGCGATGCCTCTCCCAGCGCCGCCGTGCCGGATAGCCAGAGCGTCAAACCACCGAGAGCGGCGGTCCACGTAGCTACGATGCGGGCAAGAAAATCAAAGGCCGCAAGCGACAAGCGATTGTCGATATGGACGGAGTATCGATAAGTGATGGCTTTTGACATCCAGAATGGCTCGTGTCGGCCTTCCTGGATCGACGGAACGGCCAGGAAACGCGGGGTTTTCGCCGAATTTCTCGTCCCGGATCGCTGGATCCCGGCCTCAGTTCGGTGGACGACTCTTCCCAGATCGGGGATTGCACGCCGCATACTGACCGTCGAAGCGCTCTAAGCGGGGTCCCGCCCCTCTTGTCTCCTCGTCCGCGCTCCTAAAACCCTGCAATTGGTGCATTTCGGTCATTGGAGCCCGTGGGTGCGTCCCGGCCGATCCGGGATGCTCTAACGCCAACCAGGCAAAGCGTCGCACTGTAGGCCCGTAAATCGATCGATAAAAGACGCCTGCAAAGGTTCCTTTCCTTATACATTGCTCATTCAAGATTCGGTCAGAAGCTGGGCCTAATGACCTGCCGGTCCCAGCGCCACCGCGACCCATTTCCGCGGGAATCTCACAAAGTATTCCGGTCCTTGAACAAGCGCCGCCCTGCCGGGGAAAGCCTGCGGGTCAAAGATCGGTAACCCGGCAGTCGCGAAACCAGTTCTTCGTACGATTCCCCCAACTGCGGTCCGCTTTTCCATTAAGCCCATTGGCATCTAGGCGCTCTCACGTGCGATCGAATCTTACGAGACGAGCCACAACCTGGAACAAACACGCGAAGATGCCGGCCGCGAACCCGTGTACGCCACCAAAGAGCATCCACGGCACTGAAATGCCCGGGCCAGTGAAATAGTAATCTAACCAGCTCAATAACATCCAATTTGCCATGCCAACGACCAGCCCTATGAAAGGCCACAGTATCCTCGGCAGCGCGTAAGCAACGGGGAGTCCTGCCATCAAAGCTGCCGGTGTGGAATAGGCGGCCAATGCGATGAGGATGGCCAGTGCTTCACCGCGCCAAACCTTAAACCCATAGACGGTCGGGGCCACGAAGCATCCGACGATGATGGCGGCCAAGGCAATGGACACCAACGTAAGGCCGACGGATTTCATGATTTTACTCGCATGGAGCGCGCCGAGAGAGTAATTTTCATGTAAAGGCATTAGGTTCTCCGTTGGCTGGTGTTGGCATCCAATGCCTTCGCGGTCCCGGTCAAGGTCATACATGTTACTCGCTGGAGGTTGCTGCGCCCCGTTCAAAGGGTGACCCTTGCGCCCGAAACCATGCGCGAGAGGGCCACATGAACAAGCCGACGAGATTCGCCCTAACGAAGGCGACCGCCAGCCGCCTTAGAACGGTTCCCAGCATGTCGCGCCGATGCTTTTGCCGATCGTGCAATCCAGCACAAGGGTTTTCATATCGTCTAGGTTTGAGATCATGATTACGAAATCTCCGGCGGGGCATTGCACTGTCCAAAAGCCGGCATTCTGCGCCTCCATGTCGCCCATGTAGAGCAATTTGCTCGCTGACGGACACTCATGCCCAGCCGATCGTATCACGGATGCGAGGGCTGCGAGCTGCACCGGCTCGTACTCGCCGGCCATCCGATCGGCAGCCGCTCCGGCATGCGCCGCGACGGCCATCATGATCCAAGAAATTCCCGTGTAGTAGCCCAACATCAAAGTGCGTTCTCCCTATCTCCGCAGGCTCGCCTGAAGTCGCCGCTCAAGCAAGAGCCGCAACGGCTGGCCATTTGGCGTGCAAGAAATGATACGTTACATAGATCCTTCGGCGCGCCACCAACAGTGGAATGGTGGCAACCAGGACTGATCGAGAGCATCGATAACGTCTCAGACGATTTCGAAATCTGCGACACTCAGGGTGGTTGGACCGTTGGAGCCAAAGTCGGCAATCATCACTGCCGTCTGACTCCCGGTTCCGTCAGCGTCGAAATACAATTGGTTTGCACCCATGCGGTAAATGAACTGCGCTTTCATGCCGGTGGCAGTGGAATTCGTCTGGTTGTACAGCTCATCGGAATTCAACAGCGTTCCTATTCCGAATTCCTTGCCGGAGATACGGATAATATCCTGGCCGTCCGTGAACCCAACAATCTCATCACCCCCTTTGCCGAGCTCAAGCCAAAATGTGTCGACAAACTGGTCCTTGGTATCGCCATAGAGCGCGTCTATGCCGCTCCCGCCGCGCATGATGCCGCCTTCAACGTGCAGGTGATCGTCACCGCCGCCGCCCTTCACATAATAGCCTTGTGAGACATCATGACGGTAGAACTCGAATCTATCGCTGACGGTTGTTCCAACGAAGCGCTCCACATTGGCGAAATCGTCGCCAGCGGCATCCAGATCGGTTGATGTGGAGTCGGGATCGAATTGAATGATGACACCCATACTGCCTGATGGCACGAAGTTGGCGTAGCTCACCGTATCGATGCCGTCGCCACCGTCCATCGCGTCGGCGCCGCCTTGGCCTGGCGACAGCAGGTCGTTCCCCTTGCCGCCAATAAGTTCCTCGGCACCTTTGCCGCCGTCCAGCCGGTCATTGCCGTTGCCGCCAATGAGTGTGTCATCACCACCGCGACCCAGCAGAACATCGCCACTGTCAGTGCCTTTGAGTGTATCGTTCTTATTGCTGCCCTTCTTTGTCGCCATGTCGCTCTCCTTAGCCAATGGCCACTCTGACGAGTAGCTGCCCAAGGATATTCGCAGCATAGCTGTCGAACGGCCTGGAAGACGCGCAACTGAAACAACCGATCGCGATCAATCAGGACGTCAAATTAATTGACGTCCGTCGAAGATTGAAGTGGGCAAGATTTTGTGTAGAAATCTAGAAAGAACGCTATTTTCTAGATGGAACCTATCGCCGATGAGCCTGAGCATTAAGGATCCGGAAGCTCATCGCCTGGCGCAGGCAATCTCCCACGTCACCGGCGAAAGCATGACTCGCGTGGTCATCGAGGCATTGCGTGAGCGTTTTGCCAAGATCGAGCGTCGAAAGGGCCGGGCCAGCGTCGAGGAACTTCTGGCGATCGCCGATCGCGCCGCAGCACACGTCAGACGCCCCTATGTCGATCACGCCGATTTTCTTTATGACGAAAACGGCCTGCCGAAATGATCGTCGACACCTCGGCGCTGGTCGCAATCCTCTATGGTGAGCCCGAAGCGGCTAGCTTCGTTAAGGTCATCCATGACGCCGAACTTGCCCGAATAAGCGTCGCCAATTACGTCGAGTTATCGATGGTGGTGGAAGGCCAGTTTGCGCCGGATGGCATGCGTCAGGCTGAGGCCTTCTTTCGACGCGCTGGAATCCTAGTCGAGCCCGTCACGCTCGAGCATGGCGAACTTGCCCGACAAGCGTTTCTGGATTTCGGTAAAGTACGTCACAAGGCGGGTCTTAATTTCGGGGACTGCTTTGCTTATGCTCTGGCCAAAGAGTCTGGTGAGCCGCTGCTATTCAAGGGCAACGATTTTGCTCAGACCGATGTCCAGGCGGCGTGATCACGGCCGACTACCCACTAACATCCGGATCCGTACTAGCAATCGTGCCGCCTGCGAGTGAGCCCCCTCCCCTGGCGTTGAACGGCATTCTGTGCCCACGATGGAAACACGACGAGATTATGGATGGCTGGCAAACTGATCGAAGAATATTGCCGCGCTGGATACATGCCGGCTTCCGATCCACCAGGACCGACGCTCTTGCCGAGCCAGCTGTACCGGCAAGGCCATTCATCCAGGAGGGTCTGAGGGCGCGTGACGCCGGCTGGTACGACGGACGGCTGCACGACCTTAATGCGCGATTCCAAATGATCCAAACGAGGCTATTTGACGCTTGGGTGGGTACGATTGCGCACCGTCTTCTGAACTTGATCCCACCTCAATTTCAATTATCTATGCGCCCACAAGGAGTGGGGTGTGGGCATCGATTATTTCGTCAGGAAGCTGCGGGAAGCCGTACAGGAGGCAGATAGCTTGAAGTCGCGCAGCTGGGGGTTTTACCATCTGCTGTCGGCTGCGTTGAGAACGGCGCACCCCTCAAATCCCCGTATCGAAAACCTTATCACCATCCTGAAAGGTAGAATGGCGCGCGCGATCGCCGATGCTGACGCGGGCATGGAGGCTGATCTCGACACCCTCCTCACTGTGCTCGATGCGATTGAATTCCACCTGGACAAGCTCACGGACGAGACCGTTTGAGCGGCCTTCACCCCCGAAGTGGAGGCGGCTGAAAGGCGTTGTTCGATGGAGCTTGGCCGGTTGCCGGCCGCCAGGGCTGTCCCAACTTGCAGCGGCACCTTGGGCGGGTCATCCCAATACGGTTGGCAGGGATGAGACGACCTGGCTTCGAGTGAAGTTCGCTACCATCAGAACTTTGCCGCCCTTGGGCAAGCAGAAGCGTTACAGCCCACAGGTTCTGACCTACATCCATGCTCTCGAGGAGAAGCCGCCGTCCGATCGCGAGCCGATCGACTAGATGCTGGTCACCAACTTGCCGGTAGAGGATCTCTCCGGAGCATGACTGCAGGAGAGCAGACGTACGCGGAGCGGGGCTGTCTGTCGTAAATCGGGCCCGGAATCGATGTCGGCCGCCCCAACCGGGTCTCTAGACAAGCGAGGGCTGAAGCCCTCGCTATCGTTCCATCGTATGGCAAGGATCGGTTACTGGTTTTCCTCCATGTGCTCTTCCTGCTTCAGATGACCAGGCTTATCGCAGCCGGAATTCACGTTCGCATTGCTGTTGTCGCACTTAATCGAGCCCGTGCTATCGGGGTCGGTTTTCATGTCCATGCTATCGTTCATCCGGGGAACGGTGTTGTTGTCTGCGCCGGACCTGTTGCCGTTGTCAGCGGCAATGGCAAAAGACGATGCGGCCAGCATGGCCACGGCGAAGGTAGTTGCTAGTGCGGTTTTCATGGTTTTCTCCATTGGGTTGGATACCATCAGAGAACTGCACAACATGGAAAGGGTTTCATTAGTTCATACAAATGCACGTTGGAACCTTAGTCGCTCGCAAACATTTGTCGCCTCCTACCGCGGACTCTTCCCGCGTCGGCTCAAATGACGCCGCTCCGCAGCGGCCGGTTGTGTTTTTTGGCAGGGGGGTCAATTAGGGAGCATGTGGCGCGGGCGATGATGGCGCCACATAACGCAGGTGGGAAGCCTGCGCTCATCGAACAATGTTGTCAGGCTGCGGTTCCCGCGAAAGGATGCCCCACGCCCGTCGAAACAAAAAGATGCCGGCGCAGACGGGGCTGCTAGCCGGCATAAGTCAAAGGTCTGAACGCGCGTCAAATGCAAAAGTCGAGTTTGAGTTCCACATCTCAAGAATGTTCTTCGTTCCTCTTCCGGACACTTTACGGAGTGTGCTGGGACTGGAATTCAGCAGGGCTTTCGCGACGCTCTAGTTCCGGCTCCGGCTCTAGATCATCGGCCGGGTCAGGGTCTTCAGCGTAGACGAACTTCCGATTGTCGACGACTTCGTCGAGCGCCTCCAATACCTTCGGGACGAAGGAGAGGCACTTCTTTCGCGAAAACACTTGGCTGTTTCAGAAGCTTGCAAGAGTGTTCCAGATCCGCCGCGAACAACTTGCCATCCGACGCGGCCGTCAGTACCTGCGCGAGATAATCAGGCAACGGCGTCGATTACGGTCTCCCGCACACGGTCGGCAGCGAAATGCGTTCCGTGGTTCCCTGGTCGCGGATCCTCGATCGCACGGAGATACTCTTGGCGGTCAATACGGACAGCGACGAAGCCCGATCAGTGTCCGTCATTGTTGATCGTGACCTGCACGCTCCGGGCACGACCATGCAGTGCCTCTATTCCACCGAACCCGCTGAAGTCGGCGGATCGATCGCGGTCACCGAGAAACCGGATGGCAAGCGCGTCGTTGACTTGACTATGCCTATCACCGGTTTTGTGATTCTTCGGTGAACCCGCTCCCTATTTGGAGTGTGGGAGCAGAACCTCAGGCCCCGTCAATCGCGCATATTTCTCAGAGCTTTGAATCGGACCGTCGATATTCAGGTTGGAGGATCGATCACACAATGTTCAACTGACACAAAATCGCGCGAGCATCGTTCGAAGCTGCATATTCTGCTGACGAAAATGTTGTGCCAGCAAGCCCTTTAGCCGCCGATTCTCATCTTCAAGTGCGATCAACTCATCCCCAAGCGCTTCGACCTGAACGGCCGTTGGTCGCACTGTGGGCGCGATGCTTGTGCCTTCCACTTGGCGGCTATGCGTCCGTAGGCCTCGACGCGTCGCCGTTCTTGGAGACCGCGAAACGGCCATGTCCAGATCCAAGTGTGCCGCGGCGTCCAAAGTCCGAACATTGCTCTGCTGAGAAGGGGAGTTCTTTTCCGCCTCAACGGGTGATGCCATGATCGGCCTCTGGTCTGCGGTTTCAGTCTCTTCGTTCAGGTGAGTTTCGACCGTTGGTTCTGGCTGCGGCTCGCTGACTTGGCCCAGAGTGTCAGAAACCGTGTCGTGCGCAAACAGATGTGGGGCATCCGTTTCCGCCTCTCGCACAAGAGCTTTGAGATCGGTATCGCCCCAAATCGACGCCGGCTGTATCGTCAGACGCCGGCGGCCCACTTTGCGTTCGACAACGAACTTTCGTTGCTGTGTTTTCATATGTATTCAGTCCATAAGATTGAAAGGCAGGATCACGAGACGTCGAATCGCTCGAGCATCTTCTTAAGCTGATCATTCTGCAAATGCAGCTTCCGCGCCAATTGAATTCTCAGTTGCTTGATGTCCTCATCCAGGCCTCCCACCTCGGCAAAGAATGCGTCTCGGGGAGACGCAGGTTGCGAACTCTTACTCCTGTTTGCAACGGCATTGCTCCGCGCAATTGCGTCGGTGCGGGTTCTTTTCGCGCGTGTCAGCCCTTTTGTCGGTGGTGCTCGCGGGGACTTTTTCTTCGGCCCGTTTTCCACCGGCAACACATGTGACCGCAGGGTCGACTCGATGGTCTGCCGACGCTTCGGAGCATGAAAAGCGTCGACATCATCAGGCGCCGCGGCTGCTGGGGTGGCATCCATCTCGGGTTCGAGATGATCCAAGGTCGGACTCGTGAGGAGTTCAGCAGGCTGGCTTTCCTCGAGCGCAGATCCAAGAGGGTCTTCCGTTGCGTCTGGCGGAAGACCCGACGATTGTTGCGGTTCACGCTTGTTTCTCTCAATGTCAGAGTGTTGCCCAATCGAACTCTCGGATGCTTCTGCCGACCGTCGCTGCGGTATGAATTGGGCAAGAAATTTCCATGGTGATTTCATAGCGCTTCAACCTCTGGCCAACCGGACCATGACGTTGCCAGACCTTCGGAGCGGGCTCGATGCGAGCCCGGCCAATGTTTGCCATTCCAACAATGCTGTGGCTGGGGCCGGCGTCGCAACCGTATCGCTATTGATCGACCCGCGATCAAACGAGCCCAAGCCGCTTGCGCAGATCGGCATTTTCCGCACGCAGCTTTTCTGCCAGGGTTTTGCGGAGCCTCTTGTTCTCTTCCTCGAGCTGAAGAAGATCCGCCATCTCGTCCATTGCCGCGATGGGCGTCGTCACCGATAGCTCGGCACGCTTCGACCGCGTCTTTCTACCGTCCACTTTGATGACACCCTTCGGCGCGCGCTTGCTGGCAACTGGCGTTTCGGTCGGCGACGTTGTCGCGTCTGCGGACTTCTCGATCCGCTTGCGCCGGCCTCTGGGCAACTTCGCAACTGTCACGCCTCCCATCATTTCGGTGGCGACTTTTTGGCGACGTGGAACACGCTGCTTCTTAGGCTCCGGCGTTGTTGCCGGTGCATCCGTCACGGCAGCGTCAGTATTGGAATTCGCAATTTTCTCGTCGGCCATCAGTTATCTCCCTCTGCAGGCAACAATTCTTGTCGTCCGAGCGAACGACGAAGTCAACATTGCTGGTATCCGACGAAACCTTGCTCACGGCTGATGGGTTCGAACGGCAAACACAGCATTAGCAGCTACGTGCCGAGTCTTACTTCAGTGGTTGACCATGCCAAGTTCTTAGCGCTCCGCTCGCCAAACCAGGAGTCTTGAAGGACACGAACCGTCGATTTGCCATTAGCGCTCATGGAGAGATGGAATCAGAACCCGAGATCCCGTCATTCCAACGCGAACTCGGTGCGCAATTATCCAAGAGACTTGAAAGAGATTTTTCGACAACCTAGCTTAGTGGCGCCGAGGCTTGATGAGCTCGGTGAAGCAGTCGCCATGTCTTATGGAGTGAGTGACGATGATTGATAAGACCGAAAAGTCGATCGCCGAACTGAGCGTCGAAGAGCGAGAAGAAATTCTCATCGATGTCGCAGCGATCTTGGAACACACCGCGCGGGATGCGATCTTCGCCGGCAATCCCAACTTCGCGCTGATGTCGAACAATATGGCCGAAGCTATCAGAATTCATGCCGACGAACTCGCGCGTGAGGATATCGAGAATGCTGGCCGCGTTCTTGAGCAAGCCAATTCGATGATCAGCCAGTTCAGGGCTGCACATCCGCATCGCGTTGTCAGCCACGCCATACACTGAGCGGAACCTCAGTGATGAAAATGCCTCTTGAGCCGGCCGAATACGAGATCGTGCAAGGCGTGTTCAAGCGACTTGTCCAGGCGCCCTGGTTTGATCGCACGGCACCCCATGAAAAGGAGTGCGCCAAGCTGGTTTTGCAACAGTATTCGGCCGGCGCGGAAGACCCCGAGGACCTGCTCGCCGCATGTGAACCAGAAGCGCGACAACGCTATGGTATTGCCGATGATAACCGCACCCACCATGCGTTGTCGAATGCGGGTGCGCTTCGAGAGAGTGATCGATGAGTGGCGTCAACCGCTTGATCGCCGAACTATTGCGGGCAGCCAATACCGTCGAGCGGCAGACGCCCGCCCGGGTCGCCCGCATGCTGGATGACTCCGTCGAGGCCGTCTGCCAGCTTCGACGTCAGACGAATATCATACCCATTCCGGGCAAGGATGCGCTAGTCTACATCCGCGCTGTCGCAGCAGGCGCGGACCGTGTTCCGATGGAGGAGTGGCACCATGCACTTCTTCACGCGGCTGAGATGATCAGGGATCTGAGCATCGTTCTCGACAGCGGCACGATGGTTACACTGGTCGATCCGACGTAATGATCCTGGCCGACGGGAGCGGGTATCCTCGGTCATCTTCTTGGCGTCGTCGAGCAGCATCATCGTACCATCCTTGGAAAACAGCGTGCTGTCGATGGCGGCCTAACCCGGGCCGAGCGAGCGCTTGGCTAAAGGGCAGGTCTTGGCCTGTCGACGTCGAGGATCGGCATGTCATAGATCGGCGAGGTCTTGTCGTCGCGCGCGACGGGGTTGGTGACGTCGTTGGCGCCGATGCCAGAGGCGACATCGGCCTGGCCGAAGTCGGAATTGATGTCCTTGAGTTCGAAGACGTCGTCAAAGGGCACGTTGGCCTCGGCGAGCAGCACATTGATATATGGCCGGCACGCGGCCGGCGACGGGATGGATCGCGTATTTGACCTCGACGCCGTCACCGATTTCACGCAGCGCATGCCGGGTCCCGGGCGACGCGGCAACCACCGGCGGGGTTACTGTAGAACCATATCTCAAGGCCGCGCCCAGCGGCTGAAACCCGCTCCAGCCGAAAAAAGCTGCCGCGGGAGGAGGTGCGGCAGGCTTCATTAAATGGAATAGCGATTAGGGGGAGGAGTATCGCTATTCCGACGAACGACCCTTTGGGAGGAGGAGTGGGCCGCTCGAACTTTGAATTCAATCAGAGGGCCGAGCCCCGGGCGATGCGACGGATATCGGCGCGGTCGATGCCAATGTCGTTGAGTTCGCGGCTCGACATGCGGCCGAGTTCACTCACGGTCTGGCGAAACTTGACCCAGTTGGTGAAGGTGCGTGCAACGTTCATGATAGTCCCCTTTCGAGAGGATGTGACACTGGCTACCGCTTGTTCAGTCCCCGCGTCGTTTCGATGACGTTGATATAGGTCGGGCAAGCCTCCCAAATAATGGATAAGATGACACCTCAGGCATGCATAAATTGCATGCCGCGCTCTTCTGGATTTGGTCTGCTCAGGCCTTGAACCGGTCGAAGGCCGTCAGCCTGCGGATCGAAGGATCGGCGTCCGGCCAGCGATAGATCTCGGAGCGGAGATAGTGCAGTTCGTCGTCCAGCACCTCCTCCGCCAGCTCGACCCACCAGGATTTGGGCCGGCCGTCGCTGCCATCCGACCATCGATAACCGCGCACCTTGAGGTGGTCCTTCATGTCGAAAGGGCGGTATCTGTGGGGTTGATCGTCAATGGAGCTCGCCACCAATGCTTTCAAATACGCCTTTCCCGATGGCGAAGGTGGCAGAGTTGACATCGTCTTGCGCGGGAATGCCGACAACTCGATGATCATCGTCGAAGACAACGGGTTTGGGTGTCCCCCAGATGTTGGGGAAGGTGTGGGGTCGCGTCTGATCAAGCTGATGGCCGCTCAGGTCGATAGAACAGTTGCGAGAGCGCCCGTTCGCAGAGGTTGCCGCACGGAAGTCCGGCTGAACCTTCGCAGTTCGACCGCCTGAGCGTCACCCCGCGATGGAATTGCCAATGACGCGGGCCTCGAAACGAGGCGTCTGACTGTACGTTAGCGTACGAGCACATATTAACGGTGGATTCAACGTGCATGGCGTAAGCTGCATGCCCCAGCGCTCCGGCGAGGCATGATGCCGTCTGGCCGCCCGATGCATGAGGGCGTCAACGCCTCGATGGATTGCACATGGCCTTCAGCTCAAAACTTCGCCTGCGACTTCTCGCGGTCTTTGCCACGTGTCTGCTGATCCTCTTCACGCTGGCCACTCTCGCCTATGTGGTCTCTGGGGCGATTGGCTCAATGGCAAAGTCGGCGGATCAGATGGACGACGCCCGCGCTCTCACTGCCGCGAAGGGCGCGCTGACGGCCCTGAAGAAGCAACTTGGCGCGACGGTTCGCGACAACGCATACTGGGACGATGCCTATCGAAGCCTGAATGCCGAAGGAGCCGCGGATTGGGCGATCGAGAACTGGGGGACGACGACCGAGGACTATCCGCTCTACGACACGGCCCTGGTGATCGAAGCTGATGGCGGGTCCTTGATCGCCTACCATAAAGGTGCTGCGATCAGCGACGCGGACGTTGACAGCTTCTTTCTGGGAAACCTCGGCGATATCGTTGCCGCGGCTCGCCGTACCGGGTTTGCGGCGGAAAACCTCGCGGTCGCCTTTGTGAAAACCAGCAAAGGTGTCGCCCTGGTCGGCGCTGCCGCTATCCAGCCTTCGGCGGAGGACCCGGCCTTCGACATGGGAACGGCAAAGGTCCTTGTCTTTTCCAAGCAACTGACTGCGAATGTGGTCGCCGAGATCGCCGAAACCTTCAGCATTGCGGGTCTCGTGTTAACTGATGCGCCGGGCGAGCAGTCAATGCTCCACGCTGATGTCGTTGATATCAAAGGCCGCGACATCGCCAGGATCACGTGGCCGCCGATGCACCCGGGAACGGCGAGTTATCACCACGTCCGACCCACAGTTATTCTCTCGGCGCTCGTCCTTGCAGTCTTGCTTGCAGCCGTGGCAGTGTCTGGCCTGCTGGTCTTCCGCGCTCTGCGTAACAGTGAGCGCCTGGCCAATCACAAGGCCAAGCATGACGCGCTGACAGGCCTTTGGAACCGAGCTGGATGCCTTGAGCGGCTCGAGGTCGCACTGGCGGCTGGCGACCGGGCCCAGACTGCTTTGCACATTCTCGATCTGGATGGCTTCAAACCCGTCAACGATGCCTGGGGGCACCTGGTGGGTGACAAGCTCATCAAAGCCGTGGCGGCAAGACTGCTTACCAGTCTGCCACCGACCGCAGTGGTAGCACGTCTCGGCGGCGACGAGTTTGCGGTGATCCGCGGCGCGCCAACGGACGAGGCTGACCCGAGAACGCTAGCGGATAGGATACTCGCCGCATTGGCGACGCCATTCGACATCGATGGCAGGACTATCGAGATCGGCGGGAGTGTCGGTTGGGCTGAGAAGGGCCACGACGCGACCGACAGCGTCGAACTCTTGAGGCGAGCCGACCTGGCGCTTTATCGGGCAAAAGACCTCGGGCGCGGCGTTGCCGTGGTCTACGAAACTTCGCTCGACGAGGATGCCGGGAAGGATTCCGAACTCGAGCAGGAACTGCGTCAGAGCCTCGCTGCCGGAAACATCCGGGTCGTGTTCCAGCCCCTGATTGATGCGTCAACCCGGGAAATGACTGGGGTCGAGGCACTTGCCCGCTGGACCAGCCCGAGCCGAGGGCCGGTTTCGCCGGAAGTGTTCATCGGCGTTGCGGAGAAGGCCGGCCTTATCGACCAGCTCGGATTCCAGGTTCTCAAGACGGCAATTTGCGAGGGGATGCGCTGGCCGGGCATCGGGGTCGCCGTCAACGTGTCGCCGCTGCAGCTCAGAAATCCATATTTCTGCCAACAAGTCAGAGATGTCATCAAGGAGTCCGGATTCGACCCGGCGCGGCTGACGATCGAGGTGACCGAAGGCGTACTCATCTCTAACCCCGACCAGGCGAAGCGGGCACTCGATGGCTTGCGGGAACTGGGCGTCAAAATCGCTCTCGACGATTTCGGATGCGGCTATGCCAGTATCGGAACCCTCCGCGAATTCGGCTTCGACAGTATGAAGATTGACCGTTCGCTCGTCGTCGGGCTCGATCAGGACGATAATGGAGGCGCTGTTCTTCAGGCGACGGTCTCGCTCGCGAACGCCCTCCGGTTGCCGGTTACGGCCGAGGGCATCGAAACCGAAGAGCATGCGACGGCGGTAAGGCTTTTCGGTTGTGACAAGCTGCAAGGATATCTCTTTAGCAAACCCGTAACGGCAGATGAGATTACCGCGAAGTATTTCGAACAACCGCTCGCCCACACTGGTTGAGGCCGCCTGACAACCCCTATGCAGCTCGCTCGTGACGGATGTCGGTCAGCAATGAGATATGAGGCAAGCATGATACTAAGCGTCGTCAGAATGTCCTCACGGCAGCATGTCCGCAATGGGCCGAGGCTGTGTAAAAACTCGGTGGGGGAGCTGGCTTTGGCCGGATGGAGCCTGCGCAAACCGGACGCCCTTCCTATCACCCCTCGGTTTTGCTGAAGCTCTTCATCTACGGCTACTTGAATCGCATCCCCTGGTTCGGGCGAACCCGGCGGAATTGTCGGTGACCACCGAACTCGCCATGAAGATGGTGAAGTACTTTCCTGACCACCGGGTGAGCCCTGAGTGGACACGTCGAGAAGAGGCCGAGAAGCGGATCGCTTGGGACGACGAGGAAGGACGTCGCAGGATAAAGGAGGTCCAGCCCGACATAATCGTTCATATCCCCCATCGCCAGGACGAGAACCTCTTGGTGATCGAAGCCGAGCGCGTGAGCAACAGGAAGTTCGCGAACGATGTGTTGAAATTGACCCGAATGACCCTGGATCACGGCGTCGACCCGGATTTTGACTATGGCTACCGGGTGGGTGTGCATTTGGTAATCAACTTGCCCCGCAGGAATATCCCGCGTTGCGACGTTTATCGCAACGGAGCCATCGATGACGATTTGACTGCGTTCGTTCTCGCACTTCTTGAGAGCTGAATCGGCTCATCTCTCAACTTGCCCATCGGGAATCCACACAGCCGAGACTTCATCGCCGTACGGCTTCGCCCTGCCCTCCGAGACCTCGATCGCGATCCACGCACAGACCACGGCGTCGAGCTGATCTTCGAACGCCTTCATCTCCCATCCTTTGGCGTCTGACGGCGGAACCGGCAGCATCGACACGACACCCGAAATCCTCGCCTCCAAGAGATCAATGATGATGCGCCACGTCTCCATAATCTTCGCCCTGCGGTCGTGGGGAGCGAGGCTGGGCCAGTAGTCGCGCGCCTTTCCATGTTTGTAGGTCAGACGTTTCTCCGACTTCGCCAACTCGACCAAGGCCGGATGCGGATAGACCTCAAGCAGGCCGGGAGCCGCGGCCGATATCGTCCGGAGTGGATATCCGATCTCCTCGAACTCCAGACGCAGTCGGTCACTGATCGCGCCCGGCCGCAGAGCGCTCGGCGTATGGGTCGAGCACCATCGAGCGGAATAGGCGGCGTTCACGGCACGGTCCGACGCCCGCCTTGAGATGATCGGCTCCCTCGACAACGGCATGTCGATGGCAACGAGATCGATGGCCGATTTCGAAATGGCGCGGGCGGCCGCGATCAGTGTCTCCGCATCCGGAGCCGACCCGCACGGTCGGCTGGTCGAGGCCGGTTTGTCTTCGGCGAGGCGGACGAACGCATCATAGGAGGGCGCGACCGCCGCGAGACGCCATCCACCATCATCGACCGCCAAGCCGATACCGCTTGGCTCAGTCAACGTCCACGCCGCGTCGATGCCCAGCACCGCCCTCACGACGTTACCGAAATATGAGCCAGAAGGCGACGATCCCAACGAGCGCAACACCTGCTCCCGCGAGAAGCGACGAATATGCTCGGAAGACAGCGCCGAAATTTCGGGCCATGTCAGGGAGGCCCTCCACCTTGCATGATCAACCTTCTGTGCGTCCTCATAGGCTTGGTCAGTTCGCCACCCCATAGAATCCCCCCTCGCGTGTTGGCGTCCTCAATTCACGATGATGCGTGAGCCGTTGTCATAGGAATAGGTGCTTTCGCACGCCCACGCCTTCAGACTGTCGAGCGACGTTTTGAAGAGCCTCTCGGCATAGGTTGGGTGCTCGACATGAACACGTACGACCGTCGGAGTGTCCGCCGTGATCGATTGGTTCGAAATCGAGAAGCCGATGCCGTGGCGGTCGTCATCCGACCACGCAAGCAGGACCGATCCGCTGAACTGCGTGACGGCGGTCGGATGCTTCTTCTGGTGTCGGATCACGAAGTGTTCCGGGTTCATCGTGACCTTGGCCACGAGATCGACCTGACCAGCGGAATCCTTCTCGAATTCAAATCCGACGATCCGAAGAGCAGGATCATAGGTGGCTGTCCCGCACGGCTTCGTCACTTCTCCCGGCGCGGGCGCGAACAGGCCTACAGCCCCCACCAGAGCGAGCGCGGCAACGCTCGCCGACAAAGCCTTCCAGCCGCCGATCACTCTCACCTGCGCCTCATCAATCGCTCACCACGGCTATCAACGGGCAATGATCCGAAATCGAAAGCAGCGGATCGGGATGGGTGTCGTTTGCCGGGAGCGTGCCGCCCATCCGGCCGATGGACACCTTCTCCGCCGTGGCCGCGGTGAAGCCCGCTCCGATCAGTATGTGGTCGAGTTCAATTGGATTGCGGCAGCCGAGATTCTCCGAGAACGGCAAGACGCGTCTGGCTTCCTTCCTTTTCACGAGATCGGTCACGGTGGCCGGGTCATCGCAGATCGTCTGAGCCGCTGGCGTGACCGGGCAGGCCTCATGCAGGAGAGTGAGCTTGGTTTCCGTCGGCGTTCCGTCATTGATCTCCTTGATGAGGTTGATCACCTTCACGCCGCTCGGCAACGCCGTCGTCGGATCGGAACCATCGGTGCGAACCGGGTCAGCGGACTGGTTTTCGAACCATAGGCTCCGATTGAAGTCACCCATCATGATCAGGCGACCGTCAGCCGGCATGGTGCGCTCGATCCACGCTTCAAGCGGCACGGGCTGCTGTTGCAGGATTTTGCAGTTGTCCTCGCCCTGTTCCAGCTTGCCTTTCGTCGGGTTCGAGGCCGATGCGTCCAGTGGCGACACGCAGGACGACTTCAGGTGAACCGAAAGGAATGTGGTCGGCTTGCCGTCGATAGTGAGCTTGAGGGAGTAGCCGGGGCGCACTTGGTTCTGGGGTGTCTCGCCCGGGAGGCTGACCGCTTGTTCGACATCGCATGAGCCGCCGCCGAACTCCTTCCGCCACGCAAACGCGAGGCGTTGCACCTTGAAACCTTCGAAGGAGCAGACTTTATAGTCGGCTCCGCCACCCGGAAGGATTTCCTCGACGGCCTTCTTGCCGCTCACTTCCTGGAAGGCGATGACATCCGGATTGATCTTGTCGGCGATGAATGTTGCCATCTGCGTGACCCGCTTGTCGTAAGCGGCGGCGGTGACGGGAACTGTGTTGCGATCACGGTCCTGATAGACGTTGCAGGGTGGAAGCACGTTGAAGTCCCATTGGGGCTTGATCGCCGCGTTCCGGTCCCAATCCAATTCCCACCCAGGAGTCCCGGTGGCCGCGGGCTCGAAGGCGGTTCCCGCGGCATCCAGCGCGAAGGGCTGCGAGCACTTGGCGATCCAATCCACAGCCTCGGCCTTGGAAAGATGCCAACCCGCGTTCCATGTCGCGATCCTGAGGTCGCGCGCCTCGGCCGACACAGCGGTCATGAACACCAATCCTACCATGCAAGCTCCCCGCAACATCATCATCTCCTCCGTCGCGAACACAGCCAGGAATTGATTAGCATACATGAATTTCTACCGTGTGACAGCGATCATCGCCTGCCTTCGCATCCGTGGAGTGGACGGCGGGTTACAGTTCCTCGCCTCAGCGCACCCGCCAAATTGCCTCCGCCCGAGCCACGTTGACGCCGTCAGAGAGGATTGGATAATGGGAACGGCTGATCCGGTGAACGCGATTTCTTCCGCGCCTCGGACCATTTCTCCATGCAGCCTCGCCACACCCAGTATTGTTTTCCCGAGGGATCGCCCAGGCCCTCTTTGCAGCGGTCTGACGCCGCTTCGATCTGGCGCTTTTCCATGGTGCGATGAGCCCAGTATTGCTCTATGCACGTCGGCGAAGGCGGACCTCCGCCAAAGCGCGCAATGCACGCGCCATGAGCATGATCCGCATACATCAGCTTGTATCGATCGCATCCGGCGAGGAGGGAAACTATTGCAGCGGGTATGAGCCATTTCACCATGATGGCCGTTTGCCGCCGCATTGTGTCCAAAGTCGGTTCAGCCCGCAGCACCCCTGGCCGTGTGTGGCCCGTCACAAACCTTTGAACGAGCACACCAACGAAATCAATACGATACCGTAGGTAGCTCCAAGATCATTTGGCTACGTCGTCACATTCCCTGTGACAACTCTGGCGGCTTCGCCACGTTACCTTGAACAGCCTACCAAGCGAGCAATTTGATTGGCTAATCGTTACCCGATTCTCGGCCAGCCGAAAGCGGTGTGAACGTCGCTCGACGCCCAAGACTTCAACCCCAATGAAGGCGCGCCAAGTCCGAATAGGGATCGCGCGCGCCAATCCTCGTGGTCGGAGACATCGCAAGGATGCCCACGTCCCTCAAGACTTCGATGTCGACATAGGTTCAAGCCCTGCACCCGGTCGACCTTCCGAAAGCTTCCTTTGGCTAGCGACCTGAGGTCTCAAACGCGCCACCAGCGGTCGTCATGACTGCACCGATCAGCCAGATGAACTGGTTGATCTCCTACAGATGAAGACGGGTGCCGTTGCTGGCAGCCCGGCAGACTGACGTGCCGATGGTTATTAGTCTCTCATGTAGTATGCCTTTTGTGAGGGGTAGTAGTCCTCGAATAGTGGAAGCGTCTTGCCCTCACGCGCGGCGACCAGCATGTCGAGATAATACTCCCAGCCCGGCCCCACGTCACCCGCGAGCTCGCGGTCGGGCAGGTGCTGAACGAAGCGAAGCGCGGTCGTGTCGTCCGTTTGCGTCAAACTCAGTTCGATCCGCCACGCTCCGAATTCATCCTTCATGGTAAGGATGAGGCGGTGCGGCGCTTCGCATTCTTCGATCGTCACATCCGTCCAAGGCTGGCCCTTCTCATGGACCAGTTGCAGCCGCACGATCTTGCCGGGGCCGGCGTCACCTTCCCACGGGCCGAACCAGCGCGCGGTGCTTTCGGACTTCGTCACACTCGTCCAGACGTCATCGATGGGTGCGCGGAACACGCGTGTGAGGATCAGGTCATTGCCAACAACGTGACCGGTAGGTTCCGGGCTCATGCTATATCCTTCTTGCTGTCATTCACGCGTTCGAGAGCGCTCGGAGGATCCTGCCGCTCGCGCTTCACACGATGAACTTCGGTCTCGAGTGCCATCAATCGGCGCTCCCACCGACTCGGCGCGCGCAATTCGGCGAGATAAGCTTCCAGTTCCGAGAGCGCGTCCAGCGTCAGCTGGTACACGCGCTCGCGGCCGCGCAACATGTCGCGAACCAGCCCGGCTTCGCGTAACACCCGCAGGTGGCGACTGACCGCAGGTCGACTGACCGGGAAAGCTCCCGCAATGCGACCGGCGTTCACGGGCTGATCGCGCAGCATCCGCATAATGTCACGACGAACAGCATCTGCCAGGGCGTGAGCAACAGCATCCATACAGAACCCGTAACCAGTTCGTTACATTTTGTCAAGTTTACCTGGGAGCATCATTCCATCGATCGGTCCGCCGACAGCACGCCGAAAGCTGACGTTCGGCAATGACGCGAGTGGGTTGTGGGACCAGTAAAGCCGAGCTACCGCGCCAAGGTCGAAAAACAAACCATTCCGAAGTGGCTCGCTCAGAGATTTTGATGCGTTCTGGACGCCAGGGCGAGTTTCTCGACGAGTTCGTCAGAGATGGGCTGACGTGGCGAGAAGGTGACCCCCGTCTTGCTAGACTTGAGGCCGGCCGCGGCGATGTCGTCGGCATGGGACTCGATGGAAGCAGGAGATAGATAGAGCCCGCATTGCTTACTGAACGCCGCATATCCGGCGATGATGGATTGTCCGATCCTGAAGCCTGGCATCTTATAGGCGATGACTTCTTCAGCGTCAGGTAGCGTGCGTGCAAGTTGAGCGCGCAGTCGAAGCAGCAGAGGCCGGAGTTCGTCAGGAGCCTCAGCTATGTAGGAATCGTGATCAGCAATCATGAAGAGCGAGCCTCCACTGGTTTGTCATTAAAGGCAAGCGCGCACCATCCCACTATCAATCAGTTGGATGATTGGGGCAAGCTGATCAGCAGAGGGTCCGAATTGGGCCAAACCCAGACAAGGCCTTAGGTCCCTGATGCGCCAAGAGTGATCGCCGGTACCCCAAAGATGTATGTCGAACTTGGGGCCGATTATGGACCGATTGCTTTCGGACAATGGCGTCGCTTCGAGCCGATTTTCGTCGACTTATCTTGATACTCAATAGTGGAAAGCGAACACCGGCACGAAGGATCAACTTGGAGAACCGAGGCAACTGACCTCGTCGCCAACAGTGTTGTGCCGCAGCACTGCCCACAGGCGCTTCTTGTCCCGGGCGGGCTGACGTTCAATCTCCTGCTCTGCCGCTTCGATGCCGTCCAGAGCCGCCAGCGCAACGATCAGATTACTGTTCTCCGGACCTTGTTTGAGCAGCATGGTCCGGATGACGGGCAAGATCGTGGCGGCGTCCGCTGATGCCCGGCAGGCGGCGTTAATGGCGTCTATGCGGATCGTAATGTCCGCGGAATCCAGACCTGCCAGCACTGCGGGCATTCCATCCGCGCCAAGGCCCACAACCGCGACAAGCAGCGGAGAGGTGTTGCGTGAAAGGCGGTCCCGCACGATCGCAAGCAGCGCCGCCGAGTGTGCCGACAGGAAGGCCTTGTCCTGGCGCTGCACCAGTTGCGCCAGTTGTCGGTCCTGGTCGTAGGATGCGTCGGGCACGGGCCATGCCAACCGTGTTAGGATCGGTTCGGCCAGCAGCGCCACCGACTCTGGACGGCCGCGCCACAACACATGCAGACCACCGATGCGTGAGATTCGGCGGTCGAGCGTTACGGCGGACAATACCGAACGGTCTTCATCGTCCGGCTCGACCTTACTGGACCAGAACGGGTCCGTCCATTGCGTCACCGCTTCCTGCAGGTCACGATCGAAGCGATCCGCGCCTGGTCGAGCCAGGATCGACATCACCATGGTTCTGTCCGGGCGCATTCGTCCGTCGGCGCGGGAGATCATCGCCTGGACCGGCATGTTGTCCCGTCGCTTATCACCGGGAACGAGCGAGAAGCCGAGTTGGTCCATCAACGCAAGCAAAGGGTGCGGGTTGACGGTGCGGACGTCCTTCGCGATGCCAGTCCCGCTGACTGTCGTCAGCAACCCACCATAGGGAAATATCATGAAGGGTATTGATGCGCTGCCGATCTCCACTTCGGTGGTGCGCATGAGAGGAATGTCCTCTCCCTGTCGTTTCTCCGAGGCTTCCACCCGGCGGGCCAGTCTGACCGCGGTCAATGAGAATGTGGGAACCGAATTGCTGGTGAGTTTATGGTCCTTGATACTGATGCCATCGGTCATTCCGACGCCGCGTGCCGGGACGATGCAGAGACCGCCAATCCTGGCCCTTGTCGTCGATGGGAGAACATTGTTGTTCTGACTGTCGAAAACTGCGGGACATCTCGCCATGGCCGCGAGGGAGTAGCTGACCACGATCGGCGGCTTGCCGAACAATGCATGGGCGATGACGGTGACGGTTGTGACCTGACGCGTCAGCAGCAGGTGCTGGCAGATTTCGTCACAGGCCGCGTGCTCGACGGGATCGTCACCCTCTTGGACGAAGGCCACCTGGTCGCGGATCAGCTCAATCCGCTCCGGCCTGCGCGGCAAGGGCTTGCGGAAGTCATCGGCGGTCAGTTCAAACAGTGTCCGCTTGGCGTGCGGTACGGCGATAATAGCGGGAATGATGGCGAGCGCCGCTGCCGCGGTGACGCTTACCAGCGCCGCCAGCGACCAGTGAACACCAATCCTGCGCAGTAACAGCCCTGGCATCATCGCCGTGAAGTAGAGCCAGATCGAGGGGATCAGGCCCGCTAACCCTAGGGTCATAATGCCGACAAGGACCGCCAGCAGCGGCGCTACAGCCATCAAGGCGGTCGCTGCGGTCAGGGCCGCATATGCGATAAACAGAGGTCGAGCGGCAATCATTCCGCAGAAATAAGCATGCGGTCATTAATCTTTCGCCAAGTCCTGACCTGAAATTCTAATCGAACGTGGGTTGTGCCAAAGTATCAACCGGGCGGCGAACTATAGTCCCGCCGGAGCGGCGCGACGAACATCTGAAAACGCATCGACAAAATCAACGTCCCCACTCGCAAGGGCGGCTTTGGGCCAACGGGGGCCTAGACCTCAAGCCTTTAAAGCGCCACAAGCATGTGTAATCGGGCGGTCCCACAAGGGGCAAGCTCCCACTACAATCCCGGCGTTGCCGCGATAATGGGAGACAACGATGTTTTATGCTGCTTTGGACGTGTCGCTACGCTCAGTGGCGATTTGCATCATCGATCAGGACGGAAAGGTACGGTTGGAGCGCTCGGTTCCTTCTGACGTGCCCGATTTGGTCCGGTGCCTGTGTGAGTTTGGTGAGCCGATTCATCAGGTGGGGCTTGAGGCCGGTACCCTGACCCAGCATTTGACCTACGGACTCAAAGAGGCTGGGTTTAACGTGGTGTGCATGGAGGCCCGCCAGGTCAATGCTGCCCTCTCGGCGATGCGCAACAAGACGGACAAGCATGACGCCCGTGGCATTGCCCAAATTTTGCGTTCAGGATGGTACAGCCGGGTTCATGTAAAAAGTGTCGAGAGCCATTACATCCGGGCCCTGCTTACCAGCCGCAAGGTCATGCAGCGAAAATGCATTGATCTCGAGAACGAAATCCGGGGGCTATTGAAGGTCTTCGGCGTGAAGCTGCCGATGCGCCTCTCCCGCGGGTCCTTCGATGCGACCGTCCGAGACACGATCGAGAGCGATCCTGCTCTTAGCAACGCCCTTCCTCCAATGTTGGAGGCCAGGCACACGCTTCTAGAAACCTTCCTTGAACTTGACCGGCGAGTACGCAGGGCCGCCCGCGAAGATGCCATCTGCGTGCGATTTATGGGCATACCAGGGGTCGGTGAGATTACGGCTCTTAGCTTCAAGGCTGCTGTCGACGATCCCACTCGCTTCAAGAGTTCACGCACGGTAGGGGCACACTTCGGACTGACGCCGCGGCGTTTCCAGTCAGGGGAAAAAGACAATCCCGGACGCATCTCACACGCCGGTGACGCGGATGTCCGGGCGACACTCTACGCCGCCGCCAACGCGATGCTCATGCGCTCGATTGCCTGGAGCAGCTTGAAAGCATGGGGCGTGCGGCTGATGAAGACCAAAGGACGGCGGCGAGCCATCGTTGCTGTCGCACGCAAGATTGCCGTCGTACTGCATCGTATGTGGAGCGATGGCACCGAGTTCCGGTTCGGATCGGAGGGCGCTGCATGATCTGACACAGCCACCGAAGCCGATCCTGGCCGGATCGTCCCATGCGGACGACGGGATGGATGAAGCCGACAATGACTGCTGCGCTTTGAGCGCGTCCATAAGCGAGGCTCTCCAGACCCTGATCCCATGCATGCGTGCAGCGGCTCCGACGCGAGGAGCTAATAGACTGCGAAGAGAAGCGTGACCCGCGTGAACGATCAGGCCAACGACCATCACAAAGAGCTTGACCCAAATGCCCGATTAGAGAAGCGAGGCTCTCCAGACCCTGATCCCATGCATGCGTGCAGCGGCTCCGACGCGAGGAGCCAATAGACTGCGAAGAGAAGCGTGACCCGCGTGAACGATCAGGCCAACGACCATCACAAAGAGCTTGACCCAAATGCCCGATTAGAGAAGCGGTCATGCGCAAGCTGATAGACGCACGACGCCGCAGGGCCACGCCGTCGTAGCGCGTGTTTGCCGCACTCGCAGGTTAACGCTTCAGAGAGTCGAAGATCGCTCGTGCGTTGGTCGCGATGATCGGCGACTTGGTCAGGAACAGGGCCTCCGTCGTGCGGAAGTCGTAGAAAATGGTCAAGTCTTCGGATAGTCTCTCCTTGACCGAGCAGTAGAGCCACGGCTGGCTCGACGAGTTGGGTGCATAGCACCTGGCGAAATAGCCGTCGGGCCGCTCGAGGTAGAAGTCATGGTTCTCTCGGTATGTCCTTACGCCGTCGGATGCGGTGGACACCGGGTTTCTTTTCATCGCCTCGCGCTCTTTGGCGACCCAGTCGAAGCTGCCCTTGGCCAGGTCGACGTTCACCCTCACCGGGTAGTCGGGGATGGCCTCAGAAGCGATCAGATTGCACGCCATGTCTGCCCACGGATACTCGGGATGCTTCCTCGAGCAAAACGGACTCTTCGTTTCGGATACCCTTCTGGACGGACCGCCGTCGATCATTAAGTGGACGCCCGTGAGCGTAACCGGATCGTTCCCGGCCATCGCGCAGAACGCATGGGCATCGGGATTACTCCAAAGGATGTAGTGCTCCTCATTGCGGTCCATGCCCCAAAGAAATAGTCCGGGAGCGATCGGAACCTTAAGGTCCACGTCACTGATCCTTGCCGGGTGGAGATCGTTCAGACATGCCTCTGACGGAGCGGCGAACCGGGCTTGCCGGATTTTCTGTTGGGTCCAAACGAACGCGAAATAGCTGCCGAAGCCGAGTAGGAAGACCGTCGGCAGCACGACGAGGGGTTTCAGCGCACGCCAGCGCAACACTCGTCCCGCGATCACCAGCCCACTCGCGACGGCTCCGCTGCCCGCGCCGAGGACAAGAAAAATCAAGAGGATGACGCCGAGGCCCATCCCCGGCCCGTCCGACCGCATGACGACAACGTACTCCCACGTGGCAAAGACTGCCGCCACGGCCCCGACCGGCAACAGCAGCCACCATCGCCACCAGAAGCAAAGCGCAAGGAAACCGATGGCGTACGGCGGCAGGGTAAAAAGTAGGCTCGAGGTGTACATATCTGGAGGGCCATCCCACTACGGGGCAGACGGGAGCTGCTGCCTTATGACAACCATCTGAGAGGAAATGATGAAGAACTTCGATCGATTTGAAGGCAAGATCGGGAGGAACAGTTAGAACACTGCCTCGGATTGGCTGCCAACTCCCGCCCTCTGACTTCAATGTTGGGCTCCAGTTCGACGGATGTCATCACTTCAGCTTTAGGAGGCCCGCCTCGGTCGGTCGGAATCCGCAACTGCGATAGAACGAAGTCAGATGCGGTTCGAAGTCGACATGCAACCACTTCGCTCCGCGCCCGCGTGCCGCATTTATAGCCTCCGCCACCATGCGGGAAGCGATACCCCTTCTTCGCATCCGGGGGGTGACACAGGTATCGAGGATAAAGGCGTGGATACCTCCGTCCCACGCCACATTCACGAAGCCGACCAGCCGATCATCTTCATAAGCCGCAATATGGGCAAGGCTGCGCGACAGGATGCGAGGGAAGTCTATTGGCTCATGGCTGCCCCAAGCTTCTAACCAGAGCAGATTCAACTCGTCTTGGGTTGGAAACGGATCAATCCGAAGCGTCACCATCTCGCCGCTCTCCAGTTAAGCTATGCTTTCCGAGCTCTAATGTGGAGGAATATTGGGGCCACTTGGGTGTCCGCGACGGTAGGCACTGCCCGGGCAACTTCATCTGAGGCCGTTGGCTCGCCGAACGCTTCTATTGTCAGCCCAGAACCAACAATGATCCCGACCCAGCTCGAAAGCGTTCTGTGGAAGCGCGGAACCGCAAACGGTGTGATGCCATCACGCTCATCGCCCGGGATCGCAGAGAAAGTCCAGTATTCGATTCGGCCATCGGTCTCGTCGAAATAGTCAGCCACCTGGACTGCGATTGCCTCGCCTTTGTCATCGCGGATGTTGCGGCGGGTCGGCGGCACGAAGCATGGATGCAGTATGGAGAACTGCAGAAATCCCCCCGGTTTGAGCACACGCCGGATTTCGGGGAAAACCTTCAGGGGATCGGCCATGTCCATCATCGACATGAAGGCTGTAATGAAATCGAACCTCTCGTCATGGAAATCGATAGCCTGAGCGTCGCCCACGACATAGGTCACCCCGAGAGGGTCGCGCTCCTCGGTTTCACGTGCGTGTCGGATGAAAGTCGGGGCTAAATCGAGTCCCGTCATCCGGCCTCCCAATCGCGCCACCGCGCGAGTGTTCGTTCCCTCACCACAGCCAAGATCGAGGCCCGATAATCCGCCCACTGGCGGCAACAAGTCGAGGAATGCTGGGGTGTTCAGTGCATCTCGGTAGACGTCATACCCAGCCCGCGAGAACTTCGTCCAGTTCTCGGCATTCCCTTCCCAGCAGTCAGCCACGCTCCTGGCGCTCATTATTAGTCCTCCGCGACAACTTCGACGAGCCCTACCATGCCCGAAATCGTGGAGAAGATGCGGCGGAGGGACACTCGCTTGAAGCTGCTCTGCGTCATTCGGCGACCGCATCGACCAATGCCTGCAGACTTGTTGGTCTTTGGTCGACGATCACAAAGGGCCGGCGGGGTCGCAACCAGAGGTCCCAGAAGCACCAACGGCGGTCATTGCAGCTGTCGCAGAACTCCGTAATTTGCAAAGCAGCCGAGATTGGCAGCAACACAAAGACAGCCTCCTGAGGCTCCTGCGGGACATCCACTATGCTTGACTTCGATCCACAATATTCGACCTCTCAGATTAGGTCGATCGAACGGTTCATTGATGAGCACTACGCGCTGGGAGCGTCGGTTTCTTGCCGCCTAATTCAACGCGGTTTGAATGATGTCTATCTTGCCAGCGCTGGCAGCAGCGAGCGTTACGTCTTCCGACTTTCCCACCACCGTGCACGTGGGCCAGCCGACGTCAAAAGCGAAACGGCATTCCTCACCCATCTGTCAAAGTCAGGCGTTCCGGTCGCCGCGCCTATTGCGACACGCGCTGGCACTTTCTTCCTTCAGGGGCAAGCGCCGGAAGGTGCGCGCGACTGTGTGCTCTTCAGGGCGATTGATGGCCGTGAACCGCATGCGGGCGACGCGGGCGATGCTTGGGCGAATGGGAAGACGCTCGCTCTGCTACACAATGCGGCCGAGACATTTCCTTCTGACGGGGCGATGTATCGGCTCGACCTCGAACACTTACTGCATCGGCCGCTCGCGCGAATACGTGATAGCGGAATCGTGAACGATGCGCAGGTCTTCAGCGATCTTGAAGACATCGCCGAACGGACTGGAAAGGCGATCGAGGCGTTCAGCAATTTGACTTGGACATATTGTCATGGGGACTGCCACGGCTTCAATTCTCGTATCAACGAGGCTGGAGAAGCGGTGTTTTTCGACTTCGATGACGGAGGACCGGGATACCTCGCCTATGATCTTGCGGTTTTCCTGTGGGCGAAAATCTCCTTTGGTCGGAGTTTGACCGCTGTGTGGCATGCCTTCTTGGACGGATATCGGGCGATAAGGCCGATAGCTCCGGACGACTTCGAGGCAGCCGTTCGACTTGTAGTAGTCCGCCACTTTTGGCTGATGGGCGAGTACGCGAGCCGAGCGCAAGAGTGGGGAAGTAACAGTGTCGGTTGGATTGCACGGGAGGCGAGTTTTCTCAGGACGTGGGAAGCCGAGCAATTTAACGATCGTCTGTTCTGAATTCGGCATTCAGCCTAGGCATGAAATGAAGGGATCGCCGCTTCGGGCATCAGTTGCAAAAGCCCCACGACAGAAGTGCGCCAATTGCGGTCATTGGAGCGGAGCGGCGGGCAGAAGATGCTGATCGGTGAGGAAACTTATGATACTGACGACGTGTTTGGCGGCTTCCAGCCAAATTCAGCCAAAACGAAGCCATCGTACCTCTCGCGGATAACGGCGCGTCTCATATTCCGCGCAAGTGGATCGTGGAATATTTCGAGCGCTCGCTGAGACTCTTCATCCGACAGCCAACCGTCGGATAGTCGCCAGCGTCGATAAAATAGCCAGTCGAGTTCGCCTGATCGGCTACGCTCGACGCCAGCACGTCCGCGTGCCAGCTCGATTTCCGGCGGGAAAACTTCGGGAGGCGCGACGTCCCGCCCTCTTCGTTTGGCGTTGGCATAGTTCAGGTCTCTGACTTTACGGATACGTGTCGCACTCTTTTCGACATCATCGTCAGTGATCGTCACGAGGCGGTCCATTTCGTCGTTGATGTCATCAGGCATTGTCTCGCAGGCAATTTTGACCGCTTCCATAAAACGAACGTCTCGGAGGTGGGAGGGCTTCCAGCCCGCCGCATCGCGCCAATGGATCGTCTCTGAAGCTTCTGTCCATCGCCCGTTCTGTGTCAGACCGAGGATGGCGAGCAGCGGTAGAATGTCCGTGCTGGCTTCTGCCGCGTCAGCGGTCTTGCAGGCGGCGATATTCACGTCTGGTGCTGTCTGAACGGGTGGATACCTCTTGGTTGATGTGGGCGCTCCCGGTTGCATGAACGTCACATCCGCCAGCCCCAGAACAACCACGCATATGTCATCCCAGCGCGGCAGAACTTCGGGCAGTTTTGGCCAGTCTTTTGATATGGCGCTTGGCCCGATGCGCTCCGCCTGTCCCAACGCCACCAATGCGTCACACCCCAACTGATAGGCCGTCATGCTATCGTCAGACCATGTCAGGGGAGATCGACGGGCCACCGGCAGTCTTTCCTTCAGGAATTCGATGACGGCACCTGGCCAGTCGTCGTTCGGTCCATTCGCACTCATTCGCTTTTCGCCACGTCGCCGGGATGATGCAACTATTGCATGTCGTCCGCAGCGCGTCATCGGTTTTTGGCGTTATGCGATGGATGTTGGTCGACAATTCCTTCGCAACCTGCATCGACCCAGTGCTTCGACACCCAAGTCCCTAATGGCGCGAGCCAGCCTCGCGTTGGGTGGCAGCAATTGGCAACTTGAGCCAAGACCTCAAGTCCCTGCAGCGGCATGAGCGTCGCTGACCCGCCCCTTAGTCGATTTTCGTCTACTGATCTTACGCTCAGAGTGCATGTTGAAACGTCGGGCATCGGCAAGATCAACCCATCAGCGATGGCCGGAATGGGCCAACACGAGCCGGCACCCAAGTGTTCGAAGCACCCAAAAGTGGCCAATCTGCTGGCCAATAATGAGACCTAGCCATCCAGTGTCGCCGCCACTTTCCCCGAGGGCGGACATCATAATCAGCATTCTCGACGAACGCAGACGCGCTGTTCGAATGCTTCGCAATGATGGCCGGCCGCCTTCGAAGTCTGCTCGCGGTCGACGTACTCCGCGCTAAAGACCGTCCCGCGCGAAATGGTTCCTCTCGCCTCGTCAATGCTTCAGCGAGTCGAAAATCGCTCGGGCGTTTACGGCGATGATCGGCGACGTGGCCAGGAACAGCGCCTCCGTGGACCGGAAGTCATAGGAAATGGTCAAATCTTCAGCGAGCTTTTCTCGGACCGAGCAGTAGAGCCACGGCTGGCTCGCCGAGCTGGGTGCATAGCACCGGGCGAAATAGCCGTCGGGCCGCTCGAGGTACAAGCGATGTTTCTCTCGGTATGTCCTTACGCCATCCGGCGCGATGGACACCGGGTTCCTCTGCATCGCCTCCCGCTCTTTGGCGACCCAGTCAAACCTGCCCTTGCTGAGGTCGACATTCACCCTCACTGGGTTGTCCGGGATGACCCGAGAGGCGATCAGATTGCACGCCATGTCCGCCCACGGATATTCAGCGTGCTTCCGCGAGCAAAAGGGCATCTTCGTTTCGGCAACCCGTCTGGATGGCGAGCCGTCGATATTGAAGTGGACGCCCGAGAGCGCCACCGGATCGCGTTCGGCAAGCTCGCAGAACGCGCGTGCATGAGGATTGCTCCAAAGGATGTAATGCTCATTGTCGCGGTCGATGCCCCAAAGGAACAGTCCGGGCGCGACGGGAATATCGAGGTCAACATCGCCGAGCCTGGCCGGATGGAGACCGTTGAGGCAAGCGTCCGACGGCGCGGCGAACCGGGCTTCCCGGATTTTCTCTTGGGTCCAGCCGAACGCGAAATAGCCTCCGAACCCGAGCAGGAAAACTGCCGGAAGCACGACGATCGGTTTCAGCGTTCGCCAGCGCAAGACCCGCCCCGCCATCACTAGCGCGCTTGCCAAGGCTCCGCTCCCCGCGCCGAGGACAAGAAAAATCAACAGGATAACGTCGAGGAACATGTCGGGCCCGTCGGACCGGATCATGCCGCGGTACTGTAGCGCCACAAGGCCGGCCGCCACGGCTCCGATCGGCAACAACAGCCACCATCGCCACCAGAAACAAAGCGCGAGGAAGCCGATCGCGTATGGGGCCAAGGTGAAAAACAGGAGAAAATTCGAGATGTACATGACTAGAGGGTCATCCACTACGCGGCAGACGTGAGCTGCCGCCTTATGACAACCATCTGAGAGGAAATGATGAAGAGCTTCGATCGATTTGAAGGCAACCGCGACAAGCCGAACACTTCAGCACGCCGTGCACGCAGAACCGCGAGAAAACGATTTCGCTTTCGTGGCGCGGGCGGTATTTCTGTCGACGCGCAAGGAGCCATACGATGAAGAGCCTGTTCCATCTCGCCTACCATGTGACCGATCTCGACGCCGCTCGTTCGTTCTATGGCGACGTCCTGGGTTGCCGAGAGGGGCGCAGCACCGAGACGTGGGTGGATTTCGACTTTTTCGGACATCAGATATCCCTCCATCTCGGCAGACCGTTCGAGGTCACGCGCACAGGCAAAGTTGGGGATCACATGGTGATGATGCCTCACCTTGGCGTCGTCCTGCCCCTCGACCTATGGTTCGACCTCGCCGCGAGGTTGGAGAGCGCCGGCATCGCCTTCGACATCCCGCCTGTCGTCCGCTTCAAAGGCGAGCTGGGTGAGCAGCGAACTATGTTCTTCTTCGATCCGAGCGGAAACCCGATTGAAGTCAAGGGGTTCAAGGATTTCGACAGTGTGTTTGCAAACTAAGAGTCCGGCGACGACCACCTGACGATTGATCCCGTCACGGCAGTTCCGCGCCAAGCGCGGTCGCGACCGCCCGTCAGCAACGCAACAGCGTGGACCTCAACGTCGTCACACCAAGTCGGTCGATCCATGCTAAGAATTATCAAACCGTATCTGGAGCCTCACGAGTGAACAGCAATTGGAGCAAGGGTGTGACTTTGGCGCTGGAAGCACCGGGCAAATTCACGACCATAAACAACATTCAAGAAGCCTCATGGGCGCTTATTGAAGATTGGCCGGTCGAAGACGGCGATGCCCTGGATCACGCTCTGCTTGTCATCGAGGCCGCGATCAAAGGCAGGAAGACACCAGAGGCCGCGAGGCTTGCATTCATTGCAGCGGCGCATGAAGCCCAGATTGAAATCCGTGGGTAAGGGCATACCGCCGCCATCGCGGTAGACGTGAGCATTGGTCGCCTTCGGGCAAAATGCGGAAATCGCGCCAACAGGAGACGTAGCTCCACTCGTTGATGAAAGCACCTGTTTCGACCCCATCGCAGAAATAGGGGTAACGTTTCGCCTTCACCGAAAGGAGGCGTGGCGCGTTCTCCTTTGATTATGTCGTTTGGGGCGTATTAATCTCGAGATGACGAGCAAACAGGGCTGCACCCAGGGCGACAATCGCTGAGGCCAGCATCACCATTAGCAGGCCAGACCGAGCATTCTCTTCCGTCAAAACGACACCCGCGATCGCTGCCATAATGGAAGCGCCTGCGACGGTGATCGCGCCGGCGAGACCGGCGGCGCTTCCCGTCTGCGTTGCGCGAACCGAAATTGCCGCAGCATTGGCGCTAGGCTGCGTAAGTCCGTTCGAAACCCCGACGAAAAGGCATGGCCCGAACAATGCCACCACATGATCGACGCCGACAAAGTACAAGACGATGCCGAACAAGAGCCCCCCGCAAGCCACAATCCTTCCTGCAATCAGCAGGGTGGCCTGCGGGAGATTGCCGGCGAGCCGCCCGGCCAGAAAACTGCCGAGCACGAAGCCGCCTGTGATCGAGCCCATGTAGAGACCCAGAACTGCTGGCGATAGATCGAAGGCTGAAGCGGCCAGTGGGACGCCAGCCAGGAAGGCATAGAAGGCACCGACCGAGAAGGCCATGCACAGGCAATAAGCCAGGAAGCGTTTGGAGCCGAGCAGGTCGGGATAGGCTTTGTACTGCTCCAGCATAGTGACGGATCGCGAAGTGTTCGTTTCGCGCAGGTCGGTCCAACACAATGCTAGGACCGCGATTCCCAAAAGCGCCAGAACGTAGAAGCTGGCCCTCCAGCCAAATACCTGATCCAGCAGCCCGCCTGCCGTGGGGCCGAGCATGGGTGCAATAGCCCACGCCATGGCCAGATAGCCGAACCGACTCGCGGTCTGTTCTCGATTGGTCGTGTCACGGATCACCGCGAGTGACACCGCGTAGGTTGGCGCGATCACAGCCTGCACCATCCGGCAGGCCAGGAAGGTCCAGGCATCCGGCGCTACGGCGCACCCGACCGTCGCAGCGATAAATATCGCCAGCGCCCCAAGGATTACAGGCCGGCGACCAAAACGGTCCGAGAGCGGGCCCAGAACTAGCTGAAGGCATGATGACACAATTGCATAAGCCGCTAGCGAAAGCCCGATTAGTCCATAATCTACGCCAAATTCGGCGGCCATTTGGGGGAGAGATGGAAGGAAGAAGTTGATCGGCAGGATAGCAAGTGCCGACAGAAAAACCAACGTGGACAGGTGAGGAGAAGCTGATGAACCTGGCATGATCAAAGCCAATTGCGTGTGTGGGAAACGAGGCAATAAAAAAGCCCCTGTGAGGGGCTGATTTCTCCGCGCATGGGTGCTTTCGCCTGGCAGCTATGCTGCCGTGCCCATGCGCGCGCCTACTACGACCATGCCGTTTTCGATCATCATGCGCCAATTGTTACGGCAAGGAGGGATGTCCGTCAACTCGACGTCAGTGCGGCAACAATCAGATTATCGCCGCCATAAGCCGTCTGTCCGCAAAGCACCCCATGTCAGACGCGTGCAGGTCAATCCTGCATGACCGCTTCGGGCCATCAGGAGCGAAGACCAAGGTCTCTGATGCGCCAATATAGGAGACGTCGCAAGAGCCGCAGCCGAGGTCACGCGGGACCAAGGACCGATGCTTGAGCGCCACCGCCACTGTATGGGCGGTTTGGGAAAACAATGGGTGTCGGGACTGAAGCACTGGGCTGTAATTCGCCGACACCCGCGGGGTTGGTCAAATCCTGTTCAAGGGACCAGTATGCGCTGTTCAAGCCGCCTTTGGGAACAGGTCTCCAAACCGCTGAAGGTAAAGCGGCCAGCCCTGATCCCCCGCGACACCGTCGCGCTCGCTTTCCCAGCCTTGGCCGTGACGCTCCAGGTTTCGATGCTCGAGCTCGACGCGCCTGCGTTTGTCGGTCTCGGCGGTGAATAACACCTCCCACTCGCTGGTCTTGTCGAGATCGGTTTCGATTTGCCATTGCGGGTTGATGTCCCAACTCATGAGCACCCGGTTGGGCGGTTCGTAAGCCAGGACGCGCCCCCAGCGGCACTCGCTGCCGTCGGTGCCGCGGTCGTAGATATAGCCGCCGACGCGTGGCTCGAATACCGTTTCGGCGATTGGGACGGAGAGCAGATTGTGTGTCGGCGGCTTGAAGCTTCCGAACCCCTCGGTGAAGACCTTGAACGCGCGCTCTATCGGTGCCTCGACAACGATCGACTGTTTGACGGACGCAATCGGTATCTGCATGTTCATTTCGACTCCTCCGATGAATCCTCGACGACCGCTTTGTACGCCGACAAGGTTGTGCTCCAGAACCGATCGAGCCAAGCCCGCATCTGGGCGAGCCCCGCCGGATCGACATGATAGACGTTGCTTGCCCCCTTCGACTCCGCTCGAACCAGATGCGATTCCCGTAGCACCTTGAGGTGCTGGGAAACCGCCGACTGGGAGACGGTGACCTCGCGTGTGATTTCCACGACAGTTCGCGGACGAGACGCGATCAGTTCGAAGATCGTGCGTCGGGTGGCGTCGCCGAGAGCAGCAAGTTGGGCATTATCAACAGTCATGACTTATGATTAGCGTAAACTGATCATCGAGTCAAACGTGATTTTTCGGATCGGAGATTGGATGTTCGACCAGGACCGAGGTCGGGCAACAGGCCCGACGCTCGCTCTATTTGGATCAAGGCACTGGTTTGCCGTCACCGGCCAGCACGAAAAAGACCTTGTGAGCTTATCTGCGAAGGTTGGGGCATACTGTACCGCTACGCATTGGTGTCATTTGTCGTGTTCTTGCCACCCATTGATCCCAGCACGCAGCGGAATCGCGTCCAGTCCGAAACCATGAAGCTCCTCGGACGCGCCACAGGATCGCGCGCCGCCAAAGCTGCAGACGGTTACGATTGGCACGTCCGAAGGGAGTTCACCTCGCCGCGCCGCAAGCTGATCCTTTGGAATATTGATGGCTCCGTCGATATGTCCCGCGGCGAATTCTTCGGCCGACCGGACATCGACAAGCATAAGCTTCTCACCCGCCTTCAGCTTCTCGCGTAGTTCGGCCTGTTCGATGAATTGCGAAACGTCACTCATGAGTACTCCGTGGTTTATGCGGTTTTCTGGGGTTCAACGGCCGCGATTAGGTAAAAAGTCCCAGACAGGAACGTCAGGATGCCGATGGCGATGATTGCGGCGGAGAAACCGAAGCGGTCCGCGATCAGTCCCGCCGAAAGCGCGCCGATGGCATAGCCGAGATCGCGCCAGAATCGGTAGACGCTGAGCGACCGGGCGCGCCATGTCGGATGCGACGCGTCGGACACGGCGGCGATCAGGCACGGATACACCATCGCGGTTCCGACTCCCAGAAGGACACTCCCCGCCAACCACCATCCGAAGTGGCCGCCAAGCGCCGTGATGAACAGCCCGGCGGCCTGAACCCACATGCCACCGACGATCAGCCCCTTTCGGCCCCAGCGGTCGCTGAGCGGCCCAGTGATCACCTGCCCGACGCCCCAAACGATCGGATAGACGGCCTTGAGGACGCCGATCCGCTCGATCCCGAGGCCGAGTGTGGTGAAGAATAGCGGAAAAATGCCCCAGCTCATGCCATCGTTAAGGTTGTTGACCAGGCCCGCCTGCGACGCAGCCATGAGGTTCCGGTCCTTGAACGATGTGAGAACGAACACCTCGCGGAACGAAAGCGCGGACGAAGGCTTTGCCGCTTGGCTCGCTTCGAGCTGGACATGCTGGCGTGTGTCTCGCACCAAGAGGATCGACAGGATCGTGCCTGCGACCGCATAGACCACACCGAGATAGATGGGCACGGGGCGCAGGCCATGTCGGCTTGCCAGGTAACCCGTCAGGAACGCGGTGAGGCCGACTGCGAAGTACCCGGCGAACTCGTTCAGGCCGACGGCGAAGCCACGGCCCTTGGGTCCGACTAGGTCGACCTTCATGACGACTGTCATCGACCATGCGAAGCCCTGGCTGAGACCCAAGAGCACGTTCGCCGCGATTATCCATCCCCAACTCGGAGCGAAGATTATGATGAACGGCACCGGAAGGCCGATCAGCCATCCGGCCACAAGCACACGCTTGCGGCCCCAGCTGTCCGCGAGCTGGCCTGACACGAGGTTCGCGAGCGCCTTCACCACGCCGAAGCTGACGATGAAGGAGGTGATCAGCACGGTCGATTCCACATGGAACTCGTTCGCGCCGATCAAAGGCACGACGGTGCGCTCGATGCCGACCATGCCGCCGACGAAGGCGTTGATGAGAAGAAGCAAGGAGAACTGTTGCCAGTTCTCTTTCAGTCCAAGCCGGACGGCGGATGGTTCGTCGATCGCGGACGTCGCCATCGATCAGGCCGCCGCCGCGGAAGTGCCGGAGTTGATCGCCCGGAGTTCTGCGGCCTGTGACGGAGCCGGCGGGATGTCCTTCGTCATGAACGCCACGAACTCCCCTTCGCTCTCGATCCTGAAGGCCTTGTTGAACTGCTTCTCGAAGCCGATCGTCGACGACGGATTGCCGCTCAGGCTCCTGCCGCATACCGACCCGGCATACGCACCGGGCATGATCGCCAGATAGTCCGGGAGCGCCTTCAGCTTTTCGATGCTGCGGAACAGGTCCCGCGCACCTTCCTCGGCGCTGACCGCGAGTTCGGTGCGCCCGAGATCGCCGACCATCAGCGTGTGCCCGGTGACGACGAACCACGGCTCCTGCGCCCGGGTTCGGTCGGTCACGAGAAGGCAGATGTGCTCCGGCGTGTGGCCGGGCGTGTGCAGCACCTTGAGCACGACGTTGCCGAGTTCCAGTTCGTCGCCGTCACGGACCGCCTTGAACGGCAGGCTGACATTCGCCTTCTCCGACAGCACGTATTCGGCTCCCGACGCCTCGGCGAGCGCCCTTCCGGCGGAGACGTGATCCGCATGGACGTGGGTGTCGATGACATAGAGGATGCGCATTCCCGATTGCTCGGCGGCGCGGATGTACGGCTCGATGTCGCCGACCGGGTCGACGACGGCCGCGGAGGCTCGGCCGCCGCAGCCAAGAAGATAGGAAATGCCGACCGGGTCGGAATGGAGAAACTGCCTGACGATCATGACCTTGCGGGCCTCCCTTTGGTGTGATAATTCTCATTCAACTAATTTCGTGAATGATTGAACCGGGAGCCAAACATTGTCAAGCGCCAAGAAGGCGGTGTTCGCCCGCCTCGCCGAGATTGCCCAGGGCCTCGCCCATCCGCACCGCATCGAATTGTTGGAACACCTCGCCCAGGGAACGCGCACCGTCGAGGAACTCGTCGCATTGACTGACCTGTCCTTCGCAAACACCTCGCGGCATCTGAAGGTCCTCCGGCAGTCGCATCTGGTCACCGCCCAACGGCGTGAGAGGAACGTCTTCTACTCTCTTTCGGGCGAAGCCGAAGTCGTCGGGCTCCTCGGCGCGGTCGCTGCCGTCGGCGAAAGGAACGATGCTGAAGTCCGGCACATCGTGGCCGACTATTTCCACTCGCCCGACACGCTCGACGCCGTCACCCGGGAGCAACTTCTTTCTCAGCTCGGCGACGGAACCGTGACCATCCTCGACGTGCGGCCCGAAGCCGAGTTTCTGCTCGGCCACATTCCCGGCGCTCTCAACATGCCGATCGAACAGCTTGCGGCGCGGCTGGCGGAATTGCCGAATGACCGCGAGATCGTCGCCTACTGCCGCGGCCCTTACTGCGTGTTCTCCTTCGAAGCGGAGACGTTCCTGCGGCGGCAGGGCTTTGGAGTTCATCGGCTCGAGGAAGGATTTCCTCAGTGGAAGGCGGCGGGTCTGCCTGTCGAGTTCAACCAAGCCGGCGTGAGCGCCGCATGACCATCTCCTGCCTCCCTTGGTATCATCTACCGGAGACCGAGGGAGCGCAGGACGCATTTTGGGCAGGTCTCGCGAGGCATCTCCGACGTCACGGTGTCAGGCACCTGCCAGGGCATTTGACGCGTGGGGTTTCTGTGCAGGCATTGCTCGCCGACCCTCGGATGGTGTTCGGACAATGCTGCGGCTACGACCTCGTCTACGGCTTCTCGGCCACGGTGGGCTATCTCGCCACGCCGCGCTATTCGGCACCAGGATGCGGGATCGCTACCTACAGCAGCCTAATCCTTGTGCGCGAGGATGAGGCTATGGGCGACATATCCAGTCTGCGCGGACGCGTGGCGGTCATCAACGGCTTCAACTCGCATTCGGGAGCCAACGCCCTTCGCTCCGTCGTGGCCCCGTTCAGTCGGAAGGGCAGATTCTTCTCCAAGGTCAAGGTGAGCGGAGGTCACGTCAGGAGCCTCGACATGCTTCTGGATGGGCAGGCCGACGTCATGGCCATCGACTGCGTTCTTCATGCGCTGCTCCTGCGGCATCGGCCCCGCGCCTTGGACGGGACCCGCGTCATCGGGCAGTCCGCTCCCGTCCCTGCGCCGCCGTTTGTGGCTTCGGCCGCCCTTCCGGACGACATCAGGAAGCGGATACGCGAAGCCTTGTTGGAGGCTCTCGTTGATCCGGCCCTGGTCGATGCCAGATCGATACTGCTCCTTGAGGGTGTGGAGCTTCTTCCTGCCCACGAATATCTCAAGATCGTCGAACTGGAGGCCGTGGCACTTCGAAGGGGCTACTTTGAACTGCACGCGACCACTCCAGCCATGGTGGACTGAAACAGGGATGCCGGAGGAACTGGTGTGAGAAGACCCCGCTTCATCGCCGAGCAGGCCCGAAACGCGACAGGACTGCTCGGCAGGCTCATTGCGTTCATCATGTCCCACGAGACCAAGGGCGACAATCGGCGGGCGATCCAAGCGCTCGCGGTTGCCCCCCGAGACCATGTGCTCGATGTGGGGTGTGGGCATGGGCGAAGTCTGACCGAACTGGCGGCACTGGCACCCACGGGCAAGGTTGTGGGGGTCGACCCATCCGACGTCATGGCGGACATGGCGGCCCGTCATGCCGGGGAGCTCATAACGTCTGGGCGGGTCCAAGTGGTCACAGCTTCGGTGGAGGCGCTGCCATTCCCAGACGCCTCCTTCGACAAGGCGCTTTGCGTCCATGTGGTGTATTTCTGGCCCGACCTCACTCATGCGCTTCGCGAAATCGCCCGTGTCCTCAAACCTGGCGGCCGGCTGGCGCTTTTGTTCCGGACGAATGTCAGTCAGTCGGTCGATGCGTTTCCGGCAGACGTCTACCGCTTCCCCGCGCTTGACGGAATAACCTCTGCTCTCGAAGACGCTGGCTTCGATGTCGAGGTCGTCGATGCGGCGGCCGAGAGGACATCTCCCGTCGTCGTCACGGCCACAAAGGCATGATGGGGAACCCGACAACCCTTTGCTTCAAATACCACGCCCCGATCATGCCCAACCCTTTCCGGCCTGAGCCTTGTCTCCGGCGCTCCGCCAAACATTCGAACGAAAGCGAAATTCATGCTCCGCAGTTCCATGCACAGACAGGTTCTCCTCCTCGCCACCGCGCAAGCCCTGTTCCAGACGGCATCGGTCCTTGTGATGACCGTCGGCGGCCTTGCGGGCGCTCAGATCGCGTCGCGGCCTGAGCTCGCCACGATGCCGATCGCCGCAATGTTCCTGGGCACGGCCGCGGCGACGTTTCCCGCGTCGATGTGGATGGCAAAGGTCGGACGTCGGACGGGCTTTGTGTTCGGAGCCCTGCTCGGCGTTCTTGGGGGCCTGAGCGCTGCATTCGGAATTTGGATGGGGTCACTCGCGGTGCTGTCGCTGGGAACATTCCTTGTCGGCACCTTCCAAGCGTTCGCGCAGTTCTATCGGTTCGCGGCTGGCGAAGTCTCGGACGACGCCTTCAAGCCACGCGCGATCTCGCTGGTCATGGGCGGCGGCGTCGTCGCCGCTTTGGCGGGACCGATGCTGGGACGCCTCGGAGGGTCGATCCTGTCTCCGGCCTACACGGGTTCGTTCCTGTTGCTCGCGGTCGTCTCCGCCGTGGCGGCGGCCATCCTCCTCGGCTTGCGGAGCCCGGAAACACACTCCGGGGTCGCCCACGACAGCGGCGGCCGGCCTTGGTCAAAGATAGTGCGCCAGCCCGCCTATCTGGTCGCTCTCTTCGGCGCGGTCACCGGATACGGGATCATGATCCTCGCGATGACGGCAACGCCGCTGGCGATGTCCCATCACCATCACGAGCTCTCGGCGACCGCTACGGTCATCCAGCTCCATGTCCTCGGCATGTTTCTTCCATCCTTCTTCACTGGTTCATTGATCGCCCGGTTCGGCGTGCTGCGGATCATGCTGACGGGCGTGCTGTTCTTCGCCGGACACATCGTCATGAGCCTTTCCGGAACGGGGTTCGCGTCCTTCGCTTCCGCCCTCGTTCTGCTCGGGATCGGTTGGAACTTCCTCTACATCGGCGGCACGACTCTGCTCACCACTACCTATACCGCCGCCGAAAAGGGACGCGCCCAAGCCACGAACGACATGACCATTTTCGCCGTCGGCCTCGCATGCTCCTTCAGCGCAGCGGCTCTGCTAGAGCGGTTCGGATGGGAGGCAATGAACATCGCCTTGATCCCCTGGCTGGTTCTCGCAGCGGCCGCCATCGTCTGGCTTGGATGGTTCCAGCGTCGGGCTCTCAGAGCGGCGGCGGCGGCGGAGTAATCGAGAGCTAGGCGGAGGATGATGCAAGCAACCTCCTGACGCTGGTCGACAGCGACACGGGCGGGCGAGCCAATGCTGCATATGGCCGCGTCTACATTGTCGCATCGATCATCTGGCTTTGGGTTGTCAAGGGAAGCCGTCCGGACGGTTGGGATGCTGCAGGCGCATTTGTTTGCTTGATTGGGAGCGGGATCATCCTCCTTGCGCCGAGGTCTGCTTAGGGCCAACTTGAGCCGTGACCTCAGGTCTCTGATGCACCAAGACAAGACATGCGCGGCTATGCTTTGGCCTGACCGATGGCGCGCGAGCGGAGCGGCAGATTTTTCGTTTGGAATCGATACGCCTGGTCACCCACACGTCAGGTAGGTTTTTGAGTGCAGCCCAGATCCGCAAACAGCGTCAACGCGCCAGCATAAATCCGAAGAAGTAAACCGCTTGCAGCGACTCGACAGTGAAGCCCGGATGTGCAGCAGCCATTTTTGCCATTATCACGTCGTCATGGCCGTGGTCTTTGATCCCTGTGCGTTCCTCGCGAAGGCGCTCGGCCCAATACTCTTGGCCCCAGCGCATGGCACTTTGTAGAAGCGCTGCCACTCGCTCCCGAATTTCGTGGGCTTCGCGCGGTGATAGACCAGACAGGCAAGCGCCCTCATCCAGGTTCTTTGAGACATCTGCATGTCTGGCGTTGAATAGCTCAATCGTAAGGAGCGCATCGGCTGGAGACATCGCTTTTATGCGCTGTTCAACACCTTGACGGGACCACTTCCATTCGTGATCGCTTTGCCCGTTCGACATGGGATTTGTGTTATCCCCGGCCATTGCAAATCTCCTATGTTTTAAGAAGCGGCAGCGAGCCGACTTAGAAGCCGTGCACCGCGATGATCATTGCGAACGCCAGGACGAAAAAGATGCCGACAATGGTCATCGCGCTCACCAGGAGGGCGGCGGCAATCGGATAGACATTGCGCCATGCGAGCGCCGACCCGGCGATTGCGAAGACGGCCGATCCGCCGATGTAGATCGGGCTAACTTTGTCGTCGCCGTGAAAGTCGATTGATGGCAGCGACGAAAGCCAGCCCAGCACGACGCTTCCGGCCACGACAAGTGTAGTACTGCGAAGATCGCGGCGGGCCACCAGCGCGAAAGCGACGACGGCTGCAACCGCCTGGAGCCCGGCCATCGCGGCCGCCATCCATCCAAAGCGTCCGGAGCCCGGGTAACCCACCCCCATGAAAAAGTAGGCCACATTCCACACGCCCGAATAGACCTGCAGCACAGCAGTGAGAACGAGCAGTGGCCATGCCGCCTGTGACGCCAGAGATCTTTTCTGCTGTCCTTCGCTTGCCATTTGCCGATCTCTGAAAGCCGGATTGCCTCGGCTAATCACCAGCCTGTCCCAAGAGGTGTCTGCACCAGATTTGGTGGGGGCACTTTAACATAGCTGCGTCATTGTCGCGAATGCCCTGTGGCTGCCTATGAACGGCACCGGGTTTGGATCGACGCTCTTCAAACGCGGGCTTGCCAGCCAACTTGGAGCCGACGTCGAAATGGTTTTCGACCCCGACGGCCTCCAGTGCCGGATCACCGCTGCCGACCAGCGTCTCGCCGACCAGAAACCAGAGACTTTGTTCGACGATCGTAAAGGCCGGCGGGGTCGTAACCAGGTGTCCCACAAGCGCCAACAGCATTCGTCCAATTAGCTACGCACTATTGCCTGAGCAGTTGAGTTTGCAAAATATCCCGCAGCCAATCGGAATAGGCGTCGTTCGAAAGACCCTCCACTTTTGTCATTAGGAGAAAGAGTTCGGGGCTTGCCAGCCGCCAGAGATGATCCGTGGCTTGTGAAATGTCGATGTCGCCTCGAAGTGGTCCATTGCCGATCAACGAGGTTGCCACGAAACTCAGGTTTCTGCGGCGGCTCTCATGCATTGTTGCATAAAGTTTCGATAAGCCGGAGTCGGCCGCCGCAGCCGTCCGCAACACCGCCATGATATCCGAGACGTTAGCAAGAACCCTCGCAATATCCTGTGCGAAGAGGGCAATCTGAACCGATTGGCTTTCTGCCCGCACAATCTCCAAAGGCCCACTTTGCTCCAACAGCGCCTTGTCGGGTTGGTCGCCTCGAATAGCCTTCTCAATCACAGCCTGGAGAATAGCCTCCTTGTTCCGAAAGGTGGCATAGATCGTTTCAGGTGACACCTTGGCCGCCTTCGCAATTCCGGCAATCGTGGTCGACTGCCATCCCAAGGAGATGAAGAGTGTCCGCGCAGCGCCGATCACTAGATTTCTCGTTCGTGCCGCCTGCTCGGAACGGCGGGCCGAGTTGTATTTTCGCTTTGGCTTGACAGGGCTCATGATTTGGATAAACATTGACTGTATTGAATATGACTTGAGTGTAGCAAAAGCTTCCTGATGCGCAAGTTCGAAGGAGCCTAGCATGCAAATTTACGTTGCCATCGCTCATGCCCTCGCAGTGATGCTCCTGGGTCTGGTGACGGGCAGCATGTTCGCGATCTGGCTAGGCTACCCGATTGTCGGCTACTCACCCTCGACGTTTGTGGAGGTGCATCAAGGTGCGGTCCGAGGTTTGAATTCGGTCCTCCCTGCTCTGGCGGCAGCCGCCCTCGTGCTCGTTGCAGTTCTTGCCGTCATGGCTAGGCGACAGCCGCCAATCATGTGGCTCTATCTGACCGTCGCCGGACTTGTCGTTGTCGGCGGTTTGATTACTCGATTCATCAACCAGCCGATCAACGCGCAGGTCATGACGTGGACTGCAGCATCGCTCCCGACGGAGTGGTCAGAGGTTCGCCAACTGTGGTGGACGTGGCACCAAGTGCGTTTTGCGACGACCTCGATCGCCCAGGTGCTGCTCATCACCGCAATCTTCATCGACCGAAAAGCGTAACGTTGTTCGGGCATCCCCACCGACCGATGATCGCGATTTCACCTACCGTTTCATGCGACCGAAAATGTTGAGGAGGCCTCAATGCAGGTCACTGAACACGGACGGGACCGTCATCATCAATGGGTGAGCGTGGTTCGAGGCATTTGATGCTATTCGATATCCCGCCTGGCGAAGCCGACACCCAGCACCACAACCAGAAAGACGATCAAAAACCTTGATCGAGCTTTAGCGCCGTTCACGCGTGCACCCTCCCATCGCGCCTTCTACGACTCCGTCATTTGTCTCCAGCATTGTCGGCGCTCTCTTTCGGACCAGGCTTCTCCGCGGCGAGGAAATTGCCGATGGGACGAAGCGTTTCGAAGTTGTCGCAAACCACTTTGATGATCACCAGTATCGGCACGGCCATCAGGGCCCCGACGAAGCCCCAGAGCCAGGACCAGAACGAGATCGAAATGAACACAAAGACCGCGTTTAGTTCCAGTCGCCGACCCAACAACATCGGCGTCAGAAATTGACCTTCGAGGATGTGGACCAACAGAATGAAGCCGGGAGCGATAAGAGCGTAAAGCGTGTCATCGAATGTGACGATCGAGATCACGCCGACCAATACAATTGCGATAAGCGCCCCGACATAGGGCAGGAAGTTGAGCACAGTCGAGGCAACGCCCCAGACAAGAGCGTTCGGAATTCCAATGATCCACATGCCGCTGCCGACAACGATGCCGACGATCACGTTGATGACGGAGATCGTGAAGAGATAACGGCTTATTTCCGCCTGGATGTTGTAGATGACCTTGAGGGCTTTTTTCTTGTCGCTGAGATTGGGGAAGAGCTGGATGATCTTCTGGTAGAACAGCGTTCCGGACGCGAGCAGGAAGAGCGAAAGCACAAAGGTCACGGCGAGCGTGGTACCTATGGATAGAAGGCTGCCTGCTGCTCGCGACAGAATGCCAGGCTGCGCTACGACCACTTTTTGGACGGTGCCGTCATCGACATTTTCAGAGACTTTGTCGATCTGGTCCGTGGCCTTGATCGCCTTTTCGAACATGCGGCGCACGGTCTCGGCGCGTTCACGCAGCTTCTCTCCGATCTCTGGAGCGTCACTAATCATCTGCGAAACCGGTCCGCTCGTGAAATAGCCTAGCGTTCCGAAGCCGAGAGCCGACATGAAGATCAAAATGGTCGCAGCAACTGCAGAAGGCACGCCCCATTTGCCCATGTAGCGGACCACGGGTGTCAACGTCGTCGCCAGAATAAAAGCCATGACAACAGGGGTGAGGAACTCACGTCCAATATATATGCCGTAGACAAACATCATCAGGAAGATGCCGACAATGTAGGGATGCGACCTGTATGAAGTGGCGAGACGACGAGGACGAGATTCATTGGCGTGATCGCTAGACATCACATCCTCCGATTGACTGCGCACGAGTGCGACTTCAGAACACAAACATGGCGATGGTGCTCAGACCCATTACGACGGCGGTGAAGATGCTGATCGCGATCATCCAACGCGGGGCCTTGAGTTCGCCCATGATGGCGCGGTTCCTCGCCATCATGACCATGACGATGATGAGCGGGGTCGCCAACACTCCGTTGACCACCGCGCTCCAGTACAACGCGCGGACCGGGTCGAGACCAACCATGGTGACTGCGACACTGCCGAGAGTGGCGACGACGATCGTGGCGTAAAACGCTTTGGCGTCACTGAGCTTCTTGCCGAGCCCTTCCTTCCAGCCGAAGCTCTCGGCGACGGCGTAAGCAGTTGACCCGGCCAGAACCGGGACTGACAACAATCCCGTGCCGATGATGCCCAGCGCGAAGACGATGAAGGCGAACTGTCCAGCGACGGGCTTGAGTGCTTCCGCGGCTTGCGCCGAACTCTCTATGTGGTTGACGCCTTGAGCATGCAGGGTTGAGGCTGCAGCGACCATGATGCAGATGGCGACGAAGTTGGAGAAGCCCATGCCGATAAGAGTGTCCATCCTGATGCGGCCGAGTTCGTCCTTCGCCTTCGACGGATATCTCTTGAGATAGGGCGCTCGCTTACGCTCCAGTTCCTCCACCTCCTCGCCGGCCTGCCAGAAGAACAGGTAGGGACTGATGGTGGTCCCGAGGATCGCGACAATTGCGGTGAACGTTGCACCTGACATTTCGACGCTTGGGATAAGGATCCCTTCGAGCGCCTGTTCCCAGGGTACGCCAACGACGAGCACGACGGCTACATAGGCGAAGAGGGATAGCGTCAGCCATTTTAAGACTCGGACATAGGCCGGATATGGCACAAGGACTTGCACCAGAGCGCAGACAATGCCGAACATGAGCGCATAGAGGACCTGCGGCCCGCCGGCCAAAAGGCGAAGTGCGGCTCCCATGGCGGCAAGGTTCGCGCCGATGTTGATGAAATTGGCGATGAACAGAAGAGCCGTCGCGCCGTATGCAAGCCAGGGCGAGTAATGTCGCTTGAGGTTCTTCGAGAGGCCGCTGCCCGACACAGCACCGATGCCTGCGCTAAGCCCTTGCACAGCCGTCATCAACGGGTAGCTGAACAACATCGTCCAACCAAGGGTGTAACCGAACTGCGCGCCAATCTGACTATAGGTCGCTATCCCGCTGGGGTCGTCGTCGGCAGCACCCGTTACGAGACCAGGACCGAGCGCTTTGAGGAAGCCGGAGGGCGACTTCTTATGAGCAGTTCTATCGATCGATGATGAAACCATTCAATGTTCTCCGGTCAGAATATTTTGCAATGTCGCCGACTCAACACCCGCTCTCGGTGGAGGGAGTATCGAAGCAGGGGCCGCCGTCTCGCTTAACCCGCCTAATGCAACACGCCCGAGGTAGATCAATGCCTCGCGTAAAGCACAGACGTCATAAGGCTTAGCGATAACACCGAGCGCGCCACCCAGGTCCGCCGGAATGCACTTCGGGGTGCCCGTGAAAAACACGTAGGGAATTCCGCGCGAGCAGAGATTGCGTCCGACTTCTATGCCGCTCGGGCCGTCGAGAAGATGGACATCGACCAACGCGAAGTCGATCGGCCTTTCCTCGATGGCGCCGATCACATCGCGGCCGGCCATCACCGGACCGACGACATCGTGGCCGAGCTGGGCGAGCTCGTCGAAAAGCTCATAGGCCAGCAGCGGTTCGTCCTCCACGACAAGTACCGTGAGGGCAGCTTCAGCGGACTGCGATGTAGGTCGCTCCCTTTTAAAGATCATGGCGTTCGTTACCTCACACCCGTCACGATAATCCCGCCGTCTATGCTGTCCGCGGTGAACTCGATCGCAGTCCCTGGCTTGAGCCTTGTGATGTCGACATCTTCGCCCACGACGAAGCTCATCGTCATTCCTGGCATGCCCAGATTGGAAATGTCGCCATGCTCAAGCGTCACCGTTCGCGCCGCTTGATCCACCTCGACAACCTTGCCTTTGACAAAGTCTGCGGCGAACCCGATCGAAAACGAAAGCGTCGGCGCGGCAGCCAATACGATGATTGCTGTCTTCATACCTCTGTTCCTCCTTAGTGTCGGCTCGCCGAAAGCACCTGCGCGGCACTCGTCCAGCCCCTTGAGTTCAGCCCCGCCACAGCGCGGTTGCGAGCGGTGCCGGAGTTTAGACCCGACTTGTCTTCACCCGACGGCCCGCCAGGGAACAGAGCGCGCCCGACGATGATCAAGTCTTCTCCGGTTTCCGTCAGTCTGTAGCAGCCGTCGAACCCGCTGACGCAATTCATACAACTGCATGCTTCCACGAAGGGAACATGTCGATGTCGCAATGCCCGAAGGACCGCGTTTCGATCGTCGGCCTCCATGTGGCTGTCGAGGATCGCTCCATCGAGGTGTCGATCAGCAAGGAGGAGCGTGACATCCTCCGGGAATGTCACAGGCCCTATTACCTCAGCCCCGAACTGCTCCAGCAGACGATACAGCCTAAACGGAACGAGTAGGTCCTTCTCGACGACCAAAATCCTTTTGCCCTGAAAATCGCCTCTCGTACCGCCCGCCCTCATCGATCCATCTCCTGGAGCAGCGCGGCCGTGTCGGGTGTGTCGGGCGTAAGGTCGTCGCGGCACTTCCACGTGCGCATGCGATTGAGCCAGTTGTTGGCGGAAGGGGACCGCACCATTTTCTGGACGAGGACCTGGCATGCCCGTGCGTCTCGGGCGACGATGGTCTTGAGCGACGAGGTGCCGGAGCCTTCAGCCTGCATTGAAGCCATGGCGACGGCGCTCGCCGCGAAGGCGAGCGATAGAGTGATCTTTCTCATTATTGAGCCTCGAAATCATGGGTAACCTGCCCGGATGGACGGCGGCCTAGATGTTTGATGAGGATCAGATTGACTTGGGTGGAGGGTTGAGGGGTCGCCGGACGGCAGAGCGCGACGTGGTGCCGTAATCGATATCGTGGATAGATGTCGCCTTCAGCACAGGGGTCGGGACGTACTCTGTTGCCAACCCAATGGCGCAGGCAAAATTCGAGCAGCAGCCGTCGTGGTGGGCACCCTTTGAGTCGGATTTGTCCCGATTCATTGTCTGATGACAGGGAGGAAGCTTGGCTTTCGCGACATGGACCGTGGATGCGAAGCTAGGGTTGTCGACATGAGCCATCGCCTGGACGTACCTCGAAGCGAGGACGAAGGCGAGACAAAGCATAAATCGTAAGATCAGCGGCCTAAGCGACATTACCCAGCTCTCCTTGCGCAAACAAACGCTTTTCGGGCCAAAGAGTTCCTCGGCAGAAGGTGGCGGTCTGACGCGGCGAACGCGGAAGCCGACGCAGTGACAGCGGTCGATCTCGACTTCATCGTCGAGGGCTGGCACCTCGAACTGAGCCGCGACCCAGTCCATCGCACTGGTGACTGCGTAGAGCCTCGCCACGTACGTACCTGTCACGAAATTCAGGGAGATGACGTAGCGACAGCGCGGGAACGAGGTCGAGCGTTTTGGGCGGCAGCCGGCTTCTCGTCATCGCCGCCCTTTTCTCGTAATAGAGCCGCCACATGCCCGGCATGTCGTCAACTTCTTCCGGCGGGATGAACCTCGTGAAAATGGTTCGCTCGGGATGCCGACCCGACATCTCGACGACCTCCGGCGACACCGCCTTCATCCAAGGCACCTGTTATGGGGGCTCTTCGAGACGCCAGCAGAAAGGAGCGCACGACAAATGAGGTTGATCCTCGCCGCCGCTCTGCTCGCGCTTCCCCTTCCTTCCCAAGCATATGGCCCCGGCAAGGGCGCGATCGACATTTGCAGGGCCGGCCATCCCGCCGCCCGCCATGTCACATGGGTCTATGACGGCGATACCCGATGGGAAAACGGAGTAAAGTGGCGTCTACTTGATGTCGATGCACCAGAGATTTCCGACGCCGCATGCCCGAGGGAGTTGGAACTCGCCCGCCGCTCTCGGGATCGTCTTATCACCCTCATGCAACACGGACATGTGATCCGCTGGAGCGGCAAGGCCGATGGGAAAGGCAAGCGCTCGCAGCGACTGGTGGACATTGTGCTGCCAGATGGTCGCGACGTCGCTTCAATCCTCATTCAAGAGCGCCCGGCACAGCCTTGGCCCAATTCCGGCAACGTGTGGTGCGATGCGCGCTGAAAACAGCAGCCTATCAGCGATTATGCCCGTCCTGTAACAGGGGCTTAACAGAGCGAGAGTGATTGAAAACAACGGCTGTTCAATAGCGATTGAGCCACCACGCTATTACTAAGGGAACAGCCCTTTATTACCGAAGCTGCTATTCCGTGCTGCCGGTTTGCCAAGCCCCCTAGGCGATATCGTACGCGACATTCCGCTGGCCTTACTGGATGGCGCACTCACCTAAAGGAACACTACCGTCCGGTAGTCGACTTGTACCCTCTTTTTGATGGAGAGCTGCAGTGGCACGAGCGAGATTGAGAGTCGAACTTGCTGTGCTAGTCCTGGCGGGATTGGCTTCACCGAATTTGTGCAATGCGGCAGCCGCCCTCGTCTGCGACGCCGATCACTCGCGTTGCTATGGGTCGAGCACTTGGTCAAGCAAGCCAGACGCGATTGATGAAGCCATGGATAAATGCATTAAATCAGGAGGCAAATGTGCGATAGCCGATACCACCGATCAGCCATGCATTGGGTGGTTCCGCGCTCCATCTGGAACTAGCCTCCACAGTTTCGGTCCTTCATACAGCTACGTTGTCGATGACGGAACTCGTCGCTGTGAGGAAATGGCTGGCGAAGAGTGTGTGACCCGTTTCATTTACTGCAATTGAAGAAACTGCGCTGCTGGCCGCCCTGACCGCTTATTTCAGAGTGTTCGGCGGATCGGTCGGGCTGCCGCAGGACTTCAGTGGCGTGATGGCCAAGCAGCGTCGCACGGTGGTGCTGACGGTCGGCCTTGTCGTCCAGGCCGTTGCCGCGGCCTTCGTCGCGAGCGCCTGGCCGCTCATTGTCGCCTGCGCGATTATCGCGCTTGGATGCCTCGTGACCTGCGCCACCCGAACTATAGCCATCGGCCGCGCATTGGAGCGTGCATGATTGCCATCATCCGCCGCCTGATTGTCCTACTCGTTCGCATTCTCGTGGGCGCGCGAAGCCACTGGCGAGGATGTGCGCCGGACCCACGTCGCCGCATCTATTTCGCCAACCATAGCAGCCATTTCGAACCGTGGCTGTCATGGCTGCCCTGCCCTGGTCGGTGCGTCGCCTGACCCATCCGGTCGCCGCCAGTGACTATTGGGGCACGAGCGGGCTCCGGAAATTCATTGCCGAAAGGTGCCTGCGCGCTGTTCTGGTCGACCGAAAGCCACGTGTGCACAGCGATCCGCTTGGTCCGCTGGAAAGACTGCTCGAAGAGGTCGTTCTATCCTGATTTTCCCCGAGGGAACGCGCGCCACTGATGAGGTCGTTGCCTTCCGGAGTGGTCTGTTCCATCTGGCGCGCCGTTTTCCGGATGTCGATCTGGTGCCGATCTATCTCGACAACCTCAGCCGCATCCTGCCCAAGGGAAGCTGGCTGGTTGTGCCAATCACATGCACGGCGCGCTTTGGAACACCGCTTCGCCTGATCCCGGGCGAAGAAAAGGCCGCGTTTCTGTCCCCGCCCGTAACGCCGTGATCGGCCTTTCGGATGGAAGTGCGACGCCATGACCGATACATTCTCGCTCGTTCTCGGCTGAATTCTCGCCCTCCTCGCCGTCTCGACCTTGGTCGGTTTCGTGCTTCAGCAAAGGGGACCGAGCCTTCGTCGCTTGCGACCGTCGAAAACCTCAATGCGCGCATCCGGTCCTGGTGGATCATGGTGGTGGTCTTCGGCGGCGCCGTCTTTTTGGGGCAAACCGTCACAACCTTCCTGTTCGCCATTGGATTGTTTTCGATCTTCATCCCGGTCTACGCCTTCCTCATCCTGCCGGCCACGATGTCCATTGCGGGTGCGGGCGACGTCAACGACTTCCTCGCACGTAGCGCCAAGGTGCAATGGGGATTGATGCTGACGGTCTATTCGATCAGTCAAGCCCCTGCCCTGCTGATGCTGGAAACAGGATCCTCCCCGGCCCTGCTCCTCGTCTATCTCGTGATCGTCGTGCAGCTCAGCGACGTGTTCCAATATGTCAGGGGAAAGCTCCTGGGCAAGCACCGTTTCTCGCCCAATATCAGCCCTTCCAAGACGATCGAGGGGTTGGTCGGTGGCGGCCTCTCGGCAATCGCAGTGGGAACACTTCTCTATCCTCTGACGCCCTTCTCACCTCCGCAGTCGGCGGCCGTCAGCGGCGTTATCGTTACCGCTGGCTTCTTTGGCGGCTTCGTGCTCTCGGCGATCAAGCGCGATCTCAAGGCCAAGGATTGGGGCTATGTCATCGAAGGCCATGGCGGCGTACTCGATCGCTCGACTCGATAACCTTCGCCGCACCGCTGCTTTTCCACATCACGCGCTATTGGTTTTCAGGTTGATCCCAGGGACAATCCCGCGTTTGAACCCGGACCTCTTTTCGGCTAGCCGGATGATGTGTCTAGATGGGGTACTTGGCTGGCGTCCCATCTAGTGGTGATGGGTTGAGGTTCTGCATTCTAAGCTAATGATAACAGTGGTCTGCGTGACGCAGCCACCGCCATCGGGAAGGAAGTTTGGCATGAAGCATTTTGCTGGACTCGTCGTTGTCAAAGAGACCTCCATTCTGCGACCGCAGGCTCGGCTTCAGCGGCTTCAAGAACGGCATATCCTTGGCTGACGAAGCAGTCGTACTCCTGCCAAGACTCAAGGCCTTGTACACGACGGGGTATTCCCGAAACGCAATCGTTCACCACGGGCAGCTCAGCGCGGGCGTTCAGCTCATTTCCAAGCCGTTCGCCTCCGAACAGTTTGTGCTACGCGTGCGGGATATTTTGGATCAAAGGTCCGTTGAATTACATGCTTGTTGAATCAGCAACTTGCCAAATGGCAAGGCAGCAGTTGGCGCACAAGCCCATTGATGAATTTTCATCGCCGGCTATTTTGGAACCTTTATCGAGGCATGCACGAGGGCGCAGCATAGATGCAGAAGCGACTAAAGATTGGACCTTACCACGGTTCTGTGGCACGCTTTTGGTGAGGGCGTCACGACCAAGGACTTTCTCGCGGCCTTCTTTATGAATCGGGTTGGGAAGTGAAATTTGGGTGGTTGCTTACCGCCTTCCCGCACAGGAGTGAGAAGATATGAGTGTCGCAGTACCGGCTTTTCTGGCCTCGACGTGACCAATTGGCAGGGCAGCTATTGTGGCCCCGCGCCGATACCGGCGGATCTTTTGTCACGCTGGAATTTCGAGCCTTGGGCACTAGCAATCATGGTCGCGCTGGCACTCTGGGCAGGGCGGAACCGCCCTGGGGCTGCGGCCATAAGCGTGTTGGCATTTGCGTTCCTTTCGCCGCTTTGCGCACTGTCGTCGGCGCTGTTTTCAGCGCGGGTGGTGCATCATGTGCTTCTGGTGGCGGTGGCAGCCCCGCTTTTTGCACTTTCGCGCCCCGCGCGGACGACAACGGGCGTGGGTCTGCCGTTTCTTCAGGCTACGGCCGCGCTGTGGCTGTGGCATGCGCCTGTGGCTTATGACGCGGCCCAGGGGCATATGGCGGTTTTCTGGGCCATGCAGGCGACCCTGTTTGGGAGTGCATATCTCTTCTGGCGTGCAGTGTTTTCGCAACCAGGAGGGTCGGGCGCGGGTTGGGTGTTTCTGGCTTATCTTGCGATGGGGCTGTTGGGCGCGATCCTGACCCTTGCGCCGAATGCGGTCTACGCAACTCACGCGACGGCGCCGCTGCTTTGGGGGCTGTCGCCGCTGTCTGACCAGCAGCTTGGCGGACTGGTGATGTGGATGCCAGCGGGGCTACCGTTCGCTGTGTGGGGGGGGATGCTGGCAAGACGGGTCTGGCGCGAGATGGGAGAACTCCACTGATCTGGATTGAAGGACTGGTCCCGCATCTCAAGGCGCTGCACCTGAGTTTCGTCGCGGTCTGGGTTGCCGGGCTGATCGCCTTGCCCGGCATGTTGGCCCGCCACGACCGCGCGATCTTGCAGGCCGAATTCGCGCAAATCCGCCGCGCCACGCATTTCGGATATGTCTGGGTCATCACGCCAGTGGCGGTTCTGGCAATTTTCACCGGATCAACCCTGATCTTCGTTCGCGAGGTTTTCACCGTTTGGATTTTTGGGAAACTCATCCTCGTCACAGGGCTTGTCGCAATGCATGCATGGGTGGGGCATACGATCATCGCCGTGGCCGAAACGGAAGGGGAGCACGAACCGCCCGAGCCTCTGATTCCAACGATGCTTACTTTCGGTCTGGTGATCGGCGTCCTGTTCCTTGTCCTGGCCAAGCCTCAACTCGGCGAAATATCAATGCCGTCGTGGCTTTTGCAACCTTTGGGTCGTCAATTGCCCTTTGATACACCCAATCCATAGTCGAAAACGAGCTTGCCGCCATGCCACCCCGTAGCCGCCACCACAATGACCGCAAAGCCGGACATGAGGATGCCCCAAGGCAGAATGGCGGTCTCGTATCCGGCCAGCCGCCATCCCCAATTCAGCCCCAACAGGGACAGCAGCATTACCGCGATGACGAAATGCGTCCAAGCTGCAGCGCGGATTCGGATGCCGGGGACCATCAACAATTCCATCGTGCCGCTGGCCCCTGCCAGCAGGCCGAAAAGAAACGCAGTCCCTGTGGCCCAAAGCGCCGCCCAAGCCCAACGTTCCTGCCCAGACCACCAGTAAAGCGCGTCGGCTCCAAAGGCGCAAAATGTCAGCGCCACGGGGAAAGCCACGGTCATGGCATGCAACGGATGACCCCAGATCGCGACGCGGCTTTCGGTTTGTTGAAAGGCTGGATCGTTGGAGATCGGATCTTCCAACGGGGCAATATCCTCTGCCACTTGCCTCATCTTTTGTGTCACCCGAGACTCCTTCGCAGTGTTGCCCTTGTGACAACGCTTTCGATCGCAACCGGTTGCCAAGAACGACTTTCAATGCTGCATCCTGCGGGACCGGCAGCGTATACTATTGCAGATTTGTGGTGGGTCATGCTGACTTGCGGGTTGGCAATCTTTTTTTTCGTTATGGCGTTGTTATTTGCCGCCCTTTATCGCCCCGCTGATCCGTCAAGCAGGGATGAGAGCGGAACCCGTGTCTGGATGTGGGGTCTTGGTCTTGGCTTTCCCCTGGTAACGCTGGCCGCGCTGACAGGATATGGTCTTTCCACCGGTGAGCGATTGCTCGCACGTGACGCGCCCAATCTAGTGACCGTTCAGGCCCAAGCGCGGCAATGGGCGTGGACGTTTCGCTATGGCGAGGGCCGAGTGATTGCAACCGAAGGCGTGCTGCACATTCCGGCGGGTCGCCCCGTGAATGTCGAGATCACCAGCACTGATGTGATCCATTCGTTCTGGGTGCCACGTCTGGCAGGCAAGCTCGATGCGATACCCGGCCATGTGAACGTGCTGCGAATCGAGGCAGCACGTCCGGGCACATATGACGGTCAAAGTGCCGAGTTCAGCGGGCGCGGTTATCGCGAGCATGTGTTTACGGTCGAGGCGCATGATGCGGAGTCATGGGCCACATTCCTGGCACAAGACACACAATGACCGATGCCCGTCCTTTACCCGTCTCGCAGCCGCGTGGAAAGGCGCTACGCCTACACCGGAGCCTTGCGAGAATATGGGGGTCCGATCAGCGTTTTCGTGGCTGGCTCACCACCAGCAATAACAATGACATCGGCGCCGTGTTCCTGATCGTCGCCACTTCGTTCTTCGTCATTGGTGGCATCCTTGCCATGTTGATCCGTGCACAGCTTGCGACACCGGACTCGGCCTTCATGGAGCCCCAGGTCTACAGCCAGATCTTCACGATGCACGGCACTGTGATGATGTTCCTGTTCGCGATCCCGTTTTTCGAGGCGATGTCGATGCTGCTGCTGCCTGGCATGCTGGGCACCCGCGATATGGCCTTCCCGCGTCTTGGGGCCTACGGACTTTGGGTTTATATCTTTGGCGGCAGCGCGGTAATTATCGCGATGCTGATGGGCCTTGCCCCCGATGGTGGCTGGTTCATGTATCCGCCGCTCTCCTCGGCGGCGTTTTCACCGGGGATTGGGGCTGATGTCTGGTTGCTGGGTATCACGTCGATTGAGGTCTCGGCTATCGCGACGGCGATCGAGGTGATCGTGACTGTGCTGCGCTACCGCGCGGCGGGGATGAGTCTGTCGCGAATGCCAATCTTTGCGTGGTATATTCTTGTCGTGTCGGTGATGATCCTGACGGCGTTTCCGCCGATGATCCTTGGCTCGCTACTGCTGGAGGTGGAACGCGCGCTGAACTGGCCGTTCTTTCAGGTGAAAAACGGCGGCGACCCCCTGCTGTGGCAGCACCTATTCTGGCTGTTCGGTCACCCTGAGGTTTATATTATCTTCCTGCCCGCAGCGGGCATGATCGCCACTATCCTGCCGGTTATGGCGCGCACCAATTTGCTCGGCTACGGCTGGGTTGTGGCGGCGGGTGTGTCGCTGGCCGTGCTCAGCTTTGGCCTCTGGGTCCACCACATGTTTACGACCGGTATTCCACATATGGGGCTCGCGTTCTTTTCAGCGGCGTCCACGCTCGTCGCGGTGCCGACTTCGGTCATGATTTTTTCGTGGATTGGAACGTTGTGGAAAGGCCGGGCCAGGATGGAATTGCCGATGCTGTGGATCATGGGGTTCTTTGCAACCTTCGTGATAGGCGGGCTTACAGGGGTGATGCTGGCGGTAGTGCCGTTCAACTGGCAGGTCCACGACACACATTTCGTGGTGGCGCATCTGCACTACGTGCTGATCGGCGGCTATGTCTTTCCGATGGTCGCGGCGATCTACTACTTCATGCCTCTGCTCACCGGGCGGACGCGGTTTTTCAAACTGGGCGAGGTGGCGTTCTGGCTGGTCGTGCCGTCGTTCCACATTACGTTTCTTTCGGTTCACATCGCGGGGTTGCTGGGTCAACGCAGGCGCACCTGGACCTATGACGCGGGTCAGGGATGGACGGAATTGAACCTCGTCGCATCCATCGCATCCTTCGTGATGGCCATCGGCTTTGCCCTGATCATACTTGATGTGGCGGTGAATACGTTTGTCGCCGTGCGGGGGCGGCGCAACCCGTGGCGGGCGGGAACGCTGGAATGGGCGGCGGTAATCCCGTCGCCTGCTTACGGGTTTGCGTCAATCCCCATCGTACAAGGCCGCTACCCGCTGCACGACGACCCGGACCTTGCGCTGCACATCGCGCGGGGCGAGGGCTATCTTGGCGATGCATCCCGGAATCGGCGCGAAACGCTGATCGTGTCAATTGCGCGCGGTGAGCCATCGCAAGTCGTGGTGCTGCAAGGCAATTCCGTGCTGCCTTTCCTGCTGGCCGTTGTCACCAGCATATCCTTTCTGGCCCCCCTGTTCGACGCCTATATAGTCGCGGGCCTTGCGCTTTTGGGCGTGGTTGCGCTTGCGCTTGTCTGGGCATGGGGTCTGGGCGCGCGCGTGGACGAAGGGCATGTTGACGCAGGTCATGGCGCGACGCTGCCGCTGGCATCCGAAAGTCCCGACCCGCCGGGGTGGTGGGGATCGGTATTCCTGCTGCTTGCGGACGGCGTGCATTTCGGATCACTGCTGTTCGGCTATGCGTTCCTGTGGACAGTTGCTCCGAACTGGCCGCCACACTCCTATCTTCAGCCGCAGATATGGGCCGTCATCCTTGCGCTGACGGGTGCGTTGGCGCTGACCGTGGGGCCGCGCCTTGCGGTGCGTGCGATTGCTAGGGGCGGCGCTGTGTGGCCCGCGATTGCCCTTGGAATTGTCGGCGCTTTGGCACTTTCCATCGCTGCAGCGAGCGTGATGCTGGATCGGCCCGACCCTGCCAGCCATGCCTATGACGCCACGTTGTGGTTGCTGGCGGGCCATGTCGGGCTGCACACATTCCTGTCCTCAATCATGCTGTGCTATCTGGCTGCGAGGGTGGCTGCAGGATATGCCTCGCCCGCTCGCATTGGCGAGGCAGGGATCGTGAGGCTCTGGGCGGATTTCACCGTCGCCACTGGGCTCGTAGCACTGGCGGCGGCGTGGTTGCCAGGAGCGTTAGCATGAGCGAAATCCTACGCCTGTCGCTGCCGATTACAGTTTGGCTTGCCGGCTTTAGCGCAGTCTACGCGCTACAGGGGCTGTCTTGTTCGCGCCATTGGCCTGCTGACCTCGACGCCCGCCCGGTTCTGCTTGCCGCCTGGGCTGTTGCCATTGTCCTTCAGCTTATAGCGCTGATGGCAGTCCTCTACGCACCGTCCCCGGCCCGTTTTGTGCAGACGACGGCCACAGCACTTGCCGCGACCGCCCTTGTCACAGCGGTGTGGACCATAATGCCGGTAATTGCCACCTCGGTCTGCCTTTGATCGCTAGCCTTGGCCAGTTTCGGATGTTGCGCGATTGCTTACTTTAGGCGCGGCTCACGAACTACGAAACGCCAGCAGTGCAACTTGGTTTCTTCGATGGCGATCTCCTCCCAGGTCGTGACAAAGCCGGACGCCGGTTCGCCGAACGTCGCCGCCTCACTCGTAAACGGTCCTGAAGTCTTTTGGGACGCGCTTTTGGCGGAGCTCCAGTTCCTCGGCATCTGGATGAGTTGAGGCAGACCGCAGGTTATAGGAGATGTCGTCGACGATATCCTCGCTTAACTCCCCTGAATTGATGGGAATCGAACGGCAGGCCTCGTCATCCCCTCTTCCACAGCCAATACATGATTGGAACCGTCAGCGATCTAACACCATTACAATGCCGCTACTGGCGGAAGCAGGAGGTTGATCCCGCGCATCTTCGAAAATCGAAACAGGTAAGGGGGCGCCTCGTCCTTTGTTCAGGAGGCCCCAGTGAGGCCCCAGTGAGGCCGCAGTGAGGCCCCAAAAATCAGGAGAAGCTCATGGATATTCTCGTGCGCCACCGGCGCATAACGATCGGAGGCGTCGATGCTTTCTATCGAGAGGCTGGGCAGGAGAATGCTCCGGTCCTGCTTCTTCCCCACGGCTATCCATGTTCCTCATACGAGTTCCGCAATCTCATACCGCGCTTGGCGGATCGTTGGCGGCTCGTCGCGCCGGACTATCCGGGTGCCGGCTATAGCGGAACGCCTGACGACTTCGACTATAGCTTCGATGGCTATGCAGCTTTCCTCGACGACCTCGTACAGGCGCTCGGCATCGACCGCTTTGCCCTTTATCTTCACGATTTTGGATGCCCGATCGGAACACGGCTCGCGATCAGGCGGCCGGAGCGCATTGCAGCGCTCATCATTCAGAATGGCGACATACCTTACGAGGATTCGCTGGGGCCCAAATACGCGGATATCGAGAAAACCTGGACGCTGTCCGATGAGCGAATGAGGGAACAGTTAGCAGAGGCGGTGACGGAAGACGGCTTCAGGGAGGAGTTTCTAAATGCGGTGAGGCCCGAATTGGCCGGCTGCATTCCGCCCGATCTATGGCAGCTGCATTGGTCCCTCATGACCCCCAAACGCAAGGAGATCGCAATCGAGTTGATCGCTGGACTGAAAGAAAACCGCGCCTGGTTTCCCGAGCATCGGCACTACTTGCGCAATTACCAGCCACCCACGCTCATCGTATGGGGTCCCGAAGACCACTATATGCCCGAAAAGTCGGCGCGCGCTTACCTACGCGATCTTCCGAAGGCCGAGCTCCACCTACTTGACGGCGGACACTGGCTGCTCGAGACGCATCTTGACCAGGTAGTAGGGCTTGTTCGTGATTTCCTCGATCGGGTGCATTCAGCGTGAGAAGTGGGGTGCCATATGGCATTCCTCGCCGACGAACCTTAGTCCGGACCGACGATCCGCAGCCGGTGCGCCATCGCGGCTGCAGCGCCGCGGCTAGGGACGGAAAGCTTGCTCAATATGTTGGAAACGTGGACGCTCGCCGTTTTCGAGGAGATAAGCAGATTGTTGGCGATCTCGCGATTGCTCAACCCCGCTGCGACAAGCCGAAGCACCTCAAATTCTCGATCCGTCAGGCCGAGGGGAGTCTTTGATATACCTGTGTCCTCGCCATCGCGCAGATCAATCCGGGCCTTTGCGGCGATGGTCCCGATCTGTTTGTCGAGGAGGGAAGCCCCAATAGAATGGGCGATACTCGCTCCACGCCGGAAATGGCCCGCGCCCTTCGCGCGCTTGCCCGCATTCACGGCAGCACGACCAGCCTGCATAAGCGCATAGGCCTGCCGGAAGGGCTGGCTCAAGTCAGCCCAGCTTTGGGCAACCGCTTCCCAGGCATCGAGGTCGGAATTCCTATTGCGCGACATCTCGGCCGAGATGCCCAGCTTTTCGGCTTCCTCTACCACATTGCGGCATGGGGTCTGAGCGGCAAGGTCGGCGAGCTGCCGGGCAGCATCATTTTCGCTCGCATCGATGGCAACACGCATGGCCGAGGCAAGTAGCGCCCAAGAAGTGCAGCCTCGCTTCTCCAAATATGTCTGAGCGGATCTCACCAAGATCCGAGCCTGTTCCATATCGCCGGCCAGCGCCCGGCTTTCGATGTCGAATCTCAGAAGATTGGCCGCCATGCGGCCCGCAACTTGAGGCCCCGGTGGCAGATTGCGCAAGGATGTTGCCGCCACGGCGATTCGATTCGCATCGCCCAATACCATGGCGATCTCCGCCTGGCATTCGAATACGTGGACAAGCCCCAGAGGCAACGGATCCAAAGCCGCCATCCGTTCACAAGTCTCAATGGCTTCGGATACGCGGCCCATGGCAAGAAAGGCGCTGCACAAAGGCGAGCCCACGATCGCCCCGATATACCGGGCCTGGCCGAACTCGACGGTACGCGCAAGGATCGCCGGTCCGATTTCGATGACCTGAGCGTAATCGCCTCTATCGCGCAGAGCCTGAAGCAGCGCTGCGCCTGCCAGCACCTCGACCCGGCCGATGGAGACCTGCCGGGCGCGCGAAGACACGCTCCATAGGGCATCGACGTGAGAACTGTCCGATGGCATGTCCACACACGCCGCGACGATTATTGCCTCGATGCGGTACTCCTCGTCATCGAGCCTCTCCGCCAGAATCTTCAGTTCGCTGCCCAGGCGCCTGGCACGATCGAATTCTCCCCGCAATATCAGTGCGCGGGAAAACTGTCCCAGTCCGTCCGCACGCAGCCTTGTGGGATCTCGCGCGTAATCAAGGGCGCGTTCAAGGTCGGTGATCTCGCCTGGGATAAGCGCGTGCTGACGCATCACCGCGCGCTGCAGAAGAAGCGCTGCCAGTTGCTCGCCGTCGCGCTCGGCATCCACTTCGGCGAGTGCGCGTTCGACAAAGGCCAGACCTTGTTCGGCCTCTGCTGCCCAGCAGGCGGCGTCGGCAGCGAGTTCCAGAACCTTGCAGTGACCTGCGCCGATCAATTCGACAGCATTGTCGACCTCGGGCCATGCTGCCAGCACGAGTTTCAACATCTCCATCTGGTCTACATAGGCGAAGGCGGCAGCGGCTTCGGCCGCCGCATGCCAAGCCCATTTCAGGCAACTCTCGGCCTGGCCGGCGCCGTGCCAGTGGCGTGCGAGCGCAACGGAATGCCAAATCCGGTGGCTTGGGGCCGGTCCGCGCTCCAGTATTTCGGCATAGGTGCGGTGGATGGCTACTTTTTCGCCAGCGATTAGGTCACCTCGCACAGCTTCATGGATGAGTGCATGGCGGAACGCATATCCGTCCCCATCAGGGATCAGGATGCCCGCCAAGATCGCCGGGCGCAGCGACTCAGCCAAGTCACGGTCAGAGGTATTTGCCACGCTGCGAAGCAGCGCATGGCTCATATGCGGACCGCCGAGCGCCATCATCTTCAGCAGCTCGGCCGTTGACGCTGGCATTTCTCTGACGGATCTCATCAAGTAATCGTTGAGCGAACCGGGAAAATCTGTCCGCAAGCTTCCGCTCACATCGATGAGCGCCTCCGTGAACAGCGGGATTCCGCATCCTCGCGCATGGACCTCATTGACCATGGCAGGTGTCGGCGGGCGACCGAGGAGCCCCTCAAGTTGCAAGGAAATCTCCCCGCGGGTAAGGCGAGGAAGCTTCAACACTCCGGCACCCTCGTGAAGGGAGAGATCCGCGATGATCGACCGCAAGGCGTGTCCGCCGTTAATCTCCTCGGGTCGATAGGTGACGATCAGCATGAGTCGAATGTTCCTTAGCCGCGCCGTAAGGAAGCGAAGCAGATCGCAAGTGGCTTGATCCGCCCAGTGAATATCCTCCACGACCAGCACGAGAGGTTTCTCCCTTGCGAGTTCTTCGAACAGCTTTCTGAGCGCTTCGAACAGCCGTGCTCTTGTGATGCCCGCGTCAAACCTCGCAGAGGTCTCGCCGAATTCGGGAAGAAGCCACGCCAATTCGCGTGCACCCTCAGTGCCGACAAGCGACCGGACCGCAGGCCCACCACGCAGTTGAACCAGTTCGTGCAGCACTGCCGTCACAGGCGCATAGGGCAAGGCCGATTCCTGCTGCTCAACACACCCGCCCTTCAGGATCAGGGCACGGCCTGAGAGCCGACCAGCGAACTCGTTTACCAGCCGGCTCTTTCCGCCACCTGCTTCTGCCCCGAGAAGAAGCGAACGTTGCCGACAGCCGGAGACATCTCGGAAGGCGGATTCCATCGAATCGAGTTCTGCTGAGCGGCCTGAGAACCGGGTCCTTCTGAGGAATGTCGACATAAGATGCTCCGGTACGCGGCGTTCGAGATTAGCAGAGCTGGCGACGCAGTCACCCATTTGGCACGGACATCACTTGAGCAGCGATGTTCAGGCCCGAAACCCCTGCCGGAACACTTACCCTCCCAAAAGTGTATTTCGAGCCAGTCGTACTGAAGATGCCCGATGCGGCACCCCCTACCTTAGAAACACAATGGGACAGATGCGGACGTCGCGTGATGCGCGCCAGATTCTCTGTGATTTCGTCGGGGCGGCAGGACCCATCGACATATGAAACCAAGGAAGGATTGGTTGGATGAAACTCTTCTATGCTCCCGGATTTAGCAGCATCGCCGACCACATCGCGATGCTTGAAGCCGGGCTTCGGTTTGATCTCATCAAGGTGGATATCTGGACCAAGCAGGTCGAAGGCGGCGGCAACTACACGGACATCAATCCCAAGGGTTACATCCCGGCCTTGATGTTCGACGACGGAGAACTTTTGACGGAGAATGCCGCGATCCTTGCCTGGGTAGCGGACCGGGCTCCGAATCTCGCGCCGCGCGGCGAACTCGGCCGATACAGGCTCATCGAGATGCTGAGCTTCCTCGCCAGCGAGATTCACAAGCGCTTTCCCATCTACTTCTCGGTGTCCGAGGAATCGAAGGCGGTTCTCCGCGAAGAGATTCTTCAGCGCTTCGGCCTTCTGGCCGGCAGGCTGGAGAGCGCGAACTATCTCTTTGGCGAGAATTTCACCGCGGCAGACCCCTACCTCTTTATGCTGGCGCGTGGCGCGCTAGAACTCGAGCTTCCGCTTGCCAGTTGCTTTCGCGATTATGTCGACCGCATCGAGGCGCGTCCCTCTGTACGGGAGGCAGAACGACGCGAATCGGCTTGACCGCGCTTGCCGTGAGAATCAGCACAGAGCTCAAGCCAACCGGAGGATAGGATGCAAACAGGTCATCGCGTGATCCGCAGCAGCGGACTGGAAATTGCAACGGAAGCGTTCGGCGACCCGTCGCACCCGCCCGTCATTCTGATCATGGGCGGAATGGCGTCGATGTTGTGGTGGCATGAGAGCTTCTGCCTGCGCTTGGCCGAGCAAGGTCGCTTCGTCATCCGCTATGACCAGCGCGATACCGGCCTTTCGACGAAATATCCTCCCGGCCGGCCGGGCTACACTTTCGACGACGCCGTCGATGACGTCTTTCGCGTGCTCGACGGCTATGGGATTTCGACTGTCCATCTGGTCGGCTTTTCCCTCGGGGGCATGGTCGGCCAGGTGGCAGCACTGAAGAGACCGGAGCGGGTTCTTTCCCTGACGGCGATCAGCACCTCGCCGGTCGGGGTGGACAATTCGCACTTCCCTCCGAGCGGCGAGGCCTGGATGGAACACATGGCCGTGGAGGCCGACTGGTCGGACCGGGCAGATGCGGTCGGTTATCTGGTCGATGACGCGCGCCTGACGGCCGGAACAGCACATCCTTTCGACGAAGCCGGGACCCGAGCCTTCATCGAACGGGATTTCGACCGGTCCGGGGGCTATCTCAGCGCCACCAACCACAGCGTCCTCTTTGAAATCGGCGAGACATGGCAAGGCCGGCTCAACGAGATGAAAGTGCCGCTTCTTGTCGTTCATGGCACAGCCGATCCGGTTTTCCCGTTGGCACACGGTGAGGCCCTCGCGCGCACGGTCGCTGAAGCGACGCTTGTGAAGATCGAGGGTGGTGGCCACGAAATTCATCCGCAGGACTGGCGAGAGATCATTTCTGCTATCGATGAACATCTCGGAAGACGAACCTAATGACTTGGACAAAACCAAGTGGGAGTAGAGACATTGGATCTTGCCGACTTTTATGACGCGGAACTGAAGCTGCACAACGCGCATTTGCGCGCCGCCGCCAGCGTTGGAATCGGTGACCGTGTGCTCGATATCGGTTGCGGAGCGGGACAATCGACGCGTGAGGCCGCCCGTGTCGCGGTCGAAGGCCATGCGACCGGCGTCGACGTGTCCGCGGAGATGCTCCAGGTTGCCCGACGACGCGCCAACGAAGCGGGGTTGCGAAACGTTGCGTTTGAGCAGGGTGATGCCCAGCACTACGCGTTTCCCACCGCGAGCTTTGACCTCTGCATCAGCCGGTTCGGCGTCATGTTCTTTGCTGATCCGGCCGCGGCGTTTGCCAATATCGCCCGCGCGATGCGTCCCGGCGCGCGCCTTATGTGGATGGTGTGGCAGGGTCAGGAGCGCAATGCGTGGTCTGGCGCGATTCGGCGAACCCTTGCGCCGGCGACCGCCGAGTCGGCAGATGCCGCCAAGGCGTTTTCACTTGGCGACCCCACCCTCACCACCGAACTTCTCAGCGCGGCCGGATTTGTTTCGATCGAATTTTCCGACGTGCGAGAACCGGTCTTCTATGGGCCGGACGTTGATAGCGCATATGACGCACTCATCGACGTCTTTCTTGTGAAGGATATGCTCGCGCGAACCGAGGAAGCGACCGAAACGGTGTTGCATCGGCTGCGCGATTTGCTGGAGGCGCATATGACCCCGGAGGGCGTACTCTTCGACTCCTGCGCGTGGATCATTACCGCCCGCAGGGTTGCTTGATTACTCCAATGGTCGTCAACAGCGCGTTAACCTCGAAAATTTGCGACAGGCCCCATGGGATCCTGTTGTTGCTGAAATGGCCCGCCACGAAGGCGGGCAAAAAATGGGCCACGGTCCAGGCGGGCGTAGCTGATATGAACGGAGCGTTCACAACTGGTTCACACGCAAGTGTGTACTTACGAACACATGGGGTGAATGCGGTCTTCGTCGTCCCCTTAGATCGTGTTCGGTCATAGGGCTCGCCGGCATTGGCGGGCCCGCTCCGTCTTCGGGCAACGTCCGGCTCCGCACAATCAGTGATCATAACGGAACGATTGGCCTCTAGAAGACTTGGATAGCTGACACCACAATAACTACGAGGATCAAATTATGAAGAAGATCATCACCGCAGGTGTTGCAGCTGTCGCTGCTGTCGTCTCATTCGCATCCACGGCAAGTGCAGATACGATAGTCAAGTACAAGAACGGCTGGCACCGCCCTCATGCGACCGTCGTCGTCCGTCCGCGCGCGAGAGTGTACGTAGCGCCGCGTCGCGTCTATGTGGCGCCGCGCGTCGTTTATCGGGACGACTGCTTTACGAAAAAAGTAAGGCGCGTGAACAACTACGGCAACGTGGTAATAAAGCGCGTTCGTGTTTGCCGTTGACGGCTTATATGGAAAAGAACGGCCCGACAGGAAATGTCGGGCTTTTTTGTGGGCGTGATGAGGTTGGACGGCCTCCTACCTTGGGGCGAGTGCATTTGGGACGCCGAGCCTCATTGACGTTCGCAAGGCTAATTGCCGCGCCGACGAAATCGCCCGCACCCGGGACGAGACCTAGCAGGGCATTTGCACAGAGGCGGATATTGGGTACCGGCGACGATCAGGACAGTATCCATAACCTGCGCGACCGTTAGTAGGCGACGGAGGCGCCTCTCGAAATCCGACAGATGTTCCGCATTTCTGGCGAGCACTGAACTCCTGTATTCGCAACGTGTCACCCGAAATGCACTCTTGTCCAACCCGTTCCTATAGCCGAAGCGGGATCTTTCGATGAAGATTTGAGCGAGCGAAAGGCCGCGATCTTGCAGATGTGTTCTCAATTCGCGGACCAGTCTATTTGCCGTCTTCGGGTGAGACCGCGGGCGCGATGTCCGTTTGGGATGGCACAGCCAAAGGGTCTAAGCCTTCTTCATCCGTTGGCCGTTCGTCGTTGATCCCATCATGTTTAATCGCGTTGGCAGGCACGGATACCCTGTCCGATGAAATAGGTGCTGGGGTTTTGGAACCGTCAGCCGCGGCCACGCGCCAGACTGTATTGCCGGCATCATCAGCGATGAGCAAGGCGCCAGTTCCGTCGATTGAGAGACCCACCGGCCGACCCCGCGCTTCGTCTCCTTCAATAAAGCCGGTCACGACGTCCTGTGCTTTACCTGAAGGTTTCCCGCGCTTGAATGGGACATAAATAACCTTGTAGCCATTGAAAGCATTGCGGTTCCAACTGCCGCGATTTCCGACAAATGCTCCTTCACGGAAGTCGGCCGGCAGCGCAGAATCGTTGCTGAAGGCCAGTCCGAGTGCAGCGACGTGGCTTGTCAGGGCATAGTCCGGCTCGAGCGCCATCTTGACGAGGTCCGGCCGCTGCGGATGGACCCGTGGATCGACATGCTGACCGTAATAACTCCACGGCCAGCCATAGAAGCCGCCCTCCTTCACAGAGGTAAGATAATCCGGAACAAGATTGGGCCCGAGTTCGTCACGCTCGTTGACAACGGTCCAGAGTTCGCCGGTCTCAGGGTGAAAGTTCAGTCCGTTGGGGTTTCGGAGACCCGATGCAAAGACCTTAGCCGCCCCAGTTACCCGATCGACCTGCCAGATCGCCGCGCGTCCCTTCTCGGCTTCCAAGCCGCGCTCGCCCGCGTTGGAGTTTGACCCTATCGAAACATAGAGGAACCGCCCATCCGGGCCCAATGCAAGGTCTTTCGTCCAATGATGATTGATGGGACCGCCCGGAAGTGGCGTCAGGACTGTCGCCTTATCGATGATGGCGCCGCCGCCCAATTGATACGGATAGGCGAGGATGGCGTCCGCGGCCGCGACGTAGAGCGTTCCATCGTGCCAAGCGACGCCAAACGGCGAGTTCAGTCCCTTGAGGATATCGGTACGCTCATCGACGACGCCGTCGCGATCAGTGTCGCGTAGAAGGGTGATGAGATTGGTCTCCTTGGCCCCGCCTCCGCCTCCCGCCGCTATGCTCATGATCCACCCCCGGATGATGTCCTTGGGTCGGTTAAGCGGTTTGCCCTCCGGAGCTTTTGATTGAACCACGAGCACGTCACCGTTTGGCAGTGTATGCACCGTGCGAGGGTTTGCGAGGTCCTTCGCGAATGCGGATACGACAAATCCATCCAGAACTTTTGGGCTCTGGCCATCCTTCCAACCGACCACTTCGGCGACTTTAAGATCGGGCAACAGGCTCTGAGATGGTTCGGGCAGTACCGGATCGGTCCCCAGTTGCCGCGTCACATCGAAATCGCCATTGTCGCCGCATCCGAAAAGCAAGAGACATGAACTTACAGCGATCGCGGGAATGGCAATTCTACACATTTTCTGGCCCCCTGCGACTAAGGAGGGCCACGACCATCATCAAAATCAGCGTCAGAATGGAGGTCGTGATCCCCCAGGGAACGACCGCCGTCCAGCCGTCCGCAGTGTGAATAAGACTGTTCAGGATGGCTAAGCCGAGAACAGCGATCCAGCCCAGAATATTGAGCCAGGCTAGCCCTGACGCACCCCCAATACTTCGTATGCCAGCCACGACGCCTGCCAATACGCCGAACACCACTCCTGCAAAAAGCAGCCACTCGGAGAAGTGGAGCCAGAGAAGGTTCGAAGTCTGCCAATAGGCGATGTCCGTAATGACGGTGAGGGAAAAGCAGGCTACGGGAAAAGACAACAGGTATCTTTGGACCAATTCTCCCGGTGGTGTCGTCGCGGGTACTGTTTGAAAAGTCATTGGATTACCGGAGCTGGGCTGATGATCAATCCTTACGCGCGGCGCAACGAAAGGTTCCCTGAACATTGTGCGATCACCGGACGCTACCGGTCATCCCGCGATCGTCGAAGTAGTGCGCCAACGCTTCTACATCCGCGTCGATGAGATCCTTTACGGCACGCGCCATCAGGTCGCGATAGGTTCCGCCGCCACGGGCGCCATCGCGGAGAAGCCGGAGTTGGTTCCGGATATAGCCTCCGCTGAGACTGCGCAGCGATGGGTAGGCAGGGTTTAGCGCCGAGGGCTCGTTGGAACAGCTGGCAAGAAGAGTGAGAAAACCACAGGGACAGGTCGTTCGGATCGATAGACCGGCGCCCACATTCAGTTCCCATGTAGTGTCAGCAACACCTTAAGCGCTGTGACCGCTTCGCAGTTCCCGACGACAAACATCGCTGTAGGATTTCATGGACGATGTGAAAGCACCCCCGCTATCGTAAAGGCCGCCTTGAGTTGGGTCGAACTGTCGACACGGCAATTTTGGCCGACCCGAGGACCGCCCTACTCATTGGCAAAACGCGGAAATTGTATCGGCAGGCCAGCTCCGCCCAAGCCGGTCAGTCCGCCACCGAGGTTCGTTCTGCGCCCGCGTTGAAATGAGCTTCGCATTCGTCCGACACGCGTCCCCGGTTTCCAGGAACGATTTCTGGACGCCCGTCTAAACAACCTTTTCCCTCGGTGGGGGTTCGTCTGGCAAACGGAGGCGAACTGATGACGGTCGAACAATTCCTCACGCGCTGGAAGGCCCAATATGTTCACAGTGGAACTCAGGTGACGGACGCTCCAAGACTACTCGAACAGATGATGGTCGATGCATCAAAGGCGGGTATCAGTAATTCCGAGCTGTCACGTGCGGCCGACGGAGGCCTGGTGAAGTTCATTCTCAGCGCGATCAGGCGGTCCATTGAGGAGACATCCGGTAGCTCACCTGGTTCATTCCCCTAACAGGCAAAGCCGATCAAGCTGAGGTTGATGTAGGCGTTGGCTGACGCTAAGTGTACATGTCGGGCCCCATGTGATTGGCCTGGAGCGAAGAAACTGACAGCAGCTGAAGGTTCGTCGGCCATCAACGATCAGCGCGCCTGTTCAAGCTCTCTTGGGGCGGCGGATGCTCCACATCAATCTCACTCATGAACTCCCAGTCGGAAGCGATTAGCGCCGCGCCGCTGGTCGGGTTCCGTGGGTTAGCGTACCGGTTCACAATGTCGTGCGGGCATTTGCTGCAGTTGGCGCATCGAGAGCAGAAGCCCATCAATCGGTAAGGGATTTGTATCGGTCGCGGGGTGCGCGCGGCTTTCCCCCTCGGCGTGTTGATGGTGGGACTGCAGTTGGGTTTGTTGTTTCTGCTCGGGCATAGCAACCTCGCTATGAAACGATGATTTGCCGCCTTAATGCTGAAGGTGACCTGGGGTTCCGATCAAAGGTCTTCGCCCCATATCTCAAGCCTTAGATTGCCAATGTTGCAGCGTCGAATTTGAAGCATCCCGTTGTAAGACACGCCGTCACGCGGCCAATCGATGACGCAACGGCCGCTTGCGTAGACGATCATGATGCTAGGAGAGAGTACCCTTTTCCCTGCGAGCGAGCCCCAACCACGGTAGCGGCCCAAGATCGATATCGGTGATGAGTGCGCTAAACTTGCCCCTCAAGCGAGCGCGTTAGCGCGTCCTTCCCCACAGGTAGCCAATCAACGCGGCCACGCCGACCGAGGCGAAGACGTTTTTCCGCAACGCCTCCTCGACATCGGCGACTGTGACATCCACCTTCTCCGTCGCCACTCCCCGCGCCGTTGCCGCTATCTTTGCAACCGACTGCTTAATGTTCTCAAGCTCAACCTTCAACGCTTCTAGTTGGTCGTCAGCCATGGAGTCTGAATTCAGCGCACTCCCGCGACCATCGACCAGCGGCGGAACTTTGCTCGCGGTCCGAGATGTCGGGTCAGCGGACGCCGCACGTGCGATCGATCGCTCGAATTCTGTTTTCGGGACTGCTCCGTTTGTGTTTTCGAATTTATCCATCACAAAGCTCCATTGAACTCGCGGCCTCTGTCAGGCGACCAATGCGGTCTTTTTGGTCAGCGCAGGCCGAAAAAGCCCAGGATGGCCAGAACGATTACGACGGCTCCCACAATCCAAATTATCTGGTTCATTTCTCACTCCTGATTGGTTTGGGACGATGTTGTCGGACACGAACTTAGAAACCTCCACAAGAGTTCCACGAGATAACCTGATTTCCAAGATTCTCGGTGTTTCAGAAGAGTATCGCCCAGATGTTGTGTTGTAAGTTGATACTCGTCATCAAGATGGACGCAGGGCCTTTATGTGGAACCAGCGTCTTCAAGGAGCGTTGGGGTGGCACTTCAGACAACGGAAAGGAATCCGAACATGAAGAAGACCCTCATCATCGCCACTTGCATGGCTCTCTCCACCATCTCGATCCCGGCCTACGCTGACGACGACGCAGCCATCGTGACCGGCACGGGCGGTGCCGTCACCGGCGCCATCGTCGGTGGTCCGGTCGGCGCTGTGATCGGCGGCGCGCTCGGCATGATCGCCGGAGCCTCCCTCGACCCGCCGCCCAAGCAGGTCGTGACCTACGTAGAGGAACGTCCGGTTCCTGCTCAGAAGTACGTGGTGAAGGAAAAGATCGTTGTCGGCAACACGCTTCCGGATGACGTCGTCCTCGAGGCGGTCCCCGATAACGAAGTCTATGCATACACGGTCATCAATGACCGCCGCGTGATCGTCCAGAGGGATAATCGCGCAATCGTCAAGATCATCGAGTAATTTGGAGTTGGATGGGACCACCGAGGTCCGTTCCAACAACATCAGAATGGGCCGTACTCCAATTTCTTGCGATTGCGGCATCTTGCCCCGAGAGGCTGACAAGCGTTGTCTTGATTAGCACTCGGGGTGAATGTTGAGCTTCAAATCCATTCTCATCGCGGCGTCGATCGGTTGCACGGCGACCGCAGCACTTGGTGCCGACGGAATTGCGGAGCACAATGCATCCATGAAGACAGGCGGCAGAGTACCGCAGCCTGTTGGCCATTACTATTTCTGCAAGACACACCCGTCCGAGTGCAGACCGACGATCTCCGTTGGAAAACCGGCACGTCTCACCGAGGTGGCATGGCATGTCATCATCGACGTGAACGAAAAGGTGAATGCGAAGATCATCCAGGTCACTGACGAGGAATATTATGGCAAGCCGGAATGGTGGACGTATCCAAGATCGGCTGGTGACTGTGAAGACTTCGCACTCCTGAAAAAGCGAGAGCTAAAGGCGCTCGGGTTTCGGGAATCCAATCTCCTGATTACCGTGGTCAAGAAACACGACGGCTCGGGTCACGCGATTCTGACGGTTCGGACCTCCGAGGGCGATTTCGTGCTCGACAATCTGGACGATCGGGTGAGGCGTTGGTGGCAGACACCCTACCGCTTGCAAAAACGCCAGTCCTCTGTGGACGCGGGACAATGGGTCCAGATCGACCAGCCCGTGGCAGACATTCCCGTGGCCGCCATCAAGGATTAACGACTGCCAACCTTGTGAGTGTCAGGCTGTCGCCATCGACCGAGGCGTTGACGCCATAACCCGAGACGGTGGGCGAACCCATCTTGGTGGCGGAAAGCAAGATTGAGCTTGGCGATGAATGCGGTCGCGACAGCAATGGCCATCGGTCGGAGCTTTGGGCGGGACGTTTTCTGTATGGGATTCTCGCTTCATGAAAAGAAGCCCGCTCGCAGAAGGTCCGCGAGCGGGCGATGGCATCAATCGACGTTGATCGAACCCTTGATGGTCACGTCCGGATCGTTGTCTTGCTTGATCACGACTTTCTTCTTTTTCTTGATGATCAGATCGGGGTCCTGTTTCTCCTTGATCACGATCGAGTTCGTGGGTTCGGGATCGGTCTGCCTGATCGTGACGCTGTCGGCATAGGCCAGCGTGGCCGTGGTGAAGGTTGCCGCGAGGGCGATTGCGAGGGTCCTTTTCATCAGAAATCTCCTTTCGGGGTTGATGATATTGTAATGTTCGCAAGGGGTTGAAGTTCCAAACTTAACGTCAGACCGAGACGATATGAGCCGCCTCGTAGCTGTCGGATCGACGATTACGATCGTGCCGTCCGCGAAGATGAAGCACAGGTGCTCGCGATAGGCCGGCACGATCTCGACGACCTTTGGCGGCAGTCGATGAAGCTCTATTGTCCTGGGCACAATCACGCCGATCGACGTCGCGTCCGCCGGCCGGCTGCCAGAGCACGGGTGGAACCATCCTCCCGGTTGATGGGGGTCATGCATGGGAATGTCCGGGCATGTGGGATTAAGCGATACCGCGCTTGAATGCGTCGCCATCGTTTTCCGCGCACACGGTGCGAACGGATGCGGTTGCGGTCCGCCGCCGTGAACATGAACAACACAGCCACCGCCCTCAACGCGAAGATCGTCGCAAATCCGGGAGCGATCAGATTCGCACCGAGCGGTATCTAACGCTAATTTAGGGTTGCCGCGACAATGGGACGGCATTCGAATTGTACGAACGGATTCTTCTTCGTCTGCTGGAGCACTCCCAGTCCACGATCATATTTCGATCGCCAGCACGAGCAGTTGGCAAAGATCCCTCCGACGTCAAAGCACAGAAAGAAACTGCTCAGTCGTTACGAGGTCGAGCTGAACCGAAAACCTGTCGCCCAGCAAGGTCAGCGAGGCGTCATGAGTTTCGTCCGCTCCACTGCACACGGCGTCGCTCAGGACGATCACCCGATAGCCGAGGTCGATTCCGCCGAGCGCCGTCGCGAGGACGCAGACATCTGTCTCACCTCCCGTGATTACCAGCGTCTCGACCGCGTCTCTTCGCAACATCAAATCCAGGCCACCACCGATCCAGGGTGAGTAAGTGAGCTTGTCGAATACCCGGGCTGGTGGAAGAAACCGGGCAAGCTCGGGTACCAGCTCGAGCATTTCCAGCGGTAGGTGCTCTCTCGTCATAGCCCACCATTTCTCATAATACGGCCGCCACTGGCCGACCGCCTCCGCCGGGGTTTTGGGAGTCATGAATCTCGTGAAAATTGTTCGGTTGGCGTGACCGGATACAACCTCGATGACTTGGGGCGAGACTTCCTGCATCCAGGGCACGTGCCAAGGCGTGTCCTCGGCAAACATCCGCTGCATGTCGACGCAAATGTGCCGCCAGTTGCCTAACGTCGATCCGCTACTGCTCGACATTGAAATTTCGAACCCTGACGAGATGCATGCGGATCGTGGGATAGATTTTCTGAGCAAAACTCTTGAGGGCGCCGCCCTCGCCGTCCTTGGAGAATTTGTCGAACAGTTCAACCGCGTCGGTGTGGACCGAGACCTGCGTGGACACATACGCCGCGTCAAAAGCAGGGCCGGACAAAGACTTTAGAGCCTCCAATTTCTTGCGCAGTTCAGCGCCCATATCGGCGGGCAGAGCAACCTTGTCCTTTGCCGCGGCCTCCTTGAGGCCTTCGGTGCTCTTGTGATGGTCCTTTATCATGCCGCCTGCGAATGCCTTGACCTCGTCGGAAACGCCCTTTTCTGCAACGAGGTGCGCGGCCTCGATTTCGAACATATCGGACTGTGCGGCCTTCGTCGCGAAGTCGGTGGCTTTCATCTCCGCACCGATGGCCCAGGAAGCGGCGATGAATACGCAAAAAGTGGCAAATGTCGTGGTCTTGATCATGGGTCGATCCTCCTGCCGCCATAACAAGGCAAAGGATCACAGGTTCCTTCTCCGCGGACCATTGGCACACGTTCCCAGGCATCGTTCCTTAGGGTCGTAGCTGCCAAAGTGGCCTGGCCGACCGCATACGCGATCTGATCGACACCATAAACGACGTCTCCGGCCGCGTAGAGCCTCGGCACCGAAGTCCTCTGGTGGTCGTCGACGACGAGGCATCCTTCCTTCGTGACCCGTGCTCCGAGCTTGACTGCGAGTTCCGACCGGATGAGGGTGCCAAGCGCTGCGTACATTGTATCGAAGCGTCGAAGAGCGCCACCGACTCGGAGGTGGATCGCGTCGCCCGCCAGCAAATATTCGGACACATGCCCGTCCATGATTTCGATGCCGAGGCGGGCAAGCTCGTCGCGTTGCGCTTGCGTCAGGTCAAGGTCTTGGGCTTGAGAGCCTATCGCGAGCGAGGAAGTGAAACTCCGCAGGAACTTGGCCTCGCCGAACAGTCGATCGCCCTCGCCGACGACGACAACACTCCGGTCAGTCACTTCGAAACCATCGCAGATAGGGCAATACCGTAGTAGCCCGCATCGTACGGCGGTGGCATGATCGTCGTCGGGTATGGCGGGACGTCTGTTTACAACTCCGGTGGCCAGCAATACCGATTTGGCTTGCACCGCCACCTCGCCCAGCTCAATCTCAAAGCCTTCTGGTAACTTCGAGAGGCCTCTGACATGCGCCCTGTGGCAATCCACGGGATATCGCGACACGTGCTCCCACATCCGGTCGAGAAGGGCCACGCCGCTGATTCCGTCGGGCCAGAAGGGCTGATTGCGCGTCATGGGAATGAGTGCAGCGCGGCTCTCGCCGGAGTCCGCAAGCAATACCGACATGTGATAGCGCGCGAGGAAAAGCGCCGCCGTCAGTCCTGCCGGACCTCCGCTGACGATAGCTACGTCATACATAGGTGTGCTCATGCGCCGGTCTCCGAATGAGGAGTTGCGACGGGTTTGGATTCGGGCGAACCTCGGAAGCGCAGAAAGATCGACAGCACGACGACGACGGCAGTCGACAGGAATTCTGACTGCCAGTTCTGGAAAGACTCGAACCACAGCTGTGCGCTGAACAGGTGTTCCATCGTGGTCGGTGCACGTTGTCCATGAAGCAGTGCTTCCCGGGCCTGTGCCACAGTACTTTCCTGCACGTGAAGTACGAAGCTCAAGAGGAACAGCAGGAAAAGCGTGATGCCTAATGAATAGGAATACAGTGTCCTCGGCAAACCACCCATGCGAACAGCAGCCGGAACGCCAGGACCGTTCCGACTCACTGATGGGTCTTCATCCTGAGGGGCCGACTCGTCGGGGTCTTTGGACTCGGCGGAACCACGTTGGAAGAGAAAAGCGGTCAGCACTACATAGGCAGACATTTGCAAGAACTCGGATTCCCAGTTCTCGAACAACGCGCTGAGAAAATGGCCGGAGACGACATACTGCCAGACTGAAAGCGCATCGCCCCCGTGGCCGGTAAGCTCATCGTTGTAGACCGATTGGCCCGTGAAGATCATCCCGGCCGCGGTGACGAGAGTCGCCGCGGCAAGGACGATGGTGAGGCCGTTGTCCCTGAGGAACCGCATTCGAACAAACTCCACAATAAGAGTCGGGCGGGCCGATCCGCCCGACCCTGTTCAATCAAGCGGCCTTCTGCTTGCCCTTGGCGTTGACTTGGGCCTCGGCGAGCTGGGTCAGCGCCTGGTCGGTCTTGGTCTCTTCGAGCAGTGTCTCATCGAGTATCTGGGCGACTTCCTGCTGACCCAGCTGCATGGCCCAGGACTTCAGCGTGCCGTATCGAGCAATCTCATAGTGCTCGACAGCCTGGGCGGCTGCCAGAAGGCCGGCGTCGAGCGCTTCTGAGTCCTTGAACTCTTCCAGAATCTCCTGGCCTTCTTCGATGATGCCGTCGATGGCCGGGCAGGTCTTGCCGCGGGCGGGCTTACCGAGAAGCTCGAAGACCTGGACGAGGCGTTCGACCTGCATTTCGGTCTCCTGCAGATGCTTGTCGAAGGCCGCCTTGAGATCGGGGCTCTTTGCGCCTCGGCCCATTTTCTTGAGTGCCTGTAGAATTTTCTTCTCTGCGTAAAAGATGTCCTTCACTCCGTCGATGAAGAGGTCTTCGAGTGTCTTTATGGGCATGGGAGCGCTCCTGAAAATGGGGGGCAATTACGGTGCAGGCCGCATCAGCTGCGGGCTCGACTCAATGGAACCGCTCTTTCTTTGTTCCGCCGCTAAAACGCTGAGTACGTTTCCGCACGCGCCGCGGCTCCACTCAAATTCCAGCACTCGTCCATCAGATCGGATGAGGGCTCGGAGAGTTCATCGCCGTATGGAACTTTCGTTTTCGACTTGCCTTTTTCAGGCATGCCTCACGAACAGCTCATACCATCGCCACCTGTCGGCCTCGTCGTCGACCCCGAACCCCTCATCCAAATCGACACAGCCGATGTGGTTGCAGACGAAGGCTTCGACGTTATCGAAGCCAGAACCGCAGACGAGGCCTACCGCTTTCTAAAATACCACCCTTCACTCCGGTTGGTCATTATCGACACCCAGAGGGGTGGAGCGATGAACTGTAGCGAACTTGCCTCGGAAGTGAACCGACGTTCGTCGCATATCGGTGTCGTCGTTGCGAGCGGGGCCACACAGGCCGCCGACGACGATCTGCCGCCATCCGCAATCTTCATGGGCAAGCCGATTTCGCCGGATGTGGTCCACGCGGCGATCGAAGAATATTGCGGCCGATGCCATGCGCGCTAAGGTGCATGTCAGCCATCATGAGGTCTTTCGTCGATCGGGCGCTTTCGCGGGCTGGCCCGCCAATTACGGCCTCTGGGCGTGGGAAGATGAGATATTGACGGTATTCGCGGTCGGCCGCGTGGGACCAAAGGGCGACATCCACGAACTCGATCGAGAACATCCATTCAAGCCTTGTCAGGCCCGCAGCCTCGATGGCGGCATGACGTGGAAAGCGGAGCCATTCCATGGGCATGTGCCCGGCGGTGCCTCGCTCTCGGCCGATGAGCACCTCGAGATCGAGATGAAGATTCGGCCGCAGCTGGATCGAGTGCGCGATCTTGCCCTTCTCGATGATCCCCTCGATTTCACCGACCCCGAAACGATCGTCATGTGCGCTCGGACCGGGCTGGGAAGGGATTCGGTTGGTTGGTTCTATGTCAGCCGATCTCGCGGACGCCATTGGGAAGGTCCTTACGCCTTTAGAGGGCTTGACCTCCCCGTCGCCGCCCGCACGGACATCGTGCCGCTTGGGTGCAGGCAAGCACTGTTTATGCTGACAACGGCAAAGACCGATGGCCAGGAAGGCCGCGTGTTCTGCGCACGAACGCAAGACGGCGGACTGTCCTTTCAATTCATCGGATTTGTTGGTCCGGAGCCAGAGGGATATCGCATCATGCCGTCGTCGCTCCGGTTGCCGGACGGCTCAATCGTCACATCGACACGCTGCGCAGACCGGAACAAGCGGGGGTCGGTCGAAATCTTCATTTCGTCGGACGCTGGAGGCACATGGGCATTTGCCGGGAAAGCCGTCGAGAACACAGGCGAAGGCGGCAATCCTCCTGCTCTGGTCCGGCTGGAAGATGGCGGCCTCGGCCTGTTCTACGGATGTCGTGCGGACCCGTTCGGGATGAGGATGTCCCTGAGCAACGACGACGGAAGGTCTTGGAGTGGAGAAAGAGTGTTGCGTGCGGACGGTGGCACACCCGATATCGGCTATCCCAAGGCGACGATCTCGGGTGATGGGACCGTCGTCGTGGTTTACTATTTTAATGATGGCGCGGGCCGAGAGAGGTATATTGCCGCGAGCCGCATCAGGGAGTCGCCTTCCCTGGGCTTAGCGGCTCCCGACGCCACGACGACATGAATTTACGCCCAGCGTTCGGCCATTTTACGGGCCAGCTGGAAACCGGCGATCTTTCCGGGCGTATGCACGTCGGTTAAGAGCAGTTTGAGCGACAAATGCTTATTGAAGGCACTCGAGAGCCGGTGGGCGCTCGACGCTTTGACGTGGCATGCCCCTCCTCCACCATGTCGGGGGTGTCCATCAGGATAAGCGGCTCGTCATCGACGACGAGGGCGATCGGCTCGGAGAGCTTCGCAATCTGTGGGCGTTCATTTCCCCTCAAGTCAACGTGACATCGTTCGTTCCGCGACGCGCACATTACCGAGCCATTTTTTAATGAGCGAGATCAGCTCCGCATCAATATGGGGTTTGCTGATCACGGCCGCGTTGCCAAGGATTCTGCTTCCGGTACGTGGACATCGGTGACCATAACGGAAACCGATCCGGTCCCGAGCGCGGCCCGTGCCTCGGGAATTGAGTGGCTTCGACGTCCCTGCAACGCAGTTGTCGACATCCTCGCGGAGCAGAACGACGATCGGTTTCTTCGTCGCATCGGAGGGGACGTTCACGTTCGCCTTTCTGGCGATGCTGACTCGTCGTTCCCGATTGCATTATCAGACATCACATTGAAATCGAGATGACGAATCTTGTTTTCGTTCAGTCTGATAGCACGGAACCTTATCACGCTTGCCGTGTTTTTGGAGCACGGCCACCCTGGCCTGACTACGAGGAAAAATCAATGAAAAAGACATTCATCGCCGCGGCGCTGATTAGCGCCTTCTCTATCCATGCGTACGCGCAAACCACGACTACCGAGGGCGAAACGCCTGCCGTCACGACCACCGATACGAAGAATGCTGGGGTCCTAGTCGAAGGTGAAAACAGCTTCACCGAAGACCAAGCCAAGGCCCGCATCGCTGACGCTGGCTACACAGACGTCGGTGCGCTCAAGCTCGACGACAAGGGCATCTGGCGCGCCACGGCATCAAAGGGCGGCAAATCCATGTCCGTCGGCCTTGATTATCAGGGCAACGTCGTCGCGCAATAACCGTCGATTTCAGAAACAAGGATTAGAACTATGAAAACAGTCACAGGACTTTTCGATACCTATAGCGACGCCGGTGCAGCCGTTTCCAGCCTCGAAGCCGCGGGCATCCCCTCTTCCGACATTTCGCTGGTCTCGAACAACAGCGACGGCCGTTACAAGGATGACAACGACGCCGCCGAAGGGGCTGGCACTGGGGCTGGGATCGGTGCCGCTGTCGGCGGCGCGGGCGGCCTTCTAACGGGCCTTGGCCTGCTGGCGATCCCCGGCGTTGGTCCAGTCGTCGCAGCGGGCTGGCTCGCCGCCACGGCGGCGGGTGCCGTAGCAGGCGCAGTAGTAGGCGGTGCGACGGGTGGTCTTATCGGTGCACTTACGGACTCCGGCGTCTCCGAAGCCGACGCTCATGTCTATGCCGAGGGAGTACGTCGTGGCGGTACATTGGTAACCGCGCGCGTCGATGAAACCCGCCAGGCCGAAGCAGAAGCGATCCTCAAGGGTTCTAATTGGGTGGACCCGGCGCTCCGCCGTCGGACCTACGAAGAGGGCGGCTGGAAGGGATTCGACCCAGCTCACGATCCCTACTCGGCCGACCAGGTCGCAGAGGAGCGCCGGCGCTATCCTCGCGTTTGATCACCGCCGCCGCCGGGCTTTCCCGGCGGCGGTTGTCCTCTCCAGCTATGTAGACGCCCAGCCACCGTGAACCGGAGCAACGCAATGGACATTGTGAACATCAAGGTATCTCACCGCAGGACGCCTCCAGGCGCGTGCGTCGAGTTCATCGGAAAAGATGGTCAGACAATCGAAGTTGAACTCCGCGGCGACGAGTTCGTCGATATGGCGGATGACGAGATCATCCGGCGAGCGAAGACAACGATGGGTGATGTAAGCCCTATCGCCGAAGCGTAGTACCGCAATGGCTCCAGTGGCCTGATGAGCTTCGATGTCCCACCTCTTCAGCTCGCTTGCATATCTCCCACGCTGTCGGAACTTTCCCTACGAAGGGACGTTGGCAGGTCACTTCAGAGAAAACGAAATTTCAAGGAGCCGCAACATGTCTTCCCGTGCAAACCTCACCGCTCTCCTGGCGGTCCTCGCAATGGCAGGCTACCAGAACCGCGACAAGATCGCCGAAGTCTTGAAAGGCCTCCAAAATCCCCAGTCCTCAAGCCCCGATGGTACCGTCAGCCAGGCTCAGGACGGTCTCGGCGGCATTCTCGGACGGTTGGCGAATGGCGGCTTGGGAGGACTTCTGGGCGGCAGCTCACCCGGCGGTGTCCTCAGTGGCGGTCTCGGTGGACTGCTCGATGCTTTCCGGCAGAATGGCCTCGGCGACCGGGCGGACACATGGGTCAAGACCGGACCCAACGAGGGCATTCAGGACCATGAACTGTCACAGGCGCTTGGCGACGATGTACTCGACGAACTCATGCAGAAGACAGGCCTCTCCAAGGAAGAAATCCTGCAGCGCTTGTCGCGCGATCTACCTAACGCCGTTGATGATTTGACTCCGGACGGCACGATCCCCACGGCACAGGCATTCGATGAGGCGGGTACGCCCGGTCGGTCCTCGGTGCCGACTGTGGGCCGCATGGCCTGATCGGGCGGCGTCAATGGGCGCGGACGGTATTGGCCGCGCTCGTTAGCTAAATTTCCAGCGATGTCCGACCAATCGCCCAGCGGATCGTCCTGACGCCCAATTCGGCCGCTTCGGTTAGGTGCTGCCCGCAACATCATGCGTGACCAAGGCTCGGGCCGTATCCTGATTACCGGTTCGATCGCGGGTTTCATGGCGGGAAGCTTCCAGGGGGTCTATAACGCGACCAAAGCCTATCTGAATTCGTTCTCCTTTGCGCTCGGCGATGAGCTCAAGGACAGCGGCGTTACCGTCACATGCCTAGTGCGACGGACACCAAGTTCTCCGAGCGAACCAACATGGTCGATACAAGCGTCGGCCAGGGCAGAAGGACGATCCGGCGATGTCGCCCGCGTCGGTTACGATGCCATGATGGATCGCGAAGGCGATGTCGTCAGCGGCTTCAAGAACAAGGCGATGGCGGCCTCTGCGAAGGGGCCCCGGCGGAAATGTTCGCCGAGCAACACCGGAAGATGGCGGAACCGGGTATCGGGCAAGCACAAGCGTTCTGACGGCCGCAGCGCATCGACGTAACGCTTAACCAACAGACGAAGCGGCCGTCATCATCCAATCTTTCGGCGGCTTCCTCGGCGCTCAGCTATTTGCGCTTGCGATCTTTAAGCTCTTGTACCTAATCGTGATCCTTTTGACGCGGAGTGGGAAGATCGCCGGTACGGCAGCGCGGCCACCTGATGGAGCGGACATAGTTGTCGGGCGATCCTTCGTAGTTTCGATTTCTTCCCCACGCACCCACCAGATCAGTGCGAACCTGCGACAACCCCCAACATACTCGACGGTTCTATACCGTACGGGAACGGATCCTAGTCTTCGCGGTTTCTCTCCGCGTTCCCCAAGGAGTATCGGATGTCAAAGTTGTTCGCACGTTTCGCCCATTCAGTTTCGCATGCCGTCGGCAAACCGGGGGCATTTGTCACGGCCGTGCTCGTTATATGCCTTTGGGCGGCGGCGGGACCTTTCTTCGGGTATTCTGAGGTCTGGCAGTTGGTGATCAATACGGGCACGACGATCGTCACCTTCCTGATGATCTTCGTGCTTCAGAATTCGCAGAACCGTGACGGACAGGCTCTGCAGGCCAAGTTGGACGAGTTGATCTTCGCGAGCAAACGGGCCGAGAACCGCTTCATTGGCATAGAGAAGCTCGACGAGGCGGAATTGCGCGAACTGAGGAAGCTTATTGACGAGAAGTGCCCCGGCAACGAAAACTGCCACGAGAAGATTGCCGAGGAAATGTCCGAGACGGGTCTGCGCGCGGCGCGCGCGCATTGAGGGAACGGTCATGACGGACGATCAACGTAAGATTATCGCAGAGCTGGGTATCGCCAGCGAATTCGACGTCGAGGCGGAGCGTGAACGTCGTATTGGCTTTCTTGCAGATTACCTGACAGGAAGCAGAGCGAGGGCCTACGTCCTCGGCGTAAGCGGCGGCGTAGACAGCTTGACCGCGGCTATGCTGGCACAGGAGGCCGTGCGCCGACTACGAGGCGACGGCGTAGACGCCGAATTCATCGCCGTCCGTCTTCCTTACGGTGTGCAAGCGGACGAAGGAGATGCTCAAGCATCGTTGGACGCGATCCAGCCGGATCGCGTGGTCACAATCAACATCAAGGCAGCGGCAGATGCGATGATGTCAGAGGTGGCGAGGGAAGCCGGAGACCTATTCCGCTCCTGCGGCCAAGATTTCCATCACGGCAACATAAAAGCTCGCGAGCGCATGATCGCCCAATACGCGATCGCGGGTGCGGTCCGAGGATTGGTGATCGGCACGGATCACGCTGCGGAAGCATTGATGGGCTTCTTCACCAAGTTCGGAGACGGTGCCGCGGACGTTGTGCCGCTGACGGGCCTCAACAAGCGGCGCATTCGCGCCTTGGCGGAGTCGATGGGCGCACCAGCGAACTTGGTCTACAAGGTTCCTACGGCGGACTTGGAATCCAACGCGCCGCTGCGCCCTGACGAGGAGGCCTTCGGGGTCACTTATGCACAAATCGACGACTTCCTGGAAGGCAAGGAGGTTGATCCCAGCGCGCGGGAACGTATTCTCGCCATGTGCAAAGCGTCGGCGCATAAGCGGGCTTTGCCTGCGGGACCTTAGACGGATCGATGTGGAAGGTCGTCCTTGGACGACGCTTGTCGAGGTAGGCTATCGTAATCCCTCCGCGCTACCCGTCATTCCGACATGGAATCGGCACTCCTTGCGTGAGCATGGGCGGAACTTTGGCTATCGGACCATCGTTGTTGCCGGCACCCAGAAGGAGATGCTCGATGCCCTCCCTGTCCCCCGAAGACCTGTCCAATGGGATCCACAGGACTCATTTTTTCATGCCGTCAACCGGCGAGGGTGACGGCGGACTATCGATCCGTCCGATAAACAACAACGGCGATGTCGAATATCACGACGAGTTCTGGATCTTCTCGTATGAGGATACTCGCAAGGTCGCCGCGACTACCGGTGATCCCCAAGTGAACCTCTCGCTGTCTGCATGCCCTAGCCTGCTTGGAAAGACTGGCATCTTCACGGTCGTCAACGATCAGGCATCCATCATTAAGGACAAGGCGGCATTCGAAGAACTTTGGGTCGAAGAACTCGAGCCGCGGCTCGAACAGGGCGTCGGGTTTGTTCGGATCAAATCCACATGGCCCGTATCAAGTATTAGGACGGCGAGGACACCGAAGTCATCTCGGTCGCCAGAGGTGCCATCGTGGATATAAGAGACTTCGACGAAAAGACTCCTGCGCTGCTTCTCGAACAATTTTTCTCGGGGCGACTCAAGGGTTGGGGATACACAGTGGGCAGATTTGGGGGCTTTCAGAACTCTTTCAAGATTGACACTCAGGGTCACTGGGACCCGAACACAAGCACGCTAACGATGAGCGAGTTCTACCGTTTCCACGACGGCCGCTCCGACGCGCTCAATTGGTCGATCCTAAAGAAGTCGGATGTTGAATACGAGGGTTTCGAGGCATCGATCGACGGATCTGCCAAGGGCGAGCAGCTCGGCAATGCCTTCCATTGGCGGTACTCTCGCGATGTGCCCAACAAGGACGGCGACACGACGACATTGGGCTTCGATGACTGGTTCTGGTTGATCGAGCCGGACGTGCTCTGTGCGTCCGCTTCGATCACGAAACTCGGGATCGAGGTGGCGCGGCTTTCCGCCTTCTATCGAAAACTCACCGGGAGTAACGGCAATGACGATGGTGCCGAAAGCTGAGACCCTCTCGCTCAATCCAGCCAACGCGGAAGCAATGGACGACGGCCGTGGCCGACTCGCAGAAGCGCCTTCCGAAATTCCCGCCCGGGGGCTGCGCGACGTCTTGTGGCGCGTTTACAGCGAGGTGCTTGCTGACCGGGTTACTCTCATCGCCGCGGGCGTCACCTACTACATTGTGCTCGCGATTTTCCCTGGAATGGGCGTCCTCGTGTCGATCTACGGTTTGCTGACCGACCCATCTGATTTGGCAATGCAAATGATTTTCCTTGGCGATGTCCTGCCGCCCGGGGCCTACGACCTCCTCGTCCCGCAGCTTGACGCCTTGGCCCACAAAGGACGCTCCGAACTCAGTCTCGCATTCCTGGCAAGCTTGATGATCGCCTTCTGGAGCGCCACCAGCGGCGTCAAGGCGCTCTTCGATGCCATGAATGTGGCGTACGGAGAAGTCGAAAAGCGAAGCTTCGTCAACGTTACTTGGCTGGCATTCACCTTTACACTTGCGGCCATACTGACCTTGGTCGTACTGGTGGCACTTGTCGGCGTCGTACCCGAAATCCTGAAAGCGCTTTACCTCGACGCTTGGACCGAGACACTGGCACGGGTGGCACGGTGGCCAGCGATCTTGCTGATAACGGGCGCGGCGACAATTATCATCTATCGCTATGGTCCTAGTCGGGAAAAGGCGAAGTTCCGCTGGCTGACCTGGGGCGCTGCCTTCAGCGCCACCGCGTGGGCACTAACCACCACTGGGTTCTCAATCTACCTGCTCAACTTCGCCACCTACAACGCGACCTATGGCACCCTTGGTGCGCTGGTCGCCTTCATGATCTGGATTTGGTTGTCGGTCGTCATACTGATTGTCGGCGCGGAGCTGAACGCCGAACTCGAACACCAGACAAAGTGTGACTCCACGACAGGGCCCCCAGTGCCTATGGGCGAGCGCGGTGCGGAGATGGCGGACACGCTCGGCAAAGCCGCTGACGACTGATCGGGCTCGCAACATGTCTAAGCAAAGCGGAGGCTGCTTGCAGGGAACGTCCGTCGCGGTCGAGGGCGATCTTGGACGACACGCCGACTTCCAGAGATTAGATGTGCTCGATGGCTCTTGCGACGTCGGCCAGTAACGTCGCCGCGTTGATGGGAAAACACGTTCGGCCAGCGTCGCCGCTCCTCGCGTGTTAGCAAGGATAAATGAACACAGGAGCCGTCAACGGTACACAATGACTGGGATGAAGGACGACAGAACTCGGTCCGCAGGGATCGGATTGCGCGCCGCCAGCACTCAGATTGGTCAATGGGTGGCTCGGATGGCCGCTTTTGGATGGTCAGGCGGTCGACCTTGTCAACCACTTGAGGACGCAAATCTCGTCCTCGTCCATCCAGTCGAGAAGGCGTGGGCTTCGTGTCTTCCCAAGCTTGACCAGTTCCCTCAACGTTCCGGCTTCAAAGTCTTCGAATACCCGTGGATGGATGTACGAACTGCGGCAGACTGAGCGCGTGTTCACGAGCTTGGCGGCGACTTGGTCGATGATCGCATTCATCTGTCGCGCTCGCTCGCGCGGGCTCGCCGCGGCTTCAACGGCGGCCAAGGAGAACGCTGCCATGCAGGTTGCTCCCCAGGTCCTGAATTGGCGCGAGGTGAAGTCCCCGCGCGACGCCTCCCGGATATAGTCGTTGACGTCCTGCGAACTCAGCTGGCGGGCGATCCCATCGTCGTCCATGTATTGGAAGAGGTTCTGTCCCGGTAACTCTTGAATGCGTTTGAGCGCTCCCGCGAGCCGCCTGTCATTGTGGGCAACATTCCATACTTTTCCGGACTTCCCGCGGAAGCGGAATCTGACGACAGAGCCCTCGATCTTCACATGCCTGTTGCGCAACGTGGTGAGACCGAAAGAACCATTCTCGGCGGCGTAACTGGCGTTGCCCACCCGGATGTAAAGGTTGTCCATGAGATGCACGACGGTCGCCAGCGCCTTTTCGTAGCTCGGCTTCCTGACAGCCAGGTCACGGTCGACACGCTCCCTGATCTCGGGAAGACAGTTCGCGAACGTAGCCAGCTTTTCGAATTTTGCCCTGCCGCGCTCGGCGGACCAATCTGGGTGATAGCGGTACTGTTTACGCCCTCTCGCATCGACGCCAATTGCTTGGAGATGAGCGTTCGGGTCGGGCGAGATCACAACGTCGGTGTAGGCTGGCGGAATTGCCATCGCCGAAAACCGGGCGAGTTCCTGAGGGTCTCGGATGCGGTTGCCGCTAGCGTCGAAATAAAGGAACCCATTCTTGCCGGGCTTTCGGGTAATCCCGCCTTCAAGCGACGATGCATAGACCAAACCCGAGCCCTGGAAGACCGCTTGCGGCAAATCCCTGGTCACAAGCGCCATACCTTCCACGAGATCGACTTGATGCATGACGTCAGTCTCGCTTGCTAGTTTGCGTCCGGATGTCGAACCCAGGGTTGGGCGACGGCTTCTTTCCGGACTTGTAGAGTGTGGCGTCGTCGTAGTGGACAACCTTGGTCGGGATCGCATTGGCAACGCCATCGCTCTCGGGATCGGCTTGCGATGGGGCGTACTGGCCTCGGGCGTCGGCCTCGACTTGCTTCTTAGATGTCACGATGTCCTCCATTGATTGGCTTCAGCTGCTGTTACTTCGTTTCGCCGGGATACTCGTCGTTCGCCAGCAAGCGAGCCAAGTGGGCCGCGTTGCGCGCCAGCGTCTGTACACTTTTGATAACAACTTCGGGCACCTCCTCGAGGTCTACGAAGTTCGTCGATCCCATTGCCTCGCCTACCCAGTAAGCGACCGCGTTAGCCGGGATTGTGAAGCCGACGTCGTTCAGCGCCTGGTAGACCTCGGCCGATACATGGTGCGCGCCGTCCTCATTGCCGACGACGGCCACCCCGGCGACAATGCCATAGGACACCATCCGGCCCTGGTCATCTGTCTCTTCCAGAAAGGCGTCCATGCGTTCCATTACGCGCTTGGCGATGCTGCTGGGCTGACCGAGCCAGATAGGAGTACCCAAAAGGACAATTTGCGCGTCGAGCACTTTTTGCCGCAGCGCAGGCCAAGCGTCGCCCTCGCCCTCATCCGACGTCACACCAGGCTTGACGTTATAATCGGCAAGTCGAATGATCTCCGTCTCGACATCGAATTTCTTGAGCTCGTCGGCGATCAGTTGAAGCATTCTGTCGGTCGAGGATTTTTCCTGAGCTACGCTGGACTTGAGGGTGGAATTGAACGCGATGGCTCTGAGCTGCATACGAGGGTCCTTTTCGACTGGTATGGACGATAGAACTTGCCGCGCGCGGGGCGGTTCCCTTCTGATTACCGACGTCGATCGCTTCAGGGCATTCAACGACCACTACGGCACAAAGCCGAGAACGAATGCCTGCGTTCAGTTGCGGATTGCCTCAGACAGCGCACGATCCGCGCGCGGTCGTCGATGAGGCCGAGCACGGAATATAGCGTGTCGAAAACGAAGGCTCGACCATCCCGTCGACGACCGCCGCGTCGTACGTCATCAAGACCCTGTTTCCGATTGGGGGCGCGGCCACGGGTTTGGATTCCGACGGTCCCCTAAACCTTAGGAAGATCGAGAGGACGACGACCACCACGGTGGACAGGAATTCCGACTGCCAGTTATGAAAGGACTCGAACCAGACTGCGCGCTCGCCAGGTGACCGGAGATCTTGGGCGTAGGTTGATGATGAAGTAGCGCGTCGGCTGCCCGGGCGGCGGCGCTCTCACCCAGATGCAGAACAAAGCTCAGCGCGAAAAGTATATGAGGTGTGAGGCCCAGCGGATAGGAATAGAGGGTCCGAGGAACGCCGCCCGTCCTTATCGGGAGTGAAGCCAAGTCCGGTAGTGCAGAGCGATGAACGTCACACCAGCGGCCGCTGTTCCAGCAACTCGGCTTCCGTACGGTTCCCGACGAAGGTGTCGCTCGACTACCACACTTCGGTCACCGGGTCGGACATCAGAATTGTTCTGGGTTAATCATGCCCTCCCCGCCCGAAGCCAGGATGACCGTACCCGTAATGTAGCTTTACTCCTCGGAAGCCAGAAGCACAGTTTCGCTGGCGAGCACAGCGGGCTGGCTAGCCGGCTGATAAGTGTTGTCTCCTGAACCGACTTCTCGGCGGTGTCGCGGACGGGATCAGAGAAGTACAGATAGGCCCTAACGCGACCGCAATTATGCAGTGAGACCAACGGCGCCAGGAGCATGATCTTACGATTTTCCACGAGCGGGGCGTCAACTCCCTTCGACGAAGACCCTGACGCTTTTTCCGTTTAGGCTGCGATCGCCGATCTTCCCGCGAAGAGGATAGACCTCGAAAACTAGATCGACGTCGTCCTCAATAACCACCGGAACATCTCCCATATTGGCGCGGAGCCTGAGTTTCCTTGCGGCGTTCGACCAATCGACAAACATGCAGTTCACAGGCGCTTCCAGCGCTTGCCCGCCGCACATGTCAGGCCCGAGCAGTGGTAGGACGTGTTTGCGCCTCACCCATAGCAGGTGCTTGATGAAATCCCTCCACGCCGTCGCTCGATCACCTTCAATGCGATCCCATTTGAGTTTGCAATTCTCAAACGTCGCCGTAGAAGAAGGATCGGGGATGTCCTCTGGTCCTAAACCTTCAGGGAAACCGCCAAAGCTGATGGCTTCCCGCTCTCGGTTCTTCCAGACATCGGCGCGCAACTCCCCTTCATAGTCGGAGAAGAAGCGGAAGGGCCGCTGACTGAGATGGTCGTCGCCCTGGAACATCAGCGGTATTTGAGGAGACAACAAAAGCACTTCCGTCAAAGCGGCGTTCAAATCGGGGTCGATACCGAAATGCAATCTGTCGCCGATCGCCCGGTTTCCGACCTGGTCGTGGTTCTGCAGAAAGTGGACGAAGCAGTCGGTGGGAAGCGATGAGGACGCAGGCGGCTCAATCGACTTCAAGACGCGCCTGCCTTCAGTAAGATATCCCTCAGCGAGAGCTTTCGCCGCTTTCCGCCAAGGATCGACCGAGAAAGCCTCATAGTGTCCCGTCCGCTCTCCTGTCGCGGCAGCGTGGATAGCGTGGTGGAAGTCGTCATTCCAGTCTGCCTTGTAAAGACGCCGGCCCCCTTCCCTTTGCGCCATGAGATCGGTGCCGTTGACAGGGTTCTCAGTGATGAGATGAAGCGTACGACCGCCCACGGAGGCATAGACTTCGTACGCCAACTCCTCGAGGAAATGGATGTCACCGCTGTCCTCGATCTGATCCACGGCATCCAGACGAAGGCCGTCGAGGTAGAATTCTTCGGTCCAGTAGAGTGCGTTTTCGATGAAGAACCGGCGCACGGGGCCTTTGGCGAAATCGATACGCGGACCCCAGGGCGTCGGATTGTCTTCCCGGAAGAACCCGGATGCGTATTTGGATAGGAAATTGCCCTCGGGTCCGAAGTGGTTGTAGACCACGTCAAGGAAGACCATCAGCCCCAGGCCGTGGGCGGTATCAACGAATGACTTGAGGTCGTCAGCTGTACCGTAGGGGCTGAACGGCGCGTATGGGAAGACTCCATCGTATCCCCAGCCGCGCTCCCCGGGAAAATGCGCGATCGGCATGAGCTCAATCGCCGTGAAGCCCATGTCCGCCAGATAGGGGAGACGCTCGACGGCGGCACGAAACGTGCCTTGCTCGGTGAAGGTACCCACGTGGAGTTCGTAGACAACGGCCTCTTCCCAATCGCGCCCTCTCCAGTCAATGGTTTTCCAACGGTAAGACTTGGGATCGACCAACCGTGAAGGCCCGAGGATGTCGCTTTGATATCTCGAAGCGGGGTCTGGCACGGTGGAGCCATCCGCCAGAACGAATCCGTAATCGCGGCCAATGGCTCGCCCCACGACTTCTACTTGGAACCAACCCCCGTCCCTTCTGACCATGGGATGCGTCTCGCCATCGAGTATGAGGGAGACTCCACTTTCGTCCGGAGCCCACAACCGAAACCGGGTGCCGCTTTTCGTAAACGAAGGCCCCCATGTGTACTCGCGATCGGCCAATCTCATCGTAGAAGTCCCTGCCCGCCGTCGATCCATAGTGGCGATCCGGTAATGTGCCTCGCCTTGTTGGAGCAGAGGAAGACGATCGCGTCGGCGACGTCTTGGCTTCTTCCCGGCGCGCCGCCTGTGATCGGCACTTGACCCTCGGGCCAAACGACCGGGATCGCCGTCTCCTCCTCGCCGCGCAGCGAAGTGTTGTCGTCGATGTTTGTCTCGATCTCGCCAGGGCAGACAGCATTGATGCGGATATGATGTTTCGCGAGCTCAAGAGCGAGTTGCTGAACCATGGCGACTTGCCCGGCCTTGGTCGCGGTGTAGGCGGTTGCGCCGGGGGTCGTGAATGTGCGGGTGCCGTTGATCGAAGAGACGGCGACGATCGATCCACCGCCCGCCGATTTGAGATGCGGCACCGTCGTATGGATGGTGAGATAGGTGCCACGGAGATTGACCGCGATTGTCCGGTCCCATTCTTCCGGCTTGAGGTCGTCAATCGGTGCCCAGACGCCATTGATGCCAGCGTTCGCGATGACGACGTCTAGCCGGCCGAAATTCACGACAAGATGATCCACGGCTTTGCGCATCTCGCTTTCGACGGAAACGTCTGCGCGCAGCGCGGTCGCGGTAGCACCCAAGAACTTCAGTTCATCGGTAACCGGAATGACGTCTTCAAGGTCGTCACCCAGGACACCCACCGCGTAACCTTCTCTCGCGAGCGCGAACGCCGTCGCCTTGCCTATACCCGATCCCGCGCCCGTGACGAGCGCCACCTTCCCGCTCTCCGCCATTGTCAACTCCATGATTATCTGGAGTTTTCAACAGTTTGAGAGTGAGTCGGTTCCGGTCCGAAACCGTACCGTTGACCTGAGCTCACGGGTCCACGACGACTGTCGGCGGCGTGCGCGAATGACGGCTCCAGGCTCGCGCCTTCACGGATTGCTCGGAAGAACCGCTCATAATTCGATTCCACTTGGGTCAGCGGATACACGAACCATGTTTGGGCCTCGACATCGTCGGCTAGGCAGAGATCGAGCCGCAAGATGCGCATGCCATTCGCGTTGCGGCCCCGTAACTAACGTCGAGAGCACCCTTCGTTCCAAATATGCGGAGCTTGAGGTCGTCCCGGTTCCCAGGTGCCCAGCGACTAGCGTGGACTGTATCGAGAGCGCCGTCGGCGAATTCGATAGCCATCACGAAAGAGGCGTTCGTGTCGAGGGTGCATTCGTCTATCTGGTCGTTCGGGAGCCTTCGGAAGGGCCTTTAGCAGGCACGTCACATTATCTATCGCCGAAGCCGCGCCGTAAGACGCGAAATCCAGGATGTGGATGCCTATGTCGCCTAACACCCCATGCGATCCATGCGACTTGGACAAGCGCCAGAGCTTGCTCTCGGTGCGCCAGTCGCCCCAATTCTTCGCCGCCAGCCAACTCTGCAAGTAGGAGGCCTCGACATGCCTGACGTCCCCGATCGCTCCGGATGTGACAAGCTCCCTCGCCTTCTGCAACGCAGTCACGTTCGATACGTCAGGTTGACCATCGCAACTAAACGGGCGTCGGAGGCCGCCTTCATCATCTCGTCGGCCTCTGCGAAGTTCGTGGCTAGCGGCTTCTCGCAGAAGACATGCCGCCCGACGCGGGCGACTTCCAAAGTCGTGGCGTGATACGCGCTGTCCGGACTGACGTTGGCCAACCGCTTCGAATTCGCCCCATTCGAGAGCGTCGTTCGACTGCCGGATGCTGGCCGATGCGATGCTGCTGACAGAATGCTACAGTGAACGCAATTGAGGCGGCACTCTCGCACCGCCTCAACTCTTCATAGCCTCTCAATGATGTTTGAGAGAAGCATTGTCTTGAGAAGGCGAATGAGCGAACTTTCCGTATTCTTCGGTGATGCGGTCCTTGGCCACATCGCGCACATCGGACGCGATAGCCGTGGCGGTCCCGAGTGCGTCGGAAGCGAGTTCGTTGCCCTTTTCCAATGCCTTGTCGGCCTCGGCGTGAAGAGACTTCTTCACACTCGACGCAGTTTCGCCCATGAGAGCGTCCTCATGCTCGGTCCTCGGAAGTGCCGCGCCGATGGCCGCGCCGAATGCGAACGCCAGAGCACCTCCGACCAGAGGCTGGTCCTTGAAGGCGGTCTGGATCATGTCGTTCATACGCGCTGACTGCTGCTGCATCGCGTCCATGGATGCGGATGCGGCGCCTCGAAGTGTGTCGCTGCCGGAGGTGACGCTCGAGACCGCGTCGGTCACGGCCGACCAAGCGCGCTCCGCCCATCCGGAAGCCGCGTCAAGTGCGTTGCCGGCCTCGTCGGCGATGCGGTCGATCTGCTGTCCGCTTGCATCAGCGAAGCCGCGGTACGTGTTCCCTGCATCATCAATGAAGTGGCCCGCCCGGCGACCTGTTTCGTCGGCCAGAGCCCGGAAGCTCTTGCCTGTCGAGTCCTGGAAATGGCTGTAGCGCTTATCGCCATCGAGAACGGCTGAACGCGAGCGCCGCACCTCGCCCGTGATCGGAGCCAGCGGATACTCGACAGCGTTAGCGCGGCTGGTGTGACTGACGGCTGGGGAGGGCTTGGCCATCAGCCACGCCAGCCCGATGCCGATGAGCGCGACGGGCACCGGATTGGCGACCGCCGATGCCTTGAGGTTCGAAGCGAACTCCGCACCGCCATGTCCCTTGGCGTATGCAATGGCCTCATCGATCAGTTGGCCCGGAGACAGCCTCTCCTGGATAGCTCCGATCTTCTGTTCGATACGGCGACGGTCCTGTTCGATCTCGCGCTCGATTTGCGCGCTCTTTTCTGCGACGTCCTTCATGACAGTCTCTCCTTGACGACCTCTGCATCCCGGCGCAGCGAGTTCGCAGTGCGCGGCAGCGTGGGATTGGTATTGCGGACGATTGCGAGGCCGCGAGAAATCGCAATCCATGCCGCGATGCCAACGACTACGGAAACGACGATCGAAGCGATGGCGTCCGCGTTTGCTTCGGTGAAACCCTGGGCCACAAGCACCGCTCCGAGACCATTGACGATCGCCGCGAGCAGCACGCCGATCGCGCCGACGGCAAGCACAAGGCCGACCGCGAACATGCCTAGGCCAGAGGCCGCATTGGAAACTTTGGCTGACGCCTCTGTCTTTGCAAGCTCAATTTCCTTGCGGAAAAGACCGGAAATATCCGATACGAGACCCGATATCAGGTCGCCGAGCGGTCGAGTGTCACCGTTAGCCATTGTGTGTCTCCTTCGACGAGTTCGAGGGCACCGTGGTTGCCGGCTTCGACGCCATCATGAAACGGCTTGCGGCTATTCCGGCGACGGCTGCCAATCCCAGGAACGCCAGAGGCTGGCGGCGGCCGAAGTCCTCGGCAATGCCGGCGATTTCGGACAGGTTCTTGTCCTTGACCTTGTCGGCGATATGCCTTGCGGAGACGCCGAGTTGCGAGGTGTAACCACCGATCGCACCAGCGTCGTCGGATTTGAGTTCTTCGCCGACGCGTTCGAGCGCGCTCGCGACTTTGCCGATCTGATCGGCGGCATAGCTTTTCTGACGGTCAGCGATTTCGGCAGCCTTGTCGGCAGCTTTGTGCGCAACGTCTTGGGCGGTCTCTTTGACTGAGGAGATGTCTTCGTCGATCTTTTCCCGAAGGCTACGGGCGGCCTCGGGGGTAGCTTCTGTGTCGCGTCCTATTGAACGCCCGAATTCCGTAGAGGGTGCGTTTGCCGACGGCGATGCGCCGTTCGGGGTTCCAAAGGTGTCTGCCATGGTGGCCTCCCATCGTGGTGAACGCGTGACGGAAAAGACCCGTCATCGGTGGAAAGCAACGTCGCCGAAGCGGCTTTGTTCCAGCGGGTGCGAAGGGCGTTAACGAGGTCGATGGGAGACGCTTCAGACGATATCAAGAGCGGCGGAATCGCATCAGATCGAGACCGGGTTTCGACCGGTCCGACCTGATGCGCTACGCAGCTCTATGCGAAGAATTAGCCTACCTCTCGACTGGCGTCGACGCCTTCCCGAGTTTCACGCTTGGCTCGCGCGCCCAGACGCGTAGCTTGCCGAGTCCTTCGACAAAGGATACCAGGCTTTCTCCAGGAAGTTCGATCGTTCCTTCGTCGAGCTTGTCGGCGACACCCGCGACCTGAAGAAGCGGCTTGGCTTCCGCGACATAGCCAATGAACTTGCAGTGCTGGAAGGCGTCGGCGACGAAGTCCCGCACAGCCGCCTCGTTGACGAGGTCTTCCACTGCCGGTGCTGCGACCAGCAGCGCGACGGCGTCGAACAGAACGGACGGACCACCGTCGATCATGTGGTTTGCGGGAATGAAGCTACCATCTGACGCTGTCACGCCTCCGACCTTGGGAGCGATGAGTTCGACTTGGGCCTTCGCCGACACGATCGTGTCCTGTAAACCTTGCAAGAGCTTGGCGTCGACGCCATCGGAGACGAGGATGCCGAGCTTGCGTCCCTCGAAGCGCTTCGGGCCACGCTCCACGATGCTGAGCGCCGGAGACGGTTCAAGGTCCTGCCGCGTCGGCATCGCGGCGTCCGCAGGTTTCGGCATCGACTGGAGCCCTAGTTTCTGCGCGACGGCCGTCGCCAAAGTCTCGTCGATGTTCATCAGATGCGAGACGACACGTTCACGGATGACTGGTGTCTCTACTTTGCTTAGCTCGAAGGTGAGCGCCATCTGGATGTGGCGCTGCTCCGGCGGGGTCTGGCTAATGTAGAACTGACGCGCCTGGCTGTAATGGTCGGCAAAACTCCCCGGACGAAGCCTTACCTTTTCTCCTTGCTCCTCGGCGGGAAAATGCACGAAGCCCTTTAGTGGGGACTCTCGCGGCCCGTCGGCCCATGAGTTCGGCTGGTAGTTTGCGCGACCGACGGGATTGTGCATCGCCATGTGGCCGTCCTGTTGGAAATGGTGAAATGGGCATTTCGGCGCGTTGATCGGAATGTGGGTGAAGTTGGGGCTACCTAGTCGCTTGAGCTGCGTGTCGAGATAGCTGAAGTTTCGGCCCTGAAGGAGCGGATCGTTGGAAAAATCGATACCCGGCGGCACGTTCTGCGTCATGAACGCAACCTGCTCGGTCTCAAAAAAGAAGTTGTCGGGCATGCGGTCGAGGACCAGTCGGCCAACGGGCTTCGGCGGAAGGATTTCCTCCGGAATGATTTTGGTCGGATCGAGAACGTCGAACTCGAAACTGTCCGCAAAGTCCTGATCGAACAATTGGAGACAGAGTTCCCATTCGGGAAAGTTACCGGACTTGATGGCGTTCCAGAGATCTCGGCGGTGGAAATCCGGATCAGCGCCATTGATCTTGACCGCCTCGTTCCATGCGACCGATTGGAGTCCGAGCTTCGGCTTCCAGTGGAATTTGACAAAAGTGCTCTCACCCTTGGCATTGATCATGCGGAATGTGTGTACGCCGAAGCCTTCCATGAAGCGGAACGAGCGGGGAATCGCACGGTCCGACATCACCCACATGATCATATGGAAGCTCTCGGGTGTCAGGCTGATGAAATCCCAGAAATTGTCATGCGCGCTCTGGGCCTGTGGGAAGGCGCGATCCGGCTCCTGCTTGACCGCATGCACCAGGTCCGGAAACTTGATGGCGTCCTGGATGAAGAAGACCGGAATGTTGTTGCCCACAATGTCCCAGTTGCCTTCCTGGGTATAGAGTTTTACGGCGAAGCCACGGACGTCACGTGCCAGATCGAACGAGCCCTTGTTGCCGGCGACCGTCGAGAAGCGCACGAAGGCGGGAGTCCTTTCTCCTGGCCGCTGAAAGATGTCTGCCCTGGTATAGGCGGCCAGCGATTCATAGGTTTCGAAGAAGCCATGTGCGCCATAGCCGCGGGCATGAACAACGCGTTCGGGAATGCGCTCGTGGTCAAAATGGAAAATCTTCTCACGGAAGTGAAAGTCGTCAACCAGCAACGGCCCGCGCGGGCCGGCACGCACCGAGTTCTGGTCGTCAGCAACAGGACCGCCCTGTGCGGTTGTCAGAACCGGGATCGCATCGCCGGCGGTCTGGTGCAACTCTCCGCCCTCGCCTCTCACGAGCACTTGATCATGGATGGTGGCGTCTGATGAGACCGATCTTGCCTTGGTTGTCGATGAGGACTTTGAAATGCGTTTGGTCGGCATTGCGGGGACTCCGATGTGCGTGTATCGCGACGGAGCACAAACAGATATTCGACGCCAAGGTTCCCGGACGATACCGCACAGAGCGCGGGACGTCGGGCCAGAGGCGAGATCTCAACCGAGCACGCGTTTGTATTCTGCTTCCGGAAGACCATAGCTCGCGCCCGCGATCTTCTCCAAGGTATCCCGATTGCGAACAGTGATCAGGCTCCGCGTCGCCTTGATGGCACCGCTGCCCTCTACCATGTGGAGTGCCGTCGTCACGCTCGACCGGCGCACGCCCAACATGAGCGCTAAAAAATCGTGCGTCAGCGGCAGGTCGTCGATCTGCAACCGGTCATGAGCCATTAGCAGCCATCGGGCGGTCCGCTGCTCAACGCGATATCTGCCATCCGCGAGCGCCGTCGCCGCAACTTGAATCATGAACACATGTGCGTAGCGGAGCAGAAGCCCCCTCAACTCGGGGTCCTCGCAGGCCGCGTCAACTAAGTGGATCGTCCTGATTCTGAAGGCCGCGCCATCCGTCTCCATGAATGATCGATGAGGAGAGCGGTCAACGCCGAGGATGGCTGGAACCCCTGCAAATCCCTCAAATCCGATGCATCCGACTTCAATTCTTTGACCGCTTTCATCGATGGCGATTTCTGAGGACATGCCTTCAGTCAGAAAGAAGATATGTTCGATCGGCTGCATCGGCTCATGGATGGCTTGACCCTGCTGTAACTGGATGAATTCGAATGAATAGCGTATACGCTCGATTGCGGTTGGGCTAGCCAGCGCCAGCAGTCTGTTGTCACGAATTCGCATGACTAACGCTCTTGCTTTTAATTGGGCCGCGAGCGAGACGTGGCCTAATGGAAACGAAGGACGTCCCGGAACGGAAGCGAGAACAGCTTGGTTCCGCTTTCGTCATGGACATCGAATATGTGTCCATCTACGACGTCGCCCTTCCTTACTCGTTCTGAGAGTATCTCCCGGGCGGCGTGGGTCGCTTCCTCATAGGCTTCCTTCTCCCCGTCAAGAGTTACCCCCTCGAGGTCTTCAACAAAGTCGTGGGCGCTTCTTATATGAAAGTAGAATTTTGGCATGCCGATCGCTCCAGAGTTCTGGCAACGATTGACGAGCATCGCGGTTCCCACAGCGCCTTCTTGCAGGGCGCATGAGGGAACCCAGTCTGAGGTGAACTGTTTTGAGTGCTGCATCCAATACTAAGGAGAATCTAGATGAATTTGAAAACACCCAAGGACGGAGTACCCGGCACGACGGAGCAATCTCCACGCTGGGAGGGACCAAAAGAAACTCGCCCCCGCGGTTATCGGCCCGCCAAGGACGATCCGGAAGTCGCTCGCGACGCTGTCGGCGAGAACCTGCGGGACCCGCGGAAGTGGAACGTCTCCGAAGCAATGAAGACGCGCGACGACAGGTGATGCAAGTACGGTTCCACCGGCCTTTACGCCTCTTTGAGCGGTTATCGATCATCAACGAAGGCTGCTCACGACCGACGTTAATGATGTCCGGGAAACCGCGTAGCTGGCAGACTCCGACGACACCCGCTCTAGAACAGGAATAGTTGGGGCGCGGCTTTCACTGGCGTACACATCGCGCTGGCCGCCCAATTCGTCATCAATCGGAGATCGGCACCACGAGACACGTTCTCTGATTAACACAGGAGCAAACGAAATCATCACCCTCAAATCTAACCGCGCTCCTGGCGAGCGTCGCCGCACTGCATACCAGAATCCGGACAAGATCGCAGACGTCCTCAATGGCCTCCCACCACAACAGATCCCGAACAGTAACGGCAGCCTCTCGCAGCGGCAGGAACACGACGACCTGGGCGGCATCTTCAGTCGCCTTGCCAACTGTGGCGTTGGAACCCTTTTCGGAGGCAACTCCCCAGGCGGGATTCTGGGCTTCGGGCTCGAGGCGGCCATCCGTTTGAAGTCTATGGCGATGGGTCAGAGTTGGAGGAGCGCGTGATTAAGGCGGCGGAAAACGGCTTGCTCGAATACTTCTCAAAGTCGATCAGATATTCGACTGACCTATTTGCGAGAGGAGGATGAGATGTCTGGCACGTGCCTTTTTCGCCCGGGCGACAATTGCTGGAGGGTGAAGCCGGCCGACGACTTCTCGATCATCGTCGACGCCGACGATTACTTCGGCGCTATCCGTCGCACAATGATGGCCGCTGAACAGCTGATCTTCCTGGTTGGGTGGGACTTCGATGCGGGTACGACGCTCGGTCATCCGGACGTCGATGACGGCGCGCCGCGTAAGGTGGGTGATTTCATAATCTGGCTCACCCGTAAGAGGCCCAAGCTAGAGATAAAGATACTTCTTTGGAGCCCGGCACTGCTCGCGAGCTGGATGCGGCTCTCCAATCTGCCGTATCTCTTGAGATGGAAGCTTCACAAACGCATCTCCGTCCGCTTGGACGGCAGACATCCTATAGGCAGCTCCCATCACCAGAAAATGCTTGTGGTGGACGATCAGACAGCGTTCTGCGGCGGCATTGATGTGACCCTCGATCGATGGGACACGCGCGAACACCTTGACGACCATCCCTCCAGGCACCGGCCGAATGGCCGCCCTTACGGACCATGGCACGACGCGTCGAGCAAGTTCACCGGAGAAGCCGCGAGGTCGCTCGGGGAGCTGTGCCGGATGCGCTGGACGCGCGCCGGAGGCGAGGAGATACCACTCGCAGCCGGACTGAAACCTCGTAAGGACGAACATGGACAAGGCTACTCGTTCGGTCCGGTTAGCATTGCCATCTCCAGGACCGAACCAGCGCACCTCGACGAGCCAAGTGTCATGGAGATCGAGCGGCTGTATGTCGACATGATCATGTCGGCGCGGAAGTTGATCTACGCTGAAAGCCAGTATTTCGCGTCTCGCGCAATAGCCCAGGCGCTGGCGAGACGCTTGGCGGAGCCTGATGGACCTGAAGTCGTTCTAATCAACCCCGTCGCGTCCGACAACTGGCTCGGTGCCATAGCCATGGACACTGCGCGTGCGCGTTTGCGGGAATCCCTGCGACGGCACGATCCGCGGGATCGCTTCCGCATGTACCATCCCGTAACCGCGAGCGGCCAGGCGATCTATGTCCATTCGAAGCTCATGGTGATCGACGATGAGATCGTTCGCGTCGGCTCGTCCAACATCAACAACCGGTCGATGCGCTTCGACAGAGAATGCGATGTCGCGTTCGTAGCACGAGGAGACGAAGCTCTTAGTCGCCGTATCGCCGGATTCAGAAGCGATCTGCTTGGCGAGCATTTGGATGTCAGGGCCCACGAGATCGAGGATGCGATGCAAATCGCGGGTTCGGCCATCGGCGGTATCGAAGCGCTGAGGCAACGGACCGGGGTGAAGTCACTGCGATGTTACGAAACGCCGGATGTGTCTGACATTGAGAAATGGCTGGCGGACAACGAAATCCTCGATCCTGAGGGTCCAGAGGAACTGTTTGAACCGATCGAACGACGTGGATTGTTTCGCGGTCGGTTGCGGCTTCCTGGTCGCAAAGGCCGATGAACCGTCCTGGTTCGGGCGTCCATGCGCGCGGCGGATCGCACGCTCTCGCGTCACGGTTAACCGTCGATTCCAGAACAAGGATTGAAACAAGAACAGTCACAGGGATATTCGATTCCTATAACGATGCCGAAGCGGCCGAATTCAACTTAGAAGCCGCGGGCATTCTCCCAACGAAGTCTCGCTGGCTTCGAACAACAGCGACTTCCGTGGCAACGACGAAAGCAATGCCGCCGAGGGCGCTGGTGCCCGCGCGGGCGTAGCAGGCAAGGGCTTCGCCGTGGTCGTGCAGGAAGTCCGCGCGCTCGCCGAGCGTGCCGCGCTGGCGGCCAAGGAGATCAAAGATCCAATTCAGAAAATGGTCGACCGTGATCTCGAAACTGGCTTGTCAGGCCTAAGTCGATCGGTGACCCTGTCGCGCTGATCAATCTGGCATGGAGGCCGATCGCTACCCCTGCGCGAACAGTCCACAGGGCTCGCCGAAACCAATGCGGCAGTCGATCTGGTCCATCAGGCAACTTAGCAGCATGCTGTGATGGTCGAGCAGTGGACTGCGGCGGCGGCTTCGTTCTTTAGGTCGCTGCAACAGTAAACTACAGAGTCTGCCGATGCACAGCCGCATTGAAGCGGTAGACCTATGGATAGCGGCCGCCTGTCGTGCCGGCTGGCAGATGCGGATTCAGTCTATTTCGGTCTCATCGAACTGGGAAGATTTCGGAGCCGGCAGCGTAATGAGTGCAGCGAGGCGGCCCGGCGCCCATTCTCGCTTAATCTGACCATTCAGCTGGCGTTCCACCATGGCATCCACCATCACACCGCCAAACCCCTTGTGTACCGCTCGAACGGTTTCGGAAATTCCTCTCTCCAACCACGAGATGCTCAACATTCCTTCGCTGTGGGTCCATTCCACACTGACCTTGCCGTCCGGAACAGCAAAAGCGCCATAGGTTGCGGCATTGGTAGCAAGCTCGTGGAATACGAGTCCCAAGGGCTGCAGCACGATAGGAGACAGCATGACCGGCGGCCCCTGGAACGAGGCCCGCCTTCCTCCAAACGGCTGTACCTGCTGCCGAGCCACATCCTCAAGCGGAATGTCGCTCCAGCCTCGCTCCGCAAACAGACTGTGAACGCGGGAAAGCGCTTGGACGCGATGCTGTATTGATGCCGCATATATGTGAGGGTCGCGCGCGTTGCTGAGCCGTACAATGCTGTCCACGATTGCGAGCACGTTCTTCGATCGATGATCGACCTCCATGAGCAGCCGGTGTTCGGAGGCTTCCAACGCCTGAATTCTGCGGAACTGAGTATTATCGATCTGCGAGGCAAACCAGTAAATCAGTTTTCCGTCGTCGTCATGAATAGGGCTTATGTGGAGCCGGTTCCAGAAGGGCGAGCCATTCTTACGATAATTCAGGATTTCAACGCTGACCTCGCGTTGTTCCCGCAATCCGGTTCGAACCTCCGCGACGGCGACTGGCGAAGTCGCTGGCCCCTGTAGGAAACGGCAATTGCGGCCAATGACTTCCTCAGCGCCATACCCTGTCAGGCTCAGGAATGACTTATTGGCAACCACGATCGGAAAGTCTGGAGCACGTCCGTCGGCGATAGTTATCGGCATTCGAGTCCGCTCAAGCGCTGTAGCCGACAATTCCTTGTGATCAAGAAAGCCCTTTTCAGAAGTCGCCGACGGGCGGTCACCGTGGAAATTGGCTGTAGAATGCTCGGAATCAGACACGGGTACCTCTACGTAGTGGAACACATAAACGACCGACGCCGCAGTTTTGATCCCGCGGACACCCTCCCTGTTGGGTCCTGAGTGGGAATTCCCCCGTTCGATACTCGTGCGCGATGTCCGAGCGCGCCTGGAACAAATCTTCGCCTATTCCGGTCGGGTACGATCATCTTCGGACGCCGTCAGCGCGGCGGCGGCGATCACTCTTGTAACGGACGGTGGCTTCTATCATGACCTCCGACTGTATTGAGTGTGCCAGAACGGGTTGTTGTGAACCCTGAGAGGAGCCGCCCACCCGGGTGCCCCGTGCCCAAATCTGCCTTCAGGATATTCTCGCCGCGCTGAAACAGCTTGATGGGCCGCGGGGCGAGATCCAGCGCTTCTGGGCGTTGAGGCGGGCCAAAGGGCTGAACAGAGGCCGACAGTCTGCGCGGGGCGAAGACGACGCTCCCAAAAAATTTTGGGGAAGATCTTGAACTGCAAGACACCCCAACTAAATCGATCCGTGCCGGCGCCGAGAAGGGCCGGTTTTAAAAGGCTCGATGGCCTTAATACCCATGTTGCTTCAAGGAGGATATGGCTATGGCAACATCTTACGATTACAGCCCCCTATTCCGGTCCAGCATCGGTTTTGACCGGGTCTTCAATCTTCTGGAAAACGCCCAACGCGTCCGTCCAATCAGTGACTGGCCACCCTATGATATCCTCAAGACCGGAGATGACACCTACCGGATTACTCTTGCGGTGGCTGGTTTCGATGAAGAGGATCTCGACCTCACGTTCCAATCGAACCTGCTGATCGTCACCGGCAGAAAGGAAGGGGACAAAGCTGAAGGTTATCTCCACCGTGGCATTGCCGGCCGTCCATTCGAGCACAGGTTCGAGCTTGCTGACCACGTCAAGGTGACGGGGGCAAGCCTGGATAATGGCATCCTGTCCGTGGATCTCCTCCGCGAGATTCCAGATGAAATGAAGCCGCGCAAGATTGAGATCCAAACCGTGGCCGCGTCTGTGACTTCGGCCAATCCGCAGCAGATCGAGGGGCAGCGGGCCGCCTGACATAGCGCCGCTTGTCGGCAAGGACTGCAGAGAACCGGGCTTTCCAGCCCGGTGCTGCTCAATAATCGGGATGAAAGGAGAGGAGTCATGAAACCCGATACTTTTGACAAACCTGTCCGCGTTCTTGTTGGTCTCGGCGTGGTGCGGGAAATCCGTGACGTCTTGGAAGCCTATATGTTTTTGAACGATGCGCCCGGCTATATGCGGAACTCGACCCAGCTGATGGCCCTCAAAGCCTGCAAGGCCGCCTTGGTAGGTGACATCGAAGCGGAGACCGCCCGTGGAGCCTTCGAGGCTTTTGCCCGCAAGCAGGATTTGATCGCGCCGGACCTGGATTATCTGGTCGCCGCAGCCCACCGGCCCAACGACCCACACGTCCACTAAGGGGTAGACCGGGTGATGTTCCGCGGGTCGCCTCGGACTTGGTGAGATCAGGTCGGACGGGCCAGGCCTCAACTCGGTTGCCGCTCGCTAGCTGTCGGTTCGCCAGCGCCGCGGTAGTCCTTCGGAAGGCACTAGTCTCGTCGAAGGAGACCGCGGCAGTTCGAGATCGCGACCCAGTGGAAGTAGCGGGACACATATGCGAGCACTGCCTCCGGCCCCGCGAACAGCGCATTGGTATAGGCCACCCAGCGCTTCTTCCGGACCGGCGACAGATGCCGCAGGAAGGCCCGCCGCTCGGTCAGGTCTGCGATCGACCCGACGAAGCTCAGCCGGCCCGCTTCATGTAGAGCGACCAGCCGGGTGAGGAACAGCCGTCGGAACAGCTTGCCGAGCACGCGAAGGCCGGGCGCGAAGATATCCATCGGCTTGCGTCTGGCGCGAGGGCCCCGTGCAGACACCTGCTGCGACAACAAACCCTCTAATGAGTTGAGCTTAACGGCACTTACGCTCAATTGTTGACGACCGCTAAGGCAGCGACGAAAACGCATGCTGCCGCCCACCTGTCGCCCAACGCGATGGCTAAGCGGGTAGGTGGATTGCGATCGAATATGCTGAACAACATGCCGCAAGCATCGCGCGCTTGGTGGCCGCTTTACCCTTTTTTCATTCGAAATCGGTTGACACGTTCACGCGTCCGCAGTTGGCATCAGAACACCGCAGGCGCCGTCCACTCTTGGATGTGTCAAGAAGAAGCCAGCCCGCCGCTGAGGCGAAAAGGCTCACGAGATCGCTCAAAGCAGCAGTTGGCGTCGGTGCAGTCATTCAAGGTGAGGCAATCAGCCTTAACGGTGTTGTCGGAATGTTTTTGATGCTGCTCGCGGCGGGAGGTTGTTTGTTTGCTGACCAAATCACCATCGTAATGGCGAGACGATCAAACAGGATCGGACCCCGCCTCGCCGAGGGGGCGAAGAAGAGCTTTGAACCTTGACTGAAGCGACACAACTGTGCGCGAAGCCGGACAAAAGATCCGATTGGCCGCGTCGAACTGAGACTTGACCCACACACCGCACTGGGGATCGCACGCCATACGCGGCGAACACTCTCGACATGATAGCTAGAGCAACGAAGCCATGGTGCGTTTGCGGACTGAGCAAGATAAGCAGCCATTGAGTTACCCATGCTGCGAGAGGGCAAAAGCAGCCAGGCGATGAAGGAAGACCAGATGCGAAATTCAGACATTTAATTTCCTCTTTTTCAGCAATCGGGTCCAGACAACTTACCCTGCACGCTAGTGTTGATCAGCCTTGGATATTTCTGGCGAGTTGCAGCGTCGGAACCTTCCGTTGTATCTGGGCCGATGGCGGCCGACACCATGCAATTCCAGCTCAAGGCCCTTGCAATTGATGGCAATCGGCCGGAGGCGTTCCTGGCACTGGAACTTTCGGGGCTGAAGGTAATTGAATCCGTCGCGAAAGGAGGCTGTCATGGAACATTGGCATCTGGTTTCAATCGGATTTCTGAGCGCAGCATTCTTGTTTTGCGTCGGCATTCTGGTGCTGACTTCTTGAGGAGAGGACCTTGATGAACCTGGCGTCGCGGTCACTCGGCGACCTGCGACGGCTGGTGGAGCTGGAACAGCAATTTGAGGAACACATGGGTGAAATCTTAGCCGACGCACCCGATGCTGGTCTTTCGGCTGCCGATCTGCTGATGACGTTCAAGGTAGTTTGCGAAGGCCAGTAACAGCATTGGCGGACGATCCGGTCCCCGCGGAAGGCCAGACATTAGGATAGACCATGGCCCTAGATATTCGAGATGCTCGGTTCTATGTCATCGACGAAGATGACGGCGGAATGGCTAAGGATGCAGAACCGCTGGAGTTCGATTCAGCGTTTCAGAAAGCGTCTGCGTTGGTCGAAAACGGAGCCCGGGTGAAGGTGCTTTGCACCAAGGAAGCATCGCAAATTCAAATTACCCGGTTCATTAGCCACGGAATTGTCGCAGAGCAAATAGCCGAAAGCGAAGACGGGAACCGTTTTTAGGCATCGGCGTTTATCGGCCCATGCGAACCAATCGAACTGAAATTGCCACAACAACCTTGGCGCTTTTGTGCGTCGCGATGATAGTGTTTTTCGGAGCCCTCGCGACCGGTTGGCAACCGTTTCGTTCGCCACCTCAAACTGAGATTAGCACTGCAAAATGACGATGGCGGATCCCGTTACCTTTAAGAGTGGCGGGCCGCTCCGGGCTGGCGGCCGCGCACGAACGCGATCCGGGCGCGGGTCGCGGCCGTGTCGGGCACGGTCTGATAGGCGGAGATCGTGAACTTGTTCCAATGTCGTGCCAAACCTCCATATGGAGCGACCCTTCCACGTGGTCAGCGGGCAGCGAGGTTTCCACTGTGAGTCTTGCGTTACGATCGCTGCCATTGGACGTTGCCGTACTCATAGTGCCGCATTTCCGCGATTTCCCCGACAAAGGGGCGAATGAGCGCTAGAAATGGAGGGAAGTGAGGACCTTTGCGAAAGCCTTCCAGATGATCCTTCGTCGATGTCCATTGGATTCGCAAAATTAGGGTGAGCGGTTCTTCCACGCAGCGGGCAAGATCATATCCCACACACTGTGGCGCGGCGCGGAGATGCTCTGTGGCGACGCTATACGCCTCGATCAGATCCTCAGGCATATGTTCTTTCATCTGGTAGCGGATGTATTCGACTGTCATTGAATTTCCCCGATTGACTCGCCGTCATCATGAACTGTTCTTCAGTCCTGGCAATGGCTTACCTCAAGGTAAGGGGTGTACGGCTAAATGACGCCTCTATTACCTGTTCGGCCCCGGACGATCGAAAAAATGGGAAAGATCCATGAAATTTGACAAGCTGAACGACTGCCCTGTCATGGACACGATTCAAGCGATCGGTGGCAAATGGAAACCACGTATTTTATGGCACTTGCGGAACGGGGCGGCCTCGTTCGGCGAACTACATCGGGTCGTGGAAGTTTCCGAAAAGGTTTTGCATGAGAACCTTCGTGCCTTGCAGCGCGACGGACTGATATCGCGTACACCCTTCAAAGTAGGTTCGATAGAATTCGTCGAATATGACTATACGGATTATGGTCGCACCCTCGTTCCGGTCCTAAATGCCGTGGGCAATTGGGGCGTTCTGCACAAGGCAAGATCCACTTAATATCGCAGGCATTTAGAGGGGCCGAGGGCGGCCTGAAGGAACTACTCCGTGTCGCCAACGCAAAAGAGAGCGCCTTTTGAGGTGCGAAAGCCACTTTCAGCAACTGGGTTGCGGCAGCAAAAACCCCAGCTGCTGGGGCAGGCTGGGGCTATTGATGTGCATCCTCGGGGACAGGGATGCGCGGGAGCCAACGATTTGTGGAGGGGCGGGAACGTCGGCTTGCCACAATAACTTGCCGGATTCCTAATAGTTCCCACACGGCGGAAGAAATTGGAACATTGAACACGAACTACCTCAACAGGAGACGGTGGACCGGTCCGTTTGTCTAAACGACCGTGCGCCCGCTAAAATAGGCGCAGCGTTTTGGGGCGTATCGCGCTGGTCGAATGGTAGGTGCGTATCACGTCAAGCGCCTGCTCCAGTACGTCAATTGCGTCGTCCGCAGAAAATCCATTCTTTGTCGCTTCTTCAATCAAGCGCTCAACGGCGAAATGGGTCTGAACCCGAAAAATTTCAAAGCGTGCCGTATCTGTCGTCCTGACTTTCATGTTGACCCATAAAGTTAGACCGCCGGATGGCTAGCTATAAAGCCGACCGGTGACACCTGAGCAAACCCAAACGACATCCAAAAAAATAAAATCGTTTGATCCGGCGATGAGAGGAACTGACCGTTTGGCCGAGCGTTTAATTGGGTTTCGGCTCAACGTTCGCCACGGAGCGAAGGACAGTTTTGGCCCATCCTTTGGCAAATCTTCCGAAGAAGAATGCGATCAACAGACTGATCAGGACAGCGGCAATGCGCTCGCCTCTGGGGGTAAGCGTCCGAGTTGAATTCGCTACGGCGGCTGGTTGGCTTATCGCCTACCGACTTTGCTGCTCCGTGGTCCCGATTACAGTCTTAAGGCGATCAACGCTCTGATTGCCAGCAAAGAGCCCGGCATCGCCTAGTCTGAAGCGCCCAGCCGTCTGATTCACTCTTCCCGACATATGTCTAGGTTTCATGATAGGGACCTGCCAGTTCAGTTTGACTTTTACTCGTCGATATCAACCATATCGAGCCGCCAGCATGGCATCGAAGAGGGAATGTAACATGGGTATCGAAAGTCTCGTCCTATTTCTGATCATCGGAGCGGTCGCAGGCTGGTTAGCCGGTGTCATCGTCAAAGGTTATGGCTTTGGCCTGCTGGGGAACATCGTCGTGGGCATAGTAGGCGCCCTTATCGCAGGCCTGCTGTTTCCACGTCTTGGCATAAGCCTGGGAGCTGGCTACGTGGGAGCCATTCTGTCTGCCGTACTCGGCGCCATTATTCTGTTGCTCCTGCTTCGCCTGATAAGACGGGCTTAACTTCAAACGATTGTCCAATCCGGCGGTACTTCGGTTTCGCGGGATTGGGCAAGATCGTCCGCACCCAGTTCTCCGGTTCTTTGACGACTGAGATTTCCGCGTTCCAACGAACCAGAAGCGAGGGTCTTCATGGGAGCCGAGCCAGCGACCTTCTTGTTGACCGAAGCTGACGATCTCAAATGCTGAAGCTGACATACGGGACACAAAGTTGATGGAAGAGATGAAAGTCCGTGTCATAGATCTTGAGACTGCCGGAAACGGTCCAAACGACGTCTGCGAGATCGGTTGGCAGGATGTTATGCTCGAGCAGGATGGACGATGGCGTCTGAACGACGAGCGCGGTGCTCTCTTCGTCAATCCAGGGCGAGCAATCTCTGCCGAAGCAATGGCGGTTCACCACATCCTCGATTTTCAGGTGGCCGAGGCGCCTCTCTGGAAGCAGATCGCGGCATCGATCCTGCAGCCTGGCGAAGGCTTTCAGGCGCTCGCCGCTCATCGTGCAGCGTTCGAACAGCGTTACTGTACGCCGAGGCTCTGTGGCGGCACGCCATGGATCTGCACCTGGAAATGTGCCTTGCGCGTTTGGCCGGAGCTGCCGAGGTTCTCCAACCAGATGCTCCGCTATCAACGGATGCCGGATGGTTTGATTCACGAGCTCGGACTACCCGCCCATCGGGCAATGCCTGACGCCTATGTCACAGCCCATCATTTGCGTGACCTATTGAACGACGCATCCCTCGAGCAGTTGTTGGCCTGGAGCTGTGAGCCCGGTCTCCTGCCCCGCGTTCCCTCGGGCCGCGATCGAGGCGAGGGGTGGGATAGGCTGAACATGGACTCGTTGCAAGAGTTGTCGTTAGACCGGGATGTGGATGTTCGTTTCACGGCCGAGACCGAACTCGCCCGCCGCGGAGAAAACCAGGGATCGCTCAAAGCCGAACCCGCCCAGAGGTCGCTGCTCTAAGTTTTGCGCAGTCACAATCAAGTCAGGGTCGCAAATGCGCGCGGGCTGTATCGAGGGGAAGCGACACAGCCCGCGCTATCGCGGACGCTTGGGAGGGATAGTCCGCCGCGCGTTAAACTTCCAGGTTGCGGTCAGGTTCCCTTGAGCATTAGAGAGTTCTGAAGTTTTCCATAGGAACTGCCCTAATCCATTACGGTTGATCGGTACACAACGGAGATTTTAGACCTTGACCTCAATGCGCCTGCTCTCTGTCTCTATCGGTCATCCCGAGACCCTTCCCGGGAAGCGCTACAAGACCGGGATTCACAAACATCCCGTTGAAGGGCCGTTAGCGCTCGGTTTCGAAGGGCTCGAAGGAGACGCCATCTGCGACCGGCGATATCATGGCGGTCCTGATCAGGCCATCTATGTCGAGGGTGGCATTTCGTTGGGCCGCTGGAGCGAGGATCTCGACAGGCCGATCCAGCATGGCGAATTCGGTGAGAACCTCGTCATTGACCAGCTAGACAATGAGATTGTCGCCGTTGGAGATCGCCTGCTTGTCAGCGATGTCATTTTGGAGGTGACAGCGCCGCGAATGCCGTGTTCGACCTTTGCTGCGAAGATGAGCGATCCGCAATTCGTCAAGCGATACCGCAAAGCCGAGCGGCCGGGCTTTTATTGCCGCGTCATCAGGCCAGGACAGCTGCAAGCCGGGATGGACGCCGAGCTAATCGCGTACAAAGGCAGCCGTATCACCATGCCGGAAATGATGCGGAATTTTGGCAAGACGATTTCCGGCGAGAGCCTGGCGGCCTATCTCTCAGCGCCTGTGCATCACAAGCTTCGAGCGTCATTGGCGACGGGCAAGATCAAATTCTGAGCCCAATCCGCTGGTTTCGAGGGATGGGCACGCTATCGCACAACTACCCTTCGACGCCACGGGCGTTTGAGCTGCGATGCTAGGGAAGTTCTTATGGGCACCATTGATATTGCCGACAAACTGCGGGCGTTGGTTGCGGAGCTCGATCATGCACGTCCAAGGCCGACGAGCGGCGCCGCCAGACAAATATGCAGGTCTCAAAGGCAAGAGACGATGCCGATGCGCTACTCGCAGAACTCGCTGACGGCACCAGGCTCAACCGCTTAGCGTGGAATGGTAGCTAGTGTTCCATGCTACCATTCTCAAAATTCTGCAGCGCAAGTGACCGGCACCGCGCAGCCAAATCCTGAGGGTTGGTGACGCCGCCCCGGTAGAGGTCATCAACCGTTGCCGCAATTGCCCACGGCGTTCGTTGGAACGGGTAAACCATCCCTCTGAGGCGATCTTCGCATATACACCGTGAACGATAGCGAACTCTTCCGGCTCTACGGAGCAACATGGTTATCATGCCGCGTGCGGTATCGTACCGGACCTTTCCTTTCGGGAACTTACCTTGCGTAGCTGCATTCTGTTTTGCCGCAAGGGAGAGCCACATGCGCAAGAGAGTTAGTCCAGCCCAGGCCGCAAAGCGCGTCTTGCAAGCGTTTCCGTATACCCACATTGGCGCTGAAGTTTCATGGAACCACATTGCCGAGTACTTCCGCCGCCACTGTCTGCCCGTGTCCGATATGGTCGCCGGTGTCCATTACGCTGTTTCGTCCGGTTGGGTCGAGCGGACCGATATCCAGGCGCTGAAGCTGACCACGTCAGGCGTCGAAGCGCTTAACGGCCAGTACGCTCCAGTCCCGCCGTCCACATGGCACAGCTGGGCACACCCCTGATGGCAAGGACCGACGAGGAGAAGGGCCATCTCGTGCTCGACGCATTCCGCTCCGCCGGAACCGCCGTTGGAGAGGCACTGTCCGCGCTCGATCTCGTCGGCGACTTTCAGGACAGGGAGTTGGACCCCGAGGATATAGAGGCCGGGCTGGCTTATGCCAATCTGCAGGGCTGGAAAGAATATGGACCAAACCAGTCCGCCATCCTGACAAGCGATGGCTACGGGCGCCTGACCAACGATTGAGCCTCCCATATCCGATGGGTAAGGATGGTGGCCCGTCGATGACCGGGCAGCCATTTGTTTGACCGCCATACAGCAGTGATCATCAACACCTCGGTGGCGGCCTTCTCCACGTGTCGTTCGACGGCAGAGAAGGTGCTCGCCACTTCCAAGGGAATGCCGGGGGCCTTGGCTGCAACAATCAATGCACGCTTTGCGCCTTAGATTCCAACCTGACCAGCGAGAAACGCCGTGCATGTAAAATGGGCCCGCTGCCACGACGGTTTGGCCTCATACGCAAAGCGTTCGGGAAGACTTTGCAGGGCCGGCTCCCCGCTCTCGACGTAACACCATTCGCCCTCAAGCTTGAGACAGACGATCTCGTCGAACATATGCAAGAATGTCGCCGACGGCGGCTTAGGCTGCAGGGTCATACCCGCTCCAACGAATGTCACTGATGACCAGCAAACAGCATCGACTAGCGCGCGCAGTTAGGTGCAACACCCGATAATTCTTCAAGATTCATGCAAATCCCCTCACACAAGATCCCGCCATCCCCATGCCGAGTCACCAAAAACGACCGATGACGCCAAAGGATGCCATCGGTCCGAGATTTCTGTTGGTCCAGATATAAACATCGCGGCTGCTCATTCTGTCCCGCTCCCAACGAAAAAGCCTGCCGCGGGAGGAGGTGCGGCAGGCTTCATGAAGTGGAATAGCGATTAGGGGGAGGAGTATCGCTATTCCGACGAACGACCCTTTGGGAGGAGGAGTGGGCCGCTCGAACTTTGAATTCAATCAGAGGGCCGAGCCCCGGGCGATGCGACGGATATCGGCGCGGTCGATGCCAATGTCGTTGAGTTCGCGGCTCGACATGCGGCCGAGTTCACTCACGGTCTGGCGAAACTTGACCCAGTTGGTGAAGGTGCGTGCAACGTTCATGATAGTCCCCTTTCGAGAGGATGGGACGCTGGCTACCGCTTGTTCAGTCCCCGCGTCGTTTCGATGACGTTGATATAGGTCGGGCAAGCCTCCCAAATAATGGATAAGATGACACCTCAGGCATGCATAAATTGCATGCCGCGCTCTTCTGGATTTGGTCTGCTCAGGCCTTGAACCGGTCGAAGGCCGTCAGCCTGCGGATCGAAGGATCGGCGTCCGGCCAGCGATAGATCTCGGAGCGGAGATAGTGCAGTTCGTCGTCCAGCACCTCCTCCGCCAGCTCGACCCACCAGGATTTGGGCCGGCCGTCGCTGCCATCCGACCATCGATAACCGCGCGCCTTGAGGTGGTCCTTCATATCGAAGGGGCTGTTTTCGGCGAAGACGCGAACGCGGGCCCGCTGGCTGGCCTGGTAGAGCTCGGCAAATGCAGTCGCGGCAATGCCTTCCGCCTCGCGCGCCAGCACTTCGAGCAGCGCAAAGCAGTCATCCACGGCGCGATGACCCTCGTGGAAATAACCTGCCTGTCCGATGAGATAGCCGAGTTTGGTGCCTTCATAGCCCCGGGACGGCCATTGGATTTCGGAGTTCGAGCATGCCCATGCCTTGTCGGCGAAAATTGGTGACAAGGCCTCGCAGAACGGACGATCGAAACCAGCATTATGGGCGATCACAAGATCGGCGGGTTCAATGAGTTCTCGCAGGGCGGCGATGTCGATGACCTGCCCCGCCACCATGTCATCGGTAATGCCGGTGAGCTTCGTGATCTCAGCGGGTATTGGTATGCTGGACTGCTGCAGTCCGCCATATACTCCGGTAACGTCGCCGATGTTGCCGGCGGCATCGAAGGAGAAGGCAATCGCGCCGATCTCGATGACTTCGTCCTTGCGATGATCGAGACCGGTGGTCTCGGTATCGAGGATGACACCGCGCAGCGGAAACTCGGGACGAACGACCTCGGCAACAGCCCTGGGCTCGAGCTTCCTGAGAATACGATATCGCCCGGTGTCTTGGAGACGCCGTACCATGTCCGCTTCGGTCAGCTCTCGTGACGGCTGGCGCATTGATGGCATGCTGCGGCCGCGCTTGCGCCCCGTCTCGCGCTCTTCGTTGGAAAACATGTCGAACTGCAATGCCATGCAATTCAATACCTGCCAGCAACGGCCGTGTCGCTGCTCGATCTATTCCGACATCCGTATATCCACATGTCTATCGCGGTCCTGCGCCTGTAACGGAACACCCGAGAACCTAATCGTGAACAAACCGAACCCAAAGTATCCTCGCCTTCGGCATCCACGTTACTGCATGCATCTTTCGGCGATCAAATGCGTTGAGGTCTTCGCCAAACAATTGGAGTCTATCATGATGACTAAGCGTGAGCTGATCGATACCGGAAATGACAAGCGCTATGTCAGGCGTGACGACGAAGGCAAGTTCAAGAAAAGCGTTGACGTGTCCCGATCGCTTTCGGCCGATGCGCGGCGGGAAGCAAAAGCTGACGCCAAGCCAGGCCAGGGCGATAGGGGCGATCGCAAGCGTCGCCCGTGAAGATCGCGACCTTCAACGTCAATGGCATCAATGGGCGACTGAGCATCCTGTTGCGATGGCTTGAGCTGGCAGCGCCCGATGTCGTCTGTCTGCAGGAACTCAAGGCGCCGGACGCCAAGTTTCCGGCGCGGGAACTTGAGAAGGCGGGCTACGGCGCCATTTGGCATGGCCAGAAATCGTGGAATGGCGTCGCGATCCTCGCCCGAGGCGGCGCGCCGATCGAAACGCGGCGGGGCCTCCCCGGCGACCCCGATGACAGCCATAGCCGATATATCGAAGCAGCGATCGACGGCATTGTTATCGGTTGCCTCTATCTACCCAACGGTAATCCGGCGCCGGGCCCGAAATTCGACTACAAACTCAAGTGGTTTGATCGTCTCCAACAATACGCGGCCGAGCTCTTGGAACTGGGAGTCCCTGTCGCCCTGATCGGCGATTACAACGTGATGCCCACGGACCTGGACGTCTACAAGCCAGAACGCTGGCACGACGACGCTCTCTTCCGGCCGGAAGTCAGGAAGGCGTACGCTGACCTCGTCGCTCAAGGCTGGGCCGATGCCATCAGGCATCTTCATCCCGATGAACGGATCTTCACATTCTGGAAGTATTTCCGGAATGCCTTTGCCAGAGATGCTGGCTTGCGGATTGATCACTTCCTGCTCAGTCCATCGCTAGAGCGGAGGCTCAAAAGCTGCGGCGTCGACAAGTTCGCAAGGGGCTGGGAACATTCAAGCGATCATGCGCCGGTCTGGATCGAGCTCAGGGACTGAGGAAGTGAAAGGGCGCTCGACCCTTTCAGGGAGCGCCCTAGACCCGGACCACTTCGTACATCCGAGGCTCAGGATTGCGCGCCAAAACGGGTGATGGAGCCCCATATAGTCGGTGTTGCTCAGCGATGAGGGGCAGTGAATTGATCGAGAAGATTTCTCCGGCGTTCGAACGGCGACAAGCTGCCGGCAGAGTGCAATCGCCTGCGTCCGCTTGAAGTCGGTGCCGACCCCACCGAGAGAGATCAGGCCGCCTTTTCGCTCCGCGGCGAGGAGGAAACTGGGAATGACGCCGGACACGACCGCCGACAGCTCATAGCCGACGACAATAAAGCCGTCGCACTGCACGCATTTGACCTCGAGCCAATCCCCGGTCCGGCCGGATCGGTATGGGTGATCATATTGCTTGGCAATGATGACTTCTAGTCGAGTTCGCAGGCTTGCTTCAGAAGCTCATCGCCGTCGGCCTCGATCGTTTTCGAGAGCCTGGCTGCATCCATATGCCGGCGCTCGTGTTGGCCGAGTTTCGTCAGGTCATAACCATCGAGGTATAGCAGATCGAAAGAAGAGAAGATTACCTCGCTGGCATTGCGCTTCTCACCTCGACCGCCGAATGCCTTCTGCAGCGCGGAGAAACTCCACCGTCCTTGCTCGTCCAGCAGAACCGCTTTACCGACCAGGATCATTTTTCTAAGGCTGAATTCACGCGCTGCCGCCGCAATCCCCGCAAATCGATCAGTCCAATTGTGCCTTCCATGCGTGATGCTTCGACGTCGTGGTCGCTCATAACATCTCCCTCGATCTCAGGGCTGCCCGCCGCCGCCGGCCGCACCGTAAACTTGTCCAGTGGCAAAGCTGGCGTCTTCGGCGGCGAGTTGGACGTAAATCGAGGCCAGTTCCGCAGGTTGGCCTGGTCGTCCGAGCGGCGTGTGACCGCCGAAATTTTCGAGCTTCTCCATTGTCGCACCACCCGATACTTGCAGAGGTGTCCAGATCGGCCCGGGCGCAACTGCGTTAACTCGGATGCCCTTCGGGCCGAGCTGCTTGGCCATGGACTTCGTGAAGCTCATGACCGCCGACTTGGTGAGTGCATAATCGACCAAATCTTCTGAAGGATCATAAGCCTGAACGGATGTTGATTGGATGATCGCTGAACCAGGTTTCATGTGCTTGAGCGCCGCCCTGGTCAGCAGGAAGGTCGCGTATACATTGGTCTTCATCGTCGCGTCGAAATCCTCGTAAGAGATGTCAGCAATGTCAGCTTTCGTCTGTTGCCGGGCGGCATTGTTGACGAGGATGTCGAGGCCTCCGAGGGCGGCGACAGCGTCTTTGACGAGTTTCTCGCAGAAATCCTTATCACGCAGATCGCCGGGCAATGCCACGGCCTTCCGTCCGGCTTTTTCGATGAGGGCGACGACTTCCTTGGCGTCCTCCTCCTCGGCCGGGAGGTAGTTGATGGCAACGTCGGCTCCTTCGCGCGCGTACGCAATAGCAGCGGCACGTCCCATTCCGGAGTCGCCTCCGGTTATTAGGGCCTTGCGGCCCTTCAAACGATTTGAGCCCTTGTAGCTCTCCTCGCCGTGATCGGGCACAGGGTCCATCTTCGACGCAAGCCCGGGCCAGGGCTGCTTTTGCTTGTCGAACGGCGGCTGTGGGTACTTCAAAGTGGGGTCTTGCATGATCGATCCTTGTCGCTAAGGAAGCGCCCGGACAACCTCGTCTGGCCTTTCGTGGCCCGCGGTGAGATATCGGATAAACTTCGCGTTTTCATGCCGTCATGTCAGATTGACAGGTCCGGGCCTTCGGCGAGGAAAAGCGCTGACAGGGCGATAGGTTCCTTAGACTCAATTTAGGAACATTAAGTTCCAGCATGCGCCTGATAGCCAAGCACCGACCGACCGCCCCTCCCGCGGTTGGAAACAGCCCCGCCATCGTCTCCCCGTCCCCGATGGCACGTCGCTTTTTTGCAACAATGCATCCGCGTCAACGGAGATCGGAATGATCGAAGCCAGCAAGATCAAAGAGCATGCCGAGGGGATCGGCGCGGACTGCGTCCATGTCGCGATGGTCGACGGCGTCGAAGGCGTCGAAGACGACCGTATCAAACTTACCAAAAAAGATTCGGGCGAAGGCCAGCACAAGGACCATCATCATTAGATTTCACTGAGCCTCGTCGCCGAAGTCGAGGGCGAAACGGTCCGCCGGTCAGGGAACGGAGACGTGGCGGTTACCTTCGAGGGAGGGAAATAGCCTGAAACCGCCTTCCAGCCATGAAGATCGCGAGCTTCAACGGCATATGCGGCACGATCGACATCCTGACGCGTTGGCTTTGAATAAGCTTCGCCAGACGTCGTGTGCCTTCAAGAAGCCAAGACCCCCGACGCCAAACTTATAGGCGAGATTGAATGGCCGGACACGGCGCAAGTCTGGCGAAGGTAGGCGTCGACGAGGAGGTCAGGCGCTGGGAGCACACTAGCGACCACGCGCCGACTTGGATAAGCCTCAAGTGACGCCGTCGGCTTTCGAATTGCCGGCTCATATGGGAAGGTGTCGGCCGTCGATCCTCAAGGTCACCAACAGCCCCTCTTCCGACCAGTCGTGCTCCAGCGTGCCGCCCAGATGACCCGCCAACGTTCTGTGAAGAAGCTTGCTTCCGTAACCCCCTACGCCATCCGGTCTGACGACTACGGGGCCGCCGCGCTCTGTCCACTGTATCTCGACATTGTCGTCGACCATCGAGCCCGACACGTCCAGCGTGCCTTCCGGTACCGACAGCGAGCCGTACTTCATTGCGTTCGTTGCCAGTTCGTGGATTACCAACGCGAGTCCGGTAGCGGCCGTTTCGCCCACACCAAGACGCGGAACCGCCACCCTGATGCGTCCTGCGAAAGCGCCTTCATCATCATAGGGCGCAAGCAAGACAGTGATGATGTCGCCCAGCAGAGCGGCATTTCCTTGTCCCTGCGGCAGCGGACGGACGAGGTCATGGGCACGGCCAAGAGCCGTCAGGCGGGTCGTCAGTTGCTTTGTCATGTCCTCGATCGAAGACGACGATCGCGATGTGATGTGGGTCAGACCCGTTGCTATCGCCAGCAGGTTTTTCACCCGATGGCTCATTTCGCCCGCAAGAAGTTCGTGGCTTTCCTCGGCGTTTTTCCTACCCGTCACATCGAGAAAGATTCCCGTCATCTTGCGGTTCTTCATTCCCGCGTCATTGCCTTGTCCCCGTGCTGATATCCAACGCACATCAGGCCCTACGATTATTCGGAAATCGATCTCATAGGGTCCCAGAACGGCCCGGGTCGCCGTGAAGGCAGCTCTTACTCGATCCCGATCTGCCGGATGAATCTTTGAAGAAAGATGTTCAAAGGTGAGGTGTTGGGTCTTGGTAACGTCCCACAGCACATAACCTTGTCGGTCCATCACAAGATCGTCGTTGTCGACCTGCCACGACCAGAGGGCGACCCCTGCCGCTTCGATAGCCTCGCGCAACTGGCTATATGACCAATCGGAATGCTCGGAACCAAACTTGTTGTTCACACCCTCTTCCTTTGTTTAGGAGCAGGATTGAAAATAGCGATTAGGCGGTCGTGCTCTTCTTTTGCGTGTCTCGCGTCGCCTAGACCGATCGTCTTATCCTCACGCGCTTTCGTCACTTGCTCGATCTCTTCACTAGTGTTGAAGCGCGCGAAAAACTGGGATTGCAGATCGCCGAACGCGGTCTCGGCCTGCTCGCGGGCATTCTTGCTCGACATGGGGTCTCCGATCACCTCCCAAAAACGAAAAAGAGCCGGATCAGAGCCCGACCTTTGCAATCACTAACTTCCGGCAGTGCCAGTACATCCGTGGTCAAAGAGGAGGCAGTTCAGATCAGGCAGCCTGGAGATTGCAGGCGGACATTTTGCCAGACTTGTTGTCGCGCTCCATGTCGAACCTGATCTTCTGGCCTTCGACGATTTCCCGCATTCCGGCGCGCTCCACAGCGGAGATGTGCACGAAAGCGTCCTGACCCCCGTTGACAGGCTGGATGAAGCCGAAGCCCTTGGTGGAATTGAACCATTTAACTGTGTCGGTGATCATAACGAACCCTTTCATAGCAATTTCGAATGACCATTGACGCGAAAACGCAACGGACAGTGCTAGCGATTTTTGAAAGGAAGGTTCGTTCAGGGCGCGGTGCCAATCGCGCGGTAACCAAAGCTCAGCAAGCAAATCTCGATAAACTACAGATAGTGCCACGCCACACCGTTGTCAACGTAAAGTTATGGCGGATGTTGGAAGGGATTTACGCAAATGCTTCGGTAGGTTGGGGCTACCCTAGGGGGCGCTGCCTCTTGGTCGATCACGCGGTGGCTTTACGACAAAAATCCACGCCCGTAACGTCGTCCATCGCATGGACCGAGCTGTTAATCTCACCGATCGCCGAGGACTGCTCGCTGGACGACGTGACGACTGCGTCGATCAGCTCGCCGACACGCTGGACTTTGGCCTCGATGTCGGTGAGCGCATCACTGGTGCGGTTGACCAGCGAGACGCCGGCGCCGACCTGTTCCGAGGACGCCGAAATCAGTGCCTTGATCTCCTTGGCGGCTTTGGCCGATCGCGAAGCGAGTTCGCGCACTTCCTGGGCGACGACGGCAAAGCCCTTGCCGGCCTCGCCGGCGCGTGCCGCCTCGACGCCGGCGTTGAGTGCGAGCAGGTTGGTCTGGAAGGCGATCTCGTCGATTACATTGATGATCGAGCCGATCTGGCCGGACGAGCCCTCGATCCGCTGCATGGCACCGATCGCATCGCGCATCAGGCCGGCGCATTGCGCGGCGGCGCGGCTGGTCTCGGACATCATCCGGCTTGCTTCGGCCGACTGGGATGAGGAGTTGCCGACGGCGGCGGTGATCTCGGTCAGTGCGGCCGAGGTTTCCTCGATCGTCGCAGCCTGCTGTTCGGTGCGCTGGGAAAGCGCGTCCATTGCCTCGGAGATGTCGGAGGACGAGTGGCGGAGCGTGCCGGTCGCGTCCGATACCGCGTCGATCCAGCGCGCGAGGGTATCGACGCTGGAGTTGAAGGTCGTGCGCAGCTGTTCGTAGGCTGAGGAAAAATGGCTGTCGATGCGGAAGCCGAGATTGCCGCGCGAGAGCTCGTCCAATGCCCGCTTGAGGGAGCCGATGACAGCTTCATGGGCGAGCGGAATGCGGCGCGAGCCTAACGCGAGCCGCTGGAAACCGAAATGGGCCACTGGATCAAGAACGCCCTTGCCATAGTCCAAGGCATTGCCCAGCAGACGTTCCGCAAGGCGACCTCGACTTCTGAAGCCTTATCGACCTTCAGGAAGCGGTTAAGTGCCATCGGTGAAGCCTTCACCGCGCTATTTGGAGACCACCTCGTCAAAGCGACAATCGCCCCTTTCTTTCGCGGCCCCAGTTTACCATCACCGGGCCAGAAATCCGCCCAGGTCAAGGCAACGGTGGCGATCGCCATGTCCCTTCACGAACTCCGCACCAGGAGACTCATTCGGCTTGCCGAACCGTCTTCGGAGGGCTTTTTTGGCTGACGGAACCACCTTTGCGCTGGACAGTTGATACGCGCCAGCACGTAGTTCCCCAACCACTTCGCCGCTGGCGCCGAGCAAGTCGGCCCCAGTCGTACTCCAGTGGCTGGGGCCGCATTATTTTCCGCGCCAATGGAACCATTCCGCCTTCAGTCGTTCGAGGACAGGCCATTACCCCGCATGACCACCGGCGTCCCACTTCCCCGCCCTCGAAAGAATGTCGCATCAGTGACCCCAGCTTTACCCTCCGGAGACTTGCATCTTTGCCTGCTCCCAAAGATTTCGGCTTCTCTAGAATGAACTTTGTTTGAGGCCTCAAATCACCCAGTGAGGAAGGCAACGAACACCGCGAAGCAGACTGCAAGAAATCGGCTTATTGCTCGCCACACTACTGTACTTCAGTGTCGCTCACGCGCTTGTCCTTGACGGCTCGCTAATAGGTGGCCATGCTGAATCATGACCCAGCCCACTGGCAACCGTATTGCTAAGCGTTCACCCGGCGCGCCATGTCTTCCTTACGGAGGAAGTTGAAAATCTCGCCGAGGATTTCCCGGCGACGTGCGGCCTTGTCGGCGAGGACGCGGTAGAGCACTTCATCTTCCTCATTACCGTTCAAATGATACGACGTCTCGTTCTCCACGATATCTCGGAGGATATTTACCAGCACGAGGTTCTTCTCGTGCATCTGCATGACCATTTCCTGCACTTTCACACGCTTGGACATGAGCGTCATCCCGGTTGTTACTTGGCTTTCATGGCGGTAACGGGTGTGAAATGGAAAAGTCTCATCGCAAAATGCCAAATCGGATTTTTGGACAGCCTCGCGCAAGCTTCGCCGCGGGTAGCGGGTTGGCTTACGCCGCCTCACTATCGCTCTGGTCGGTGGCTATGAGGTGCTGCTTCACGCGTTCCAAAGCATATGAAGCATCGTCGCCGGGAAACTCGATGATCTCACCGTCATCGCGGGTCGCCCTTGCCAACCAGCTAGCGGCACCAATCTGCTGTACCGTGATGAGGAATTCGGATTTTCCGATACGAACCGTATACTCTCTATCCATGACGCAAGACCCTGTCCTTAGACCTTTTGCGCCCGGAAAAATGACGGAAGCGGGCCAAAAGTTCCGCGGGGGATTCTGAAATTTTCAACTACTCAAAATTGTTCACGAGCGAATGCGCCCTGCGCAGCGTTGAGTTGCTGTTTCCACCACGCTCCTCCTTCATCGACGCAATCGCGCGGCGTTCAAGTTGCGCATACTGGTCGATGGGATGACTGCCGCCAATGACCTTGGCCTAACCACATCCGTTCCCGCACGATTGACGATCTATCCGGATACATATCCACGTACGATAGAGATCGAGGCCAATGCCGGGGACCCGAGTGCTGCGAAGCCGGTAGTCTATACGCTCGATTTCAAGCGCATCGCCGCCAAGACCGCATATTGGGCCGGCCGGCCGGCCATGCGGATTGTTCAGGCCCTCAACTGGTTTCGTGACGACCGATCAACTCTCGAACCCGCCGTCAGCGGTATCGTCCGCCATCTGTCAAAGAGTTCACACCGACAGGCGATCCTCCAGGACCTGCAGGAAAACATCAACGCTCTTCCAGCATGGATGTATGCTGTTGTGAACGATATTGTCGCGGAGCTGTCGTTTGCGGACGGAAATGGAAAAGAGTGGGCAGGAATCGGAAACCCGCTATGTATCCATCCTTTCTTGAGATTCTTCGCTCTACTGCTGATGAACAGCGAGCGCTCATTTTCCCGCGCGGACGCGGGACTGGAGACGCGCCTAAAATGTCGAAAAAGATCTCTATGTCTGCTGGGCGCTCGATTTCCTCTTCAATCGGCGGCCGGCCGATGCGACGCGCCCTTATTTCAAAGGAGGCACGAGCCTGAGCAAGGCGTATGGACTGATCCGACGCTTCTCCGAAGACATCGATATCGGCATCTACGAGACCGATCTCCAAGTTCCACTCGAAGCCGAGATTGCGTCAGGGACGCAGTAACAGAAGGTCTTGGTCGGAAAGGTCGATGAGGCCGGGCGGCAGTGCATCTCAGGCCCCTTGGGGGCCTTGGTCCCGGTGTGGGTCATGCGCTATCCTGCGGCGGCATGCAAAGATGGAGCCCGATCCTCGGCCAAGGCCAAACCCGCATTGCTCCCGGAGCGCGGCGTGACAAGATGGACAGATTTCAGTCAATGCCGCTCGTGCTCACCGCCATGATTGAGATCGATGACGATTGTCTGGATGGCGATGCGTTCGGGCAGTTCCATCAGGTATTCGGCGTCTCTGGCCAAATGATGAACCTTGACCGGGTCCCCTTTGGTAAATGCCGTCATCGCAGCAATGTTCGGCCAGTAAGACGTCGTCGTGAACCAAGTCTCTTCTTCGCGATCCTCCCGAAACAACTGCACGCCCAAAGCGGTCTTCTGCAGAGGCGGAATTCCTTCGGCTAATAGATATCGTTCGTATTCGTCAGCGATGTCTCGTCGGGTCCGTCCTCGCCAAACCCTCGCTATCGTGGCTGTGGTCATGTGAAGCCTCCTATTTCTCGGGTTGATGATCAGCTGACCCGGGGCCTGGACGAATGGCCGTTTCTTGCCCTTCGCAATGCCCGACCGTGTCGGATCCCAAGGCATACTGAACTTCAGAGCTTTCAGCCATAGACAGCATGCAATCAATCCAGCTCAACTACGCCATGATAGAGCGTCCAAAATCGCGGCGTCTGCGCCCCTGAAGCTCGATGCAGGCCACGCCGTCTGGGACAGCGCCATGGCCTGGCTGCCGAGGAGCGTAAGGCGAGTGGCCGCGGCAAGATGTCGGTCGTCGTCCGAGCCCGCCAGGTCGGCAATGCCTGACCTCATCCAACCGCAGCTCTGCGAGTCTCTTGAGGAACGCGGAAAACGGATCTCCGCCATCACAAAAGCATTCCTCCGAGAAATGCTTGAAAGGATCGATTAGAAGAAGCGCGTCCGCGTGAGGAGCCGCCCCACAATCGTGGCCGCTCCGCCCTGTCATTCCAAGGTATGTGCGAAACCGCACAGGAACCTGACCGACTGCCCGGCGTTAATCGCTCCTCAGGGAGGTTATTATGAACGAGATTGATGTTGAACACCGTCTTCGCCAAGTGGTCGCTGAGCTGGATCAGGCGCGTCGATCCATCATGGCCGACGAACCGCGACGACGCACATATATGCAAGTCGTCAAGGCAAAAGCTGAAGCTGACCAGCTGCTCGCCGAAATCGAGCGCGAAAACGGTATGTACAGATTTGCGGCTGAATAGATGACAGAGATTGATTGGACTGACGCCGGCCGCCACGCCGGCGAAGAGCTCGCCGAAGCCGGTGGCAGCGCTGCAAACGTCGACATCGACACTATCGGCTTCGAGGCCGGCCGCGCTTGGCTCGACGGCGTTCTTGATGCCCTCCACCAACGAGGCGTGGACGCGAAAAGTATAGCGGCCACGCCGGGCTTGTTGGACTCCTTCCAGAGGACCGCGGAATGGAAGGACGACAATACGTATCGAGGCATATTGCTAATGGAGGTCGATGAGACGTCACCCCATGCGAGCATTGTAATCGCGGCTTGACAATAAGAAACCTTCCGCCGACCGTCAGTTGTCCAAAGATTGAAGGAGCCTACTATGTGCACTTCCCCGCAGCTCATGCCTACATCATCCTAAGCGTCTTCGGTATCTTGATGATTGTCACCCTTCGGCATATTCGCAAGTGGGCCGAGCTGATCTGACGACTAAACAAGTCCGTAATCACTGCTGGATAATTTTCCGCCCGTCGCCGCTAAGGCGCTCAGCACGGCCGGGCACGTAACTGCGAGCTGCCGGCCGGTTTGCGTCGTACCAGCCCCTCCCTAATTCTTGCGATTCAGCTATCAAGCGAACTGTGGTTCACTGACGAAAGTGAAAGCAGGAGTCGCTAATATGGCCGAAACAATTTTCACGGTCGCTGCCACACTCTCATGTGCGTTTTACCTTGCAGCGAATGCGGCTGCACTCCGATCGCTTCGCTTACAGCGATCACCCGTTGTGCTTTCCAAGCGGTAGCTTCAGGGTAGCTGCTTGCGGCGGGAGCTGATCAGACGTACTAACATCCCCGTCATCTTGAGCGCCTAATGATCGGCGTCACCCAACATCGCGGTTGCCGTTTGGCAGTGCTGACAGAGCTCCAAGTGCGCTAAGAATAAGACGGCCGGTCGCTTTACAACATCGAAAAGCCGGTGATACGAACTATCATCCGCTCACCGAGTTCCCCAGATGTTCGTTCGACAATCCGACCCCAAGCAATATTCTGCGGCGTACTTTGCGCGAAAGCACGGTATCGCACGCAAGCTGGCGCTCAAGATCGTGCTGGCAGCCGAGGATCGCCGCGAGGCAAATCGGCGTGGCCTGAAGGCCAGTAGGCGCCTCCGATAGAGGCTGCGAGTGGAACACTAACTGATTGTACTGTGGTCGGCCTCGAAGGCGTCAGCCTGCGTGCCTGGGTCGGCTCTACCTCGGGAAACCGGCAGTGTCCGGCATGTCCACGATCTCCAGGATCTTTCCGGCCGCATCGCAAATGTTGACTTGTAGGTTGGCGAACAGGATTGGCCGCCCCAGCAGACCGCCTACGATCTCTGCGGCAATGCAATGCGCCTCGTTTACGGCCATGGCGAGATTAGGGAAGTCTGTCCCCCGGTAGTCTTTGAAAAGCGGAGCGCTGTCACGCACATGAAAGAAAAATATTGGCATGGGACTCGCCGTACTGCTTTTGGCGAAACATGATTTGCAACGGAAAGTTCCGGCTTAGTGGATTTAGCACATAGAATTTACCGTAGGATGAGCCGTCAGCAGCTCTTGCGGAGCGCTCGTTGACTGCGGATGCAGCCGACAAATGCCAGCTGGATCGCGCCCTGAAACGAGTCCGAATCGGGAACGAAGAGACTTTGAGAACATGGAACTCAAATCTAACTTTCGCATTTTGGGCGTTCACCTTTGAACTGTACCGGCGACCAGCCCGACTGCGCCGGCATTTAGTGACTCGGGAGACCCTTGATATCATCGCTACGAGCGGGGCCAGTCACCATGCACGAGGAATACCGCGGGAGCGACTGGAAACCGTTCGCGGAGCCCTATTCCAGTTCCGGCCCAACTGCGTGGCCGCTATAGGCGTGGAGTCGCCCACGCGTTTGCCCTGCTCGCACACGACATCTGGATGCAACTCATCGAGCAGCACAGCAACACGGCGAGGCTGCGGTTGATGCTGTTTATCTTGTAGGTGGCGAGTTTCACCGGTCAGCGCTTGCGATCGCCTTTATCACCCTGGCCGGGCTTGACGTCATTCTTGGAATCGTGACGCGTATCGGCCGACAGAGATCGCGGGACATCGACGCTTTGCTTGAACTTGCCGTCTTCATCGCGACGGACATAGCGTTTGTCGGTGCCAGTATCGATCAGTTCTCGCTTGCTCATGGCAGGACTCCCTTGGGGTTGTTCTGCCCAGAAACGCGCGTGCCGTCCAAAAGATGCATGCGAATCAAGCCGCTAATCGGTGACTCGCAATGCGAGCAGCGGTTGTCAGCTAAGTCATTGAAAAATGATTCGTTTTGACTCGGAACGATTCGCCGGCGATTCGCTTGAATCGCCTGAGTTGCGTCAGGAGTTGCGTTATCATGGTTAGCCCGAGAGCGAATTGGAAAGGCTTCATGAAGTTCGGAGAGGTCTCCTGTCCGGTGGCGCTCTATACCGCCGCTTCCTCGTCGGAGCGGATCGCCTTCAACACGCTCAACCGCAAAACGGGAAACCGGGTCAAACGTGAGTTTGTCGATAGCGAGACCGGCAGACCCGTCGAGCGCGAGGATCAGATCAAGGGCTATGAGATCGACAACGGCCAGTACATCGTCCTGGAGCCGGATGAAGTCGCAGCTGCCGTGCCCGAGAGCAACAAGACCTTGAACATCGAGGCCTATATCCCGTGCTGGCAGATCGACACGACTTATTTCGACAAGCCCTACTATCTGGCGCCCGACAAGATGGGGTCGGATGCCTTCGTGCTTCTCCGCGATGGCATGAAAAACGAAAAGGTCGCAGCCATCGCCCGGACGGTTCTGTTCCGGCGCATGCGCACCGTCCTCATCCGTCCGCACGGCAAAGGCCTGATCGCCAACACGCTCAACTTCGACTACGAGGTCCGATCGTCGGAAAAAGCGTTCGAGGACATGCCCGACCTCAAGATCGAGGGCGAGATGCTCGAACTTGCCGAACACATCATCGGCACCAAGAAGGGCAGCTTTGATGCGAGCACGTTTGACGACCGCTACGAGGCAGCCGTTGCCGAACTGGTGAAAGCCAAGATCGAGGGCCGTTCGCTGCCGAAGAGGAAGGCACCGGCGGCCTCGAAACCCAGCGATCTTCTGCAGGCGCTACGCGAAAGCGCCGGCCTGGGTGCAAAAGAGGCCCACCCCAAACCCACCGCTGCAAACGTCAACAAGGGAGCTGCTCGCCAGAAAGCTGCAAAGGTTGTGGCGAAGTCCAAGCCTGCCGCGACGCTCACGCGCCGGGCCGGCTGATCGGAGGAAGTCGTCATGGCAGTCCGTCCTTATTGGAAAGGCTATCTCAAGCTCTCCCTGGTCACCTGCCCGGTACAGATGATGCCGGCGACCTCCGAGAGCGAGAAGGTCCGTTTCCATACCCTCAATCGCGAGACTCAAAACCGTGTCGTCAGCCACTACGTCGATTCCGTCACCGGCAAAGAAGTGAAGGAAGAGGACGAAGTCAAAGGCTACCAGCGCGGTGAGGACGAATACATCATCCTGGAAGACGAGGAGCTCGAGAATGTCGCGCTGGACAGCACCAAGACGATCGATATCTCGACGTTCACACAACGCGACAGCATCGAATGGATCTGGCTCGATACGCCCTACTACCTTTCTCCCAACGATCCGGTCGGCCAGGAGGCTTTCTCGGTTATTCGAGATGCGATGGCATCCCAGGACATGGTCGGCATCTCCCGGCTGGTGATCACCCGTCGCGAGCGGGCCGTCATGCTCGAGCCACGCGGCAAGGGTATCGTTCTCTGGACTTTACGCTATGGTGATGAGGTCCGGGATGAAGAGAGCTATTTCGAGGGCATTGGCGATGAGAGGGCGGATTCCGACATGATTCCCCTCATCCAGCAGTTGATCAAAAAGCAGACCCAGGACTGGACGCCGAAACTGGTCGCCGACCCGGTGCAGGACCGGCTGCTCGACATCATCAACACGAAAAAGAAGGCACTCAAGAAGCCGTCGGGCGGCAAGGCAAAGGCTCCCCCATCCTCGCCGCCACGCAACAACGTCGTCAACATCATGGATGCCTTGCGCAAGTCAGTTGCTGCGGAAAACCGGACCCATAAATGAGCAGACGTGCAAAACCGCTTCTCCAGGACGAACACGCCGCCAAATCACAGCCACGCCGGCGCCGTGATCCCGCCCAGCCTAACCTCCCGTTCGATCCCATGCCTGATCGTATCGAGCCATGCCTGGCTCTCTTGAGGACGACGGCGCCCGCGGGTCCGGACTGGTCCTATGAGGTGAAGTGGGATGGGTATCGGCTGGCGATCCATGTCGAGCCGAAGGGGGTCCGCATCATCACGCGCGGCGGCCATGACTGGACGCACCGGTTTCCGGCAATCGCAGCCGCAGCCCAGAATCTGAGCGTCGGGACAGCCATTCTGGATGGCGAGGCGGTGGTGCTCGACGAGCAGGGGCGGTCGGATTTCGGGGCTCTGCAACGATCACTGGGCGGACGCGGCGGCAAGCGGACATCGACGGAATCCATCCTCTATGCCTTCGACTTACTCTATTTCGACGGCCATGATCTGACGGGGACCGAGCTGTCGGTGCGAAGGCACCTTCTTGAGGATCTGATGGATGGCGCCGAAGGGGCGATCCAACTGTCCGAGGAGGTCAGCGGTGATGGTGCCACGCTCCTGGAAAATGCTTGCGCCATCGGGCTGGAAGGTATCATCGCCAAGCATCGCGACAGCATCTATCGGCCCGGCCGCACCGGCGACTGGTTGAAGATCAAATGTGTGCAGAGCGAGAGCTTCATGGTGGTGGGCTATGAGCAATCGGCGTCGGCACGCAGCGGGATCGGCAGCTTGCTCCTTGCCGGCCGAAACGGGGATGATTGGGTCTATGTCGGTTCGGTCGGAACCGGGTTCAACACCAAAGATGCCGAGTACCTGCGCATGACGCTCGATAAGCTCAAGACAAAACAGCCAGTCGTGCCGCTTAAAGGCAAAAACCTTGTGTTCGCCCAGCCGACACTGATCGCAGAGATCGACTTCCGGGGCTGGACCCACGACGGCAGTTTGCGCCATGCATCCTACAAAGGCCTCCGCGAGGTTCAGGATAATGCCGCGGTTTTCGACATGAGCGAACGGCTGGCCAGCTGAAATAAACAGGTTGACCAGCTTAATCGCCTTGAAAGGATTGGAAACACCGGCGTGTCCCGATCGCGTGGGGCCAACTGCAATTTTGGAACGCAGGTCTCAAATGCTGCGCGTGTCAGGCAGCCATATTGCGGCCAGTCCTGTTTTATGGTCTTGGCGAAGGCGACTTTGCCCGGTCGCGCGCGCCAAGTGTTTTGAGGGAAGGGTCGTCGCCCAAAACTCAGCTACCTGCCACGCACTCTAACTGGCGCGGATCTCGTCTCGCATCTGTTATGTTTCACCATGGTCATAGTTCGCAGGTGAGAAGCTTGTTAACTTCAGTATCCTCTTTCAGTCCGACCAACCTCGTTCGCCTTTCAACGACGTTTTCGGACGGCCTTATGACGCATGCGGCATCGAAGAGCCACCAACCGCTATAGGTTTCCTTGGTCAGTTTTGGGCAGGCCAAGTGCAACCCGGAGGCCTTTTATATATGTTCGCCCAACACGCAGTTCGGTGCCGTCTATTAGCCGCAGCGTGAATGTGCCATATCGGCCTTGCAACATTTGCGCCACTGTATCATGTCGTACCAGCGTGCTCCGATGGATCCGCAGAAAGCCCAGCGGCGCAAGGCGACTTTCCATGACAGAAATGCTCTCGGAGATCAGATGCGACTGGCCGCCGGCAAACAGGCGGACGTAGTCTCGCTCAGCTTGGATGTAATCAATGCTTTCCATGGCGACCCGCTGGTGGACCCCGCGACTTTTTATCCAGAACGAGCGTGAGTGGCTTTCGCTTTGACTTTGGCGCAGCGAGTGCCGCAGCGCATCGACCGTCGCCAGGAGATCGGCGATCTGCTCTTCACGGCCCTGCACGGAAACCGCCGCCCGCGCCCGACGGATCGCCGTAGCCAGACGTGTGAACTCCACAGGCTTTGTGACGTAGTCCACGGCCTCCATCTCGAAGGCGCGCAGAGCATGATGATCGAAGGCCGTCACGAATACGACCAACGTCGATTCTGAACCAAGTCGATCGATAACCGCGAAACCGTCACCGCCTGGTATCTGTATATCAAGGAGCAACATGTCGGGCCGAAGCGTCCGCACTGCAGCGACGGCAGAATCTACATCACCCGCCTCGCCGACGACGACCACATCCTCCATCGCTCGCAGCAAGCGCAAAAGGCGTCGCCGCGCGATCTGTTCATCGTCCACGACAAGAATGGAGAGGGGTTGCTGTGTCATCATAAAACAAGTGGCATTCGTATTTCGACGCGACTACTTCCTGTGTGTGTCGCTACCGAGACACATTCTGCGACCTTGCCGTAACGCGCGGTCAGTCGGCTGGCAACATTGGAAAGCCCTATCCCCATTCCATCGAGCGGCGGGGGTTCGCCAGGCGGTACGGAGTTTTCGACCCACAACCGCAGCGATCGATCAGCGCCCCGACATGCCCCTATAATGAGAATTGCAGATCCCGGTGTCCGGGCTACACCGTGCTTGACAGCGTTCTCGACCAGAGGCTGGAGGATCAATCCCGGAACTTTTGCGATATGGACCGACGGATCGACATCCAGCCGCACATCCATCCTGTCGCAGAAGCGCGCTTCCTCAATACCGAGATATTCGAGCTGAAGCGCAATCTCCTCATCCAACCGCACATCCGTCATCGGATCAAGCGCAAGTGTCCTCCGCAGAAAGTTCGCAAGCCTCAGCACCATGTCGCGGGCAGGTTCGGTTGAGCCTTCTTCCATCAAACCAGCAACGGAATTGAGCGTGTTGAACAGAAAATGCGGGTTTATCTGGTATTGCAGAGCGCGCATCTGGGCAGATAGAGCCTCCTCGCGTACCGCTGCCAAGCGCCTTTCCGACTCGCGCATCTGGGAATTGTATTGCAGTGCGAGGTAGAGGCATGACCATCCGAAGAGCTCGGATGTGGTAAAGACGACGACCTGCGCAAAATACTGGGGATTAAACGGTACCTGCTTCGGCCAAACGAAAAAGATCTGGATAGCCCAGTCCAGCATTCCAGAAGCGGGTGCTGCCGCCAACGATAGCAAACAGGCCACCAGTGCCTTGTTTCCGAGGCTCCACGCCCTGATGCGCCACAGAGCAAGCGTTATCAATATCGCAAGGATCGTGTCACCGCCGATGCCGATCATTTTCCCGAACGCCGATTCGATCGGATCGATCCCGGCGATGCCCCAAATCACGCTCGACACCACGAAAAGCATGGCGACGAAGGCCAGTCCCAGTATCACAACCTCTCGTCCGAAAGCGGTTGACCGGGACACTGCGGCGTTCGGGAAACCGGATAGGCCGATCACTGAGTCGTTCGTAGTCATGTCAGGATAATCTCTGTCGCTGGGGTCGGTGTCGAGCCACGCTCGTCAGCCGATCGCAGTCGTTCATCGAAAATCTCTGCCGCCCGACGGCCAGATTTTGTCGTTCGACGCCACCGCCTTGCCCCGTTCGTATCGTGCCGCGAAAGGTTTCGCGATGACGGCGGGTGCGGCCATACGCCCGCAGCCGTCCGAACAGGTTGACGTAACGAGGAAGGATGCAATTGTGACCACCTATTTTGGAACGCCGGGGAATGACAGTATCACCGGCAGTAGCAGCCCCGATATCCTATATGGTTATCCCGAAGACACGTTCCCGGAAAACGAGTTCGGCAACGATACCCTGCGGGGCGGCGGAGGCAACGATGACATTTATGGCGGCGGCGGCAATGATACGCTGCTGGGCGACGACGGTGGCGACGACCTCTACGGCGGTGACGGCGACGACATTCTCCACGGTGGCCGGGGTAATGATCACTTCGACGGCGGAGCCGGCAACGACATTTTTGTCGTGCTGGACGATCTTCAGGATACATTCCGCGGTGGCCTGGGAACCGACTCTATTCGGCTCGAGGACTTTGTGTCCTATCAGCGGTTGATTCTGAACACCGAGGCCAGCGTGGAAACACTAGATATGAGTGCTTTCGCGCTCTCGGGAACGCAGTATGGCGACGAGTTCGATTTTTCTGGTGTTGCCAGTATCATCCATGGCGCGACCGCCATTGATCTTGGAACCGGTGACGACGAGTTCATCGGTCATGACGGGGCGGATTTCGTCAATGCCGGTAACGGCGATGACCAACTCGACGGCGGCGGGGGCAATGATATGTTCTCGGGCGGCGATGGCGCTGACACTTTCGATGGAGGCGCTGGCGACGACATCTTCCTCATCGCAGGCAACGACACCGATGTATTTCTTGGTGGCGAGGGCGTCGACACCGTTCGTCTTGACGACGCCGCGACACGCTATCGGCTAATCCTTGATTCCGCCGCGGGGGTGGAACTGTTAGACCGCGCCGGCAACGCACTGAATGGCACATCAGCCGCTGACATTTTCGACCTGTCCGGGCTCACACAGTTCCGAAATTCCGGCCCGGAAATCAACCTCGCGAGCGCCGATGATCTCTACGTCGGATACATTGGTAGCGACAAAGTCGCCGGTGGCGGTGGCAACGACACTCTGCGCACTGGCGGCGGTAACGATACGCTCGACGGAGGTGTCGGCGCGGATCAGTTGGAAGGCGGCGACGACAATGACAAATTGATCGGCGGTCTTGGCAGCGACGACATCTACGGGGGCGCTGGCAAGGACATTTTCGTTTTGGAAACGATCAAGGATTCGAGGGTCTCGATGGCTGGACGCGATACCATTTTCGATTTTTCGAACGCCGACCGGATTGATCTAAGAGAAATCGACGCAAAAGTAGGCAGGCTTAACAACGACACGTTCACGTTCATTGGAACAGACACGTTCTCAAAGACCGCCGGCGAACTGCGCTTCGAGAACAAGGCATTGGACACCTACATATATGGTGACGTGACTGGCGATGGGAAGGCGGACTTTGCCATCCACCTTGATGATCTTGCATCCCTCACCAAGGGTGACTTCCTACTGTAAGAACAGGGAACTGCTATCCAAAACCAGCGTGGGGTGGGCGGCTTGTCGATCATTCCACGGGAGAAGCTGTCTTCTCCCTTGGTTACAACCGCAGAAGCGGGTCTTTTGCCGCTCGACCAGGAACTGCAGCGATTGGACCGGAGCGAAATACACGATCGAGAACAGATAGGAAGCGTTGCGACGGCCGCGATGGTCGGGTCAGCGCCTGGCACACGCCGCCCCACATCTGGCGGGGCACCGTGCGTCCCCCGGAGCCTATGATGAAGAGTGCAATCCCCCACTTCGCCGAAGGATGTGACGAACGCGAGGAGCATCCCGGCGGATGAGACACCGGTGCGAAGGTCGGCAGTATCTCGATAGACTATCGACTGATGGCCGTCGCTTGCGACCATACGACCATCCAGCGGCCGTCGCGATGCTCGTACGCATCAGTGTGCCAATACTCTCCTGATGGCACAGGATGTCCGCCAAAGACTACTTCGAGTCGGGCTCGGTAGCGGATCACTGCTGCAGAGCGATGAAGACGGACCGCGATGTCGCCTGGCTCCCATGCCATGTATTTGATCTGCCCGGCGGCGATAGCACCGAGATATTCCTCACGCGACAGCGCCACTCCGATCGGTGTGATCAATTGGAAATCATCTGCGTGAAGTGGATGCGCCGTGGCTACGTCAGCTGCGACGAGTGCCCGCAGCCGGCTACGCTCGATCTCACGGATATTGTCTTCTTCGGTTTGTCCTTCGCTTATCATTTCTGGTCTCCAATGGTTGATGGATGTTGATCAGAGGTCAATGTCAAATGGCCTTTCGCGGGGCGACCAATCCCCTGTCGATCAAGCTTTGACCGCAGTCCCGGATGGTTTCTTCTTCGGAGCGTGGACGCCATTGCAGCATGCTCTTGGCCTTTGAGGTGTCGACGCTAAGGTCGCGTCCGAGCTCATGCACGATCGTTCGAGCATCGGCATCGACAAACGCGAGAATCCGGACGAACCAATCTGGAAGCTCGGCGGTGGGTAGCTGCGATTCGTATAGCGGAAAGGACTTTGCCAGTGCGAGCGACAGGTCCTTCATCGAGAGCACTCGGCCTCCTACGATGAATCTCTGTCCAGCGGCGGCGGGTTCGATCATTGCCTGAACATGGGCCAGAGCGACATCGCGCACGTCGACGACCGAGCAGCCGTAACGTGGGAGTCTTGTGAACTTGCCGTTCATCAGCTTCCAGATCAGCCCAACGGAGGAACCGATATCATTTGCCATCAATGGGCCAAGGATGAGGCCGGGGTTGATCACCGCCAAAGGCAGGCCTTGTTCTTCCGCGAACGCCCATGCGGCGCGTTCGGCCAGGGTCTTTGACTTGTAATAGGGCGTGGCCCGTTTGCTCCGGACGTCCGTCCAGTCCTTCTCGCTGAACGGCGCATGTCCGCTACCATGGTTGGTGGCTGCGATGGACGAGGTAAGGACGACCCGCTGAACCTTGCCTTCGTGGGACGCCCGCAACACGCGAAGCGCTCCTTCTCTTGCGGTCCGGATCAATCCTGCCTCATCTCGCACCGCGCCGCTTGGGAAGGGAGACGCCGTGTGTATGACGTAGTCGCAGCCCGAAACCGCTTCGGCCCATCCCTTGTCATGATCCAAATCGGTTTCAACCAAGCTTACGTCTTCTTCGAACGGCTGGAAGCGCGACATCAGTCCCGGGGCTGAGCTCATCCGCCGTAGCGTTCCCCGTACACAATAGCCCTGTTGCAACAGCTGCAGCGCCACGTGTCCGCCGAGGAAGCCGCTGACCCCGGTGACGAGGACCGTGGTGTTTTGGGTTGATTGCTTTTCACTCATAAGGTGCTCCAGTCGGATTAGACAAATAGACCATATTTGTCTAATCGTCTCTTTGACATCTAAGACAGATAACGTCAATATGTCCAAATGGAAAAAGCAGAACCTAAGTCAGCATCAATTCTGGACGCCGCGCTGCCGGTGTTTGCCCGGTACGGTTTTCACAAGACCACAATGGTGGATATTGCGCGTGCGGCGGGGATTTCGCGGGCGTCGCTCTATCTCGTCTTCAATAGCAAGGAAGAGCTCTTCCGTGCCGGATCGGCGCGAGCCCATGAACGGACGATGTCTGATGTCGAGAGCGTGCTTTTGAGCAAAGGAGAAGTGGTGGACCGAATTGCGGCAGCCATCTCGACGTTCCAAGAAGGGCTGATAGCTCCGTTCAGCAAGAGCGAGAACGCTAAGGAACTCTTCGAAATCAACATGCAGCTGGCTGCAGACATAACAAGCGCTGCCAGATCAAGACTGCTTCATCTCCTGTCGCAAACTCTAGCAGATGCCGAAGCTCAGGGCGAGATCGAGCTCAAGACATTGAAGTCTTCACCCATGGAAGTTGCCGCCTTCATCGCTGCGGCCATGGATGGCATCAAACACAGCTTCAGTGCCGATGGATCGGCGGAAAGCGCGCTCGGACTTTTGATGCGAATTCTCCGGTCCGCGCTCAAGCCCGACCGATGATCGTAGTCGAGGGCGACATCGACGATTTCCAGTCTACCGTTGATCTGCTCCCCTGATTGTCCGCGTTGATAAGTTTGCACTGTCAGTTTTGCTCCGACGTCATAGCCGGCGGTCGAAATGGGTGCGAAGCGAGACATGTGTCTGGACCGTGGCAATCCCCGGCGTCGTTGCTATCTGACGTCTGACGATGTCGAGTTCGGAATTTGAAGTACATTCGACGAGCAAGATCAGGTCGGTCGGGCCTGCAACTGACCAACAAGTAACGACACTCGGGATCCCTGTCAGATGCGGCACGATATGGTCGCAATTTCGGCCCTGCTGGAAGGTGACCGAAATGAGCGCCTCCACGTCATGTCGGTCCACGTCGGAGCCCAGTCGCACCGTGTAGCCGACGATGACTTGCCGCGCCTCCAATCGGCGAACGCGTTCATGCACTGCACTTCTCGACAGGCCGGTGTCCCGCGCAAGTTCGACAAGGCTGCGGCGCGCATCCGCGCGAAGAGCCGCCAGCAATTGCTTGTCTTTGGTGTCCAACTCATTCATCCGGAAATTTCTCCAAGCCGCCGGACGATCGTCCGGTATGCCGTCATCATGCTGGTCGATGCCGGACGAGAAGAGAACTATTCATCGGTCATCACGTCAAGGAGAGATCAATGCCTGTCATACCAGAAGATGCCGTCCTGATCCCGATCGACATGCAGCGTGCGTTTGACGCTGCCCCCTGGCCGCGACGCTGGAACGACAAGCTCGATGAAAACGGGCTTGCCCTTCTCGCCGCATGGCGCGCCTCCGGGCGGCAAGTCATCCACGTCCGCCATGACAGCGTTGAACCGAACTCAACATTGGGCCCGGCAACTCCCGGGAATGCGCACCGCCCGGGTTTTGAACCCCAAGTCGGCGAGCCGCTGGTAACGAAGAGCGTCAATGCCGCCTTCATCGCCACCGACCTCGATCTCCGTCTGCGACGCCTTGGAGCGAGTACCGTCGTCCTGTTTGGCATCTCGACCGACATGTGCGTCTCCACCAGTGTCCGTGTCGGCGCGAACACCGGCTATAAGGTGATCCTGGTAGAGGATGCCTGCGACTGCTTCGATCTTCCCGACGGTGACGGAGGCACAATAGCCGCCCGCGACATCCATCGCGCGCACGTCGCCACGCTTCGCCACGAATTTGCTACCGTGCTACGCACAGCTGAGCTCGTGTCAGCGCTATAGGCATCCGTCGACAAGAGATCAGATGCCACATCGAAAACACGCCGCAGCATTAATCGTACGACTATGGCGCGGGCGCACCGCTCGAGAGACAGCTGACGTATACCAAACGTACCTGATAGCCACGGGCGTCAGGTCCCTGCAATCGACTGCCCTTGACGTGGAGCTGTTTAGGGAGGATCGCGAGACGGACACCGAGTTCATGGATCTGATAATGGGAGAGCGTTGAGGCGATGCAGCGGTTCGCTGGGGCGCAAGCAACGCGGATACACCACCTCCCGGGGGACCAGGACTAGCACTATTTGCTGGAGCTGCCCAAGGCCGTCCAAGTGTTAAACATATTGCCGATAATTGTGGAGGGTGAGCAGAGTGGATCGCTTCAGTTCAGAGGTCCGACAAAGCACGGCTGTGTCTAACGGTTGCTCCGTACCCTCTTGCAGGACATAGAGGCCCTTGCCGGCGTTGCCCGCAAGCAGCCGTTACCGGTTCGAAGGCACGTTCTTGACAAACTGTAGCGATAGCAGCCCTCCGAGCGATATAGTCACGAATCATCGCGAGAGGTCGTGAGAAGCCATCAATATGGCGAACGCAAGCAATCCTACGGCGACACTGATCGGCACCGCCGCGGGCGCAAGAACGTCCATGACAACACCTGTTCCGGTCGAGCCCATTACGCTGCCTGCTGAATACGCCAATGAAAAGCTCGCGGTGCCTGCAACCAGCATTCCGCCTTGAAAACGCTCACCCAAAATCGTCAGCGCGCACGTGCTGAGTGCAAACGTCGCTGCTCCGATGATAGCGAAGACAATCAGAATGGCTGTTTCAGACTGAAGGAAAGGTATCGCGAAGAACGACGCGGCGCCGACAAGACCGCAACCACAAGCGACCACTTTGCGAGAAGCTCTGTCTAACAACCATCCCACTAAAGGTTGTGCGATCGCGGTCGGTAGTGACAAAACGGTAATAGCGTAGGCGGCGAACGCCTCGGAGTGGCCGACGCGAACGAAATAGACAGCCATGCCAGAAATAGCCGCGATATCGGCGAAACCGAAAGCCAATTCCATGACAACGAGCACCGGGGCGGACCGGATGAAAAATAGAAGTGCCCCGGACGGTGCGCGCTGCGGCAAGGTGTGCGTTTTGCCCATGAGGCTCATACTTGTAAGCCCGATCAGAGCGACATAGAGGGCGACGCAAGCGAAGGCTGAACCGTTCTCCGTCCCTACGAGCGGGATGGCAAGAGGTCCAATGGCGAAACCCGCGCACATTCCTGCTCCGTAGAAGCCAGAGAGACGCCCGCGGATTTGATCAGGGCTAGCCGCGTTCAGCCACGCTCCCCCTAGGATGGAAATCAGGCTGGCGGAAAACCCGATCACGTACCGAGCGACGAACCAGAGCGGAAGATTGTCGGTGAGTGCAAAGACAGCGAGACCCGCGGAGCAGCCGAACAGAGCCGCAGTCATCAAGCGGTCCGCACGGAGCCAGCTGGTGAGCCGGTCGATTGCGAACACCGACGTCGCCGCGCCCACTGCATAGACGGCGGAATTCAGTCCAATCAGGCTGCCGGAAACTTCCTTGTTTTGCAGTACGATTGCAATGAGTGGAAACGTGAGTCCTTGAGCGATGGCGAAGGCTGTCACGCTCATGATCACAACGGCAATTGCCGGCCAATCGGGTACGTCGGTTCTCACCTCAACCATGTTCTTCTTATCTCCTCGCACCCCTAGGCTCTTTAACGACGTGGGGTTTGTCTGTCTGTCGACAAAGGGCTAACATACGTCGAGAAATCGTCAGGGTGGCGAGGGCATATGCGTGAAGGAGCGCGACTTGAACTCTGTGGAAAGGCCCAGATACCTCGGTGAGATAGTAAGCGAGAAAGCCGGCAAGGCTTTCGATTGGCATACGCATGACTTCGGTCAACTTATTTCGGCGGCGCGCGGGTCGATGTTTGTCGGGACGCGGACTCGTGTTCTGCTCCTGAGCCCCGCAATGGCGATTTGGATACCACCGAACGCTGAACACTGGATGCGGTATGGCTCGAGCAACGTGATGCTTTACGTCGATGTGAATCGGCAGGAAGCCGACGAGCTTGGTCGGAATATCCGCATAGTCGGGATGACAGCGCTTCTCAACGCACTCATGCTGGCGACCTTGCCTGAGACCTCAGCTGGGAGGGCGGATCAACACCTCGACGCCCTACATGATCTGCTGCGTCATGAGGTTCTCACTGCCCACGACATGCCGCTATCGATTTCCATGCCAAAGGACAGGCGCATAATTGATCTCGCTCACGCCGCAATGGATGATCCAGGTTCGATCGCCTCTGTGGATGAATGGCTAAAAGGCGCGGCGGCCAGCAGAAAGACTATTGAGCGAATTTTCCGCTTCGAAACCGGCATGCCGCCGTTACGATGGCTGAGACAGGCGCGGCTTCTCCACGCGATATCTCAACTCGCCTCTGGAAAGAAGATCAGTTCGGTAGCATTTGATCTAGGTTATGGCTCATCGAGCGCTTTTGCCTACATGTTCCGCGCTACATTCGGCACAAGCCCAAGCGAGTTCTTGCACAAGCATGATATTCATCCGCGCTACCATCCTTATCGCCGATGATGGCGTACCGGCACTTTGTGCAACGGACGTCCATTACGAGCGACGATCCTCAGACAGTAATTATAGAGACGCGGGTTGCGTGCTTTCTTAGTCCGTAAGCATCAGGAAGAGTCGGATCATGCTGCAATCGAAGCGTGGGATATCGATGGTGCTTCGGGCCTATGCACTGTAGCCACAACGAAGCAATTATGCTGCAAGCTTGTTGACCATCTGAATTCCGGTCGAGCATCATTGCTGTAATCCACGACAAAACAATTTCTCAACGTTCTGTCCCCCTCTCTGCCCACCGACATCATGGAAGCAAGGCCTTTGAAGATGAAGCACATCCATACAACTCTGGGACCGAAGCGACTGGACGAGCTCGGGATAATCCTCCCGCACGAGCATGTGTTCGTCGACCTAAGAACACCCGACCAGCCCGGCTATGCCCAGGCAGAGATCGACGCAGTCGTGGCGCTCATGGTCCCACAGATCGACGCCATCAAAAAGCAGGGCGTGAAGCTTCTCGTTGAGTGCACCACCGGTGGCGTCGGCCGGCGGGCGGACATCGATCTCGCTGTGTCGAAAGCAGCCGACTTTCCGATCGTCGTTCCCACCGGGAATTATCGCGAACCTTGGATACCCGCCTGGGTCGCGGAGGCCAAGGAAAGCGATCTCGAGCATTGGATGGTAAGCGAACTCACCGATGGCATCGAGGACACGGGTGTCATCGCGGGATGGATCAAGCTCAGCGCCGGCGACGATGGTATCACGCCGCTCGAAGCCCGTATCCTGCGGGCGGCAGCAAGGGCGTCGGTTCGGACCAATGCCGTGATCGGCTCACATACGATCCGCGGAAGGGTTGTGATGGAGCAGTTGGACATACTGCAGTCGGAGAGCTGCCCGGCGGAACGCTTCATTTCCATTCATACCCAGGAGGAGGAGGACTTCGGGCTTCACCGCGCGTTGGTAGACCGCGGTGCGTGGATCGAATACGACCATGTCGGGAGAGCGCCAGACGAGGAATTGGTCGCCATGGTGACACGCGCGATCGAGGCTGGATTGGGCGAGCATCTGCTCCTCAGTCACGATCTCGGCTGGTACGATCCAGCACAGCCCGGCGGCGGAACGCCAAGACCATACACGCATCTCGTCGAGCACTTATTACCGTCGCTCAAAGCCGCGGGGGTCAATGAGGCGATTATCCGGCGGATCACCGAAATCAATCCCTTCGAGGCATTCGCACGCTGAAGCGGGCGCGCGATGCTCGCCGGCGAACTCCGGCTTTGATCACCCCGTCCTAACCACGCCTCCGGCGCAACTGATCGAAGAACACGATCAGAATGATAAGTGCGCCAGTGATGATCCTCTGCCAGAAGGAATTCAGGTTCAGGAGATTGGCCCCGTTATTGATCGTGGCGAGGATGAATGCACCGAGAAGCGGGCCGTGCACGGTCCCCACGGCGCCGAAAAGGCTGGTTCCGCCGATCACCGAGGAAGCAATGGCCTGCAGCTCCCATCCCTCCGCCTGGGTTGCGTTGCCGATGCCAATTCGCGACGCCAAGAGCACGCCGACGAAGGCTGCAAAAGTCGACGAGAGGATATAGGCGAGATAGATCATGCGATCGACATTGACGCCGGAGAGACGGGCCGCCTCGCGATTGGACCCGACCGCGAAGAGATAGCGCCCCCACCGGCTGTGATGCAGCAGGATATAGGCCGGGATTGCCACAGCGATCACCATCCAGAATAGGCTCGGCACCCCGGCGAAATCGGCAAGCGAGAACGAGGTGAAATCGTCATTGGTGATGTTGATCGTCGAACCATTGGTGATCAGCAGTCCAATGCCTCGAAGGGCCGTGAGTGTCGCCAGCGTGATGATGAAGGGCGGCATACCCATCCGCACGATCCCGAAGGCGTGGAAGGCGCCGATCGCCATGCCGAGCAGCAGCGTCAGCAGGATCGCCAGCCACAGCGGAACGCCCGCTTGCAGCAGCCAGGCGATGACAACGCTCGAAAAGCCCACGACGGCGCCGACCGACAGGTCAATGCCGCCGGTGATGATGACGAAGGTCTGCCCGACCGCGAGGATGGCGGTCATCGATCCCTGGCGCAACAAGTTGCTGATATTGTTCGATGTCCAGAAGCTGTTGGTCGAAAATGCCAACAGCAGCCACAGTACCAAGAGAAGACCGAGCAGCGTCAGTCCAAACAGGATGCTTAGTCCACGGCCCCGCTTCTTCGGCGGTTCGATTGCCTCAACGCTCATTCCATTCGCTCCATATTCGTCGTCAGGCGCCGATGGCTTCGCCAAGCACGGTTTCGTGACTGACCTCGTGATAATTGTGGCTTGCGACCAGCGTACCGCTTCGGAAGACATGCAGCCGGTCGGCCAGTTCGTAGACTTCGGGCAGGTAGGAAGAGATCAGGATGATGCCCGCCCCCTTCTTCAACAATTCGGCAAACAGCCTGTAGATTTCTGCCTTTGTTCCGACATCGACACCCACCGTAGGCTCATCGAAGATGAATAGCTCCGCACCGTGACTGAGCCATTTTCCGATGACGATCTTCTGCTGGTTGCCCCCCGACATCGCCATGGCAAGCACGCCCGGCGACGGTGTCTTGATCGACAGATCCTTGATCTGCTTGCCGGCATTGGCCGCCTCGCGCGTTCTATCGATCGTCAGCGCCCGGCTCAGCCGCTTATAGACAGGCAAATTGATGTTCAACCCAATGGGCAGATTGAGGCAAAGCCCCTGGTCGCGCCGGCTTTCGGGTGCGAGGGCTATGCCGAGATCCATGGCAGTTCGCTCACGGCGGATTTGGACTGGCGAACCATGCCATAATATTTCCCCTGAGCTCGCGGGATTGCGTCCGTAAAGTCCGAGGGCGAATTCGCTGCGACCGGCGCCAATCAGGCCATAGAGCCCGACAATCTCGCCAGCACGCACCGAGAGCGAGACGTCACGGAAACCCTGACCGGACAAATCCCTTGCCTCCAGGATCACCTTCCCGAACGGGACGGCTTCCTTGTGGTAGATCTGCTCGATCGTGCGGTTGATCATCAGCGCGATCAGTTCCGCCTCATTTGTATCGGCAATGTCACGCGTGCCGACATGTGTGCCGTCGCGGAGCACCGATACGCGGTCAGCCAGCTCGAACACCTCCTCCATGCGATGCGAGATATAGACGATCGTGACGCCTTCAGCTTTTAACTTGCGGATCAGTTTGAAGAGCTGGGCGGATTCCTGACGCGTGAGATAGGCGGTCGGCTCATCGAAAATGAGAAGCTTCGTGCCGCGCATGGCCGCACGCGCGGTGGCGACCAGTTGCTGCTGGCCGATGGTGAGTTCGCTCAGAAGCACATGCGCCGGAATCTGGAAACCGAGTTGATCCAACACCGCCTGGGCCTTCTCGCGCATCAGGGTCTTCTGCAGCATGCCGAAACGGAGGGCTTCCTCGCCGAGGAAGAGGTTGGCGGCGACGCTGAGATGTGGACAAAGAACCACTTCCTGGTGGACGGCATTGATACCCAGCGTGATCGCTTCCTGCGGCGAGCCGAGCGCGACGACCTTTCCGCGCCAACGGATCTCCCCGCCGCTGCGGATGATGACGCCGGTCAAAAGCTTGATGAGGGTCGACTTCCCCGCACCGTTCTCTCCGACGATAGCGTGGACTTCACCGGCCCTGAACGACATTGTCGCAGGCTTCAGCGCTTCGACCGCCAGATAATTCTTCCGAAGCGCGACCAGCTCCAGGATTGTGCTGCCCTGCACTATCGGGGCAAAGCCATCATCCGCGGCCGCCGCCGACGTCTCGACGATGTCCGATATAACCATCGACCCCTCCCCTCGCATAGGTCCAGGCGGCGACGGCACGTCAATGCCCCGCCGCCCGCAGTTTATCAGATCTTCGGATTCAGAAGCGCATCAATCTTCGGATCGGACATGTTGTCCTTGGTCACGAGGTTGGCGCCGGTGTCGACGAAGGTTTCGACTTTCTCGCCCTTCGACGCCGCCAGCGCCGTCTTGATGCCGTCATAACCCATGCGATAGGGATCCTGGACGACCAAGCCTGCGAGCACACCATCCTTGAGGAAGCCGACGGTCTTTTCGTCGCTATCAAAGCCAATCACCTTGATTTTATCCCCCATCTTGTTTTCGGCGATAGACTGGCCGACGCCCTGCGCCATGATCAGATTTGATGCGAAGACGCCAACGAGATCCGGATTGGCGGTGATCAGGTCGGTCATCATGTTAAGCCCGGTTGTCGCCTGTCCGTCGGCAAATTTGTCGGCCACGATCTCGAGACCCGGATATTTCGCCTTGATGACTTCGACGAAGCCCTCGTGGCGCTGGTCGAGCGAACCGACGCCCGGCAGGCTGGTGATGATGGCGATCTTGCCTTCCGCCTTGCCGTTCATTTTTTTTATGGCTTCGGCGAGCCCTTCGGCGGCAATGCGGCCGCCCTGTACGTTGTCGGTCGTCAGAAACGAAGTGAATGCCTTGGAGTCGGCGCCCGAGTCGATGCCGATAATCGGCACGGATTTCGCTGCCGCGTCGATCGGCTTGCCAAGCGCCTTGAATTCGGTCGGCGCGATCACGACCGCAGCTGGTGTCCCGGCAACCGCGTTTTCGAGGATGGAGATCTGTCCGGCGATGTCGGACTCCGACTGGGCGCCAAGTTCCGGCACGTTAACGCCAAGATCCTTGCCGGCAGCGCGGGCGCCGGCCAGAACGATCTGCCAATAGAACGAGGTCGTGTCCTTGACGATGATCGGTATCGTCACATCCGCCGCAAAGGACGGCGACGCGAGGGCAATTGCCGCCGCCGCGGTAGCACCCATGAACATGCGGCGCGTGAGTTCAGTCGTCGATTTCCTCATGATGTCTTTCCTCCCAGAGTTTTCATGACGCAACACAAAGCGAGCATTGATCGCAATGCTGTTTATCGATAAACAACAAACTGGAGGAGTTGTCAAATGCCCGGTATGTCCCTTGGAGGTATGGGAGAACATGGAAGATACTATGCTTCCATGAACGCCCGTGATGCGCAATCGGCTTCCTCGTGGAGGCCTCTGCGTCGTGAGGACTTCAACCTCCGGCCACATGGCCAGAACAAGAATAGACCATACGCCCGTTGACGGGTCAGTTGCTCTCTTTGGATGATCCGACAGTGGCAAAAGCAAACAATCTGTTCAAAAATGCTTACAATCGTTATCTTTATACATTGCGGATAGGCATGGAGCTTCCTTCGGAGCCTGAAATTGCTTTGCATCTTGGTATCGGCAGAAGCACCGCCCACGCGGTCCTGGATCAACTTCAGAGATCAGGGATCATTGCGTGGAACAGGCAGCAAAAAACCGTTCTGCGCGACCCTCAGCAGGAAGACTACTTCCCGCAAAGCGAGACAAACTCGCTGCATGATTTGATCGAGCAGAACTTCATGCAAATGATCCTATCGAGGGATGCCGCGCCCGGTATGCACATCAACGAGCTCGAACTGGCTCGCGAAATCGGCGTCGCCACGACTTCCGTTCGGGAATATCTGATTAGCTTCAGCCGGTTCGGACTGATCGAAAAGCGGCCAAACGGCCATTGGACCCTGAAGGGTTTCACGCGCCAATTTGCGCTCGAACTTGCTGATGTGAGGGAAATGTTCGAGCTCCACTCAGCCCTTGAATTCGCCAAGCTGCCGAAGGAACACATGCTTTGGTCACAACTCGAGGCAATTGAGCGCGACCACGATCTGCTGCTGGAGGATTTCGAGGAGCGTTTTCAGGACTTTTCACCGCTCGACGAGCGTTTCCATCTGTTGATTCATCGTGCGTCCAACAATCGATTCATAGCCGACTTCTATGACGTGATCTCGATGGTCTTCCACTATCACTATCAGTGGAATCGAATTACGCAGAAATCTCGCAACCGGCGCGCAATTGAAGAGCATCTCGCCTATATTCACGCTCTCAAAACTGGCAATCGAGAGACTCTAGAAGCCGCCTGTCGCGCCCATTTGGCATCAGCACGAAACACTTTGCTGGAATCGGCTAGAAGTTGACCGTTGCCGCCAACGCTTCTGAAAGCACGCCGCCGTCTCCACACGTTCCATGCAGTAGACGTTCGGCCGGTGATGTCACGTTGACTGAAGCCGGGAGAAGGACTTGGCGTTGAACTCAGGCAGCCGCGCCGGTTACGGCCTTCGACTGCGCCACTGCGCGGATTCGATGAATGTAGGTGGCGAGGGCGGTGTGCTTCTGGTGGCACAGGACAATTTGATTTCCGATTACCAAAGAGACCGCGATGAATCGTTGCAATCCGACGGCGGATCGGAAGCCTTGCATCATCCGTTCTCGCTTTCGCAGCGGCAGGAGACAATGAAGCCGCGCTCTAGAAAGATTTCCTCGACCAGCCGCAGGCTCAGGGGAAACCGGAAATGCAGCCACACGGCATGGGCAATGATCTGCGGTAGAAAGCGATGCTTCTTGTAGCTGACGATCAACGGGTTCATGGCGCCGGCTTAGCCATCAACCGTTAGGTCGCCAATAATGTTACATCACCACCGGTGCAGAACATGGTCCAGCATTACCAAGTCGGCACGCCGCCCGCTGGAGAGCTAGACATTCAAGCCGCAACTCGCTTTATCGTGTCATGTATTCCAGGAATGCGCGATGGCCGAGCGCGCGTGGGGATGCCAGGCGATATTCCCTGACCAGGCTGTCGGCCGTCTCGCGAGTAAATCTCCAATGCGCCGGCTCGCGTTCCATCTCGGCGCGCGACAGCGGGATCGAGTAGACCAAGCCCATCCAGCACAGGATAAAGGAGCTGGGTCTCGACATGCGGCATGCCGTGAAGAAAGTTGCCGGATTGCTCGCGCCGCGACATCGCGGTTTTCCAGTGGGCCAATCCCTCCGTGACATGGGCGGAGGCGGCACAGAGAACTCTGCCCGCCTTGTGTCGCCCCTAGACGCACCTTCGCGTCTGCTATGGTGAAGGGATTCGGGTGTCGTCAGGCGGACAAAAGCCTCTCACGCAGGAACCCGCGGTAGCCCCGGCGGCAGAGGCGCGCGGGAGGCATCCTGATTCTAAACATTGCTTTCCGAAAATATCTGAGACGACGCAACCAATGCGGCTCCGACGGAGTTGCTTTTCGCAATACACCCGGAGGAATTTCCATGGGCATTTTCGACAAAATCAAAGACGCGATCTGGGGCACCGATGATCTGACGCCGACACCGGGCGGCGATCCGGTACGCGACTCCTATCTCGGGACCGATCAGGCAACGACGGGTGTGGTTGCCGATGCGTCGACACCCGCGAATGATCCGGCGATACGAGACATCGCTGTGAGCGGTGTCCAGACGATATCGAAGCACGAGATCCAGGCGGTCCAGAACCCTACCGCCCGGGAAACGGAGATCGACGTCGCCTCGCAGCTCGACCAGGCGGCAAACGCGCGCGGCCAGGATCTTAACTGGCGCACATCGATCGTGGACCTGATGAAGGTCGTTGGAATGGATGCCAGCCTTCAGGAGCGCAGGGATCTCGCTAGAGAGCTGAACTATTCCGGAGACACCAGCGACACCGCCGCAATGAACATGTTCCTGCACCGCGCGCTTATGAAGAAGCTGGCCGAGAACGGCGGCCGTGTGCCTGCCGAGCTGCTCGACTGAGCGAACCAATGACCGCCGCCAGCTTCTTGGCGCCGGTGCGAGGGAGGAGCACAACATTGGAACAGCATGACGAATACCCCGGGGTAAGGTTTCGGATCGACAGCAACTCCCTCTTCGTAGAGTTCGATCAGTCCGTCCCCGTCGCCGAGCGCGAAGGCATCACGAAAGACTTAGCTGCAAAACTCTTCGATGACAGTGAAGTCACGGTGACCATCATGCCGGACAAGCCGTCCGTGTGAAGCGACCAGCGCTCTCATCGCAATCGCTCGCCGCTGTTTGGCTGTCAGCGCTTTGACTCCGATCAGCCATCATGGAGAGTCCGAAGCTGAGGACAGTCGTGAACAGGCGCCCAGATGGAGGTTCGTCGCTTCTTTGGAAGACCGGCGAGGCAATGTTTTGTGGGGACCAAGCGTATTTCGATCAGCAAGACGCTGCCTTGAGGGCAGCGAAGGCAAACTTGGACAGGATTTTGCGCTTTGCGGCAAACCCAAATAACGCTCCACAGATAGTGCCGCCCCGGATGGCCCCGTTTGAGGCGGGAAACGAGGCTTACGCCCTATGCTCCGACGACCGAGGCCGAGCTATCCTGAGGAACCGACGCGACGACCTGTGCCGACACAATACAGCCTTTAAGGGTTTGGAATGCACATGCGGAGGCGCAGCGCATGCTGCGAAACTCTTCCAGGAACTCGATCGTTGCATAGGCTGCATTGATAGACGGGGGAATAATGAAGCGCGCGTTCTCGCAGCATGACTATCTGATTGTCCGGAGGGTTTTCATTGAGATCTCGCATTTCGAGTGGTTCGAACCGGCCGATCAGAACTCGCTAGCAACTTATCTTTTGCATGAGTACGGAAACGGGCATGATGAGGAATCGCTAAAGGCGCGTTCCGTGCTGTTCGCCCGGGAATGGTTTCGGATGCGTGACCAGGGCGGGTGGATCTCCGATTGAACCATTCGACCTCTGGTGGGTTGAGTGCGTTCAACGGAGACATATCGATGCCAAACCCTAATCCAGCCATCATACCGGATGTTCTCCCGGGCGAGCCAGTTCCCGAAAACGAGGATTTGCAACCGGGCCAGAAGCCCCGCTTTGGCGAGCGCGACCCAGATTCCAAAGATGGGATGCCCAATAGCCCTGACGTGCCGATCCCGGTACCAGGCGACATTTAGATCATCGCCATCAAGAAATGGTCGGCAGTCAATTGCCGGCCTCTCCCCTTGTGCCCTGATGCGCCAATCGCTAGCCAATTCCATCAGGGAATTGAATGACCGCCGATCAAAGGATCTCAATGGCACACCGAAATCAACCGAAGATACCAGACATCTTCACACCACAATCGAATCGGGAAAGTTTCAACAAACAGTGCTTTGGGCGATAACAAGCTGCATATCTCCGGACGGAAAACGACATCGTTCGAAGCGGCTTGTGGCAACGCTGCAAGGAAAGGAAAACTACTAGCCGGAACTGCCAGCCGCCAGCGTCGTTGTGCTTCACGCCAACCGAGGAGAAACCGATGGCCGCCATGTCAATCGAAGAGCTGTCCGAAAAGATGCGTAGTATCGACTTCTGCATGCTGTCGACGCGAGAAGCGAGTGGCGGGATCTCGACGCGGCCGATGAGCAACAACGGCGATGTCGAATACGATGGGGACTCATGGTTTTTTTCGTTCGAGGACACGCGGAAAATCGTGGCGATTGGTGCTGACCCGAGCGTAAGTCTGTCTCTCTCCGCATCACCAAGCCTGCTCGGCAAGCCCGGTATCTTCGTCACCATCGAAGGGCAGGCGAGCATCATCATGGACAAGGAAGAGTTCAAAAAGCACTGGGTTTCGGATCTCGACCGTTGGTTCACGAAGGGTACGGAAACGCCAGGGCTCGTGCTAATCAAAGTCCGTGCCGGTCGCATCGAGTATTGGGATGGCGAAGACAACGAGGTCATACCCTTCTCCTGACGAGGTGTCGTGCACATCAAGGACTAGGGGCGGTTGGAACGGGCTTGCAACGAGTGTCGTTTTGAACATATCATGAACGAATGGCACAGAAGAGTTTGAATGAGAAGCTAGCCATTCTAAGCGACGCGGCGAAATACGATGCGTCCTGTGCCTCCAGCGGCACCGAGAAACGCAACTCGGCGGATGCCAAGGGCCTCGGATCGACCGAGGGCATGGGCATCTGTCACGCTTATGCGCCGGATGGACGCTGTATATCACTGCTCAAGATTTTGATGACCAATTTCTGCATCTACGACTGCCTCTATTGCGTCAACCGGGTGTCGAGCAATGTCGAGCGAGCGCGGTTTTCGGTCGAGGAAGTTGTCTGGTTGACAATTGAATTCTACCGTCGCAACTTCATTGAGGGGCTTTTCCTCTCATCGGGGATCATCAAATCGCCTGACGAGACGATGGGCAGCATGGTGCGCATCGCCCGCGAACTGCGCACAACCCACAGTTTTCGCGGATACATCCACCTGAAGACCATTCCGGATGCATCGCCAGGTTTGGTGGAGGAGGCGGGGCTCTATGCAGACCGCCTCTCGGTCAATGTCGAACTTCCCACCGATGCTGCCGTCGCCCGCTATGCGCCGCAGAAGAGCCCGCTGACGATTCGGCGTTCAATGGCTGATCTCAAGCTCAAGATCGCCGAGCATGGTGAGCCGACAATGAAGACCAAGAAGCTCAAGAAGTTCGCGCCGGCGGGCCAAAGCACACAGATGATCATCGGCGCCGATGGTTCGAGCGACACCGATATTCTGATGCGCAGCGAAGCGCTATATAGCGGCTACGATCTCAAGCGCGTCTATTATTCCGCCTTTAGCCCGATCCCGGACGCATCGAGCTCACTGCCGCTGATCAGGCCACCGCTGATGCGTGAGCACCGGCTGTACCAGGCGGACTGGCTCACCCGCTTCTACGGCTTTTCCGCCAGCGAGATTGCGAGCGCGCATCCCGATGGCATGCTCGATCTCGACATTGATCCGAAGCTCAACTGGGCTTTGGCCAATCGGCAGCACTTTCCGCTCGACATCAATAGGGGGTCGCGTGAACTGCTGCTCCGTGTGCCGGGCTTCGGCAGAAAGACGGTCAACCGAATTTTGACCTCGCGGCGCCAGCATTCGTTGCGTTACGACGATCTGCTAAAGCTGGGAGCGGTGATGTCGAAGGCCAAGCCGTTCGTGAGTTGTGTGGACTGGTCGCCGGCTAAGCTTGGAGATTCCGACAAGCTGCGCCAGCGGTTCCAACCCGCGCCGAAACAATTGAGCCTGTTCTGATGCCGTACGTGACGATGCCCCGCATCGGCTTTCGCGAGGCGTGGCGGAACGCGGCGCGCGACCTGCTGCATCGGGGCGTACGACCACGGGATGTGACGTGGGTCAGCGCTGGTGAGGAGGGCGGTCTTTTCGATTTGCAGCCGTCAGAGCCGAGCAGACTGGAGCCGGTCTCGCAGCCATCGGTGCCGAAAGCTTTTCTGCCACTCGCGGACGCGGCCGTCTGTGATTCTGGTCGAGAGAGGTTTTCACTGACCTATCGGGTTCTCTGGCGGTTGCAGGGCAATCGTGACCTGCTGTTAGATCGTGCGGACAATGACGTCGCCGCGCTTTACGAAATGGAGAAGTCAGTCCGACGCGACAATCACAAAATGCATGCCTTTGTCCGCTTCCGGGAACTGGGTGTAAGCGCCGGCGGACGGCGGCAATTCGGCGCGTGGTTCGAGCCGCAGCACCACATCGTCGAGCTGACCGCGCCTTTCTTCGTCCGGCGCTTCGCGGACATGGATTGGACGATTGCAACCCCCGACCTCGTGGCGCGTTTTGAAGACGGTAGGCTCTCGATTGAGCCATGCGAAGTGCGTCCCGATCTGCCTGAAGACGTCGCCGACGAGCTGTGGCGCACCTATTTCGCGAATATCTTCAATCCCGCGCGGCTGAAGGTGCAAGCGATGAAATCGGAGATGCCGGTCAGATACTGGAAGAACATGCCGGAGGCGCGGCTGATCCCGGGATTGATCGCCGGTGCCGAAACGGCGGCCAGAGAGATGCAGGAAAGGATGCCGAACCTCGCCCATGTAAGAACAGAACGTATCGTTAGGCGCCTGCCGTTGACACCGGAGGCCGGGCACTCCGAAAAGTTGCCCGAGACAATTGTCGAGGCCCGCAAGGCAGCGGCGACATGTACGCGGTGCGAGCTGCATAAATTCGCGACCCAGACCGTTTTCGGCGAGGGACCCGCGAAGGCCGAAGTGATGTTCGTCGGCGAGCAGCCAGGTGACAAGGAGGATCTGACCGGCAAACCGTTCATCGGTCCGGCGGGCCAACTACTGAATGAACTGCTGGAGACCGCCGGCATCGATCGCGACCGCTACTACATCACCAATGCGGTCAAACATTTCAAATATGAGCCGCGCGGCAAGCGGCGGCTGCACCAGCGGCCGAACGCCGGCGAGATTGAACGCTGCAAATGGTGGCTGAGTATCGAGCGTGACCTAATCAAGCCGAAGATAATCGTCGCCATGGGTGCTACGGCTGCAAAGGCGGTGACGGGAAGCGGTTCAGACTTAATGAAGCGTCGCGGCCGGATGGAAAAGCTGGGAGACGGCACACCCGTTTTCATCACCATTCACCCGTCGGCGGTGCTGCGGTCTGGTGACGCCTCGGATCAAGCGGACGCTCGGGCGGATTTTCTAAGGGACTTACAGGCGCTGGCCGGGCATTTACGGTAGTGATGTGTTCAAGATGATGCGGTAAGTCCAAAGCAACAACGGCGTGTAGACCATATTGAGGCCAGTACACGCCGCGGGCCGGTATGGTGATAGGCGGATTGGACTCCAAATCAATTGACAGGGCTAAAGCTTCCTGAGAACTACTTGTCTGCCCAATCCGATCTGTTCGCTCATTTGCCCATATGGCATGTTCTCCCCAAATAGTAGCTCCGCGCTGATCGAAGAGCACCAAATGTCCGCATTCCTTTCGCCACTCTGGTAACAGGCCTCTTTGCGCCCGGGACTTAAACATCGTTTGATCCAGCCTCTCCCCGTCCTCGTAACAGGGGTTCACGACGGGAGAAGACAATGACGATGCGTTTCAAGATATCGAGATATGCAATTGCGCTGGTTTTTGCTGCACTGGCAGTTCCCCAAGCTCTCGCGCGGGCAGAGCCAGCCGTGGTTCGCGTCGACAACAGCCATTATCGCGGTACCTGGTTGGAAATCGGCAGGCGGCCGATGTGGCTGACAGATGGATGCGTCGCTGGCTATACGACGTATCGGCCGGGTCCGCGCGCCGGACAGATCCTGGTCGAAGACGGCTGTCGCGAGGGCACCCCGACCGGAAAATTGAAGACCGTCAAAGGCAAGGGCGAGCTTCTGGATGTCGAGACGACCCGCGCCAAGCTGAGGGTGCGCTATCCCTTCCTCGTCACCTTCAATTACTGGGTACTTTATGAAGCGCCTGGCCGTGATTGGTTCATCAGCGCCGACCCCGAAATGAAGAACCTCTGGATCTATTCGCGTCGCGTTCCGTCCAAACACAAGCTTTCCGTGATGGTGAAGAAGGCGAAGTCCCTGGGGTATGACGTAAGAAAGCTCGAGTTTCCCGCCCAATAGCGCTGGCGGCCACCACTCGAAAATGGCCGACAAGGAGATCGCGAAAGATCATGGCTGAAACGCGCCCTGCCCAGTTGACGATACTGCTAATGTTCCTGCTTGTGGTCATTGGTGTGGGCCTTGCCATCGGCTTGGCGATACAGCCAGGCACATGGTATGCCGCCCTGCGCAAGCCGTCGTTCAATCCGCCCAATTGGATTTTCGGCCCTGCCTGGACAGTGCTTTACGTCCTGATCGCGATTGCCGGATGGCGGACGTGGCGCCTCGAGGGGCATTCAAGCTTGCCGATGCGGATCTGGATGGGCCAGATGCTGCTGAACTGGATCTGGACACCGCTTTTCTTTGGCGCCCATCAAATGGCGGCCGGTCTGGTCGTCATCATTGTCCTGCTGCTTGCCATCTTGCTGTTCATTGTCACGACCCGCGATACCATCGCTCGGCTGTGTTTCGTGCCCTATGCGCTCTGGGTCGGCTTTGCTTCGGTGCTGAATGCTTCCCTGCTGTGGCTCAACGGCTGACGCTCGACGACTGGGTGCGTGATTGCGGTGTGACTTGCCATGATCCCAGGAGTTTGGACTGCGGCATCAAGGCAATTCGCTGCGCCGTCAAACGATCCGAACGGCGGCAAGTCGCGTAACAGGGTCATGACAATCCTGACCTCACTCAACCCCGGATACCGCGCACTTATCTTCGGCGCATCCGGTGGCATTGGTCGAGCCATTCGGGCCTGCCTTGAATCCGACCCGGCTTGTGAGGCCGCCATTCCCGTGTCGCGAGGAGGCGAGCATGGTGTGGACATAACGGACGAGGCAATGGTCGCCGATGCGGCGGCGCGACTGGCGCGACAATTCGGGCATTTCGACCTTATCTTCAACGCCACAGGCGCGCTGACGATCGACACGATTGGTCCCGAAAAGTCGTTGCGGGCGATCGACCCCTCCGCAATGGCTAGGCAATTTGCGGTAAACGCCATCGGCCCGGCCCTGCTCCTCAAGCATTTTTCCCCTCTCTTGCCCAAGGACAGGCGCAGTATGTTCGCATCGCTTTCGGCAAGGGTAGGTTCGATCGGAGACAACAAGCTGGGGGGCTGGATGTCCTATCGGGCGTCGAAGGCCGCCCAGAACCAGATCGTCAGAACCGCAGCGGTCGAGCTTGGCCGGACCCATCCACAAGCCATCGTCGTCGCGCTGCACCCGGGAAGCGTGCAAACCCCTCTGTCGGAGCCTTTCGCCAGGGGGCACGATCGAATGACGCCGGAGCAATCCGCTTCGCTCATGTTACGCACCCTGGACGGGTTGACGCCTGCGGAGTCAGGCGGATTTTTCGCCTATGACGCATCGCGAATAGAATGGTGAGGTGCCCGCGGGCACCCTCTCACCCGCGGACACGAAGCCATAAGCCGGGCTTGCTAATTAGCGTCGCGGTCATCATCGTCAGAATCGGAAACGAGCCCCAGCGGGGGCATAGCGCCCTCATATATGCCCTCCGCACAATATCTGCACATACCTAGAAGCAGACATTGCAGCGGCAACCTTAGCCGCCCCTACTTCGCAGGTCCGGAATGGTGCTCATGTGCCACCCGCCACGCGCCTGCTTGTTTGACAAAACCAATCGTCAATCGCGCAGTTGGCTCGGGAACGCCTTCGCAACGAAGCAAAGCGTGTGCCCACGCGAGATCAGAGCTGCAGACCACGTCAAGATCCTGCAATTGAAAATCCCTCGATCCTTCGAACGCGAAATATTGCGGCCAGGAGCTTCGGTATTCGCCCATGCCCGTCAGCCGGAGCGGTTCAGGAACATCGAACATTACGATATCGTCGGTCCTTTCCGCGCAAACGGCGTCGAGATCGTGTGACCGAATGGCTCGGACCCACCTGTCCAGAACGGCTCTCACTTCGCGCTCGTCGGCCGAGGTGGCGTCTTCAAGCTGCGCTCCGGTTGCATCGTTTGATACGGATGCGATCATAGTCGGCTCCTTTGCTGCCGAAGTTCTACGAGATGGATAACATTGCAGTAGTCCTGGCCGTTACCTCAACGAAACGAGATGTTCGGAGAATCAAATCTGATGGCCCTCCAGATCACGATCACTTGAGACCTGCGCCATCAGCCATTTTAATCATCAGCGTTGTCACCAGCTTTGAAGGATCGGGTTCAATCGAGGGATTATTCACGTGGATCTCAAGGCGGGAGGCGAACAAGTCACCGTTCTCCATCGACCTGACGTCCCATTTGATTCCTCTTTCCTTTGCCCAGCCGATCAGCATCGCGGTTGCATCGTAGAGCCCGTCGTATGAGCCGGTGTAAGTCGAACTGACATATCTTCCGCTGGGCAACTCGCCAAGGACCAGGCGTCCGGAGAGTGGGAGCGTTCTGTCGGTTGTCATGCCGACTTCGATTTCGAGGCGCGGCATGTCGATCAGGTTGAACTTGATGAATTCGATCCCGTCGGGCTCAACTCCCGCCCGGGCAAAGGCATCCCAAAGTTCATCGAATGCAGGGTCAACCTCGGTATCGAACGGAATATCCACACGCAGACGGGTGGCAACATATTTTCGTGCTTGGAACTCGACGATTTGGGGCAGAGTCAACATGTTTACCTCCGTAGGCTTCGCAATATGACGAACGACCAACGGCCTTCCCGACATCCAATGAAGAAATTTCAGCTGACTTTCGCACTGCAGCCGAGTTGATTGATTCAGCTGGGAGGCAACATTTCTATCTTCAAACTGCATATTCATTATAGAGTTGCAAGCAACAGCGGGCTGGGTGATCGTTGAAGCGGCTGAGTGCTTACCATTTCGGACGTCGCTCCATGTCTTCGGTTACTGAATGCAGTCGTTTCTGAAGGGAGGTCCGCATTGCGCCTCCCTGTCGGCCATCGAGGCTATAGTTGCCTTCGCTCGGAAGCAGACATTGGCGGATGACCTAAAGTCATAGCCGCGCCACAAGAGGCCATTTCCGCGAGCCTGTGTGCATCACACCTGCTAGCCCGAACGCGCAGGCATTGGCATCGGATGCATCGCCGTACCTAGTTGACCGCACCATCGCACCGCCCAGCCGGCTCTCGATTAAGCGTCTCGGGGCCTATGTCGGGGATAAAGATCTTGAGGATGGCGAATGAATTCATGGAATGCGCGACCGCCAATAAGGCAGCTAACGGGCGGTTCGGCAGCAGTACCATGGCTTGTCGAGAGGTTAGTATCAGTGCGCATACTCGGGAGGATTTGATAAGTGCCCCGGTTGACCACTAGTTCTTGGTGGTGAGGTGCGACGGCTCGGAATTGATACCGTCTGTCAGGATCTTGCCTTGGCCCAATCAGACGCAAACACCCAGAGACACCGCGCTTAATATCTTGACTTCCGATACATACCGGAAAGAATGATGCAAACAGTTGGGAGGAAAAAATGGCTGAAATCCGGCTTGAAAACGTTTCGAAAAGCTTTGGCTCAGTGTCGGTGATTGGTGACATTTCACTGACTGTGAACGCCGGCGAACTGATCGTGTTTCTTGGGCCGTCTGGATCCGGAAAGTCGACGCTTCTCAGAATGATCGCCGGGTTGGAAACCATCGACTCGGGCTCGCTCACCATCGGCGGCGTCAGGAGCGAAACGCTCCCTCCCGGCCAACGCAATGTGGCGATGGTATTCCAGAATTACGCGCTCTATCCCCACATGTCCGTGCGGGACAATATGGCTTTCGGGCTCGAAAATATCGGCCTCCCGCCGGCAGGGATCGAGTCGCGAGTGCAGACGGCCGCGCGCATGCTCGAGATGGAGCATCTGCTTTCCCGCAAACCTGCCCAGCTTTCCGGCGGACAAAGACAACGTGTCGCCATCGGTCGCGCCATCGTCAAGGAGCCGAAGGCATTCCTCTTCGACGAACCGTTGTCGAACCTCGACGCCGCGCTACGCGTGCGGACACGCGTAGAGCTGGCTCAGCTTCACCAGCGAATGAAGTCCACGATGATCTACGTCACGCATGATCAGACCGAAGCCATGACGCTTGCCGACCGGATCGTCGTACTCAATCAGTGCAAGATCGAGCAAATCGGAACGCCGATGGAAGTTTATCTGAAACCGGCATCCCGCTTCGTTGCGGGCTTTATCGGAAGTCCTGGCATGAACTTCCTTCCGGTCGACGTCGTTCGGCCGGGCCGGACCCCAGTGCGGTTCGGAAACGGCTTCGAACTTGAGATTGAGGCACCTGTGCCCGCACCCGGGAAATTCGACCTTGGCATTCGACCTGAGTCGGTTCGCATCGTAACCGGTGATCACGATCCATCTCGTCCCTCGACCGAGGCGCAGGTTGGCGTTGTGGAGCAGCTCGGCGAGCGGACGCTTGCATATTGCACTTTGGAAGACGGCTCGCAATTGATCGCCCAGGATAGCGGGCGTTCCGAGGTGCGGCCCGGAGATCGCGTACGCGTGAGAATAGACCCTTCGGCCATTCACCTCTTCGATGCAGACGGGAAGTCTTATCAAGCCGCCTGAGCTAGCATCCACATGACAGCGGACCTCCAATCAACTGATCGGAGGTCCGTGCAAAGGGCTAGCGGGAGAGTAGTAAACTAGCCCTTTATGCCTGCGGACAGCGTAATCGCTTCTGTTACTCGCCGCTGGAAGATCAGGTAAGCCAGCGCCACAGGTAGGCCGGCAAGGACTGCTGCAGTAAGCTGCCTAGCGTAATAGACCCCGAAGGCATCGTTCACCTGCGTGATCCCCACCGTGATCGTCATCATCTCTGTCTTGGTCACCGCGAGGAACGGCCATAGGAACGAGTTCCAGGACCAGATGAAGCAGACGATCGACAGGGCCGTGGTTACTCCCCAATTCATCGGGATATATACGCGGGTCAAAATCCGCCATTCGGATGCGTTGTCCATGACGGCGGCCTCACGGAAATCCTTCGGCACGCCGTCAAAGAATTGCTTGTAGACGATGATGATCACGGGATGAATAAGCTGCGGCAGCACGATCCCGGCCCAGGTGTTGATGAGACCGAGATTGGCAACCAGTTCGAAATGGTTGACGATTAAGGTCTGTATCGGGACCATGAAGCTGGCGAGAATGAGCCACCACAGCGCGTTCCGAAGCGGAAAATTGAGCTGCGATATCGCGTAGCCGCAGAACAGCGACGAGCTTACGGTAAGCACGGTAACAGCGGCAGCCGTGACGATGGAGTTGATGTACCATCTGCCGATTTCGGTTTGGGTCAGTGCGAAGACGTAGTGCGAAACCGTGAAGGTCTCGGGCCACAGTTCGATATAGGGCCTGACCACTTCGTCCTCGGGCTTCAGAGAGGACACAACCGCCCAATAGAGAGGAAATGCCCAAATAAGCGCACAGAGAACAGTTAGGACCGTGATGACAAGTCCAAGAATGTTAATCCTGCGCGCTGTAGTTTCGGTCATCGCTCACGCCCTCCCGAAAGTCGCGTCAGCTGGAAATTCAGGACCGATACGACGATCACGATCACAAACAGGACAACCGCGACGGCGGCGGCCCTTCCCCCTTGATCCGATTGGAACGCCCGCTGAAAAACATAGTAGACCAACACCACGTTGTCGTTCGGCCGCCCGCCAACTGAAAACAGATAGACCTGGTCGAAAATCTTGAGCTGAGAGATCAGCTGGATTGTGAGGACGAGAGCCGTGATCGGCCACATCAGCGGCCATGTTATCCGGCGGAACGTCGACCATCGGCCGGCATTGTCCAATGCCGCTGCCTCGTAAATTTCAGTTGGGATGGTCCGCAGCCCGGCGAGAAACAAAAGGATTGAAAAGCCGGCCGTCCACCAGATGGTGACGAGGCCTACAGCAGGCATGAACCAAGCCGTCGATTTGAAGACCGGAATACGCGCCAGACCGATGAGATCGAAAAGATACATGGCAATGCCGAACTGGAAATTCAGCGTCCAATCCCACAGGAGGTAAACGACCGAGACTGGCAGAATGTAGGGAAGAAAGAACAGCGCGAGTATCGCCGCCTGCAGCCGCCCGGCGAGGCGATTGACGCCGAGTGCGATGGCAAAGGCCGTCAGTGTTCCCGGGATAACCGTGAGGAGCACGAAATACGCTGTGTTCCACACTGCGGTACCGAAGCGCCGGTCGGAGGGGAGACGTGCGTAGTTGTCAAAGCCGACATAGCTGCCGTCACCGATAAGCGGCGCGTCGGTGAAGCTTATCATGAAGAGTTTGATTGTCGGGTAGATGAACACGAGTCCGTAGATGGCAACGAAGGGCGCAACGAGCACCAATGCGAAGAGAGACTCGTTGCGTCGGTTTCTGAGCATCATCGTCCCGCTCCTCCTCACGTCGCCGAAGATCGGCCATTCTCGAAATGCCCGGGCGGAGGTCGGTCCGCCCGGGCATCAACTGTTATCAGAGGTCTGCGAGTCCTGCCTTGATCTCTTCAACCGCCTTTGCGGGTTCCATTTCGCCGTTCAGCGTCGGTACGAAATAGTTCGACATGACATCGAAGATGGGCCCAGCAATGCCTGCCAGAGGCGACTTCGGATCAAAGATCATGTTCGCCGTCAGCGAGGAGTAAGTCGCGTTTGGCTCCATCGCCTTGTACTCGGCAGAATTGGTCACCGGCCCATAAGCCGGAATGTGGCCAGCGGTTGCCCAGAACAGCGAGTTCTTGGAAATCCAGCTCATGACTTCGAGCACTGCGGCGCGCTTCTCGGGGCTCATGTCCTTGCCCTTGTTCGCCGGGATCGCAAAGGTGTGGCTGTCTGCATAGGTCGAGGGGTGATTGAAGATCACCGGAAGCTCGACGGCACCCCATTCGAACAGCTTGCCGTTCTTCTGAAGGTCGGTCATCGTCGGAACCTCCCAAACGCCGTTGATCATCATCGCAGCTTCGCCCGATGTGAACAACGCGACCGTAGCCGGATAGTCGGTATAGGTCGACTGTAGCCCTTCCTTGGTCCAGTCGGCCAGCACGGCCAGAGCGTTCTCCAGCTTCTTGCCGTTGTCGCCGGCAAGGAACTCGCCGTCCGTCATGAGTTCGCCGTCCTGCTGGCCCATCAAGGAGTAGATGGTGCGAAACATGAAGTTGCCGTCAGCTGTCACCGAGCCGAGCGGAAACTTGACGCCAGCAGCCTTCAGCGCCTTCAGGGTCGCAGTGAAATTTTCACGCGAGTCCAAGCCCTTGGGCTTGCCATCGTCACCGAGCACGCCGGCCTTCTTCAGCAAATCCTTATTGTAGTAAAGGACGATCGGATGGGTATCGAGCGGCACGGCATACTGTTTTCCGTCAATGCTGACAGCGTCCCAGGTGGCGGGAGCGTAATCGGCCTGCGCCAGACCCATGGTCTTCCAGTCATCGGCCGTGATCTCCTGCAGGATGCCCTGTTTGACCGCGAGCGGAATGCGGCTGGCATGGTAGGTCATGACATCGGGCGCTTCCCCAACAGCCGCGGAGGTCTGGACCTTGGAATAAAACGGCGTTCCCCATTCCAGGGTGGTCGCATCGATTTTGATCTTGCCCTGATGCGCGGCGTTGAAGTCGGAAATCAGCTGCTTCATGCGGACGCCGTCGCCGCCACCCAGGAAGTCCCACCAGACGACGGTCTCCTCGGCATGGGCGACGGAGGTCATTAGACCGCCTGCCACAAGCAGCGCCTTTGTTAGTTTGAACCAATTCGGCATGTCACTTTCCTCCCTAGACAGGCGGCGTTGTGCCGCCACCGATTGATCTTAAAGTTGGACCCTGATCATGGAGTATGAATACGGCGGAACGGATACACTGACGCCGTTACCCTCCACGATCGCGTCACCCGTCTTGCGCGGTGAGACGTTGTCCGGATTGTCCTTAGTATTCCTGGCCTCGAGATCGTCGTGCTTGATCAGGACGTGCTCGACACTCTTGATGCTTCCGAAGCGCTCCACGCCCAGCTTGATGCTCGCGGCCTCGGACTCGTGACGGTTGATCGCGAAGAACGTGATTGTCCCGGCGTCACCATCATGAACACCGGCGATGTCAAGATACGACACCGCGTCAGCAACGTTCGAGACATAGCTCGCACAATCGACATCAAGCTGAAGAGCGGTTCCCCTGCCGTAGCGGGATGCCAGCTGGAACGGATGATAAATCGTCTGCCTCCACGAGCTACCGCCCGGCTCGGTCATGATCGGCGCAATGACATTGACCAACTGGGCGATGCAGGCCACGCGCACAACGTCCGAGCGGCGGATGAACGTGTTGATGATGCATCCGACCTGAAGTACGTCCTCGAAGTTATAGATATCTTCCAGCAACACGGGCGCGTGAGGCCAGTCCCATTCGCGCATCCGCTTGGCGTCATTCTTGCGTTCGTGATACCAGACGTTCCACTCGTCGAAGGATATCTTGACGTCCCGCTTGGAACGCTTGCTGCCCTTCACAAAATCAATGACGCCGCTCACAGTACCGATATAGCGATCCAGTTTCTCCGGCAATGCCAGGAACTCGGATGTCTTCTTCTCGTAATTCTCGAAATACATGTGAAGCGAGATGTAGTCGACCTGATCGTAGGTCGCATCGAGAACGGTTGCCTCCCATTGCGGATAGGTCGCCATGTCGGAATGGGATGACCCGCAGACGATCAGCTCAAGCTTGTCATCGAACGCTCGTATGGCCTTGGCGGTCTCGTTTGCGAGGTGGCCGTATTCGGCAGCGCTCTTATGACCGACCTGCCATGGGCCATCCATCTCGTTGCCCAGACACCAAAGCCTCACATTCCAAGGTTCCGCACGCCCGTTTTGGCGACGAAGGTCAGACCATTGGCTGCCGCCGGGATGGTTCACATATTCGACAAAATTTCTTGCTGCGTCCAAGCCGCGCGAGCCCAGGTTGACCGCCAGCATCATGTCGGTGCCTGCGGCCTCCGCCCATTCGGCGAACTCATGGATACCAACTTGGTTGGATTCGGAGGTGCGCCACGCTAGGTCGAGCCGTGTCGGACGGCTCTCCTTTGGTCCGATGCCGTCTTCCCAATTGTACGCCGATACGAAATTGCCACCGGGATAGCGGCACACTGGCGTGTCGAGTTCCCGCACGAGATCGATTACGTCATTACGCATGCCGTTGGGAAGCGCCGTCGGATGGCCCGGCTCGTAGATGCCCGTGTAAACGGCTCTCCCCAGATGTTCCAGAAACGATCCATAAAGCCGCTTGTCAATGTCCGCGATTGTGTAGCGCGCATGCGCGGTGACCCGAGCTTCCAAAGCCCTCTCCTCCCAGAGATCAATATCCAGTTATTCGGTTCGTATCCGAATTTTTGGTATATGAAGCTCAATTTGAGAAGCCGTCAAGTGAAAGTATGACTTTTCAAACCTGAATGCGCAGGACGATATCCTGCCCGTAATTGCCGAAACCACTACCGAAAATGTTGATGCCGCCGGGGTGCTCCGCCTCTTCCTTGACCCCGACACGCATCCGTATCGACCGGTGCTTGTCGAGCCCCAGATCGTCAAGGGTAACAGTGGAAATCTTCACGCCGTCGACAAAACTGCCTTGCCCGTTGATGCGCCAGTTCTTGAGTTTGCCGTACTGCGAACCTGCGAGCTTCCACCAGTCCGGCGTGAAAGTGCCCCGCTTATCGCCGTAATCTCCTGGCGATGTCCACGTGCCGATTTCGACGCCATTGATCTGCAAGAAAATATCCGACGGCCAGTTCGCTGATGTACCTGGCACCTCGGAGCTTAGCTCCATCGAAAATTCGATTGCCTTCGGCTTTGCTTTTTTCAGCAAGGTATTGTTGGGAAACTGGTATTCTACAAAACCCCTCGTGAACCAAAGCAATCCTGCTTTCATACGGTCGGGATCCAGGAAAGTGTCGGGAACATCAAGAAGGCCGATAACCCCATCCTTTGAGCACATTCCGCATGGACCAATGATCTCAAACTGCGTGTAGAGGCCGAGCGGCATAGAAACTTCGATGACGTCTGCCAACCGATCTGCCACCGGCTCCGAAAAGGAGATCAATATCTCCTGGAAAGCCGAGTAACAGACCTTTTGGCTTCCCTTTTTAGCGCGCTGACCCTCTGTGTAAATGAGCCCGCAATCTTCCAAAACTTTCAAATTTATGGAGGCCGTTGATTGAGGAAGATTTAGTTCGTCGGCGATCTCGTTCACGTTCTTGGGCCCTCTCGACCGAAGCAGCTTCAGCATCAGAACGCGCACATCGCTAGCAAGCCCTTTGATAAGGTCCTGCCGCTCTATTGGATCAATAACAAGTACTTTGCCGGTCATGGTGTCCCCACGATGTCTTATTCTTCATATCAGTCTTTACGATATGAAAGCAACTGTCAGTGGGACTTTTCGCGATGGATCATTGATGTTGCTGTTGTTCATCAAATCTTTATGCCGGAAGCGTGGCTTCCGCGCCTCGATCGGTCGGAGGCAACAGTCGAAGATAAAGCGTGCTCAACGGCCGCATCGAGTCTTGCCTTTCAAGCGCACTGACTCCAAAGTGGCAAATTCTTGGGCTGAGCCAAATTTAGTCGTCTGCTGGCTCCTTCAAAACCGCTGGAGAATTTACGAAGCAACGCCTTAGAGTTGGCCAAGGGACTACAGTTATCTTGTGACAGCCGCTGGATATCCGCCACCGTCCCAGGGCCATGGCCATGGCCATGGCCAAGAATGTCCGCTTTTGGAAGGTGTGTCCTGATAGCTGAAACTCTGCTGTCGACAGGCCCAAAGCGGCCACATCTGATCGAAAAATTCGATAGTGTTTGCGAAGACTATACACTCTTTGCAGTGGAGGGAGGTTCGAAGAAGCCCGCATCCTCTTCACTAAGATATCGTCTGGCCGCTTCGGCGTCGATATCGAGGCCCAACCCGGGCGTTTCAAGTATGTCCACCATGCTGTCCTTGACGATATGCGGCGGCAAGCCGATTACTAGATCTTCCCACCAAGGGTCGGAGGCGCTCGGATATTCGAACGCAATGTAATTTGCCGGCAAGGTGGCGCAGACATTGATCAACGCGCCGAGGCCCAGAAGGCCGTTGGCGGTGCCGTGCGGTGCCATCAGGATCGAGTGCATGTAGGCGTGCTCGGCGACCCATTTAAGCTCGGCAATGCCGCCAATATCCGCTGGATCGGGGCCGATGACGCGCACCGCCTGTGTCTCGATCAGTTCCTTGAAATTGTGCCGCAGGTAGATCTGCTCGCCGGTATGGATCGGCGTCGAGGTGGAGGTGGTCAGCTCCCGATAGGCCTGCGGATTGACCCAGGGCACATAGTCCCCAGTCAGCATGTCCTCGAGCCACATCAGATTGTATTTCTCTACCGCGCGCGCGAACTTGATCGCATCCGGCAGCATCCAGCCTGGGCCGCAGTCGAGCGCCAGGCTGACTTTGTCGCCCAACACTTCCTTCATGGCGATCACGCAGTCGAGCATGTGATTGAAGCCGCGCTCGCTGATCATGCCCTGATCCATTGCACCGTGATAGCCGGCCTTGTTCTGCGTCACGCCGTAGTGGAAGCCCTCGACGGTGTCCTTCATGTTGGAGTGGAACGAGATTCCTTGCTTGATCATGAAGAAGTTCTGCGGCTGTTCCATCATCCATTTGACGTCGGCGGCGTAATCCTCCGGCCGGTCGCCCGTGCGTTTCCGGCGGATCGAGCCGTTATAGACGCGCACCTTGTCGCGCACCTTGCCGCCGAGCAGCTTATAGACGGGCACACCCGCGGCCTTGCCGGCAATATCCCACAGCGCGTGCTCGATGGCGCTGACCGCCGCGCCATACGGCTTGAAAGAGCCGCGTTGGCGTATCTTCAGCATCACCCTCTCGACGTCGGTCGGGTCCTCGCCGATCAAAGCCTCTCGGAAATGCAGTATCCAGGGCTTGAGGTAGGACTTGGTGAATTCGACTTCGCCCAAGCCGAAAAGGCCCTCGTCCGTAACGATACGGACAATGGGGTGCTGGCCGATGACGGCGCAGCGCAGATCGGTGATTTTCATGGCGTCCTCTATTTCACCGACGAGAAGGTGGTCGGCGCCAGCAATTGATTGATAACATTGGCGATGATTTGGCCGTCAGCCTCGGATTCATCGCGGGCCTTTAGCCACGCCGGATCAGTGGTGAATGCATTCCATTTCACCTCGCGCTCGGCCAGCGATTCCCAGGCCAGGAAGTAGGTGAGGCGCTGATTGTTTTCGCCGATGACCGTCGTGAAGAATCCCGCCTGACGAATGCCATGCGTGTCCCACAAGGCCAGGGTATGGTCGTTGAAGCGCTTAAGCAGTGCCGGCAGCCGGCCCGGCAGGCAGTCGTAGATACGAAGTTCATAGATCATGGTCGCTCCTGAAGTATGTTATTTGTTCCAGGGCGCAGCCTGTCAGCTCCAGGTGCGATCCCAGGAATACTCGTCGTCCCAATGATCCGTAGGCAGCCAGATGCCGGTGACACCCGGCTGCAGATGCTGCGAGATCACCTCGTCGACAATGTCGTCAATCCCCAGGCCCGGCTTGTCCGGAACAGTGATGAAGCCATCCTTCACGAGGGGCTTGGGAAGGCCGGTGACGATATCGTCCCACCAATCGACATCGGCGGAGTGGTATTCGAGCGCCATGAAGTTCTCGGTCGCGGTCGCGACATGGGCCGCGGCCATTGCCGCGATCGGGCTTTCTGCCATATGGATGGCCATGGCTACACCGTGGTCCTGAGCCAAGTCACCGATCTTCTTAGTCTCGAGGATACCGCCGCTGGTGAGCAGGTCCGGGTGGATAACGGAGAGGCCGGCGCTCTTGAGCAAAGGCTCGAAGCCCTCCTTGAGGTATATGTCTTCGCCGGTGCAGATCGGCACCGTGGTGGCGTCCTGCAGTCGCCTGTACTGTTCAGTGTACTGCCATGGGATCACATCCTCGAGCCATGCCGGCACATATTTTTCAATTCGCCTGGCAAGGCGAATGCCGTTCTGCACTGAGATGTGGCCGATGTGATCGATGGCGAGCGGAATATCCATGCCGATGACCTCACGAACCTCGGCAATGTACTGCTCAAGGAAGTCGAGGCCCTTGTCGGTAAAATGGAGGCCGGTGAACGGGTGCGGGACGTTATGCAAATCGTAGGCGGCATTGCGGGCGCGCCGCTCTTCAATGGTCTTCAGCGGGCCACGGAGGGGGCTCTTGCGGTATCCTTCAAGTGAGCCGGCAGGATACACGACCGCACCGGGCACATCCGCGATCTGCATCAACCCCAGATCCATCTTGAGGAAGGTGTAGCCGCGCTCCATGCGCTCTTTGAGGCGCTTGCCGGTCTCGGTGCCGCTCGGCACGGTGGCGTCGGTGTCGCAATAGACGCGCACCTTCTCCCGAAGCCGGCCGCCGAGCATCTGGTAGATGGGGACGCCATAGGCTTTGCCGGCAAGATCCCACAACGCGATTTCGACCGCCGATACGCCGCCGCCTTGCCGGCCGTGCCCGCCGAACTGCTTGATCCGGCGAAACAGGCGGTCGATGTCGCAAGGGTTCTCGCCGAGCAACCGGCTCTTCAGCATCAGCGCATAGCTGGCGCTGGCGCCGTCGCGCACCTCGCCAAGCCCGATGATGCCCTGGTTGGTGTAAATCTTGAGTAGCACCGATTCGAACGGTGCGCCGACGATTTCGGCGACCCGCATGTCGGTAATGCGGAGATCGGACGGCCGGGAATGCGCGTTCACCCGATTGAGTGCCTCGTCGGCCCCATTTGCCTCTGGCATGATTTGTCCTCGTTCTGGACGGCAGGATTGTTACCACGCAGGCTGGCGCGGCAAAGAGCGTCGCTATCCCAGATCTATCTCGTGATGCTCAAGGTAATCGCGGTTCATCTCGATGCCGAGACCCGGATTCGACGTAAGCTTGAGGTTGCCGTTCGAAACATCGAGTGGTCTGTCGATGAGGTGATTGTATTTGTCGAGGTTCCACTCCGACGTTTCGAGCTTATAGAAATTTGGAACGGTCATCATCACCTGCGCGCCCGCAACCACGTTGATCGGCCCAGCGGCATCGTGCGGCGAGACCGGGATATAGTAGGCTTCGCACAAGGCGGAAATCTTCTTGAGTTCGGTAATGCCGCCGGTCCAAGTAACATCCGGCATGATGTAGTCGGCGAGCTTGTTCTCGAGCACTGGCACAAAGTCCCACTTCGTGTGGCCACGCTCCCCCCATGAAATGGGGGCGCTGACCCTCTCGCGGACTTGCTTAAGGGCATTGAGGCTCTCGGGCGGACAGGGCTCCTCGAACCAGTCGATCTGACCGGCTTCTTCAAGGCTTCGGCAGAGGCGAATGGCGGTGGGAACGTCGAAGCGGCCGTGGGCATCAATGAGGATGTCGACGTCGGGGCCTGCTGTTTCGCGGATGAGGGCGGTGAGTTCGGCGGCTTCGCGCTCATCCTTGCGGGTCATGCTGCCGTCGAGATAGCCATCTCGGTGCTCGCGGAACTGTCCATCGGCGGTGCGACCCTGGTGGGGGAAAGGATCGAACTTGAGCGCGGTGTGGCCGGACTCGACGATGTCTCGAATTTCCCGTACCACAGCCTCATTGCTGGTAAATTTGGTCTGGTTGGGATGGGTGTAGAGCGCGATTTCATCGCGTACCGGTCCGCCCAATAGCTCGTAGATCGGCTTACTAAGGACTTTGCCTCGGATGTCCCAGAGGGCTATGTCGATGGCGCTCACACATTCGACTGCAGCGCCGCGACTGCCCATGTAGGTGAAGCTGCGGAATACCTTGTGCCAGAGATACTCGATGCGCGCCGGGTCCTCGCCTGTCACAGCGGCACCGATCTGCCGTAGGATCATGCAAAGAGCTCGGTTGGCGAGTTGTGTCGTGGTGGTGATCTCGCCCCATCCGCTCACCCCTTCGTCGGTCGTCACTTCGACGAACAGGAACTCTCCCCAATGGGAAGCATCGGACCGGATCAGCCACGGCCGGACGCTGGTGATTTTCATCTCAACTGCCTTTGCCTGACGTGGTCGGGTTAACGATATTCCCAGACCTGATATTCTATCCTGCCCGAGCGGCGTTACGCGCGCGCATATGTTCGAGAACGTGCCGGCCGGAACCCTCGACATGGCGTGCAATAAGTTCGGCTGCCGCGTCCGCATTCCCCGCTTTTACATGTGCGATGAGCTCACGGTGCTCGCGAAGGATCGCGGCACGACGGGCGAGCGTGAAATTGAAACGCCGGCTTACGGCGCGCAGCACTTCGCGATGCTTCCACCAAAGCTCGGCGGCATGGCGGTTGTAGTGCCTCTGGTACATCACGGTGTGAAAGGCGGTGTCCAGCTCGCTGTGCCTAAGCGTGTCGGCGAAGTCATTCTTTTCAATCAGGCCCTGGATACGTTCGAGTTCAGCGATGTCCTCGACGGTGGCCATATTCACGAACCATCGCGTCAGGGCCGGCTCGATCAAAACCCCGATCTCGTAGATGTCCCGAACAAAATCCTGATCTATGGGCCGGACGCGCGCCCCACGGTTGGGAAGAAAGGTCACAAAGCCTTCCCCGCGCAATAGTTGCAGTGCCTCGCGGACGGGGTTGGTGGAGGTACCGTGGCGCCGGGCGAGATCGGTGACCACAAGCCGTTCGTTGGCGGCGAGCCGCCCTTCGATGATGTCCTCTCTAATCAGTTGATAAAGCGAAGCCCCCTCGCTGGAGGCGCCCATCGCGTCGATCCCTTCGGGTGGCGCCGCTCTAAAGTCACTCGTTTCGTCCAATATCGCCCCCAAAATAATGCAGGTGTTGCTCGACTATCATGCAAATCCTCCGCAAACAATGTACGATTTATCCGGTTGACAGATAATCTTCGATCTGAAAACGTATAAAAAGCTCGAAGGGATACATTGGCTGCGAACGTTCCGTGGTCTGCGAGCAGCGACCGCTCGCCTCGAGGCAAAGCGGCATGGGAGAGAACCTGGGAGGAGACCCGATGACGAGGATTTCACTCGGCAATGCCGTTCTGCGCGGTACAGTCGCCACAGCTTTGATCGTATCGTTGATGTCCACGTCGGCGCTGGCCACGCCGCCGGTCGATTTGAACAAATGGTCGCCCGAATATGTGCGCTCCATTGCCGGCACGCAGGAGTTTGACACCGCCGCCGATTGCGGCAAGGTCACCCCTCTCGACTACCAGGGCCGGCTGACTTTCTGGTATCAAGGCGTGTTCGAGGGCGACCCCGACATGCTACGCCAGTATTACAAGGACTTCTTCGAGACTTTCCGCAAGACCTATCCAAACATCCAGCTCGAGGAAGAGGCGCTCACCTACAACGACCTTCTGGACAAGTTCCGGACCGCACTACTGGGAAATGCAGCGCCCATGGCGGTTCGCCTGCAGATCCTTGGTGGCACCGAGTTCGCCGCAAAGGGCTATCTGGAGCCGCTCAAACCCGAGGATGTAGGATATTCGACCGAGGACTTCTGGCCCGGCGCCATGAAGGCCGTGACCTGGGAGGGCGTCACCTACGGCGTTCCAACCAACAACGAGACGATGGCGTTCATTTGGAACGCAGATGTCTTCAAGCGTGCGGGCCTCGATCCCGACAAGGCTCCCGCAACCTGGGACGACGTCGTCAAATATTCGAAGCAGATCCACGACAAACTCGGCATTGCCGGTTACGGCCTTGTGGCTCGCAAGAATGCCGGTAACACGCCGTACCGCTTCATGCCGCAGCTATGGGCCTATGGCGGTGGCGTCTTCGACGAGGCCACCGCGAGCCCGACCTATAAGCAGGTTGAGCTCAACAGCCCGCAGAGCAAGGCGGCTTTGCAAGCCTCATACGATATGTATGTTCGCGACAAGTCGGTTCCGGTTTCGGCACTCACCAATCAGCAGGCAGACAACCAGCCCCTCTTCCTCGCTGGCCAGCTCGGCATGATGGTCTCGCATCCGTCCGACTACAATGTCATGCTCGATCTGCAGAAGAAGGCGACGGGCACCGACAAGGACAAGGCGCAGACCGTCATCGACAACATGCGCTACGGCCTGATTCCGACCGGCCCCGACGGCAAGCGTGCCGTTGTATTTGGTGGCTCGAACATTCATATCCTGAAGCCCGATTATGTCGAGGGTGGCAAGGTGGACGAGCCGGCTGCAAAAGCTATGGTCTGCATGTGGACGAGCCCCGAATGGTCGCTGAAGATGGCCTATGCCGGCTCGAATCCGGGGAACCTTAACGGCTTCAAGACCAAGTGGATGAAGGAACGTCTGGACAACATCAAGTTCCTTGACGTCACGACCTCGATGCTTCCGTACGGCATCCCGTTCCCGGCGCTTCCGCAGACCCCCGAGATCATGAATATCATCGTCCCGGACATGCTGCAGAATGCTCTTACCGGAGCCATGACCGTCGATCAGGCCGCGGATGACGCTGCCAAGAAGGTCGAAGACCTGTTGGACGGCGGACTCTAGTTCAAGCCTGACCACGATCTGACCGGCTGCGCAGAGGGTGCGGCCGGTTTTTTCCGAAGAGCAAGGGCACGCCACTGTGACGATCTTGACCGGCAAGGCCGAGGCTCGCCGAGCACTGCAACCAGACAGGTCCGGCGTCCTGCGAAGGATTTGGGAGCATCGCGCCGACTACGCATATGTGCTCCCTGCGATCGCGGTGATGCTGATCGTGATAGTCTATCCGATCTACTACACGATCGAGCTGTCCTTCTTCAATACGCCGCCCGGTCTGCAACTCCGGGACAAGATTTTCGTCGGCCTTAACAACTACACCTCGATCCTCACAAGTCCAGTATTCTGGAAGGTCACCTCGAACACTCTCATCTGGACTCTGGGTTCCACAATCATCTCATTTGTATTGGGCTTTGCCTGCGCGCTGGCGCTCCATCGTGACTTCCTCGGCCGTGGCCTTCTGCGTGCCATCCTAATCATTCCTTGGGTCATCAGCGCGGTCGCCGCGTCCTATATCTGGAAGTGGATCTACCATTCGGATTTTGGGATCATCGGCGCGGTGCTCGTCGGATTCGGATTGGCCGATCGTCCACCGAATTTCATCGACAGCGTCACCACGGTGCTGCCCTCCCTGATCGTCGTCAATATCTGGCGGGAATTCCCGTTTGCCATGATCATGATGATGGCGGGCCTGCAGACAGTCCCAGACCAGTTGCTGCGCGCCGCAAAAGTCGACGGAGCCAATGCATGGCAGCGGTTCTGGCACGTCACCTTCCCGCACTTGAGAAATGTCTCGACAGTGACGATCCTTCTGCTGGCCGTGGCCAACTTCAATTCATTCATCATCCCCTGGATCATGACTGGCGGCGGGCCCTCGAACGCATCGCATATCTGGATCACCCACATTTATGAGCTCGCCTTCGGCCGCCAGCGCTGGGGGGTGGCCTCGGCCTATTCGGTGCTGCTGTTCCTCACTCTTATGTCGCTCGCCTACTTCTACGTCCGTGCTCTTAGCAGCAACGATCGGAAGGATGGGAGTGCATGAGCGCGATTGCCGACACTGCTCCAGGAGGCCGGCCCCGTCGCCGTATCCGCATCGATGGATGGCGGTGGAGTGGACGCATCTTCCTCGTCTTCATGCTGCTTTACACTGCGTTGCCGATGATCTGGATGCTGCTTACTTCGATCAAGTCCGGCTTTGCGGCCATGCAATTTCCGCCGCAATGGTGGCCCGACCAACCCACCCTTGCCAGCTACGAGAAGCTGCTCGATCCCCAAAACAGCGTCGGCCAGGACTTCCTCCGCTTCTTCTGGAACAGCCTTTTCGTCTCGACTGCCACGACCATCCTTTCGGTGATCGTGGCAGTTCCAGCGGCCTACGCATTTTCGCGCTTCACTTTCCCGGGGCGGAACGTTCTGTTCTTCGCCGTCTTGCTTCGCAACATGTTTCCTGCGGTGATATTTCTCGTACCGCTCTTCATCCTGATGCGCGCGATCGGGCTAGTGAACACGCATGGGTCGCTCATTCTCACCTACCTCACATTTGGCCTGCCGCTGGCAATCTGGCTCCTCAAGGGTTTCTACGACAACATCCCCGTGCAGCTTGAGCAGGCCGCGCGCATCGACGGGGCGACGCGGTTCCAGGCCTTTGTCCTGATCGTAATGCCGCTATCGGCGCCAGGAATCATCGCCACAGCAATCTATTCCTTCATCGGCGCGTGGAACGAGTACATCTACGCATACACCTTCCTCTCCAAGAACGACCAGTTAACATTGCCGGTCGGCATCCAGCGCTTCTTCTCGGAAAATACGACGGACTTCCCCGGCCTGATGGCGGCCAGCTTTATGATGAGCGTGCCCGTCGTGGTCCTGTTCCTCGTCCTGCAGCGATACTTCGTTCGCGCCCTTACAGAAGGCGCAGTCAAGCACTAGGGAGTTACCGGTGACCTATGTGGTCCTCAAAGATCTTGTCAAGACCTATGGCAGCTTCAAAGCTGTCAACAACGTTTCGCTGACCGTCAATGACGGTGAATTTGTTGCGCTCGTCGGCCCTTCGGGCTGCGGCAAAACAACCACGCTCAATCTTGTAGCGGGGCTGATCCCCATTACATCGGGCGACATCCTCATCGGGGACCGGGTGGTCAACGACCTCGATCCCAAGGACCGGGACATCGCAATGGTGTTCCAGAACTACGCGCTTTACCCGCAAAAGTCGGTCTATAATAATCTGGCGTTTCCGCTGCAGATGCGCAAACTGCCAAGGGACGAGATCGACAAGAAGGTCAGGGAAGCGGCGCGAGTGCTCGACATGACGCAGCTGCTCGAGCGCAAGCCGCGCGAACTTTCGGGCGGGCAACAGCAGCGCGTGGCGCTGGGCCGCGCCCTCGTTCGAGATCCGGCGGTATTCCTGATGGATGAACCACTCTCCAACCTCGACGCGAAGCTACGCGTGCAGATGCGGTCGGAGATCAAGCGCTTCCACCAGGACCTCAAGGCGACAATCATCTATGTGACGCACGACCAGCTCGAAGCCGTGACGATGGCCGACAGGATGGCCGTGATGAACGGCGGCTACCTGCAGCAATACGATTCACCGGCGCAGGTCTTCGCCCACCCGGTGAATATGTTCGTCGCGAGCTTTGTCGGCAGTCCGGCTATGAGCCTTGTTCCGCTGGAGTCATCGACGGCAGGCGGCAACATTGTGTTGACCAGCGCGGAGGGCTGGCGCCTCGATCTCTCGCCACAGAACGCCCAGAAAGTCGCGCAGGCAACCACCCGGAATGTCGTGCTCGGCGCGCGCCACTCAACGATCAAGCTGCACAAGAGTGCAGTGTCAGGAAGCATCCCTGCCAAGGCCTACACGGTGGAGCCGACAGGCGACGTCACTTTCGTACAGGCGTTCCTTTCTGGCGCCATCGTCAACGTCAGCGTGCCGCCGACCATCGCCGTCGCACCTGACGAGGAGATCTGGCTCGAGTTCGACCAGGAGCGGATTCATCTGTTTGACGGCGAAACGGAAATGGCCCTCAAGGCCAACTGAGATGAAGCGGATGCCTTTGGAACGAGAGCGTGCATGACGATGAAGCTAAAAATCACTGCTATCAAGCCCTATCCGGTTTGGGTGGGAATACGCAACCAGATGCTTGTTAAGGTCGAGACCGACGGCGGCATTTCCGGTTGGGGCGAGAGCGGTCTGAGCGGTCGCGAAAAGGCAGTGGCCGGCGCGATTGAACACTATCGCGAGTTTCTTGTCGGCCGCGATCCGATGCAGATTGGCAGGATCTGGCAGGAAGTCTATCGCAGCCAATACTTCGAAGGCGGGCGCGTTCTCCAGGCGGCGATTTCCGCTATCGACATCGCCCTTCACGACATCAAGGGCAAGGCGCTGGGGGTGCCGGCCTACGAACTGCTCGGCGGCAAGCAGCGCGACCGCATTCCGACCTTCGCCTCGACCGGCGACGAGGCAGAGGGCGATGTTGCCATCGAACGCGCCCGCGAACTGCACGCACTGGGGTGGCAGGCCATTCGCTTCTTCCCTGCCGGGCAAAGCAGTAAGGACATCTTTGAGCCGCGCGAGTCGATCGGGGCGACGGCACGAATGCTGAACAAGGCGCGCGAGACGTTGGGTGACAACGTCGTTCTCGGGATCGACTATCATCATCGGCTGTCGGTGGCGGAGGCAGCGAGTTTCTGTAACAAGCTCGGTCGTGGCGTGCTTGATTTCCTCGAGGAGCCGATACGGGACGAGACACCCGAGGCCTACGAATCCCTGCGCACGATGACCGACATCCCGTTCGCCATCGGCGAGGAATTTGCCAGCAAGTGGCAGTTCCTGCCCTACATCGAGCGCGGCATTCATCAGTTCAACCGGCTTGATGTCTGCAATGTTGGCGGGCTTACCGAAGCGATGAAGGTCGCCGGCTGGAGCGAGGCCCACTATGTGGACCTGATGCCGCACAATCCCCTTGGGCCGGTCTGCACGGCCGCGACCATCCATCTCGCCGCCGCGGTACCGAATTTCGCCTGGCTCGAGACCAGGGCACCCGAGGCGAAGCTGGGTTTCGACAATTCCGACTTCTTCCCCGTGCAACCCCGACTCGACGGCCCCGGCTATCCGGTTAGCGATCTGCCGGGGCTCGGCGTCGAGGTCAACGAAGAAGCGATCAAGGCGGAGAGCTTTCGTTTCTGGGAAGCGCCTCACCTCAAGCGCCGCGACGGTTCTGTCACGAACTGGTAGTTTCAATCACCGGAGTCTTAAATGACGCATCCTCCCGACATTACGCGACCGCCCAAAAACATGATCGAAGCACTGAAGGAAATCGGCGCCGCGACGATTGCCGGCACGCTTGGCCACATGGGCTTCCGCAATCCGCACATGGTCGGTCCCGTGCCCCAGAACCACGGGAAGTCGATCGTCGGCCCAGCTCTGACGCTCCAGTTCATGCCGCAGCGGCCGGACCTTTTCACCGAGGGAGAATATGCCGATCCGGAGACGCAGTTGCACCGCCATGTGCTCTATCAAGCGCAGGAGGGCGACGTTGTCGTGGTCGACGCGCGCGGCGACATGAGCTCGGGCGTCTTCGGCGATATGATGTCGACGTATTTCAAAGGAAGAGGCGGCGCGGGCATCGTCATCGACGGATGCATGCGCGATCGTCCCAATGTCGAGAAGCTGGATCTCCCCCTATGGCTGCGCGGCTGGACGCCCAACTATCATGTGCAGACCAGCATCTATCCCAATGCCGTCAACGTTCCGATTGCCTGCGGCGGTGTCACGGTAATCCCCGGCGATATCATCGTCGCCGACGACGACGGGGTAGTGGTGGTTCCGGCGACAATGGCCTCGGCGGTCATAAAGGAGTCACAAAAGCATCACGATTGGGAGGAGTTCTCGCGCGTGAAGCTTATGGAGGGCGGGCCGTTGCAGCGCTACTATCCACTGCATGACGATGCTCAAGGAGAATACGAAGAGTGGCGCAAAAAAAACCCTTTGGAGAAACAAAGTTAGCCTTGCTGATCCGCAGAGGCACCATTTAACGAGAGTCGGGGAAACCCGGAGCGGATTGCTCGGAGTTGGCTTCATGTTACGCCGGCATGAACTCGTCGCCTTTGAACGGCTTGAGTGCCAATAGTGGGGTATCCCAGCCAGCCAGTCGGAAGTGGCGGCAGTGGCGAGTGCGGCGGCTGCAAGCAGCAATGCGTTAGCGGCCTTGGTAAGGTTTTCATAAGAGGGACTTTTTTTGTCCCAAGATTCAAGCATGACCCCGGAACGGCGGCAAATAAAAGGGGCCGACTCCCATCTGCCCCTCAAAGGAGATAATTTCGTATACGGATGAATCCCAAACCGTCGGCAACGTCCTGCGACGAATTATGGGGAGGCTGGCGAGCCTCCCCATTCCTCAAACACCGGAATTCCCTCCCCAGAGACTCTACGGTGAATGCGCGGCATCTATACTTATAAAACTTGCGTGGGCAATGCTCCCCAAGTGGTAAGTGCGGTATCGCGCAAAGAAAAAGGGGAGGCCCGCCAGCACTCCCCTTCCGTGCCTCGCGGAGTCCTCTCGAACTGGAAGCATCTACTCATTTGCATGTGAGCGAATCTGCCTCAAGAGTCCATTACGTGAACGAAATATATTCTTTCGGTTGCTGGACCGACACGAACCGTCTCAGGATTGAATGGTCAGCTTAGAGTTCCGAAAGCCAATTCCCTGACGTCAAAAACTCTTGCCGGAACGGCCGGATATATGCCGGAGGAATTCGCAGGCGGGACCAACGCAGACTTCACCATACGCGAGGCTAGAGATACGGATAATCAGTTCAGCTAATGCCGCCAGCGCGTACTACGGGCGATTGACGATGCCTAGACGATTCCATACCGCCTGCTCAAAGACTTTCTCAAGGTGCGGGCTGCCCGCTATCAGGAGGGCGTGATCTACGCCTCTCAACAGAGATGGATAGACGTCAATTCTTGCACATCGTTGCCCTTCTCTTAGAGGGCAGGATGGTCATCGAGCATTCGTAGAAAGTGAAATGGCAGATAGCTAGTTTTAGGCTTTGAGGCCCCCGTTCCCGTAACGCTGCCGAGCAATTGTCCAACAGTGCTCGGACAGCGAGTTGGCTTCAGTCATTCCCATACGGTACGCGTCCACGATTTCCGCCGCGAAATGCTCACGGCGCTCGGAGGAGCAAGTAAACCATGGCTCCGCGACGATATCGCAAAAGACACGGTGAATTACCTGAAAGTCATCAGGCATAAGAATCCCGGTGGTCGCTGGGAATGACAAATTTCTACTCCATATCAATCACAATTATACTCTTCCAAAAAACCCTTTAGGCTTAAATTTGTTCCCCAACTCATGCTGCAGGCCATGCTGAATCAGCGGTCTCAGCGCCAGCACGATCGACTCCATGGCTAGTCGCACATCGATCAGAAAGTCACAGGTTGATCGCTGTGTCGCCCGAAGGTGCAGGTTGCGGTTTGACCGAGCAGAACCACCTTCCGAATAAAGGGTGCCAGGAGAGTCGCGACATCCATATGGATGGAACGATAGTAGATTGCTCAAAGGTCACGTCTTGCGTCGTCGTCAATGGACCAGGTTTTCTTCCGCTTCGCAGACAGCAGATCGCCGCCTGGATCGACCCGGTGGAAACGGCTTCTGCCCATCCATTGAATTGCGTTCCGGGTGTGCTGATGGTGGCTCTCGCGCAGCGAGATGACTTCCTCATCCTTCGCCCTCTGCGCCCTACCCCACCACTCGAAGCCGATGGGGTGATGGCAGGTTGTCCGGCGCCGCCTTCATGGCCCACTTCAGCGCAAAAATTCAGCAGATGGCCGCAACATCGGCGAAATGCGCTTTAGTGGCTTTGGTGGCGGAAAGGGCGATGCCAAATATGGGCGCATTAGGCGCAGCCCGTCAATCATCAAAGCGCCGGGAACTAAGTACCGCCCTGGATGTTATTTCGGCCGACGCTGTCAACGGAAAGTGCGCCTTGGTATGAGCCGGCATGGACACCTTGTGTTGGATTGCGCACGACTTTTGAACATGAAGGCAGGGGAGCTAATCCGCCTAGACAAGTTCATGAATTGTGCGGTCGAACATGGCGCCCAAATGCACGAAATGGAGGACGCCCTTATTTATGCAAGCGCCAATGGCTGGGTACTTGCGATCGGCCATCACCTCCATCTCACAGAGAGCGGCTACAGGCTTCTTTACCCCGCCAACGACAACTTGCACGGTTCCGTCTAAGCCGTCTTACCGGCGGAAGTGCTACGAGCTTTCCCTTGTAATGCATCCAGTTCGCACCCTTCCCTCTCTGGTGGGGGTCAAACCACTCCCCGCCGAACCGCGCCATGAACGCCTCAGCGTCCTCTTTCAACGAGTGGCAGAACACCCGGTACCAATAGCCGTCATAGGACATTGAGTGGCCACGTGAGCAAAAAGAAAGGCGCTTGTGAACTCACGGTGAATGTCGTGGTTTTTTCTCGTACAGAAGTCCTCCTGCTGCGCCACCTGATTAGGCCAGCCGCGGTCAACGGCAGAGGGGCTCAACTCACCTTTTCGGTAAGCCATAGGAATTTTATCCGTGCTATATGGGAATATGTTCTAAATGAGCCAAGCAGTGATTTGTATTTCCCGAGACCGATTCCCGCTTCCCGCTTCGCCAAATCCTCCTCCTCGCCCCTTTTCAGACGACCCTCTCATTTTTCCGGCGCAGGTCGCTGACGGCTTGGATGTCCTCCATCCAGCTACCGAGCTTCAGCCGCTTTATCGCATGCCTGGAGACAGACACGCTCTGGGACCGATACTCTTTTGAGAAGTCATGGTGCATCGAGGTCGCCAGGACCAGTTTGCCATTGGAGACAACGACGAAATCCGAAAAGTAGGCATCCCCGGCAAAGGAAGGTGCCTATTGTAGGACGGCAGCTGGCAGAACTTCAATCCCTTAGCCTTCAGACCTTCGCTCGACTCCGCGGCCGCGTGCTGATCTGTTGATGATCAAGAGAGAGACGAGCACCAAGAACAGCCCGCAAAGCTCAGTCCAATCCAACCTCTCTTCCAGCAATGTCACCCCGAGCAGCGTGGCGCAAACCGGAACCAGGAATCCGACCATCAAAGTGTTTGCGGCTCCGACCTTCGCCAGCAGTCGAAAGAAGAGAAGATAGGCAAGCCCCGTCGACAAGACGCCCATGACGATGAGCGGCAACGGATGACAGACCGGGGTATGGCCGGGTCCAGGGTTGCTCCACGACCAATGCGAAGATTGTCGCTATCGTCGCCGCTGAGACAACTTGCCCGGTGGCGGCAGATAGCGGTGCGACGTCACCGGCGACAACTCTTCTTCCAAAGACGCCCGCAGCAGCAGATGACATGGCAGCCAGCAGCACGGCGAAAGGTGCCAATGCGATATCCGTATTCATTAGGGTTCCGGGCCCGATGATCAGGATCACGCCGACGAACGCGATGCTAGTGCCGAGCGCCCTGAGAAGAGTCAGCCGTTCTCTCGGTGAGAAGAAGTGGGCAAAAATTGCGCCGACGATCGGGGACGTTGCTGCCAGGATCGCTGCAACCCCACTGGCAAGGTCGCGCTGCGCAACCGCGATGAAAGTGATCGGGATGAAACTGTTGAACAGCCCAAGCAAAGCCATCTGCCGGAGTGTTGGCAAGCGGTCTCCATCCACCCGGACGAAGTGAAGAATTGCGATGAGGACCACCGCTCCGATCACCAATCTCGAAGCGGCAATCGTGAACGGCCCGACATCTTCATTGGCGATCTCGGTGAAGAAGAAGGAGCCTCCGAACAGGAAGGCCAGCAAGACGATGGTGATCCACTCGCGTCGATCCATTGCTCGATCAACCTATCTCGTCTGGATCATCGGAACCCGCCGCCCGAAGAGCAGGACGATTGCACCAAATCCGCAAAGGCTCGCGCAGAGCCAGAACAGGCACCAGTATCCGAACGCGTTCGCCCATAGACCGGTGCCGAGGCCCGAAAGCAGGAAGCCAACGCTGATGGTGTTGCCGAACAACGCCGACGCGGTCCCGGCCCGACCAGGCAGGAGGTCCTGCACGACCGCCATGCCGACAATGCTGATGATCCCGATCCCCGCCGCTCTCGGAATCTGACCAAAATAAAGCGATTGCAATGTTGGCCAGACTAGCGCCATCAGGAAATAGGCAGCGAAGAGGGCGAATCCGAAGAACAGAAGCCCTTGCCTGTTCGACAGACCGGGCCAGACCACGAAGGCGCCCATCACTACCACTTCGAGCCCCGCGCAGAGGCTGAATAGCAAGCCGACATCGCGCTCAGTGCCAAGGTCCTGTGCCACGATGATCGACATCGCGTTCGATCCCATAAACATTGCGGTATGGAACGCCGATAGCGCGAGAATAGCCGGCGCGGCCCGACGCAGATTTTCGAGACCCAACTTCGGCCGCTTCGCGAATGTTCGCTCCACTGCTCTGAAGCGCGTAAAGATAACGATCGCCAGCGACAAGGCCGCGAGCGAGGCCGCACCCAGAAAAACACCAGGAAACCCTTTCTGGGACACGAGCACCGCGCCTAGCGCCGGGCCGATTGTCCAACTGAGGGAAGCGACCAGTCGAAGGATAGCCATGCCCCGCGACACCGTCGAACCACCCACTAGGTCCAATCGACCTTTCGCAACGGCAAACAGAATGCTGAAGGATGCGGCGCCAAGGCCGAAAAGGATCCCAGCATTCAAAACCAGCGTCCATATCTCGGTGAGATAAGCGCAAAGCAGGAACCCGACCGATTTGGAGAGGAGCGATACGACAAGAGGCCAAATGAGAGACTTGCGGTCGAGCAGATGTCCGAACAGGCTGGTAATCGCCATACCGGACGCTGCCGGAATCGTAAGGAACGCGCTGAGCTCCAGGGGCGACATACCGATGTCTTCGACGGCGAGGAGCGCGATATAGCTTCCTGCCATCGCCTCGGCGAGCATTGCCAGGAGGATCGCGAAAAATGCCGGCCCAAAATTCGGCACGGCAAATGGAGAAATGGCGGATCCTACACGCTCGCTATCTTGTTTCATCGGTTTCCAGGAGCTCGAGGGTCAGCTGGCAGGAGATTTAGCATCATAATTCCGGCAACCGTGGTTTGTTCAGTCTGACCTGATCGACAAGCATCTTGGTGGCAGCAAAGGTTGCGGGGGCGGAACTATCGTGTTTCAATCCACCGGCTGCCTTTGAAAGGATCGACCAATTCCCCGCATATTTATTACTGGTTCTACCGATGGCCTCGGCCTCGCGGCGGCCCAAACCTTGATAGGCCAAGGGCATGAGGTGGTGCTGCATGCACGCTCGAATGCGCGCGCTTCGGCGGTGAGCGGAATGACAAACGGTATCGCAGGCGTTGTCATCGGCGACCTGGGCAGCGCCGTCGAGACCCGATCGATCGCCGAGCACGTCAACGCCATCGGTCGCATCGACGCGGTCATCCACAATGCCGGCATTTATCTCGAGCCCGTTCGTGGCGACACGGCAGAGGGTCACGCCAAGACGCTGGCTGTGAACACAATCGCACCCTACATGCTCACCGCTCTGATCAAGCGTCCGGGCAGGCTCGTCTATCTCAGCAGCGGCATGCATCTCGGCGGCAGTGCTTCGCTTGATGACATCGATTGGAGCGGGCGTCGCTGGAGCCCCAGCCAGGCCTATTCCGACAGCAAGCTCCATGTGGCCACTCTTGCCGCGGCGGTCGCCCGGCACTGGCCGGAGGTGCTAAGCAACTCGGTGGATCCCGGCTGGGTGCCAACGAAGATGGGTGGGCCTGGCGCTCCTGATGATCTTGAACAGGGTCATTTGACTCAGACATGGCTCTCGGTCAGCGACGATCCCGCCGCCAAGCTCAGTGGCAGGTATTGGCATCACCGCGAGGTCCGCAGGCCTGCGGCCCATGTCACCGACGAAACCTTCCAGGATCGGTTGATCGAAAAGCTTGGGGCGTTGACCGGGATCAGCCTGTTCTAGTCTGAGGAGAACTAAGATGAGCACCGACCAGGAGACCGTGCGGTCCTACGATGCGGTCGCGGCGAGTATGCTGCTGAGGGGGCAGTGATGCCTGAATGGGTCGCGACGGAGATCGATGTGTTCGTGACCGCGCTGGGTGGCTCAGGCAGGGTGCTCGAAATTGGAAGCGGTGGCGGGCGAGACGCAGTTGAGCTTGAGAAACGAGGGATCAGCGTGCGGCGCACGGACATTTCGAAGAGTTTCGTCGAACTGCTTCGCGAAAGTGGCTTCGAGGCCGACCTTTTGGATCCGCTGACAGAGGACTTGGCCAACCCGAAGCATCCTAACACGCCATACGATGGAATCTGGGCCTGTGCCTGTCTGATTCATGTTGCGCGTGAGGATTTCGGCACGGTGCTTGGACGGCTTGCCGGGCGACCAAGACGGGCGGTCCACTCCATGTCTCGGTTAGAGAGGGCGATGGCGAGGATGTGTCCACGCATGGCAGCGCTTCAACGCCGCGGCGCTATGTCGAGACGTACTGGCGCGAGGCGGCCCTGCGGTCCAAACTCACAGACGCCGGCTGGATCGTCAGCGAGATACGTCGGTGCGTTGGGAAGCCCGATGATCGTTGGCTGAGTGTTCGGGCGACCCGGGCTGAAGGAGGCACGCATGGGTGAAATAAAGACGAAGCCGACTGACATCAGCGTCGATGATTTCCTCAACGGCGTCTCCCATCCCCTGCGCCGCGCTGACGGCCACGCGTTGCGCGCGATGATGGAGCGTGTCACCGGTGAGCACGCGGTGATGTGGGGTCCGTCGATCGTCGGCTTCGGAATCTATCACTATCAGTACGTGAGCGGCCATGGCGGCGATATGTGCCGCGTCGCTTTCTCGCCTCGGGCGGCCAACCTCGTGCTCTATGTCGGTAAGTTTGCCGATTATGACGCCCTGGTCGCGAAGCTCGGCAAGCACAAGCGCTCGAAGGCCTGCCTCTATTTGACCAAATTGGCGGACGTAGATCTTGGTGTGCTTGAAGAGATCACCCGGCGGACCTACGCGGCGGCCGAAGGGATCGTCCCCGACCACGGCTGCTGAAGCGAAGTAACACAGGACCCGCGAGCTCAAATTACCGCAGGACGCGTAAAGGCTGTTTGAGGGCCGAAAGGGGTCCGATCACCTATGGAGGAACAAGGTACTTGAGTGGGCATTTAAAGTAAAAGATCCGACGTTGGCTTTCGGCCCGTGAGAGCGAGCCGCAGTTGGGACCCATTAGGTGTCCCACCGCAACCTGGTGCAATCAAGCGTCTGGCTGTTGCCAATGAGGGTAGGTGACGTAAGCCGTCACGGCACCATCCTCGTGGGAACGGATCGTCACCTTATCGCCCTTCTGCATGGCGATGATTTCCCCCGGACCTGCCGTCACCGATCCGTGGTCGTCGGTGACAGTGATCTTTCCTTCGATGATCACCATCGTATCGTGCACGGCCATAGTCTCCTCCAGGGTCTGGGTTGGTCCATAGCGCCCGAAACCGATCGTTATCGGACCGCCGTGACGCTGGTCGAGGACGTTACCGGCAAAAATGTCGCCATCCTGCCCTGGCGAGCGTTCCAGCGGTGCGTCGGTAAGGGCAAATTTGCGCGTGGTCATGGACTGACTCCTCTATGGTTATTTGTGCAATGTGGACGATGCGAAGCACCGGTGAAATAGATCCGCGCCTTCAGCGCGGGCCGGATGCTGAATCTACGGCTACTTTCCAGTGTGTCCGCGATGCTATTTTTAGGCCCAGGGCAATGTCCCCCGGCCGGGTCCACGCCGCCCCTGCGATTGGAGCCTATCCCTCGGGACCGAGTCCCTTCCAAGGTTGAAGGTGGGAGGCATCGAAAAGTTCCGTAAATTATTCAAATGATGGCGGCTGGCATCACACGCAGTCGCCGCATATGAGCGGATGGCTTCGGTAGAAGACTTCTGCGTGAGGTGAGGGCGGCGAGGGCTAACAAACGGATAGATTCCGACTCTCACCGAAATGCTCGCCACCCCGGCCGGACTCAGTCAGCTACTGGCGTGTTGAGCAGCTGCTGCTCCCAGAGATAAGCGATGCCGCTGCCGCCAAAGTGCTGGATGAGAATCTCGGTCAGTTCCTCGACATGCTCGGTGCGCGCCCAATCGCGTTGCCATTCGCCAGCGAGCGCCATCACGGTCATCACGTTCGCGCCTGCCGCAATCATTCGTTGGATGGCTACTTCGTGGGACTCCTTCGAAATCCCGCCCGATGCGTCGGTGATCACGGTCACGTCCCAACCTTCGCCGACGGCTTGGATCACGGGCATTGCGACGCAGACTTCGGTCCACAGGCCGGCGATGATCAGCTGCTTTCGGCCGGTCGCTTTGACGACGTTTACCACATTCTCGTCCTGCCAAGTGTTCACCCAGGTGCGATCGATGACTTCCTGGCGCGGAAATACGTCGGTGATCTGCTTGAAGAGAAGTCCACCGCGTGCCGCGATGACGCTGGTGAGAATGGTCGGAACATTGAAGGCTTTGGCTAGCTTCGCCAGCGCGGTCGTGTTGTTGACCACCATGTGCGGATCGTGGCTGTTCAGGTTCGCGAGCTGATAAGGCTGGTGATCGATTAGAACGAGGACCGAATCTTCGGGACGAAGAAGCGAATCAAGGCCGTTACGAGGGGTCATCAAGACTTCCATTCTCTGCCGCCATGGACGGAAATGGGTTCATGGGAGACATGCGTCAGCGAGGATCTACAAACGTTCGTCGCAGTGGCCGATGCGGGGGGCGTATCGGCCGCCGCGCGCCGTCTCGGCGTCTCCAAGTCAATCGTCAGCCGGCGGCTATTTCGGATTGAAGCGGAGCTTGGCGTCCAGCTTCTTGCACGAACGACCCGCGGCGCCGCGCTAACAGAAGCGGGAATTACGTTCAGGGACCATGCGGCGCGAGCCAGCGCCGAGATCGATACAGCCAGAGAAACGATCCTTCCGACCGGTGATCTTCGCGGCCGGCTACGGGTTGCTATACCGCTTACTTTCGGCCCCACCCACGTCGCCCCAGTGCTTGCCGAAATGGCGCGCCAGCACCCAAAGCTCCACATCCATACCTACTACGGGGATCGCTTCGTCGATCTCATCGCCGAAGGTTTCGATTGCGCGATCCGGGCTGGCTACCTTCAGGATTCCAACCTGATCGCGAAACGCGTCGGGCCGTTCCATGGCAGGCTTGTCGCGAGCCCGGGCTATATTGAAATGCACGGTTCACCCGAAACGCCAGGCAACCTCGTCACCCATCAGGCCCTCACGCAGGGAACGGAGACATGGCAATTCATGGATGGCGACAAGATCGTCACGGTTCAGCCGCAGGGCAGGTTCAAGGCCGACAACGCTATAGCACTTGCGGTCGCGGCGGCGGCAAGCCTCGGCATCGCCTGGCTCCCTGACTGCATCATACATGACTATGTGGCCTCCGGCGCGCTCGTTCCGATCATGACGCGCTATCCGGTACCGGTAGCAGGTGTGTATGTCGTCCGTCCGCCAGGTCAGTATCCCACGCGGAAAGTGCGGGTTCTCACCGAGATGCTGATCGATTATTTCAAACGGAACCCGGAACTTTGGGGTCTCGACGGCTAGAAACGAACGGTGCGAAGCCTCGTCAAGGACCGGCGTTCGTTGATGGCACCCCCTCGGCGATGGCCCGCATGATCCAATTGCTGCAACACAGCTTGACGGATCGCCGGGCTAGTTCGGCAGACAGTGTCGCGCCAATCTAGACAGTCCGAAAGCCCAGGAGAGGATGATGCGCATGAGTTGGAACCCGGCAATCGATTTTGGCTGTCCCGACAAGGTTGGCATCGGCGCGATCGATACCCTCATCGTTCCGCGAACGCGTGACCTCGGAGACTTCGAGGTCACGCGCGCCCTGCCGGCGCCGGAGCGGCAGATGGTGGGCCCCTTTATCTTTTTCGATCAGGCGGGACCCGCCGAGTTGCTAACAGGACAGGGGGTTGACGTTCGACCGCATCCGCCTATCGGTCTGGGTACGGTCACCTACCTGTTTCGTGGTGACGTTCATCATCGGGACAGCACCGGGTGCCGACCAGATCATCCGTCCCGGCGAGTTGAACTGGATGGTTGCCGGACGCGGCGTGTCCCACTCAGAGCGCACCTCTGTTGCCGCCCGCAATGGCCCGAACAGCCTGTTCGGTATTCAGACCTGGCTGGCACTAGCGACGCGCAAGAGGATATGGTGCCAAGCTTCGAGCACCACAGCGAAGGAGCGCTGCCGATGATCGAGGACATCGGCGTGTCGGTGCGGCTTATCCTCGGCAACGCCTACGGCAAGAACGCGCCCGCGAGGATGTTCTCCGAGACCTTTTACGCCGGCGTGACATTGGAAGCGGGGCGTCGACTGCCGATGCCGGACGATCAGGAGGACCGGGGCATCTACATCGTCGAGGGCTCGATCTCGGTCGCCAGCCAGGAATTCGGCGCCTCCCAGATGATGGTCTTCCGCCCAGGCGACAGGATCACGATCGCGGACGGCGCCCAAGGCGCGCGGTTGATGATTCTCGGCGGCGCGACTTTTCCGGGGCCCCGCTACATCTGGTGGAATTTCGTTGCGTTTTCGCAGGCGCGCATCGAAGAGGCCAAATCCAAGTGGCGCGCGCAAAACTGGGGCAAGGGTCGCTTCGATCTTCCGGGCGATGACCGGGATGAGCACATTCCTCTTCCGGACTGACCGGTGCTGACAAACGAGGTCCTGTTGACAAAGTGGGTTCTCAAATCACCGGAGGCATGAACCAAGACTGCTTTTCGGAGGCGATCTTGGCTGGCACCGATGTGACGGATTTGGATGGAAAGTCATTTAGGGGCTGTTGCCCACTTAACGCGGGAGAAAGTCACGACCTGCTCACGATAATCGTCGTTATTAGGCGCAATTACGCCTCTCCTTCCCCGTCCTGCCGATAGTGTTCTTTCCATTTCGTATCGACGTGCTTGATCTGATCAGCGGGCACGGCCTCATTGGCGGGTGCCAGCACCGTGCCTACGTTCTTGCTACCGCAAGTGCTACAGACGAGCCGAGGCACCAGGTGCACTGGCAGGGAGCTATGCTTGCGACCGAGCCGGCGCGCCACCTCACCGAGGTCCACATCTTCGTCATGGCCGCAGTCGATGCAGAACGCGTGAATACGAAGCCCAGCATCAATCACCGAGCCAATCGTCGTGTGCCGGGTTGGATAGAGTTTCTCAGCCACCTCACGCCGCCAACTTGACGAGCTGATCGTCGGGCAACGGCCGCTGCAGCGCCTTTGCGTCCGGCCAGGGCGCGGTAAGCCAGGTGTTGACCTCGTCGGGATCGGTGAGGATGACGGGCATAGCCTTCTGGTGAACCGGGGCGACGATGTCGTTCGGCTCGGTGGTCAGGAAGCCATAGAGGTCGGCGGTGATCAATCCTTCCTTGACCTTCCGAACACTGGTCCATTGCGGAACCCAGATCCCGGCGAAATAGGCAATGGGCTCGCTTTCGTCGAGCGAGAACCACGCGTTCGGTGTCCGGCCGCCTTCCGGTTTGCTGGCCGGATCGGGCTCGGCGAAGCGAGTGAACGGCACGATGCATCTGTTCTCGACACCAAGCCATGGCTTCCAATGTGAGCTCGAGGTGTTTCGGACGTTGGTCGTGCCGCCGTCGGGCTCCATCTTGAGAAGCGCGTTGAAATCGACCTCTTTGCCCTTGGCGCGCAGCTTGTCGGCACGCTTGGATGCCGCGTCCATCAGCGCCTTCTTCGACGACGGCAGGCCCCACCTGACATGGGCGAGCTGGCGCTTGCCGAGGGCCGTGTTCCGGAGAATGAGCCCCTCCCGATCGGGATAGACCTCATAGCTGTCCATATGGTTGACGAGGAACTCAGCGCCCGCAACGACGTCCGAAAAACCGATCGTCCAGTCGCGCGGGTTAAGGCGGTAGAGGTTGCACATGCGGTAGGCCTCCCATCGGTCGGCCGATACTTGCCGCCTCAGAGGTTTCGGTCAAGGTAGCCGATGAGGACGTCGTTACCCTGCTTATTGCCGCACTCGCATTTGAGTTTGCCGCGCAGGTTCAGAAGGTACTGATTGCCGACCTTCCTTTCGACGGCGCGTTTTTCGAGCCACGAAATCCGGCCGCACTTGGCACATTGACCGCCCAGCACCTCCCACTGCTGTAGGCCGGTCACGGTGTCGAGGCTCACACCATCATGGACGCGATAGGATTTCACGCCGAAGCCCAGAAAGCGCAGGTCGGAACCCGCCATGTCTACAGGCGCTCGTACTTCGGCCGCCAGCCGCGGGAGTAGCCTCGGCTCATCAACAACGCCGCAGTGGCAAGCTGATCGCGGAGAAAGTCGGCATCCAGCATAAGCTCATGCACCGCCCGCCTGGCGTCACCCCCATGGGCGCAGATCAATGCATCGACGAGATCGATCTCCTGAGGCGGGGAAGCTCTCTCCTCGCAGATATCAAGGCGCAGTTGTTCGGCCGCTGCCATGGCGATTCTCCTATCGCTGACAATGAAAAACGCTCCGCTCATGCGGAATATGTTCTTATTTTGTTCATGGTTAGGAAAAGAGTCAAGCAAGTTTCGAACGCTAGCGTCTCCAGTTGCGGGATTAACCTTTATCCCGGGGCCGAAGAAAGAACGCCGTCGCCGGCGGCAGGTTTCCGCACAAAGCCCACGACGCCGTAGCGGCATGCTACCTTGGCAGCGCCGTGAGAAACCTTCCCTCGCGCGTCAGTGCAGACGTACGTCCCGACTTCAGCGACGCCCGCTCGCACTCGGGAGGTGCGGGCGGGTAGTCATTCTACGCGGCGGCACCTGTCTGAATTGGATCTGCGAGAGCCAACTTTAGTACATCAGCCGCAGCCTCGGCATCTTCTCTTGTGCCGAAAGGTCCGTCGAGGCGATACATTTTACCATCGATGACTACAAGCGCGTCCCTTGTCACTACGTCGAAGATGAGTTCGTAATGGTTATACAAGCGAATCCTCCTTAGTTGGCAAGAGGCTGCTCTTGTCGATTCGCGGGGTAAATCAGAACATCTTGGGAGGACACCCGCGCCGTTTTCACAGAACCGAATTCGCTGTCGCAGGTCGCTCCACTTACAGGAGAATGCCCATGACACGGTTCTATTTCATATACGTGATGACGATGCCCTCATCCCCGATCGGGAAGGGCGCGAGATGGATGGCGTGAGAGACGCTCTCCGCGAAGCTGAAGAAGCAGCAAGAAGAATCCTATGGGAGAAAGTCCGCCGTACGAAGTCATCGACAGTCAAAAATTCGAGATCGATGACGAATTGGGCACCAAGCTGTTCACGGTCCCGTTCAAGTCGGTAGTGAGACTGGAATAGGTTTCACGGGCACCTGAGCGAAGGGGTGGCGCAGCATCCCTTGGCGACCGTCCTCGCGGGCGCTCCTTCTGCCCTGCTCAACTGCGGCCGACTTCAGCCTCGTTGTGTGAACTTTTCAGCGATCAGGGCATTGGCTCCGCGAAGGAGCCCACCGATGAATCTGACTGATGAGTTGATCTACCGCCTGCTCACAACAGCGACCCTGGCGAGTTTCTTCGCCTGGATGCTTCACGCGGTTTTCTAGCTGGTTAATCCGGACGCCCCATCTCTCCACCTAGGGTCCGTTCTCCGAAGTGGCGCACGAGGTCAACTTATTCTTTGACCGATGAGCATCGGGGCGGCGAAGCCCCAGGGCAGGCCAACTGTGTTACCCCAAGGCGGACTCGCAGCGGCAGTGAGCTCGCGAGCCCGGCCTTTCGCGTCACTGTCGCTATTTCTTGGGATTCACGGGAATGGGGAGCTCGCGTATTTCGGACTTACTGATTTGCCCATCTTCTCCCGGGCGGGTCACACCGACAATCGGCACTCTGCTCCCAAGCCGAAAGTCCATTATTCAGAAGCCGGCCGCATCCTCCCGCGGCCGGCTTCCTTTTTTAGAGACATGATTTTCTCGGCGCAAATGATTTGCGCGTGCTTCTAGGGCGCCATGATGCGCAAACAAGTGGAGAAGAAGTTGACTTATGATTGGGACGGCAATCGCGCCAGGCAGAATCGCAACATCAAGATGGCCGCCGTGGGCGCTCTACCCTTCCTTCTCATCGGTATCATCTCACTCAGCGTGGGGTTCTGATGCCCATGGTTGATCTCATTGTCTTCAAGGCCACCCCAAACGGCATCCGTTGGCACGTGACGCGAGACGACAAGCTCGTCAACGCATATTCGCTCCAATTTATCGCAGAACGAGCCGCGACGCGGCTGGCTAAGGTGGCCGCAAAGCGAGGGAAGTCTGCGCGTACTATGTTCTACAGGCAAGACGGCAGTGTCGGTGTCGAGTGCTGCTACGGCGTTGCGCTCTGATCTGTCGGGCGCCGTTCGTCCTCGGTCACGGCGTCACTCCATGGTCGGTGAAGTTGCGGTTCACTTGGCGGGCGACCGATGCCCTCAAGCTCATAAGGCTCCGCCGCCGATCGAGCTATGATTGTTCAGTCCAGCATTGGGAGATGGAAGGCGCTCGCACGAGGCGCATCCGGGAACTCAAGATCAGCGTGGCGGTCATTTCGACCTCGGATCTGATCATCAAGTGTTGGCTGAGCACCGATACAAACGGTTTGCATCGAGCGGCCAGGATGGCCCGGCGATCGGACAGCCCACAGAAATGCCAGGCTCGCGGAACCTCTACCGACGTGCCACGTTCACGGCGTCCAAGCTAGTCAACGGGAGGTGCCCCATGAAAGAGGAAGAGCAGAAGCAACAGATCCGCGTGGGCAAGATCGAGTCGCGGCGAAAGGAAACCGACCGGGCCTTCGCCGAGATCATGGAGAACGAACGCAAGCAGCGGGTGGAGAAGACGATGCGGCTCCGACAAATGCGGCTTGTGAAACATTGAGGTTAGAAGTTACCTCGTGCCGACCGGTATGATGGTGTAACCGACTTCCGTGAATGGGCCGGTTAAGCGTGGGGAAACCGTTCACCCTTCTCCCCGCGCCGCAACGGTTGGGACCATTGTTCACAAGTGAATGTTCGATGGATCAGCACCATATTCGCAGCCTTCGCCGGAAGTCTGCAGCAATTTCGGCGTGCGCCTGGTTACGAAACCAAAAACAGTTTCACGTCGCAGGCCAAAAAAATTCATGATGAATCATGAAACGCTTTCGAATCCCACCGGTTTACTGGGCTCAACCGGTCTCGAAAGGACTTCGAAATGAAACTCGTACTTACACTCGCCGCCGGCCTCCTGGCCGCATCCTCTTTCGCTTTTGCTGCCGACAACAATGGCGGAAAGAACGATAACAATGGCAAGGACAACATGGCCACGGGCAGCATAAATGACCCCAGTCGACCAGACATGGAAGACGCACAGAAGTGCCGTGATCATGTCGCGGGCGGCGCACCGTGCCAGGAGCCTGGTACCACTATGGACATGCAACAGTAGTCATCGCGACGGTGATGAAACGATAGCGGGGGCATTGCCCCCGTTTCCTATCATAGGCGCGCCCGCCCCGGGGGCGGCACCTAGCGCGGCGTCATGCATGACAGGCAGCTCGAGTCCCGATGCGATTTACTGAGGCTTTGAATTCGAGGCCTCTGATGACGTCGCCGGTTTGATCTCAGATGGCTCAGTGAGCGGCAGCAAGAAGAATTGCTCGGCGACGACGGGCGCGATGGGCCTGATCCCGTCTCAGGAGATGGACGCCGTCATCGGCAAAAACTGCTCATGCCGATTTGGTCGATATTGCATTCGACCGAAAGGCGGGCACTACTGCCTAGAGGATGATGGCGGGAAGAGCTATCTTAGGAACTGAGAAATGCATGGTTGGAAAGATATCGCATGACAGACGAACCTCCGAAGGCGGAGATTTCATCACTCTCGCAGCAATATGGCGACAACGAGATGACCGTTGACGTAATGATCTACAAGATCGAGGGAAACGACGGCTGGACCTTGGAGGTCGCCCTCGATGAGGAAACGTCCGTCACGTGGACCGAGCTCTTTACGACCGACCAGGAAGCGTGGGACGATTTCGCACGGGTGGTGCAAGAGGTCGGGCTACGTCGGCTTATTGATGCTGACGACGGCGACGAGATGACGATTCATTGAATACTCCGGCCCACACCCTCATCACAAGGTACCCTTTGGTTAGCAACAACTTTCGCCGGTAGACCTTCGTTAAGAATACGGATTTCGACAGTGAAATTTCCCCAATTTCCGGAGTTGAAGAAACGAGCTTAGAATTTAGGATATTTATCTTGCATGGATCTTCCTGCTGGGACGTTAGCAGCATGCCAGCGCAAGCTGAGCAACTAACTCAAGGGATGACTTCAATGCATTTTACTATAAGACACAGCCTGATTGCAATTGCAGTCCTAGCCGGCTCCTTGCGTGGTCTTCAAATGCTCTGGCGTGGGGGTGCACGGCGGAAGATCCAGAAGGCGCTACGGGGTGGAGCACAGGTTATAACTCGGAACGCAAAGCCTCGAACAAGGCTGTTCGCGAGTGTGATAGGCACAGCACGGGCGGCAAAGGCACATGCTATGTGACCGAATGCAACATTGATTGGTGAGAGTCACCTGCCCGAAAAAATGTCGAAAAACTCCTTCTGTGCGCCGCTACCTGTTGGCGCGGCGCACGATCTAATCCTTCTGCAGAAAATACTGGATTGCCGGGTCGGTCCGACATCTGGAAAGGGGCAACTGCCTCACCGAATGAATTCGCGTGATCGCATCGTCATCGGTATCGGCGTCCATGCAAGCGCAGCCATACCCCTTGGTCGCGAACGTTCTGACATATTCCCCTAACGTCAGATCCGGGATCTTGTCCATTCCCTCGGCTTGGCTGCTATCACCTCCGAGGAACATGATCTGCCAGGCGCCTCGGGTGTCGTAGAGATCCCATTTACCCGTGGCGGAGTTGCTCAGCCATCCACAGCGCTCTTCGGCCTGGCCGGGAGCGGCCATTAGAAAAATCAATGCGACACTGGCAAGAATTAGTCTCACGAAAATCTCCGGCTGGCGAGGCACGGTACCTTACCTCGCTCCTGGCCCCAACCATGGCGTCGGCAGTTTCGTGTAGGTCCTCTCACTTGCAACAGAGCCGTCCCGCTTATGGAGGATCGCTCGAGCTTGTCCACCCTTCTTCGCCACCGCCCGCGCCAGGCGCGCCATTTCGCGTTCGGCGATGCTCTGATTCGGATAGTGGGCTACAGCTCTCCCATCACGGATGACGGTCCATCCGCGTGTGGCGGGAATCGACTTGAAGGTAACGGGCTCCGCTATGGTCATTTCGCAGTGCTAATCTCAGTCTGAAGTTTCGAACGAAACGGTTGGAATCCCGTCGCGACGGCCCCGAAAAACACGATTACTCCGACGCCGAAAAGCGCCAAAACGGTTGTGGAAGTTTGAGTCCTATCGGTTCGCATGGGCCGATAAACGCGGATGGTCGAAAACGGTTCCCGCTTTCGGTTCCCACACCGCTAAGCTTCTGATAGGAGCGCTATGCGACCTCCTTACGCGGGATCCGGATCTTCTGCCAACGCCGTACGCTGGCGATCGCACACTACTCTGAACGCCATCAGCACTTCGGCAGTCGAATAGCCGGCGTCGGCTGCCTCGGACAAAATTTCACCTATGTGTGCCTCGAGTTGCTGTTCCAGCACCACAAGTCGCTGCGGATCGCCGAGCGACCGCTGTGCCAGGTTCATCAAGATCCTCTCCTCAAGTTCTCAGCACCAATATGCCGATGCAAAACAAGAATGCTGCGCTCAGAAATCCGACTGAAACCACGTCCCAATGTTCCATGACGGCCTCCTTTCGTGACGGATTCAATTGCGAGCAGCGCGGAATGTTCCAGAGCCGCGGAACGACTCCATTTGATCCCCAATGGGGTCGCGTTGGTTGAGTGAGGAGTTGTCATCATGCAGAACGAGAGCAAGGGCGTAGAACTGGACCGCATCGCCTTCGTGACGGACATATTCGCCAGCCGAATGCTTGGTGGTCTTTTGGCCGGCAAAGCTGCGCTTCATGTCCCGACAGAGCGCTTTCGTCCGCGTGGAGCGCGCTTTCGTGGTAGCCGTTGTCGGTCACCACTGGCCTGTGTTCCCCTTGTTGGCCTTCTCGATTTTGCACCAACGGGGCAAAGGATCACCGCCCTTCTCCACACTGCCGGCGCCGCCAGGGCTCACAGACGCTCGTCGAGCAGGTCGGCGGTGATGTTTCGCCCGCCGTAGACCACGCACAGGATTACAACCTCGCCGCGCTGGATTACGAAGGCGATACTGGCACTGCGCTTGTAGCCGATGATCCGCAGTCCGGGCACATGTCCGCGCGTTCGGTGCCACGCTGGGGAACATCTGGAGGCCTTCGACCAGGGGGGCACAAGGCGGTCCAGCTACGAGCCCGCTACCGGAACGCGGCTTCGGCGATGTACTGATAGAGGTCGCGGAGCTCCTGCCGGGGCTTCGGGACGGTAGATGATGCGATGGGCCATGCCCTAGCGCTTTCCCGACTTACGCCTTTCGTGCAAGGTCCGCAGTTCGGCATGCACCTCCTCGGCCGGGATTCCGGTGCTCGGATCGGCCAGATGGGCGGCCAGACGGCCGGGAAGTTCTTCCCGAATCCAACGCGCACGACCGGCCTCATGGTCCTCGAGCATGCGCAGGCCTGCCCGCACCACTTCGCTGTCGCTGTTATGTCGCCCTTCGTCAACGAGCTCTTTCAGGAACTTCTCGTAGTGGGCGCCGAGCGCGATACTGGCTATGGTCAGATCTCCTTTCCTAGAGTTTGGGGTGATTGTCTCCTCATGATACAGCGAGCGGGCGGCAACTCTCGCCACCAGACCTTTCTCATGGGTCAAGGTAGCTGACGGCCCGGATATCAACCTTGAGCCGCGACGGGTCGTTCGAAAACCAAAATCCTCCAAAAGCGCTCGACCGACCTGGCAGGTAGTCGATCGTTACCTCTGCTGTCTCCACCTCACGATCGCCTTCGGACAGCGTAGCCCGGACAACAAGGCTCGAAGCGGTTTGATTGCCGATGTTACGTGCATCGAACCTGACGGCGAATGCGTTGCCTTGGCGGACGGCAGGTGATGCTATGATCTGGATCTCTACGCGGTTTTCGGCGGTGGCGAAGCCCTCCACCACCATGTATCCCACCATGACGACGAAGAGCACTCCGGCGATCGCCGCCACGCCCCATTCCAGACCTGACGTCCCCTGTTTCGTGGTCTTAGCCTCCGTATTCTTTTCGCTTTGGCCACTCATAGGATCAGCCGCGCCGCTGCGGCGCCGATCGCGCCGGGAAAGCTGAGGACAACACAGATGCTCAGGATTTCTCGCCAGGATGTCCCGTCAATCTGTCCCAAGAGCCAAAGCAGGCAGAAGCTGACGGCCATGACGACTACGTAGCCGACCACCGTAAAGCGCGCAAACTCGCTGGCGATCGACATCCCTTCGAAGGTATGCCCGCCACGGAAATGCGCTGCATAGACGAACAGCTGCATCACCAGGAGCGAACTTAATACGAGCAGGATTTCCTGGCCTGTCGTCATCTTGAACGCGATCAAGATCGTTTCCTCTGTTGGAGCGACGCTCAACGACAAAAAGAGCGCCCCTGCCATCATAAGGAACAGCTCGCCCGCATAGGACGGCTCTCGCTCTTCGCCGTTGCCTACAGATGAACCGCCAAGCTGGCTGCGTGCAAGCATTGCGCCGATGCTGCACGGGATGAATTGCATCGCCAGCTTCGAAATGATCTCGGAGATCGGCATGCCGATCGATATGACGCCGAAAGTCCAAAGCACTATCAGCGCGGTCAGACTGGAGACCAGGATGGCGACGAGAACGTCGGCGATCTCATCGCGCCAATGGGCGGTGTAGCGGATGCCGCTGAAGTGGGAGAGGCCAAGAAGGAGCGGCAGGACCGTAGTGAGCAAGAGAGCGATACGCCAGGGGTGCAACGTCACGCCCAGCTCCCACATTTCCATCGTCATCAGGATTGGAAGCGCAAAAAGAAGTGCCCCGGCGAAGGCGCGGCCGACGCTGATCAAAAACTCGCGCGTAGTTGGGATCGCTATTTCGCTGTCCAAGCCGTCCTCCGGGATACGGATCTCAATGAGATTCGATGCCATACACTTTGCGCAGCGCCATCAACGAAATGCAACGGATGCTGCGGTCAACAGTGGGATAGCTAAGCCATATGAGCCGGTTGGTTTTGGTCCGATTTTGCTAGGTAGCTCATCATCCCTCGGCTCCGGAGGACGGCGATTCACATTCGCGACGTAGCACGTTGTAGCAGCAGAACAGCATTTTTCTCCACTATTTATCCTTGCATGCGGTATCCTAAACGCAAACTTTGGGAACAAGTCAAGAAGAGGTACACTTATGGCAAATCTCGAGAAAATAACGACCGCACTGACGCCATAGATGGCGGACTTCGTGCGCAACGCCGTCGGTGCAGATGAGTATGCCTCAACCAGCGAGGCAATCCGTGACGCGGTGCGCGAATGGAAAGAGCGGCGCGATCTGCTCGGCTACACCGTCGAGAAGCTGCGCGAGTTGGTGAAGGATTGCATCGACAGGGGCCGAGTTCACACGCCTCGATGGAGGATGTAAAGGCGGAAGCTCGCCGCCGGTTTGACGCTTCCCGGCGTGACTCCTAGTCGTGCTGCCGATCGTCCGCACAGGTCGCGCCGTTGAAGACTTGATCAGGGCTTGTCGGAAATTTTCCTGGTTCACCGATGTTGACCATCGGCAGAGAATCTGCCGCTCCGAAAGTCGCGGAGCGAGCCCATGATTCTGAATGCCCTTGTCGAAATACTGAAGCGTTAGTCAAAGGATGATTTCAAAGGCAGGCATTTTGAGACACGGCTCATAGTGCAGGCAGTGGCCTGGTATCTGCGCTCTCCGCTCAGCTATCGCGATTTGGAAGAAATGTCCCGGAAACGTGGCTTCGAGGTCAACCACATCACGATCGGTCGCTGGGTCCTGACCTACGCGCCGATGATCGAGAGGCGGTTGCGCCAGTTTCGGCGACCGCATTGCGGCTCGCTCCGGATCGATGAGACCTAAGCCAAGATCCGCGGCAAATGGCGACACCTATAACGGGCCATCGACAAACACGGAAACCCGGTGGCTTTCCTTCTGACTGCGAAGCGACCTTGATGCCGCCAAGCGCTTCTTCCGCAAAGTGCTGAAGGACTAGCCTCTGATGTCGCCGGGGGATATCGGCACGGATGGCACCAACACATTCCGACCACAATCAAAACGTCGGTTGGCGGCGGCCTGCGTCCGGATCCCCTCCACTATGTCACCAATCATCTCCAGCAGGGCATCGAAAGCGACCATTTCCGCGTGAAGAGACCGTGCCGAAGATCGGCGGCTTCCAATCCTTCAACACGGCGCGGCGAGCCATCGCGGGTTTCGAGGCGATGCTCTGGCTGAGGAAAGGCTTCGGCTTTTCCAGCGATTAGACTGTCAACGACCAGAACGACCTGCTTGCGTGACTCTTCGGGCCTCATAAGGGTAATAAAGCGTGAAATATATCCCGTTCAGGCGAGAATTACGGGTCCACCAGATGCGCGACACGCCCATACATAATCCACGTTTTCTCTCAAAGGTAAAAGTGGCATTTCCTCCCGAGGAGCCATCACGGCCGCATTAGCCGGCCAGAGCGCCTTCTCAACCGGCACCATGCTAAAAGCAGGAGGGACTGACAGTCTGTTCGCTTGACCATCCACGCCGAAATTGTCCCGGTGGGACCCAATTTGCTTGACAGCGCGTTCCATACGCATACTCGCGACAGAAGGTCCGACAAGCCTTGATAGCACCAGAAGTTTTTTGGGAGGCGACGATGACCCGCTTGAAGAAAATGGCGATCGTCAGTTCGGCGATCCTAATTGCAATCCTCACCGTCACCGCCATGGTGCTATGATGTCGCTCTCGCAGGTGCTGTGGCGGGAGAGCCGATTGGTTCTTGCACTCATCGTGGGCTTGGCGATCCTCTTCGCCGAAGACGCGCTCCTCGGCGGTGGACCCGGCACCTCATTCACCGTCTTCGCAATCTTGCTCGTCGCCATTGTCGCGGTTTCCGTCCGCGTCGCGCGCCATGCGGAGGCGCTTGCCAAGAGAATTGGTGATCCCTATGGCACGATGATACTCACGTTATCGGCGGTCCTCATCGAGGTTGTGATCCTTGCGATCATCATGAGTTCCGAGAGCTCACCGACACTCGTTCGCGACACCATCTATTCGGCGGTGATGCTCGATATCAACGGGATCATCGGGCTCGCGGCCCTTATTGGCGGTTTGAAACACGGGGAACAGTCCTATAACGACAATTCAGGCCGCACATATGGTGTGATGATCCTGACGGCGATCGGCATTTCCATGATCGTGCCGGAATTCGTGCCGCCGGCAAAGTGGCACCTCTATTCGATCTTCACGATCTTCGCGATGATCACGCTTTACGCGCTGTTTCTGCGCATGCAGATTGGACAGCATTCTGGCTTCTTTCGCTACAGCTATTCCGCCGCCATGCAGGAAGCCGGAACGGATGGCCAAAGCTCCGCGCCGCCGTTGGCTTTTTCGATCGCAATAATCATCCTCGGCGTAGCGCTGATCGGCTTCCTGGCAGAGATCATGTCCGCATTCCTTAGCGCCGGCATCAAGGCAACTGGTGTCTCACCGGGATTAGTCGCGGTTGTCGTAGCCGCGATCTCGGCTGCGCCTGAGATCCTGACCGCCCTGAAAGCCGCGCTTCGCAATCGCATGCAGGCGGTCATCAACATCGCAATGGGCGCCTCGCTATCCACCGTTATCCTCACCGTACCGGCAATGCAAGCGCTGGCCCTTTATGAGGGTCAACCTCTCATCATGGCGATGACCCCGCTTCAGACCGTCATGGTCGCACTCACGCTCATTGCTGCAGCAATCAATCTCAACGACGGAGAGACGAACGCCATTGAAGGTATGACCCACTTTATTCTCTTTGCCACGTTCATAACGCTGACTGTTCTGACCGCCTGAGGTGCAATTACTCCGTGAGATGACCTGACCTGAAATATGCGGAGGTCGACAGCCAGCGTGGGACATGGGATTAGAGGGTTCCATCACCACTATAAGACATCCAATGCGAACCAACTGCCGACGCCTTTAGATACGAAACCGTAAATTTATGGTTTCCAGATGGAATGTGTGATCTCACTGACCGAGATCATCCATTGGCGGCCAAAGATTTAGTCGAGCCAGGAGCGTGCGAGGCTCTGCCGCGAGGATTTCGCCACGTCAGTCGGCACGCCCATCCTGATGGCATGATCGTCACGCAGGTCAACAAGGCTGAGTTCGGCAATCGTGTAGCGCCGCGCATAGATTTCTCTTTGCTCAATCGAAAGATCGCCGATAAGGCCGTGCCGGCGATCACGCAGGGCCGCCTCGAGGAAACAGACCTTAAGTGTTTCGCCCAGATAGAGAACGCCGAAGCGCTTTGCGGCGTCACGTCGGCGCGGATCACTGAAGCGGCTCGGCGTCCAGCTGCCCAAAGGGACCGCCAGCTCACGCGTCGGGGTTCGGGAAATTACTCAAACGCCAACGTTTGGTATCTGCCTGAAGGCCAAGATCTTAGCCTGCCTGCTCCGTTTTACAGGCGCGTGCATATTGATCGTCGAGAACGCTCACAAAGCGAAAGCGCCGCCTGCTGGCCAGAAAGGCACCCTAAACGAGCCGCGCTAAGTTACCGTAACCAGCCAGCCCATAAAAAAGCCCGGCAGTTCCGCCGGGCTTCTTTCAATCGATCAGCAAAAGCGCTTCTTAACAACGACGCCGTGGCGGTTGATCTTCTTTTTGACGAAGCAGCCGCTACCAATGACGACCTTAGGACCGCCAATCCAGATACCAGCGCGCCAGCCGGTGTGGCGATGGTGCCAACGGCCGTGGTTCCAGCCAGCGTGACGCTTCCACGCGCGCTTATGGTGCCATGCGTGATGGTGCCCCTTGTGCCAGCCGCGCTTCCAGCGTTGTCCGGCTTCGGCAGCTGTGGTCAAGGACGTGGTTGCGATCAGTGCAGCAACCGCGCCCACAATTATCTTTCTCATAATGCTCTCCGCGTTCGTTGATGCACCCGTCTAATATCGGGGTGATGAACCGTGCATGAATGAGTGCTAACATTCAGATGAGGGATGGACCTGGCAATCCCGCCAGGTCCTTTTACCGAATCCGGGCCGCGCACAGTCCGTCCTAACCCATAGGTCGGCCTTTACTTGCCATGAACCGCACATGAACAAGTCCTAAAATTCAGGTCTACGCTGAATGCGATCGTCTTCAACTGATGACGCAGATGACGAAGTCAGCGTAGCCGCTGCGAACGACGGACAATTTTGCTCAGCCTTGGGAACAAACTGACAAGAAGATCCATTTCAAATTTTCCTGGGAGAAAAAGAAATTCCGAACGCCGCCATCCCTCTCGTTACATTTTTTTGAATTGCCTGATGGCCGCCGTTGTAACTCCCTTCTCGAACCACCTCTCCCCAGGCTGTGTCATCGCCAGCCTGGCGCCACCCAACCGAGATTTTCGAGCCGACCCATGGCCGGCTCCTTCGCAAGGAAGCCTGGACATGGTGACATTCACTCTCAATGGAAAAGAACGCACGTTCGACGGCGATCCCGAGACGCCTCTGCTCTGGGTCATCAGGGATTTCGAGAAACTGACCGGGACGAAATATGGCTGCGGTGTCGCCCAATGTGGCGCCTGCACGGTTCACCTAGACGGCATGACTCGCCGCTCCTGCGTCACCCCGATCTCGATGGTCGACGGCTCCGAGATCGTAACGATCGAAGGCATCGAGGGCAAAGAGGCCGAAGCGATCCAGACCGCGTGGGCTGCGATCGACGTGCCGCAATGCGGCTACTGTCAATCCGGGCAGATCATGTCGGCGGTTGCGCTTCTGCAGATGGTGCCGAAGCCGACAGATGCGGAGATTGACGGCGCAATGGCCGGCAATATCTGTCGATGCGCCACCTATCATCGTATCCGTGCGGCTATCCATAATGCTGCCAACTCGATGGAGGGCTGAGCCATGACAATCCATGACATCACTGCCACCCGCCGTGGCTTTCTCGCCGGCGCCGGCCTGGTCATCGGCGTTTCGATCGCGCCGAAATTCCTCTCTGCAGCGCCCACAGGAGTGCCCGCCGGCGGCGGGCCGGAGCTACTCCCGCTCAACGCGTTCGTGAAGATAGCGACGGACGATACTGTCACAATTCTCTCCAAGCATATCGAATTCGGACAGGGGCCATTCACAGGTCTCGCGACCTTGTTGGCCGAAGAACTGGACGCCGACTGGAGCCAGATGCGGGCGGTCCATTCGCCGACCGACAACAAAATTTACGCCAACCTTCTCTTCGGACTGCAGGGCACGGGCGGATCGAGCTCGATCGCCAATGCCTACGAACAGATGCGGCAGGCGGGCGCGACCGCCCGCGCCATGTTGGTCGCGGCGGCAGCCGAGGCGTGGAAGGTCCCGGCCTCCGAGATCACCGTGGAAAAGGGCCGCATCAAGCATGCCGCGTCGTCCAAGGAAAGCGGTTTCGGCGCCTTTGCGGATGCCGCAGCGAAGCAGACGCCACCGGACAATACCAAGCTAAAGGACCCCAAGGATTTCGTGCTCATTGGCACTGAACTGCCGAAGCTCGACACTAGGGGCAAGATCAATGGCACGGCGATTTTCACTCTTGATATCACCCCCGACAATCTGCTGATCGCGGTGGTCGCCCATGCCAAGTTCTTTGGCGCCACCGTCAAATCGGTCGATGACAGCGAAGCCCGCAAGGTCCAGGGCGTGGTCGATGTCAAGCAGATCCCGCAGGGTGTCACCGTCTATGCCGATAACACGTTTGCCGCGCTCAAGGGCCGCGACGCGCTGAAAATCGAATGGGACGTGAGCCAGGCCGAGACTCGCTCCTCGTCACAGCTGGCTGCCGAATATGCCAGGCACTTCAACGAGCCTGGCCTGGAAGCGACCAACAACGGTGACGTCGACAAGGCCTTCAAGCAGGACGGCCTCGAGACCATCGAGGCTGAAATCGTCTTCCCCTTCCTCGCCCATGCGCCGATGGAGCCGCTCGACGCCGTCTTCATCAAAGCTGCAGACGGTTCGGTCGATATCTATAACGGCGCCCAGTTCCCCGGCTTCGACCAGCAGGTGGCGGCCCAGATCCTAAAGCTCGACGAGTCTAAGGTCCGGGTCAACACCCAGCTTGCTGGCGGCAGCTTCGGACGCAAGGCGCAGTTCGGTTCGCCCTATATGCAAGAGGCCGCGACAGTATACGCCCTGAGTGGCGGCGATCGTCCCCTCAAGCATATGTGGACCCGCGAAGACGATATCCAGGGCGGTTTCTATCGGCCGATGTATGCGCACAAGATGCGGGGCGCCATCAACGCCAAAGGCGAGATTGTCGCCTGGGACCAGGTGATCGTCGGCCAGTCTATCATGGCCAAGGCCGATCTCGACTCGACCTCAGTGGAGGGCGCATCGAACCTTCCCTACAAGATCCCGAACCTGAAGGTGACCTCGCACAATATCAAGCTGCCGATCCCGCCGCTCTGGTGGCGATCGGTCGGGCATACCCATACCGGCTTTGCCGTCGAGACCTTCGTCGATGAACTGCTGACCCGCGTCGGCCGTGACCCTGTCGAGGGCCGGCTGGCTTTGCTCGAAAAAGACTCCCGCCATGCTGGCGTGCTGCGCAAGGCCGCCGAGATGGCGGACTGGGGTGCGAAACTGCCGCAGGGCCATTCGCGTGGCGTCGCGGTCGTCGAAAGCTTCGGCAGTTTCGTGGCCCAGGTCGCGGAAGTCTCGGTCGGCGCCGATGGCGCACCGCGCGTCCACAAAGTCTGGTGCGCGGTCGATTGCGGCATCGCGGTCAATCCCAATGTCATCAAAGCGCAGATGGAGGGCGGCATCGGTTATGGACTTGGCGCCGTGTTGTTTGACGCCGTGACTTTGGGCGAAGGCGGACGGATCATGCAGTCCAATTTCCACGACTATCGCTCGATCCGCATAAACGAGATGCCCGATATCGCGGTAGAGATCATCAAATCGACGGAGAAACCGACCGGCGTCGGCGAGCCCGGCGTGCCCCCTGCGGGGCCGGCGGTCGCCAATGCTTGGCGGAAGCTAACCGGCGCGCCGGTGCGCCAGCTTCCCGTCGTCAATCTCATGTCGTCCTGAAAGGTCACATCCGATGATTTCCAAGCTCCTGTTCACGGGCGCCGCTGCGCTCTGTCTGGCGGTGGCTGCTGGCCTGCCCGTCGCCACAGTCTCGATCGCTCAGAATGCCAAAAAGCTGCGTAGCGTCGAATCCTTCGATTCGATCGCCGACCAGGAGGCGCGCTCGATCGCGCTGTTCGAAGAGGCAGGCAAGGTCATCCAGCACCCTCGCTGCGTCAACTGTCACCCGGCCACTGACCGGCCGCTGCAGGGTATGTCGATGCATCCCCACCAGCCGCCTGTCTTCCGCGGCGATGGCGGCATGGGGCTGCTCGGCATGCAGTGCAACACCTGCCACGGTGCTGACAACATCAAGGTCGTTGGCCAAGCCGATACCCTGAAGAGCATTCCTGGCAATCCCAACTGGCATCTCGCCCCGATCGAGATGGCGTGGGAAGGCAAGACGCTCCGGCAGATCTGCGAGCAGATCAAGGATAAGGCCCGTAACGGCAACATGGCCATGGACCAGCTCATCGAGCACATGGCGCATGACGACCTGGTCGGCTGGGGCTGGAAGCCGGGTGACGGGCGCGAGCCGGTGCCGGGCACGCAGGATGAATTCGGCAAGATCTTCGCGGCCTGGGCCAAGACAGGTGCCGTCTGTCCGAAGTTCTGACCGACGCGCCGTTAGTTTCGGCGAACTGGCGGCGAGAGGCTCGCATCAGGATTGTCAGCGCCATTTGTCCTGATGCCACGTCTTTCGGTGCATGCTGGGCGACCGCGAGGGGTAATGGCGCGACGCGCGGCGAGCCCCCGTCACCGATCGCCGATAGGCGAGACCAGTCACTCTTTTCGACAACAATTGGTGGGCATAGTTGCTATTAATACCATTCGCGGCTACGGCTTGCCCTACCTTTGAGGGTGTTGACTATGCACGATACACCAATGCGAGGTGTTGATCGAGGGCTCGATAACGAGCTTCAAAGTTGAGCTAGAGCGCATCCGATTTAATTCGGTTCATATCCTGCTGCCCTGAAGAAGTTTGCGCATTCGGCTGGTGTGAAGAGTTCGACCACCAGGCCGATAGCGTTCCAGAGAGCGGCAATGGTTCTTTCCGCCCTTGCTCGCATCATCGCCTTGAGCTCGGCGAATGCGTTTTCAATGGGGTTGAAGTCTGGACTATAGGGCGGGAGGAAGAGCAGCGATGCTCCGACCGCCTCGATGGCATCTCGGACACCGGCGGCCTTGTGCGCAGGCAAATTGTCCATGATGACAATGTCGCCTGGTTCGACCGTGGGAACCAGCACCTGTTTGACTTAGGCAAGAAACACATTGCCGTTCATCGCGCCGTCGTAGACGAAGGGCGCGGTCATGCCCGACAGCCTGAGTGCGCCGTATGATCTATAGCTTTGTGTTCAGTATCCGCCGCCTCCTCGACGTCGGCATTGCGACCAAGGCAGAGGCTTTCTTCTGGATCCTCGGGTTCAGCACGATTGCGAATTTGCTGGCCGTCGGCATCGGCAAACCGACTTTGCTCGTAACCTACACTATCTATTATGGCGGATTGTTGCTTTGGCCCTCGGCAAAGCCGCGGCCGATGTGGACCCAAGAACCGCGCCAGCGAGACTGCCCTGCCAGACAAAGAAAAAGCCCCGGCCGATCCTCCCAGTTCGGTGCGGAGCTTTGCGCGCAGCCATTGCGGCGCTGCTGCAGTTCGCGAGCGGGGCGGATCCGCTCACCTGTTCGAGATCGTTAAGGGCTGCGCCGGCGGACCTTGGCGCAGCGGGCGATCTCGTATTTCACTTATATCTAAGGAATTGTGGTCCGATGGTGACGGTACGAAAGCGTTCGGTCGGTTAGGCCGCCTTCGCGCTGATCCGCTCAAAAGCGGAGCGCGCGCACGTCTCGTAAAGCAGGTTCGCGTCCCTGATGCCGTAGGAATATAGGTGAAGCAGGTAGGAGCCAAGGTCTAGCTCGCGTGTCTCGTCGCGTAGGAACCATGACTGCGATCGCACCCGGTCAAAAACCCGCTGGACTTCTTCTAACTCTGCGCCACTCATTACGCCGGAATGCTCGAACATGCTCAACCCCGAGGACTGATGTGGTTGCAATATGTCAAATTAGTTCCGGCTAAGATATATAAAACTTTGGGTGTTGCTGAAGGGTACGGTAATGCGCATTACCCGGAACCTGGCCGGTACATCATCGTTGATAGTCGTAGCGTACCTGAAGGCTGCTCGGCGTGGCCCGTCCACGTCGGCAGCTTCGTTCCGCTACTTCCGCAGCCGAACGCGCGGCCCTGCCGCCAGTTGTCACCCGCGTAGGTGCCCCTAAGCCCACCCTTCCCTATTCACACGATTCTTATTGACATCCATAAAAATAGACACCTTAGTTGTACGGTTGTACAAATACAAACGGGTGGAGCGAAATGAGTGCGTTTACGTCTATTTATGATGATTTTATTGGTTATGGCCTCCGCATCCCACGGCGACGCAATGTCCGATGTGAGCATGGAGAGGAAGCGAATCATGGTAAGCCTTTGCATCAGCGTCGTCGATGAATACACAAGTTATGCCGCTGGATTTTCTAAGCCGAAGGACCCCGTACGTCTTGAGCGCGAGTTTGAGCGGTGCGCCGAAATAATCGATGAGTATGAGATGCTCAGCCGATAGGGCACGCTGCAATCGCGCGGCAGGTCGGCTAACGCCAAATTGCCATTCCGAACCTTCCTCCGGCACTATTTTGCCGGCTTCTTCCCCGCCTTGCCTACCTCGCCACGCGCGCCAGGCGGCGCTTTCGTCAAATATCATTGCCGGCGGCAGCGCGCGGTCAGGGACACTCCCGCAGCCGAACGCCCGGGCCACCACCATTTGCCGGGATGAACTCGACGCCGGCGGCCTCCAGCGCAGCTCGGATGGCGGCGAGTGTTCGAGGCATGATTTCTTCGCCCCGCTCCAATCTTGAGATTGTGTCGACCGCTACCCCGGCCTCGCGCGCGAAGTCCCTGACGCCCCACCCAACCGCAGCACGCGCCATTTTGCTCTGCATTGCGCTCATCGTGACGGCGATCCTGACCTGGCTGAACAGTTCTGCGGAATTGGCACGATTGTAGGTGCCATATAAGCGGCCCGATGGAACTCGAGACTGCATCTTTCCAAGCGGGCCGTCTCGCCGACTTCGCCGGTCTTATAGCTCTGGCGGCTGAAGGCCTCGAGGCGGACGGCGACACGATCAACGCACCGAAATTCTACGCAGCAGCCGATGCGCTAAGAGAGAGCCTGGACAAGCTAAAGATGGAGATCTTCGTATTGTCCGAGGTTTGGCTGCGCGAACGGATCGCCGCGTCGTCGTAACTTATTGCCCCGTACCCCTCGGGACTTCTAGCCCGATAATGGTAATGGATGATGCGCGTTCGAGTCGCGTCAGGGCGCCAAGTAGTGGTCAACGGGTTAAGCTCCTTCCTCCCGTCGCCGAGAGGAGTCTAAGTGAAACGGTGTTGGCAAAAGCAAGGTCAAGGGGCAGCAAGTCTAACTGCGCTCTGCATCTCGACAACGTCGCGATTCATGCCGAAAGCCTGGTCGATGGCGCTGCAATGGCAGCTCGACGCCCATGAGTCTCTCAATCATGCCTAAACAAGGAACATTTGCCCTCCCGGGCCGTTGCACTGCGGCTTTTCCTATCGAGCATGAGGCTAGGTCGGTGCCGCTCACGCAGATCTATCTAAATTCGCTTCGACCCCTCGGTCGCCATAAGATCCACCTGACCATGATCGTGCTTACCAACCTCCTTCTTGCAGGAGGCGCAGTGCTCGAGCCCATACTGTTCGGCAACATCATCGATTCGATGTCGCGGCGCGGCCATGAACTGACTCCGCTCTTGCTATGGCTTTCCTTTGCTGTTGTCAGCACCGGATTCTCCGTACTTACCGCTCGGTGGGCTGATAGGCTCGCGCACAAGTGCCAGGCCGAAATCCTTGCAGTCTCGTTCGAAAACATGGTCGCGATGCCGATCGCCTGGCATAACCGGCGCGGCTCATCAAATGTCTTCCAGACGCTGGTCCGTGCCTGCGAGTCGCTGTTCAATATCTGGCTGGAATTCATGCGTTCACATCTGGCGACATTCGTCGCGCTTATGCTCCTGATACCAACTGCACTAGCGACGAACCTGCTGCTAGGCCTGATACTCATCGCTTTGGGTTTGGCCTATTGGTGGATCGGCAAGACGGTCATGGCGCGCACCAAGGATGGCCAGAGGGCCGTGGAACGACATTACCACAATGTCTTCATGCATATGAGCGACACCATCAACAATGTCACGGTTCTTCATGCCTTCAACCGTATCGAGATCGAGTCCAATATTCTCCGCGGATACATTGGCGCGCTTCTCGATGCGCAGTTTCCTGTACTCGACTGGTGGGCCATTGCCTCGGTCTTCAATCGGATGGCGGCAACCATCTCAATGACGGCCATCTTGATCACAGGTCTCGGACTTGTGCGCAGTGGAGAACTTTCCGTGGGCGATATCGTTACCTTCATCGGCTTCGCGACGATGATGATCGCCCGCCTGGATCAAGTTAGGGCCTTCGCGGCGCAGACGTTCGAGGCGAGTTCGAAGCTCGAAGAGTTTATTGGCCTTCAGTATGAAGCCGAGGCGGCGCGCAGGGCCGACCATTCGCCGGCCATTCATCGAGTACGGGGCCGGGTTGAGTTTCGCGACGTATCTTTCCACTACGACGACGGCACCTGGGCAGCCAGAAATCTTTCGTTTGTGATCGAGCCCGGCCAGAAGGTAGCGATCGTCGGTCCGACCGGCGCCGGCAAGACGACGATCGTCAACCTCCTACAGCGCATCTACGATCCCGTTGCGGGCTTGATACTAATCGACGACGTCGACATTGCCACAGTCTCGCGCGCCTCGATCCGCGATCACGTCGCAGTCGTCATGCAGGACACCGGTTTGCTCAATCGATCGATCTCGCAAAACATTCGCCTCGGACGCGAGGACGCTTCTCCGGATGAAGTGCGGGTTGCCGCCGCCGCGGCTGCCGCGCATGACTTCATCTGCCGGCGTCCGGAAGGCTATGACGCGGCCGTCGGCAACGGCGGCGGCAGACTGTCGGGCGGCGAACGCCAGCGCATCGCGATCGCACGCGCCATCCTCAAAGCGGCACCCATTCTGGTCCTGGACGAGGCGACCTCGGCGCTCGACGTCGAGACTGAGACGCTGGTCAAAGAGGCACTGGATCACATGACATATGACCGGACGACCTTCATTATCGCGCACCGCTTGTCCACTGTTCGTGACGCGGATCTTGTCCTCGTGCTCAATGCGGGTCGGATCGTTGAGTGTGGTAGCTATCAGGCATTACAACGCTCCAGCGGTCAATTCTCACGTCTGCTGGAAGCCTCCGGCATCGCAGCCTGAGCAAGATCACGTCTTCATGACGCATAGGCGTGTCGCTCGGGCAACGATTTTGCGGCGGCATGAGAGTTTGCGTAGCTCGTAAGGGCTCCTTTTCGAACGCGCCCTCAGAGCAACCCTTCAGGACGAAAGTGTATGTTACGGGTTGTGCCTGAAATCCGTCAGCAACGCACTTCAAACCGTCGCGAGCGTCGAAGCGGCTTCCCTGTGTCGCGGACCCGCGCGACACGGGTCCCCTGTCGAACGGAGTGTCAAGTTCACCGCGGTTGTGAACGAATTTTGGCGGCGCCGTCCTCAGGACGGGCTCGGCCTCTTCCTGGCGGTACACAATGTCAGCCAGGGGTAAGCTCAAAAGACTATAGCAAGAAATGCTAACTCACCGTAATGCTAGCTCGCACGGTATCGGACACCTTTGATGTGAAGAGCAGCCACGTCGAATTGCGTGATCGAGCCTCACGTCGCTTTGCAACTCGCAATACGCGTCATCAATGGACCGATATTTGACTGTCGGAGGGTTGTGCCGGCAGAGGAAAATCGATGAAGGCAGGCGCATATAAGAGGCATTTGTTTCCGGAAAGTCTTCAAGGAAACGGCCGGTCAAAGCCGACCCCCGTTTCATCAATGCAGACTTTTGACGGGTTGCTGTGCGCGTACTGGCGTTTCAGCAGCCGATGGGAGGCCTGGGGATTGACGGCGGTCATCATCCTCCTCACCGCCCTTTCATCGGTCGCCAGCGTCTGGTTCGCTGAAGCATCCGGACAACTTGTCGGCGCAATTGCCTCGCTTCAAAATCCAGCGCATCCGACCACACCCGCAACCATTCTAACTGCGGCAGCGACACTGGCAGCGATCGTCGTCACGAAAGAAATCGGATTCACGGCGCTCCGTCACTTCTTCGCTGCAACGCTGCACCGCAAATGGCGCGCATGGCTTGACCGACGTTTCAACGACGCTCTGCTTGACCGTAATCACACCCATTTCCATTTGCAACACGGAGCAGTAGAAGCCGCCACCACTGCGTCGCCTGACAACGTCGACCAGCGCATCCAGGAATCTATTAAAGGAATGGCCGGCGGCGCGATCGGACTTGCGATGGGAATCGCAGGCGTCATACTTTCTCTGTTCTTCGTCGGTGGAAAAATCGTAGCAACATCGACGCCAGTCAGCGGACTGGACCATCTTGGAAATTACGGCACCGCATGCCTCACGATTGCGGCTGTTATCCTCTTTGTCCCTCTCAATACCTTGCTGGCTGTCAAACTTGGCGCGGTGCTGCAGGACCTGAATATCAGGATGCAGTGGGCTGAGGGGAGCTACCGGCGTGCGTTGACCACGCTGTTCCATCGCAGTTTCCATCTGGCCGCCATGAACGGAGAGCGCGCACAAAGACAAATTCACCAGCGGCTGTATGTCGATATCGATCGCACCTGGGCCGGGCTCAACATCCTAAGCGCGAGTTATATGGCCTTCGAACTTGTCTACAGTTTCCTCGGCGCACGCATCATCGCCTATGCGCCCGGTTTTCTGCCCTATATCCATGGCAGCATCAATCTTCAGGAATATGTCACCGGTGCTGAACTCGCCAACGCAATCATCAACGATTCTTCCTGGTTCATCCATGTCATGCCGGATATCGCCCAATTGCGGGCGAACGCACTTCGTCTGACTGGCCTTGCCACTTCAATTGAGGACGTGCAGTGTCCTCGCGATTTCTACGCGCGCAGCGGACCCTCGGAGCTTCGTTATGAACATCAGGACTCGCGACTCGGTCTGACCATCAGAAACCTGCAGCTGATGCATCCCGGTGGTGGTGAAGCATTTATCGAAACAGGTCATCTAAACTTCGGCCGCGGTGAATGGGCGCTCCTCGTCGGCGCCTCAGGCAGTGGCAAATCGTCTATGCTTAAGGCAATCAACGGGCTCTGGCCGCATGGCTGCGGCACTGTTTTGCTGTCCCAAGAGATGCGTGTCTATTATGCGGCGCAGGACGTAAAATTGCCGCCGCTTTCGCTGAAGGAACTTGTGTGTTTGCCGGAACGCGCCGAAGGCTACACCGATACTGAGGTCATTGCAGCTCTTGCAGAAGCCGATCTCGCTGAATTTGCCATCGACTTAGCCGCAGAAGGAAAGGCCCACCAAAGCTGGGATCTTCTGCTCTCCGGGGGGCAAAAGCAAAAACTTATCCTGGCGCGCATCCTGCTGATGCGGCCGGGGCTATTGTTGCTGGACGAATCAACCAGTGCCCTCGACCACCAAGCCGTCATAGCTTTTCATGAGGCGATAAGGGATATCTGCCCAGACGTCACGGTAATAAGCGTCATGCACGGCACCGCCACTCCGAAGTCGGTCAAAAGCGAAGAGTTTTTTAGTAGTGTGCTTTCCATCGGCGATGGGATCGTCACCAAATCGCCTCTGACTCGAGTTCCAATCCGGCCTGTTGAATCAGCTCCTTTACCGACGTAAGTTGAGTGGGATGCTATGAGACTGAGGCGCTGGCGTTTGCCTGGGCTTCGCTGAAAACTCCGTTCGCGAGCCGACCGCCGCTATGAATGGGCATCGAGGTTCGCCCGTGCGATGATTGCTGACAAGTGCCGGACTGTCGTCTTGCGCCGATCGGCCATGCGTCGGCTGGCAACGAGACGCTGCTGCAGGGAGGGCGCGGCTTTGATCCCCTTGGACCTAGCTTCACCGAACTGCGAGCATCGTCAGCGCGTTCTCGGTCGCAGCCCCGGAGGCTGTATTATCGAAGACGCACCAGCTATCCGGCGCCAAAAGTTTCGAGAACGCTCTTATCTGTTCGACGGAGTAACTCGAGTAGTAGATCTTCGGCTTGCCGTGCAGGCGAACGTACCGCGGCGGATCAGAAAAATCCTCCGCTGGCCACACGGGCGCCGGGTCCGCAAGAACCCGGTCTATCGCGTAACTCTTCAACAACTCAAGCGCCTCGGCTGACGCCCAGCTCTTGTGCCGGACCTCAATGACGATGTGCCCTTGGTCGGCATTTCTTAGCGTGTTGAATGCGGTTTTCATTCCGCCATAATTGAATTCCAGCGACGGCGGTAATTGGCACAGCAACGGCCCGCGTTTTTCTCCGAGCGATACGATATCATCTAGGAATGTGTTGAAGGAGTCGCCGATGTCTTTCATCGCTCGGGTGTGGGTGATCTCTTTGGGAATCTTTACCGAGAACCGAAAGCTATCTGGGACGGACTCCGCCCAACGCGCGAAGGTCGACGTCTTGTGCCGACGGTAGAAGGTCGAATTGATCTCCACGCCGTTGAACACAGACGCATACCGGGTCAACCCAATGCCTCCCACTGCAAAGCGGTTAGCTGCATTCCTCGGAATAGACCAAGCTGCGGTCGCGACGATTGGCAAACCGACTACTCCCGCAATCCATGAACATGCGCCAGAAGAGGAACGAAGGGGCCGATGTCAGAGTTCCACGAATAATTCACTCTGCCTTTCCTGTTGGATTTTGGAACGTAATTCAGAGTTCTCACCAGATGAATCGCATATCCGCTGTAGCCGCAGCCCTCGTATGTTTCTTCGCAGTGTCATCAAGCGTACCGGCAGCGGCACTACCTTCACCTCGCGGGCGAGCGGTACTCGGCGCTTCAAATCGTGCCAGTACCTCCGTGGCCACGACTGCAGAAATCAGCAGTTGCCCTCGTTTGCGTTCTCATCGCCCCACTTGGCGGCGTCCGAAGTGCGTTCCGGGTCCATTTTTGGAATTGCTACCGACGCCTAACTGCCCTTGCTGGCGATCTCCTTCTGCTTATCATCGTCCATCGACGCAAAGCCACGCATGGAACTATCACCACCTTGGTGTCCACCTTCATTCAAACCGTGATCAGATCACTCACACTGAGTGACTGGTTTGACCGCAATGAAAAAAATGAAATAGCTTGCGCTGAACTCGTGTCAGTATTGTCCGACCAAGGAGGGCTGACCGTCGACGAATTGCATGCGAAGTGCGTGGATACGGCCTCGGAGCGGTTCGGCAAACCGACAATTCCTTCACACGGTTGACATGACCGTGTTTGAGGCACGATCCGCGGCCAGAAGCAAAGTCGCTTCGGCGTCGTTGCCTGACGATCGGCTTGCGAACCTCTGGCGGCGTGATTGGCGAAAAGCTCTATCCGACCAGACACACGACGATCGGCTCAGGTGGTTGACGCCGACCTGCAAACCGTAGCGATGCAATAGAGTGTGAACCTATCCTGCGAACGGTTTCGTACCAACCCCGGCGCTTAAGCACCTATAAAGAGTATTGTTCGGATAATGCAGCGGTAGGGAGATGCTGCATGTCGCGATTCAAGTTGCTATGGCGAGATCGGAACGGAAACTTTGGGATGGTTTTCGCCCTTGTCGCCATGCCCTTGATAGTTGCAGTGGGTGTGAGTTTCGATTTTGTCCAGGCTTATAACGCACGTCGGGATATGCAGGTCGATCTCGACGCCGCCGTCCTCGCTGCTGTGAATGAAATTAACGCGCTCAGCGAGCAGAAGCTCCGCGAAAAAGTGAAATTATGGTTCGCCGCACAAAGCGAAATGAAGACGTCGAGCTACACACTCGCAGACACTGCCATTAACATCGACAAGACCACCCGGACGATCAATGCGGTTGCGAGCGGCAACGTGCCAACCTCGCTTCTTCGCGTCGTCAACATCAATAAGGTGGATGTTCGCGTGAAAACCTCGGTGGCCGCTCCGGGAGCTTCCTATCTCAACGTTTACGTCATGCTGGACAAATCGGCATCCATGATGCTGGCGGCGACAAAGGCCGATCAGAGCGCACTGAAGCAATACTCGGGTGGCTGCACTTTCGCCTGCCACACGCCTGAAGGCAACCATACATATAACGGTCAGACCTACTCCAACAACTATGATCTTGCCAAAGCGATCGGTATCCAGCTTAGAGCAGACGTTTCGGTAAGCGCCGTGGAAAAGGTGCTTGATGTCATTGCAGAGAAGGATCCGAACCAAACTCGTATCAAGGTTGGCTTCTATTCGATGGGAACGAGCGCCTTCGAGGTCATGGCACCAACCAATTCAATTTCGTCAGCTCGCCTTACTCTCAAGAATGACGTCAAGGGCCTGACGAGTGCCACCTCCTTTTCTAGCACTTACTTTCATGTCGCACTCCCGCAGTTAGCCACATTCGTTGGACCGGCGGGCGATGGCAGTTCTACGCTCAAACCCCTGAAATTGGTTCTTCTGTTGACCGACGGTGTCCAATCGGCCCGCGACTGGGTGCATAATGACCCTGACCGAGTCACACCGCTCAATCCGGACTGGTGTGACGATGTCAAGAAAGCAGGCGCAGAGATCGGCGTCCTCTACACCGAATACCTTCCCATTAAAGGTGACTGGGGCTATGAGCGCACGGTCGGCGAAACGATGAAATCCAGCGATTACACGAGCGTCTGGAAAGGCGAGATGCCGTCCGGGAAGGACAAGAACATCGATCGACGCGACTTTATTCCGCTGGCCCTAAAGGCGTGCGCGTCCAAACCAGACCTTTTCCTCTCAGCCTCGGATCCCGATGAAATTGAGGACGGTCTTTCATCGCTCTTCGAGCAGTATCTCGCGATGGTGAGAATAACGCAGTGAAGCCACTACGCTGACGCTGACGCTGACAAATATCGAGGGGGCACGCGGCATCGCATAGTTAGCCACAAATCCGGAACATAACGAATTCAGCAGCCCGTGGCGTCGGTTCTGAGTTGCGGTGAGGGTCGGTTGATAAATTGACCTTCGTTTCGACTGTCGGGCTGGGGGCATGGCCGGCGCTGATGATTCCAGCGCCGGCCATCAATGCTCAGTGGAAGTCCACACCGGCTAGACGGCGTCACTGCGGGGTGACTATTCGTGGTGCGCTTCGCGTCTACAAAGGGATTTCTCAATGGCCGCCGGCACTGGTTCAACGTAAGCGCTGTTCTGACAGCACGGTGTTCAGGGCTTGACCGATTCCCTGGTCACCGCAGGGCAGCAAGGCGCTCCGCTTCAGCCATCGCCACGGCTTTGGTTTTGAATGGCCCGATATCATGCTCTTCGGTATCGGGCAACCATTTCGCCAAGAACCACCATCCGCCGGGGCGGTAGCTGGCGTTGCTGCGAACCGATCCAATGTCCTTGGCGAAGAACCAGCCGGAATCAATTCCATCCTGTTCCCAAATGGTGCTTTTCTCAGTCATGAGATACCTTCTCTTGGACGTACCCAAGCCCTTTTATCCGGGCGGTAGGACCACGGCAACAGCTCGTCGATCTCGCTGTTCGGATGGCCGCTGACAATCCTGGTGATGACATCTGCCAGATAGGCCATTGGTTCAACGTCGTTGAGCTTGGCCGTTTCGATGAGCGAGGCGATGGTCGCCCAATGTTCAGCACCCGCATCGGAACCCGCGAAGAGTGCGTTCTTCCGATTCAGAGCGATCGGCCTGATGGAACGCTCGACGGTATTGGAGTCGATTTCGATGCGGCCGTCGTGGATGAAGCGGGTCAATCCATCCCAGCGCGACAGCGTGTAGCGGATGGCTTCGGCAACCTTGGTCTTCTGGCTGATAAGGGTGAGTTGCTCGGTCAGCCATGGTGCAAGGCTATCGGCGATCGGTCGGCTCTTTCCCTGCCGCACAGTGCGGCGCTCCTCGTGGGTTCCACCGCGGATGTCGTCTTCGATCCTGTAGAGTTCAGCGGTGCGCCTGAGCGCTTCGCTGGCAATAGGCGCAGGCCCGCGGCGGCGAGCTCATAGAACCGCCTGCGCACATGGCTCCAGCAGAGTGCCAAAGACACACTGTTGCCAGCGGCGATCGCGCGATAGCCGGAATATCCATCTACCTGTAGCACACCGACGAAGCCGCTGAGATGGGCCATCGGCCGTTCGCCCTTGCGGTCAGGCGCATAGACATGGACGACGCCGGGCGGATCGGCTCCCTGCCATGGCTGTCGTCACGAGCATAGGCCCAGCTCACCCATCGCGGCGCGGGAAGCTTGTAGTGAACGGTTGGCCCGCACAGCATTGGTCGCCGCTGCGCTTGGGCCGGCGATAAGGTTGCTGTAAGTTTGGTCGATCGTTGAGATTTGATAGCCCGCGTACAGAGCGACTGCGATCGAAAAAATCCCGAATGTGGCCATGATGACCAAGAACTTGCCGATGATAGGTATGTTTTCATGAGTGTCCCGAGTATGTGAACAGCGCTGGCTTCAATGCGCCTGCTCATATCAGGAGATCTCATTTGGTTAGCTATACGTTAAAGCACCTGTCTACCGCTTTATCAGGAAAAACAGGAACTTGATAAAGCGCATGCCCGCCGCGCATGTCGTCTGGGCTTCAGATCAAGCCACGCCCGTCCGTAGAACTCGCGAGCGGCGTCCTAGTTTTCGAGGAGGTGACTTCCTTGGCAAACTCCTGCTGGGGCGGTGGCCCTCTCATCTGCGGATTTCTCAATGTATGACGAACCTCTGAATTTCCCGGGGAACGATCTACACCGAAATACCGTTGGCCCAAGAGAGGATCAAGAAAATGAGCGATGTCTATCAGGACGGGAAGCGAGACATGAGAACTGCCATCAAACGTGGCTTCCTTTGCAGGTGTCCGAGGTGCGGCGAAGGAAAACTGTTTCGGGCGTTTCTCAAGCCCGTCGACAAATGTGCCGTCTGCGGTGAGGATTACACCCATCACCGAGCCGACGACCTTCCCGCCTATCTATCCATAGTGATCGTCGGCCACATCGCAGTGGGCGGCTTCATGGCTACAGACCAATTGGTCGCCTGGTCGAACTGGGTTCATCTCGCCATATGGACGCCCATGACTGTCATCCTGGCACTGGGCACGATCCAACCAATCAAAGGCGGCGTGATTGGATTCCAGTGGGCCAGCCGTATGCATGGGTTTGGCGGCCACGCCTAATGTCGGCCAGCTGGCCCCTGACGAGCCTGAGTTCTGCGGGCTCATTATCTGCACCATTCTTATAGCCCGGTAATGTTTAGCGCCCGACGAGGCAATCTCTTTCGATCATATTAAGAGTCTCGATGTCTCCCCTCCCGAAGGGCGGGGTCTATGGCTCGTTTGGCCTGCGCGGAGGTGTGAGGTAGATCGTCAGGATGGGTAACATCGCGCACCATCCCATAGGTTATCTCTTCGGTAGGCCCGAAGCCGAAGATTGCCCGTGCCCTGTCCGAATATTCGAATGTATTGGTTCGAAGTTCCCAATCCCATATGCCGATGGAGGCCGCCCTCAGCGCGAGTTCGAGTTTCAGATCACCTTTCATTAGTTCTCCGAAAAGATTGCGCGGAGTCCCGCTTCGGCTTCGAGGTCAATTCGGCGTTCCCATGCCTGCATCGGGTCACTGATAACCTCAAAGCGGAATCCGGCTTCCATGGCTGCCACAACCACCGCCGCTCTTGCTGAATCGCCGACCAGGTCGCCTGACAGACATGCGTCACATGTGGCTACTGCGCGAACAAAACTCGGCGCATGGATGTCGGGAAAATGGTGTCGGAGGCATTTGAGCGCGTCAAACGCATTGTCAACAAAAGTCCACTCGCGATCGATGAGAAGCGCGACCGCTAAATCAAACGTGCCGATAGAATCTGTTGACAGTCGCAGCTGATTGTCAGGATGAATGTTCAATCAGCTCCTCCCAGATCACGCTTACAAGAGTTACGTTCGGCTTCCGCGAATGCGATGTGCGAACGACCGACCACGTCGAGCTTTGCCACGCCATGAACTCCCCCAGCCTGCGGCCAGTCGTACAAACGGTGTGCGATCGATTTAGTTCCGAAATTCGTAGAACATGCAACAATAGATCGGACACTTCATAAGGGTGCGAACCTGGAGTGGAATTAAGGCAAGCCAAAACTCATACCGTTTCTGACACGAAGTTTAGAGAGAACAACTTTCGGATGATTGATGTTGTGGAATTCGCCAGCTTGGTATGGCAACGTGTTGAAACATATTTGAGACTTGGAGGCGTCGAAGCAACAGAAGGGAAAGAGGCGCGACCAACGTCGGAAATGCGCGAGGGAGGCCTTACTCCAGGAAAACCGCGCTTTGTCCATCGTGTCCCTGAAATCTTGCAAGGTCTGCGCCGTATGGCTACGTCTCGTCCTTCCCGAACTGCGCTCGATCGATCCGGTTTAGAAGTTGGCTTCCTTCAAGCTACGCAAGTTTAGCCGGACCTCAGTTCGGCATCCTTGTGCTGCAGGTTCTCTTGAAACCGATCCGTTGAACTGAGCGGCCATCAGTTTGATTAGACGTGACCCGACACCTTCGCCGACAGTGGGAGGGCATCCCACACCGTTGTCTTCGACCACGATCAGGAGGTTATCCGCATCGCCGCGCAACACGATGTCGACCGTGCCTCCTTCTCCGTGGGGAAAAGCGTACTTGAACGCGTTTGTAGCGAGTTCATTGACGATGAGCCCCACGGACACCGCTTGATTGGATGGCAGGAGAATCGGATCGCAAGAGACGCGCAGGGCGATTGGCCTGATGTCGCGCAACAGGTCCCCCAGACCGCGGGCTAGGTCCTCCAGATAGGTGGCTATCTCGACGGTGGCCAGGTCGTCTTCGGTTTGACGTAGTCGCTGATGAACCTGAGCAATCACGTTCAAGCGTACGGTCGCAGACTCAAGCGCATCCTTTGCAGCGCCATCACTCACCGAACGCGCCTGGAGTCTGAGAAGCGAACCAACCGTCGCAAGGTCGTTTTTGATGCGATGCCCAAGTTCCTCAAGTTGGACTGCCCTAGCGCTCTCCAAGCGCTCCAGTTTGCGGACCGCTTTGCGCAAAGCCTCGGTGACGGCGGCGATGGTGAAGCCGACCAACACGAATATGAAAATCGGGAACCAATGACGTGCTTCCACCAGCTCACTGCCGCGCGGCTCGATGAAGTATCCAGCGGCAATAGCCGCGCTTAACCCCGTTGCAAAGAACCCTGATCCGCGGTCAAAGAGCAGTGCTGACAAGAACACAGCCGGGACGAAATGCAGGAGCGGATAGCCACGAAGCGACTCGTCAAGTGCGAGCCTCAGCAGCCCGGCGCAACACACGATCGCGGTGGTGATGCCGTACCTTACCAAAATCGAGGTCTGCCGCCGTGGTAATATAGCCAGCAAAAGATTTTCCATTCCATGGAGACGCCGTGCTGAGCAAGGAGTTCCCGTGGCTCGCCGTTGAGGACTTGGAGCTGCTAGCGATGTATGAAAATCGATTTGTCTCCTAACCCGCTTCATTCAGTCGTTGCTAATATGAAGCAATTGCGAACAGAGGAAGGTAGAATGTCATGTCGGAGACACATCAAACATTGTGCGTGGCTACCCCAAGCGCATCTTGTCCTGAGGTGTCCAAAGGAGCCAAGATAGTACTTATCTGGCTTGGGCTCTGCGTAGTGGTTGCGACGGCCGGAACGATATTGACCGCGGAAATCCTCTCTCAACGTGCCCAGGCTCAGATCGCGCAGGTGCAATGTGGGCATCTGTTGATGCGCTGCTATCGAACTACGAGCCCGCGAGCAGCCGATCCTCGCATATTACGCGCACGACTGCATACGCCTCATCGGTGTCGTCAGGTACGGTTCGATGTATGGCTGCTTTCGCGAAGGGCCCTCAAAGGCAGAACGGCCGCATGAGGGCGCATTGCGGCCAGGCTGTTCCAGGGCCTTGAGCCGACTGTCCGCCAGCTACGCAACGAGAAAGTGGGCACTTCCGTTGATGCTTATTTTCTCGCGAGGCTGAACGAAAAATGGCTGCCGCGGTGATAATCAATCGCATAGACCACCGGTATGCCGGCGGCATTGAAGCACGTCTCAGTAATCAGGAGAGCCGGGCCGAAATCCCTTAGATCGTTGCGCTCGACGACGTCGTTCGGCAGCATAACTGCGGATACGCTCGCCGCAGACATGCGAGGCTTATTCTTGTGTTCCTCAAGCAGCGAAAGCAGCGAACCGCTCCAGTCAATATCGTAAAGACGGGCGGAAATGAGGCTGCGCGGCACGTAGTCGACGCAGTACATGATCGGCTCGTCGCGTTGGAGCCGCAGGCGCTCGATGCGGATTACGCGGTCCGTGGGCCTCATTTGCAATTGGGCGGCAACCAGATCGTCGGGCGCTTCCTCGGCGATGGAAAGCACCTTGTTGACCATCTCATAACCGCATTGCCGGGCCATGTCGGTCACGCTCTCGAAGATCGTGATCGGACGGTCGACCTGCACGGCGGACATCGGTGAAACGAAGCGGCCTTTACCGTGCTCGGCATAGATCAGGTTATCCTGCTCAAGGAGTTTCAGTGCCTCGCGGACAACCGGACGAGAAATCTTGAAGCGCTGCGTAAGTTCGGCTTCAGTGGGTAGCTTGTCACCAGGTTTGAGGCTGGTGTTGCGGATGAGGTCCAGGATCCGGTCGCGCAGCTTGATCACAAGGGTCTGTTTGTCACGCAGGGGCTCGTCCAAGGCTGTAATCCTCTCAACGGTCCTGATGTGCTTGTCTGACATTGGCGACGCGGTCAACGGATTTCTGGCGTCTCGTCAGCGCTGCATCGACCAAGGCATTGCCAAAGCCAGTGCAAATTCATGGTGGCGTTATTGACACTTTCAGATCTAGATGTCAGTTGTCTTACAACATCGCCAGCTCATTTACTGGCTCTACTCCCTAGGAGTCTTGCATGCTGAATTTTGACGAACAGAGGTTCATCCGCATCCAGTCCGGCGCGGTGGCTCTGCGCGAGCGACTTGACCGGGTGATCGCCGATTGCCTGGCTGCCGGTGCTGAAAACATCCATTTCCTTGGAACAGGCGGCGCGGCAATCCTGATGCAGCCGGCTGCGCAATTGTTGCAGCGCCGATCACGTTTTCCCGTCTTCATCGACATGCCGGCCGAACTCGTGCTGACCGGATCGGCAAACTTGAATGGCAAATCGATCGTCGTCATTCCGTCGCTCTCGGGCACGACAAAGGAAAGCGTGGCGCTTCTCGCCAAGGCGAGAGAGGCAAGCGCGACAGTGGTCACGCTGGTCGGCCATGAGGAAACGCCGCTCGGCGAGGGTGGCGATCATGTCTTTGTGAATTTCGCCGAGGATGACACGTCCTGCGAGTCCTTCTATCTGCAATCGCTGTTCATCGCGCTCTCGATCCTGCGCCATCGGGGGGAGATGGCGAATTACGATCAGGTCGCAGGCGATCTCGACAGGCTGCCAGCCTTGTTGCTTGAAGTGAAGCGGGTTTATGAACCGAAGGCCGAGGCCTGCGCCAGGGTGCTGGCCGGGGCCGACTATCACATCGTCACTGGTGCCGGGAATGTGTGGCCGCAAGCCTTCTATTACGGCATGTGCATTCTTGAGGAGATGCAGTGGATCCGTACGCGGCCGGTCCATGCGTCCGATTTCTTCCACGGCACGCTGGAATTGGTCGAAAAGGGCGTGTCGGTCATCCTGTTCAAGGGTGAGGATGCGCTTCGCCCGCTTGCCGACCGAGTGGAGAATTTCGCGCCCGATTATACCGACCAGCTGACCGTGCTCGATACGGCGGACTTCGCACTGCCCGGGGTTTCACCGGAAGTCCGAGGCCTGGTATCGCCCATTCTGCTCGCCACGGTGCTGGAGCGCATCAGCGCCCATCTCGAAGTCATGCGCAACCATCCCCTGACAACGCGCCGCTACTATAAGCGGGTCAGCTATTGATGCGCAGTTTGACGGCACGCCGCGGATGCTTCTAGAGGCCGACGCGGCATTGTCATCGATGGGATGAACTATATGAAAAGACTTCGCATTGCAGCGGTTGGCGACAATTGCATCGACAAGTTCCGGCCGCCGATCAGCGAGGCGGTTGTCGGGGGCAATGCGGTGAATGTCGCGGTACAGCTGGCTAGACTTGGGCATAATGCATTCTACTTCGGAGCCGTCGGGGGGGATGCCGATGGAGCGCGTACGAGAACAGCCTTGGTCGAAAACGGCGTTGACGTCGCGCATATGTCGGAGCGCTCGGGCAAGACGGCCCATACCGATATCGAAGTTCTGCCATCCGGCGAGCGCGTCTTCCACTTCGAGGACTTCGGCGTCTGCGCTGGCTATCGGCCGTCCGAAGAAGATGTTGCGGTGCTGAAGACCATGGACCATGTTCATATAGGTTGGCTCGATGATAGCGGTGCGCTGAGACGCACGCTCGTTGCAGCCGGTGTCAGCGTATCGCAGGATATCTCGGTCAACGCCGAACCCGCCAATCTCGGAATCGAAGGACTGGCGATCGCCTTCGGCTCGGCGGGAGAGGACGATGCAGCAGTCGAAGCGATGATCGACCGCTTTCTGTCCGCCGGCGTTGGGGTTGCCGTGGTGACGCGGGGCGCGAAGGGGTCGGTCGCGGCGACGCTGGAAAATCGGGCCGAAACAGGCATCAGGCCGGTCGATATAGTAGACACTACCGGTGCTGGCGACAGCTTCATCGCAGGGCTTCTCTCCTTACACATCGGCGGAGGATCGCTTCAAGAAGCGGTCGAGGCGGGGCGTGACCGGGCGGCGCTCGCCTGTAGCCATATCGGCGGTTTTCCGCAGAAGGCCACGGCCCTCTAAGGCCTATTTTAGCACCAGCCAGCCGGACAGGATGATGATCACCGCACCCGCAATCGTGTACGGATCGACCGGTGCCGCGAAAAGCAACGCACCATACAGGCAGCCCCATATGATCTGGCTATATTGAAACGGTGCTACGACAGAGGCCTCGCCAACGCGGAAGGCCCGCACCAGAAGCGCATGGCCTGCAAGACCCAAAACGCCGGCGATCACCGCAATGACCGTATGGTTGAAATCCATGGCCGAGAGGCCGGTGCTGCTAAACGCTGTCACGAGCGTCAAGGGTGTCATGACCACCAGCAAGGTCGCGATCAGTGCTTCATCGCTTTCTGCAGCCTTGGCGCGTCGCAGCAACAGGAGCGACAATGCGAATAAGACCGTGGAGGCGAAGGCAGCGGCATGGCCGAGATTGAGTTCGACCGTACCGGGTCGCACGGCAACCGTGACGCCGACAAAACCGAGCACGACGCCGAACCAAGCGAGCCGCGATAACCTCTCGCGCAGCAGAAGGAAGCTTAGCACCGCCACCAGGATTGGCGTGAGGAAAGCGATGGTATAGGCTTCCGAGAGCGGCAGCATCTTGAAGGCATAGTGAATGAGGATCGCGTCGGCGCCGAGCAACAGCGCGCGCGTCACGGCAAGGCTGGGATAGCGCGGCATGAGGTTGCGCAATCGTCCCCTCGCGGCGGCATAGGCAAACAGAAGCGCCAGCCCGACGATGGTGGTGATAAGCGTGATCTGCGGAGCCGGCAGATCGATCGCGAGCAGCTTGATGAGCGCATCGGCACCGGAAAATACTGCAAAGGCAAGAACCGCGATACCAGCGGCTCGCGTGTTGGAGCGTCCCGATGCCGGAGTAGCCGCGAGTTCCGGCGAGGTCTCAGCGGACATTGAAACGCCCGAACCGCTCTTCGATGCGAGACTGAGTGTATTCCAGCCCGATAGAAAGCAGCCAATAGATCATGGAAGCGGTGATAAGCATTTCGATATGGCGGAACTCTGTCTGTCCTTGGGTGCGAGCGAGATACATGATCTCCCATACGCCAACGACCGACACAAGCGAGGAGTCCTTCAACATGGCGATGAACTGGTTGCCGGTCGGCGGGATGATGATCCTCATGGCTTGAGGCAGGACCACCAAGGCCATGGTCTGGCCGGGCTTGAGGCCGAGCGCGGTTGCTGCTTCCGACTGGCCTCTGTCGATGCTCTCGATGCCGGCGCGAAAAATCTCAGTCATATAGGCGCCATAGCAGAGCGAAAGCGCGAGAATGCCCGCCGGTATTGCGCCTATGACATAGCCCACCTGCGGCAGACCGAGATAGATGATATAGATCTGCATGAGCAGCGGCAGGCCGCGAAAGAGCGACGTGTAGAACGTCGCAAGCCCATAGATCACGCCATTACGCGAAAGCTTGGCAATGGCGCCGGCCAGAGCGATGACGGTCGCAACCGCAATCGAGATTGCCGAAATGAACAGCGTTGTCGTGACGCCTTGAGTGATGAGGAAGCCGATCTTCTTCGCAATGAAGGTGAAGGACAGATTGAACGAATAGAAGAACAGCATCAGCAGGACGAAGAGCTCGATCCAGACGCCGATGATCTGCCCGCGGCGCGGCAGCAGCCGCAGCAGCGTCCAGTTGGCCGCCAGAATCAGAGCGATCAACAGCGAGGAAGCGAGGCGGCTGAAAATAGGATTTTCGGTTATCCATGGCGCGCTCGGTGGCATCAAGTAGCCGAGCCAGCTCGAACTTATACCAAGCTGGAAGAGCCCAAGCGTAATCGCCAGGATAATTAGCCCCACTCCCAGGCGCCTCATGGTATCAGGATAGGTGAGGATGAGTCGAGCCAGCATGCGCTGTGTCCCTTGGTTCAGGCAGTGCGTTCGCGCCACCAGTCCTGTGCTTGAAGCTTCCAATAGGTGAGCTGCGCCACGGCGAGACCTGCGACACCGCCGGCCCAGACCAGCCCGAACGGTCGGAAGAGTTTGTAGCGCTCGCTTTGGCCGAGGATCGCCTCCGCCACGAGCTTGCCGCCGATCGCCGTCGTGTTGAGCCCGTGGCCGCCGAAGGCCGTGCAGTGCCAGACGCCGGGCTCGACCTCGCCGATCTGTGGCATGAGGTGGCGGGCATAGGACATCAAGCCTGACCAGGCGAGTTCCGTCTTGAGCCCCGCGAGTTGCGGATAGGTGCCGGTCATCTCGAGGCGGAGTTCTGTGACAACGCCTGCCGTGGACGCTGCGCGCGTGGTGATCCGGCCGCCCCACAGGATGCGTTTTCCATTGTCTACCAGACGGTAGTAATCGCCAGCGCGGCGGTTATCACCGATCGCATCGCTAGTCGCGATCGCGGTGGCGATGAGATCGGGCGCCTCCTCGCTGACCATCACATATGTCGCGATCGGCAGGAAAGCGCGTTGCAAACGCGGCTCCAGGTTACCGGTGTAGCCGCCCGTTGTGAAGACTACATGCCGGGCGCGAACCTCGCCATTGGCGGTGCGGACGCGTTTCTCCGCGTCCGAAAGGCTGGTCGAGGTTGCTGCTGAATCTTCATAGATTTTGCCGCCGAGCCGCTCGATCTCGGCCGCAATAGCGCGAAGATAGTTCAGCGGATGCATGTGAAAGGCTTTGGGATTGCGCAGTGCCTGGAAATATCGCTGCGACTTGAGCACCGCCCGCAACTGCTCGGTGTCGAGATAATCGAGCTCGTAGTCGTAGTCTTTGAGAAGCTGTTCGCGATAGGCCTTGAGCGAAGCGCCGTCGTCATAGCGCAGCACACTGATGATGCCAGGCTGCGGTGCGGCGCTTTCGATTTTGAGATCGCGGATTGTGTCGCGGATAAATTCGACGCCCTCCGAGGAGAGATGAAAGAGCATTTTGGCGGCATCCTTGCCAGCCATGCGCGCGATATCATCGCTGCCCGTGGCAAAGCCGGGGGCTACAAAACCACCATTGCGGCCAGAGCCGCCAAAGCCCACGACCTCGGCTTCCAGCACGACCACTCTCTGGCCGGCGCGGGCGAGTTGCAGCGCAGTTGTCAGACCAGCGAGCCCAGCGCCGATCACAACCGTATCGCAATCTTCAGGCCAAGCTAGGGAAGACCGTGACCGATCCTCAGTCATGGTCAGTTTGTAATAAGTATCGGGATAGGACATGGCATGCTCTTCGAAATGAAAAGCACGGGCGGCAAAGCCGCCCGTGCGACGCCGCAAATCAATCGGCGCTATAGTCCTTGCCGTACCACTTGGTGGTTAAGGTGGCGAGCGTGCCGTCCTTCTTCATCTCGGCGACGATTCCGCCGACCTTTACGGTCCAGTCCGGATCGACTTTCTCAGCGATCACGACGAGCGGCTCGCGGAAGGCATATTCGCCTTCGATAATGCGGACAGGATAGCCGTTCTTGATCGCGTTCTTGGCTGTCTGCTCTGGCGCGATAACGGCGGAGAGACGAACGCCATCACCGAGGCGAAGGTCGTCGAACGGCAGCATCGAATCGGCGAATGTGCGCACTTCACCGGGCTCGAGTTTGTACTCGATCGGTGGAATGCCCGGTGCATCTATCTCCAGGCGGCGATTGATGAAATCCTCTGAGGTCGTCGCGGTCTCGACGCCAATCACCTTGCCGTTGAGGTCGGTGACGGTCTTGGCCGTGTTGTCATTGTGCACGACATAGACATAGGGGCTGTAGTAGTAGACGCCCACGAAATCGATCACCTGCGCACGCGGTTTGGTGGGGGTTACCGAGCCAACGCCGAGGTCGTAGCGGCCCTGCCAGCGGCCACCGGTCAGCGTCGCCCAATCCGGCGTTTCGAAGCTCACCTCGACGCCAAGGCGCTTGGCGATCTCGCGCGAAACATCAATATCGAAGCCGACCATTTCATTGTTGTCGTCGAGATAGCTCTGCGGTGGCCAACCGCTGTTCGTGGCAACGACCATTGCCTTCTTCTCCATAACGCGATCGAGCGTTGCCCCGGCATGAGCCTGCGTCGACAGCGTCATCGTGGCCGCGCCAAGTGCAAGCCATGTCAAAAGTCTCCTCATCGAATTCCTCCTTTTTCGTTTACGCAAGCATCTAAATATGTAAGATGTCTGACAACACAAATGAAAGGAATGTGGTAGCGCTGTCAATAGCCAGTCTGATCCGTCTAAGACTTGCGATAGGCGCTAAAGTGCCGGTCGTCGATTGGGTAGAGGCCTCAATTGCTCTGGAAATCTCTGCCAACTCCATCCCCTCTCGTGCCGTGGGCGGCGGTGGTATCGAGGGGTCTGTCCGCTTTTGTGTCGCCCCAAGACGCAACTCATGTCTGATATGAAGGCGCAAAGCAGCCGAAGCTCTTCGACAGAAGAATGTCGGATTCGGGGCAAGATCAGCCGAGTTTTCATGGCCGTTGTGCGCCCAAAGGCGCGGGGATCGAAAACGCAAGACATGCCGTTCGAACATCGTAAGCATGAATATCTGATCCCTTAAAGTTGATATATGGATCGCCGGCGATCCCAGCCCAATTGCGGCCTGCATCTTACTGAAAATTCCGTGCCTTCACCTTCAGAGTGTCGATATGCAGATCCGGAGTATAGATATCCCGCGGCTTCAAACCCATCGGCGCCCGATCCCTCGAATCCGGGCTCCCCGCCGACCCATGCGCAAATTCGTCCCCACGACCATGCGGTATTGCAAACCCGCCTTCCCGCTCACCAAGGCTTGAGAGATCGGCCGACAGATCAAACAGCCGCTGTGCCACCAGATGCACGACGCCGCCTTCCCGCTGGATCTTGCCATTGATCGCCATCATGCCGGAGCCCAGGACGACGCGGCGCTGCTTGTCAAACAGGCTCGGCCAGACGACGACATTGGCAACGCCGGTCTCGTCCTCAATCGTCATGAACATCACGCCCTTGGCGCTGCCCGGCTTCTGCCGCACGAGGACCAGGCCCGCCGCCATCAGCCAGTGCCCATCACGTGCCGACGCCGCTTCCGCACAGGTGACAATCTGGCGCTTGGTGAGATCGTCCCGCAGGAAGCTTATGGGATGGGCGCGCAGGGTGAGACCGGTATGGCCATAGTCCTCGACGACATTGCTGCCCTCGGTCATCTGACGCAGTGACACGTCTGGCTCGCGCTGCTCGGCGATGACAGCCTGCTCCCTGTCCGCGGCGGCTGCGAACAACGGCAGCGGCTCGTCGCGCAATGCCTTGATCGCCCATAACACGTCACGACGCTGCAGTGAAAGCGAGGGCCGGAAGGCGTCCGCTTCAGCCAGTTCAACCAGGGACGCCGACGGCACGCCAGAGCGGCGCCACATATCATCGATGGAAACGAACGGCTGATCGCCGCGGGCAACGACGATCTTTGCCGCGTCATTGATGGCCAACCCCTTCACCATCCGCATGCCAAGTCGAACCGCATGGCTGTTGCCGTCGTCGCTTGGCTCGAGCGTACAGTCCCAACGCGATCGGTTGATGCAGATCGGCCTGACCTCGATACCATGCGCCCTGGCATCCGACACGATCTGGGCAGGAGCGTAGAATCCCATTGGCTGGGAATTGAGTAGAGCCGCACAGAAGACATCCGGGTAGTGGCACTTCAGGAAGGCTGACGCATAAGCGATCAGCGCAAAGCTGGCTGCATGGCTTTCCGGAAAACCGTAGCTGCCAAATCCCTCGAGCTGCGAGAACGTCTTCTCGGCGAACTCTTCGGTATAGCCGTTGGCGACCATGCCCCGGACGAGCTTATCCTTGAACTTACTGACGCCACCGGTGAACTTGAAGGTCGCCATGGAGCGCCGCAACTGATCGGCCTCACCGGCGGTGAAGCCGGCGCAGACGATCGCCACCTTCATGGCACTCTCCTGGAAGAGCGGCACGCCGAGCGTCTTGCCGAGCACCGCCTCCAGCTCAGGCTTCGGATAGACGACGGCTTCCTTGCCCTCTCGGCGCCGGAGATAGGGATGGACCATATCGCCCTGGATCGGGCCGGGCCGGACGATTGCGACCTGGATGACCAGATCATAGTAGGTCTGCGGCTTGAGCCTCGGCAGCATCGACATCTGCGCACGGCTTTCGATCTGGAAGGTGCCGAGTGTGTCGGCCTTGCGGATCATGGCATAGGTGGCGGGATCCTCCTGCTCTATCCTGGCGAGATCGAGCGTGATACCCTTGTGTTGTTCGAGCATGGCAAAGCCCTTGGCCATGCAAGTCAGCATGCCAAGTGCCAGCACGTCGACCTTCATGAACTTGAGCGCTTCGATATCGTCCTTGTCCCATTCGATGGTCTGGCGGTCGGCCATCCGCGCCTGCTCGATCGGCACGAGTTCGTCGAGACGATCGTGGGTGAGGACAAAGCCGCCAGGGTGCTGACCGAGATGGCGTGGGGCGCCCATCAGCTGCTGTGCCAGTTCCAGCGTCAGCCGCAGCCGCCGATCGGTCATGTTGAGGTTGAGCTCATTGACCTGCTTGGCTCCAACACCCTCCTTGCTCCAACCCCAGACGCCGGCAGACAAAGCCGTGATCATGTCCTCGGGTAAACCGAGCGCCTTGCCGACATCACGAAGCGCGCCCTTGGCGCGGTAGCGGGTGACGGTCGCGCAGAGTGCCGACTTCTGACGGCCATAGGTTTCGTAGATCCACTGGATCACTTCCTCACGCCGCTCGTGCTCGAAATCGACGTCGATGTCGGGCGGCTCGTTGCGCTCTTCCGAGATGAAGCGCTCGAATAGAAGGTCATTGACCGAGGGGTCGATGGCGGTGATGCCGAGGACATAGCAGACGGCAGAGTTGGCAGCACTTCCCCTACCCTGGCAGAGAATGCCCTGTGACCTGGCGAAGCGAACGATGCTGAACACGGTCAGGAAATACGGCGCGTAGTCGAGCTTGCGGATCAGATCGAGCTCGTGATGGATTGTCTTGACCACATCGTTGGGCACGCCCTCGGGATAGCGATCGGCGATGCCTTCAAAAGTGAACTTCTCCAGCGACTGCTGCGCTGTCATGCCTGGGACGATCGCTTCCTGAGGATATTGATAGGTCAGTTCGCTCATATCGAAACGACAGCGATCGACGATCTCACGGGTGGCAGCGAGCGCATCCGGATATCGGCCAAACAACCGGTGCATCTCCTCAGGCGGCTTGAGATAGCGGTCGGCATGGCGCTCGCGGAGGAAGCCCGCCTGGTCGATGGTGGTGCCATGCCGGATGCAGGTGACGACGTCCTGCAATTGTCGCCGGCCAGGCTCGTGGAACAGCACGTCATTGGTGACGACCGCCCTGACCTTGTGGCGGGTGGCGAGATTGTTGAGTTCATGCAGGCGCAGTTGATCGTTCGGCCGGCGGCGGAGCGTCAGCGCCATGTAGCTTCGGTCGGCAAAGATGTCCTTGAGCTTGCGGAGCTGGAGGGCGCAATCCTCATCGGCCTCGTCGGGCACCAGGATCGCCAACAATCCCTCGGCGTAGAGCGCGACATCACCGAGGTGCAGAATACACTTCCCCTTCCCGCCGCGCTCCTTGCCGATCGTGAGCAGGCGACAGAGCCGGGTATAGGCGGGGCGATCGGTGGGATAGACGAGGATCGACATGCCATCCGCCAGATCGAGCCGGCAGCCGACGACGAGCCGCACACCGGTTTCCTTGGCTGCCTCCCAGGCACGCACGATGCCGGCAAGACTGTTGCGATCGACAATGCCAAGCGCTTCGATGCCGAGCGCCCTGGCGGTGGCGAAGAGCTCGTCGTTGCCGGAAGCCCCGCGCAGAAACGAGAAGTGGCTGGTGACCTGGAGCTCGGCGTACCGCATCAGCCGTAGATCCCATGCAGGAACCACTTGGCCGATCCGGTCTCGGGGTCGACACCGTCACCGGAGCGATAGATCCAAAAGCGATTGCCCGCCTCATCCTCGACGGAATAATAGTCGCGCACCGCCTCCATCTCGGCATCCCGCACCCACCATTCGCCATAGACCCGCTCAGGGCCATCGCCGCGTTTGATGCGGCGGCGCTTGCCGCGCCAGGTGATCGATGCCGGTGGATGGTCAGGGGTCAGCGCGATGACATCGATCTGCTCTGGGCGTTCGAGCATCCGGCTGGGGCGCGGCCATTTGGTCGGCCAGGATACTCCGGTCTTCTGGGCCACCGGCGATATCCGCTGGACATTGCGCTCGGGCACATCGCTTTGCACGGGTGCGAGGCGATAGAGGCGCTGACCGCGATTGCCGAGAATATCGAGCAGTGGCGTGACATCGACGACGGTCTCCTCGACCAGCGAGGATATCGTCTGCTTCTCCTCGAACGGCTCGACGAAGGTCGCAGCCAGTGTCAGCTTCTCGATTCCAAAGCCGGGATCGATGGTCTCGATGCCGGCACATAGCAGCTTGGTCAGCCGGGCGACATCGCGGACCGGCTTGGCGGTGCCGGCGCGCAACGCTTGCAGCGTGTTGTCGACCCGATGGACGATCAGGTCGGCTCGGCGCAGACCCAGGCCTTTGGTCTCGAGCGATGCGCAGAGTTGAACGACGAGCTTGCCGATATACCGGGCGATGGTCTCGGGCGCGCCTATCGGCTCAGGAAAGGATCGACCGACTTCGATCAGTTCGGCGGTCCGGATCGGTTGGATGGGTTCCAAGACGCGGCCGAAAATCTGGTCGAGCCGGCGGCCGACCTCAGGGCCGAACCTGAGCGCGAGCGGCGCTCGGGGCGTCGCAGCCAGTTCGCCCACTGTTCGAAACCCCAACACTGCGAGCCCACTGACGATATCGGCTGGCAAGCGCAGTCTGGCGATAGAGACTTTGGCGACTGCCTTTGCTGTCTCGCCGATCGGCACGATGACAGTGTCGCGCCGGATCGCACGGGCAAGCGCATGGGCCGCACCCCAGCTATCGGCGATCGCGCCGCGCGCTTGCAGACCTCGGCCTTGGAACGTGTTGATGATCTCGGTCAGCATCATCGGCTCGCCACCGCGCAGATGATCGGCGCCTTCGGTGTCCATGATCAATCCGTCGGGAAGATCCATGGCGACGATGGGCGTGTATTGCCGCAGCATCCACAGTGCCAGGCGCTCAATGGCGGCCGCATCACCCTCGGGATCGGCATCGATCATATGCAGTCCAGAGATCATTGCCTGCGCCTTCGCCGCCGGCATGCCGACACGCAAACCTGCCTTCGCCGCGGTCACGTCGATTGCGGCGATCGTGCGTTTCGAGCCGCTGCGAGCAACGACCACGATCGGCGTCTCAGGCGCTATGCCGGGATCGGCCCGCCTGATCCTGTCGGTGGCCAGCGTTGGGAGAAAGATTGATACGACCCGTGGCATCGCAGGCACCTATTTCGAATTCCGCAGCTTCTCCCGCCCTCGTCCTGATCAGTTCCGCCAACCACCTGGCCCGCCCGATGCCTGGAACTGGCAGCGGCTCCGACGGCAAGACGCTGATCCGCCATCGCGTCGTCGCCGCCGTGGGTTGGCCGAAATCCGCAGCCTCGATCGGCCGCCGCCATCGTCTGAGCGCAATGCCGATCGTGCCCGAGGCCTCGGCTGCCAGTTGCAGCCGTCGCGATGCTGTCATCGGCAGCCGCACCAGTTCAGCCACCACCGCTCCGAGACCACCAAAACGAAGCCCTTCCTCGAAATTGACAAGCACGTCCTCTTCCCGATCGGCTTCGACATAGATGACCCGATCATGGTGGAGACCAGCTTGTGCCAATGCCGGGGCAAACAGGTCAGGCCGCTTGAGGCACCAGAGGATGTCGCCCTTGGTCCGGGCAACGATGCCTGCAACGAAGAGAGCTGCAGCAGCCCCATGGACGGCATCCGCACCGCCGCCGGCTACCTCATGCAGGGCGCCAAAAGCCAGGCCACCGCCCGGCAACCGTTCGTCGATCTCAGCGATACCGAATGCCAGCACCTTTGCTTTGCGCGACCTGCCGCCTTCGAGGCGCTGAATGCGGTCTCGCAGTTCTGAAATCACTGGGTTGGCATGAGGCATCAGGCGTTTGGGTCAAGCTCTGGTCATGGTCAAGGAAATGGTCTATGTTCATCTTTTGTTCTGACAACATTCGAGAGTCAACTGCCAAGAATCTGACGTGTTGTCGGCAATGATGTTGCCGTCAGGATTCAGCGAACGGATTCAAATCGATGGCCATCAACTGCAAAGAATCATGGATGAGAAAAAATCCCCATGTGAGTATGTCGCCAGATCCAGCCTCCCGAGGATGAAGTATGTGCAATCTCTATAACGTCACCACGAACCAGCGGGCGATCCGCCAGGTCGTCTCGATCACGCATGACATTATCGGCAACATGGAGCCGTCCTTCGATGTCTGGCCCGACCGCATGGGACCGATTGTCCGCAATATCGATGGCGGCGGGCAGCTCGCGATGGTTCGGTGGGGGATGCCATTGTCAAAGCAAGCCTTGTTCATCAATGCCAAAAAGCGGGCGGACAAACTGCGTGCCAAGGGCAAGGAGGTCGACTTCGACGAGTTACTGGGAAACGAGCCCGATGGCGGCACCACCAATATCCGCAAGACCGACAGTAAACACTGGACCCGTTGGCTCGGAGTCGAAAACCGTTGCGTCGTGCCCGTCACGCGATTTGCCGAACCCGATCACGCCAGCAAGGTCGACGGTATCAGAGTGCCGAATGCCTGGTTCGAAGGCACCGGCGACGATCCGCTGATGTTCTTTGCCGGCGCCTGGGTTCCGGCCTGGACGAGCGTGCGCAAGATCAAGGAAGGAATGATCACAACGGACCTCTATGCCTTTCTGACCACGGATGCGAATGGCGTGGTCGGGCTGATCCATGACAAGGCGATGCCGGTCATCCTGACCACGAAGGACGAGGTCGAAACCTGGCTTACGGCACCGTGGGAAGAAGCCAAGGGCCTGCAGCGTCCGCTTCCCGATGACAAGCTCAAGATCGTCCCGATCGCCGACGACTTAGCAGTGGCGTGATCGCAATGTCTTTGGCGCGTACACGGCAGAGCATTGAGGCTGATGAGGACCGAGCGCCGCAGCGCAAGATCATCCATGTCGATATGGATGCGTTCTATGCCTCCGTCGAGCAGCGGGACAATCCCGAGCTTCGGGGCAAGCCCGTCGCCGTCGGTGGCTCGGCCGCTCGCGGCGTGGTCGCCGCCGCCAGTTATGAGGCGCGAACGTTCGGTGTTCATTCGGCGATGCCGTCGGTGACGGCAAGACGGAAATGTCCGGACCTGATATTTGTCGCACCGCGCTTCGACGTTTACAAAGTCGTGTCCCAGCAGATCCGCGAGATCTTCGCCGAATACACGCCACTGATCGAGCCCCTGTCCCTCGATGAGGCCTATCTTGATGTCACGGAAAACCTGAAAGGGATGGCCGTCGCCACCGAGATTGCCCAGGAAATCCGCGCCAGGATCAAGCAGGTCACCGGCCTCAATGCGTCGGCGGGGATCTCCTACAACAAGTTTCTGGCCAAGATGGCGAGCGATCTCAACAAGCCGAACGGCCAGGCGGTGATCACGCCGAAGAATGGGCCAGCATTCGTGGAAGCCCTTCCAGTCAAGAAGTTCCACGGCGTCGGTCCTGCCACCGCCGAGCGCATGCGGAAGTACGGCATTGAGACTGGCCTCGATCTGAAGTCAAAATCGCTCGCATTCCTGCAGGAGCACTTCGGCAAATCCGGTCCCTATTTCTACGGCATCGCGCGTGGGATCGATGAGCGCCGGGTCAGGCCTGACCGAATTCGAAAATCCGTCGGAGCGGAGGATACGTTTGTCGAGGATATTGCCGATCTCCAGCTCGCCGTTGCAGAACTGAATCATCTTGCAGAGAAGGTCTGGAGCTATTGCGACAGGAACGACATCAGCGGCAAGACCGTCACTGTGAAGATTAAGTATTCCGACTTCACCCAGGCAACGCGAAGCAGGACCACAGTGGGCGTGCTTTCAAGCGTCGCCGAAGTCGTTGAGATCGCAGAAAGCTTACTAGCCTCGGTCTATCCGTTCAGACGCTCCGTTCGCCTGCTCGGCGTGACGTTGTCGTCGCTGAATAACGCAAGTGAAAGTACAGACAAGACGCAGCTTGATCTCGGTCTCTGAAAGGTGCCGTCCCGAAGCCTGCCGCGGGAGGAGGTGCGGCAGGCTTGTTGGGAAAACACAGCGACCGGGAGGGGTAATGTCGCTGTTTGCCAGACGACACTCGGGAGGAGTGAGTCGTCTGATCAAAGGATGCCATTGGAACGGCAACACTTCGGCAAGCGGCTTATAGCGACTCCGAGCTGACTTCCCAGCAATAACGGCGCAAGGCAGCTATGCGGCTGGCGCATCGCCTTGGGCGAACTGTGACTTCGATTTGGGTAGCAACTCAGCCAATGTTGTCGGCAGCAGGCCGCGAGGGTCGACGCCGACATCGAACTGACGTGGCATTGGCTTCAAACGGCCGTGGGAATGTCCATGCAGATTGATCGACCTCTTGCCCATCTGATTCCAGGTTCGAAACGGATAGTGGCAAAGGATAAGGTGGTGCCCATCCAGCCGTAATTCGGCGTCATGCTGAACGCTAGCCCAACTATTCGCACTCGTTGTTTCGATCGGGTCGTTGTTACCAATGACGAGATGCTTCCTGCCATTGAACTGTGACAGAAGTCGCTCGGCGAAGTCGGGCTTCCTTGCAGCGAAATCGCCCAGATGCCAAACCTCGTCTTCCGGGCCAATCCTGCGGTTCCAGTTCGCGATCACCGCAGCATCGTGCTCGATCATGTTGGGAAAGGGGCGCCGGTCAATACGCAGAACCCTTGTGTCGCCGAAATGTGTGTCGCTAGTAAAGTAGATCATTCAGTCACTGCCGGGCCGGACCTGTTCGACGTGGAGGCTACCGCCCGGAAGAGGGACGAGTCAGCTCTTCTTCTGTTTTGCTGAGATAGATCCAGTCCGCCCACCTCTCCGGTTTCAGAACAACAATTTGGCGGCCGTGGATCGGCGCGACATCTGGTCCCGGTGCGGTAGTCAACATTGTGAAGGCCGGCGGTTGGTTGCCCTCGGTCTCCCGCCACAACCCCGCGATCGCCATCATCGGATGATCAGCGAGCGTGAAGCGATGCTTCGCCTTGGGATACTTCTTGCCCGTGAATTCGAAGAACGCGCTCGCGAGGACCAAACACCGTTTGCTATCTGCAAAATCCCGGCCTTCCGAGCGGAAGTTGAAGACTGGTCCGCCTCGGCCTTTTGGAGGAAAGCCAAACCTCAATTGGATCAGCTCAACCCCGTTGCCGATTGCCCGAACAATCGGCCCAAGGTCGCCGATTTTAATATCGTCGGCCTGCGGCAGGTCAGCCTCGTCCTGGTGTGAAGGAATATCCAGCGCGAGATCCTCCATAATCTTGCGGTATTCCGCATAGCGGATGTGTTGCTCATAGTCGTTGCACATTGCATCTTCACCGAAGGAGAGAGGTACCAGGAACCAACCCGAACAACGAGATCCTGAGGAGGCACGCCGCGATCGAGGCCGCGATACCGCAATCAGGGCATCCGTGTTGCGGGCACGAGGAGGCAACTCAAGGGCGGTGGTGACGTAGCGACGTCCTTCGTTCAAACATCTTTGTCATCGCATTGTGCGCATCGTTGTAGTCGTTAAAGGGTCCTGTCAGGGTGACCAGTTGATCGTAATCGACGACAAGGGCGTCCTTCCGGACTGGATCATGGATCAAATAGGCGTCTCTAAAATGGCTCGGCTGGGACAGCTTCATGTTTCCTCCTGACGGACACAAGCACAAGAATCGCTCACAGAGCGAAATAGGTTTCGAGATAATTTCTGATGGACCAAAAATGATAGATGTCTAAAATCAACCGCGCACCACATAGGCTTCTAACCAGGGGAGTAAAAAGCCTTGATAAGTGCGAATCCGGCTTGGCAGCCGGAAGAGATGGAAATGTTGCAGAGGGTTTATAAGACGATCCTCCGCGAGGAATGGTTTGACCGCAACGATCAGAATGAACGGGATCTTGCCCGTATTGTCATCGGCTTTTTCCAGCGCGGGATTGCCGACGAAGAATTGATATTTGTCGAAAGCCTTAGCGTGGCTCGCACTCGGTTCTCGAAAATTGACGTCGTTCAGCCGCAAACCGCTTAGACGTATCCGCCTCCATCTCCGCTATTCGTCGCTGGCCTGTTACATCGGGCTTTTAATCAGCGATTGTCTCAGCGTTCCCTGCGTTGAGATATCCCCTCGGATTAGGCCGCGATCTCCACCGCGGCCTCTTTTCGTTTCGTGGAACCGCGTGAATCTCCAACGCGTTGATTCACGAAGGAGAATCCGAATGAAACTCGCACGCAAATCCGAAAGTAACCCTGACAGAGCGCTCGAACTCGAAGAGCACATGGACATCGACATCACCGAGTTGCTCGCTAAGGCAGCCGACGCCGGCTATTCCGAGGAAGAGGCGATCACTGCGATCCTGAACGTCGCGAAATATCAGTCTTATGTCCACGGTCGGCTGCCCCACTCGTCGGACGATCCCGATCAGGCACGTTAGAGCGCGCATGGACTGAGAGGGCGTTCGCCGAAATCAAATAAAGGGCGCAGAACGACCGGTCGGAATGCGCCTTCGCAAAACGCGCCGTGTCGCGGATTTCAGGATCGCTACGAGAGCCGCATGCGCGCAGTTATTCGCGTGCCGTACGCCAATGGGGATATGTCACATATGCGGTGACCGTTCCCTCCGCATGAGACAGGATTGTCACTCTTTCACCCTTCGGCATGTAGACGATCTCCCCGGGCCCGGCAGTGACCAAACCGTTCGCCGACTTGACCGTCAGGCTACCCTGGATAACGATCATAGTGTCGTCGACCGCCATAGTCGCGGTTAAGCTTTGGTTGGCGCCATATCGGCCGTAGCCGATTGTCACGGGGCCTCCATGTCGCTCATCGACCATTTTTGCGGTGAACACCTCGCCATCCTGACCGGGCGACCGTCGAATTCTGCGTCGGCGATTGCGAATTTCTGCGCCTTCATTGCTGTCTCCTAGCGAGCTTCCTCTGAGTGGAAAGCGATGGACCGACGCGAGCGGATCATTTATCCGCTCCGCGCTCCGAGCGTCGCATTGGCATCTGGTCTATTAAGCTGAACCACTTTTCGTCCGTGATGACCTCGGCGGATGCAAGTTTTATCCCACCGTCCTTGCCGACCAGAAGGGCCTTGAACTCGTCGCCATTGATGTCCGCCTCTTCGCGAAGCTGGCGCGCGTTGACGAGGGCTGCATCACCAAATATCGAGCGAACATCGTCGCCATCGACGTGAAGAATGACCATGTCTCGATCGCTTATTTCGTCAGGCCGTGAGGTCAGAATGTCGACCTGCCTGACGAGCCTGTCGTCCTGAGGATCGCCGAAAAGGACAACGACCCGGTTCTTCCATTCGTACTTCGATAGGCTGTCCATTGCATATCCCGTGTGGCCGACTGCTAATATGACCGTGGCGACTAAGCACGTCAGACGCATTCACTCCTCCTGCTTGCAAGACCATCGAAGCGATTTTTGGTAAGCCATCGCACTGCTGCACACGACTGCGCGAGTGATCAATAGGTGTTGAACCGCGGAAAATCCTTGCGGACCCCTCAACCTCTATGTGGGCCTCCCGGTTCCTTGGCCTGGCGCGGGAACAGCGAAGGCGCTTATCGTGAGCAAACCGAACTAAGCGGGGAGCGCCTCGGCACCAGCAAGCTCGGCATGCATCTTTCGGCGATCAGACGCGTTGAAGTGTTCTGACGCAACCCGAGTCCAACACAAACATGCGTGGCGTCCCAACCGCCCTCGGCTCCGGAGCCTGATCGCGTAAACGACCCACCCGATATGGAGAGGATCTGCCTCATGCCCATGACCAAGATTTATGCCAATCTCTGTTGTTCCGAACCCAATGCCAGCTTCCCCTGGTACGAGAACTTGTTCGATCGCTCGCCGGATGCGCGGCCCATGACGGGTCTCGCCGAGTGGCATCATGCGCAATTGTCCGGCTTCCAACTTTATGAAAATGCCGACAACGCGGGTAGCGGGACGATGACGCTCATCGTCGATGATCTCGCTGGCGAAGCTGCGCGGCTTCTAGACGCCGGCATACTCACCGGAGAGATTGAGGAAGCGAATTACACAAGCATTGTCCGCATCAGAGACCCCGACGAGAACCTTGTGGTGCTGGCTCAGCCCAAAGAATGAGGTACAGGCGCCGGCTCGATGAAAGTCGAAAGGGATCACGAAGTCGAGGGTGCAACGATTGCACTCGATCATGATCGCATAGCCGTCCAACGGTTCCGCGAAAGCTTCCCTCGTGCCCGTTGGGACGATCAGCGCAAGGCGTGGTTCGTTCCAGGCAAGACAGCAGAGCACCGCATCGCCCGCTGGCACGCCTTGGAAGAAGCCAAAGCCGACATTCACGCAGATGCCAAAGGGCGGGATGCATATCAGTTCGAGCCAATCGAAAGCGCCTATCTCGAAGCCGGACTCAATCTGGTCGTGCGCACGCCTTATTCGAGGACAGTGGTCGATGAGCTGCGACAGGTGCCCTTTGCACGGTGGGATGCCGCCGATCGCATGTGGGTCGTACCGTTTCGATCGTATGACGACCTCAGACGACGCTGGCCAACCATCGAAGCCGCCGCCCGCCGGAACGAACCGGAAGCACGCCAGCGCCGACGCGCCGAGGCGAAAGGTACGGAAGCTTTTCTGGCGTCCCAGAAGCGATCGGCCGAGCGCCGGAAATTCAGATATCCCGTACCTCAAAATGACCTGCCGCCATTGGATCGCCCGGTCTCGACGCCGACCTATGGAATCGTCGCGATGACCGGCAGCCATGGCGAACTCGTCAGCGGCGATACCGCAGCTGAGTTCTATGCCGAGGTCGCAGCAGACCGTGAGTTGATCTGGGCAAGCTGGCGGCCCGCGACACTGGAAGAACTCGTTAAGACATGGCCCGCGCGCGCCGAGCCCCGACCTGCAGAGAGGGCACGGGGGTGGTGGCAGCCGACGAAGCCGGAACTTGTCGAGGCGAGGAAAGCGGCACGGGCGGTCGAACGGAGAAGGCAAAATGGCTGGTCGTGATATCGCCGCACCAAGAACGCCAGACGGTCGCTACATTATCGTCCGCGGGCGGCTTTGGAGAGCGAGTAACCCAGCCTTGGATGAAGCTGAGCGCCAACGCCTTGTCGACGAACTTATGAATGCCCGCCGGGCTGTGAAGGAGGCGAAAGGCGATCGGTTGGCAACGGCCCACGCCCGGCGAAGGGTCGATGAAGCGAAGACGGCACTCGGTGAGCGCGGCCCTGTCTGGTGGGATGATGGAACACCTGACCTCAACAGACACATGGTGGCTAACAGCCCCTACGCACTCTGGTTTGATCGACTGCCATAGCGGCCAAATTCCCGAAACTCAACTACTCTGCCGCCAGAATGTCAGGCTCAGGGCGTCGTGTTGGCACATCTATCCTACTCGACAGACCACCGTCAGCAGTGAAAATTCTTGCTTCCTCAACTCCTGCATAAAGATGTCTGATCAAGCCCAAGAGTGCCTTGCCCTCAGCATTCGCCAGCGTTCCCGAATAGCTTTCGGCCTGCATTAGCAAGCCCTTGCCATGATACTGGATCTCAAAGACCAACGACTCATCTGACATAGGAAAACGCCGTGACCGCGAGTGGGATTACCATGCCGACAGCCATCGCAGTCGCCAGTCTTATCGCCTGTAGTCGCCGCGTACGTCGGCCATCCCAATCATAAGTCATAGCGTCACTCCCGAGGGAGATAATCAAGCAAAGCCGGATGTATGAGTCAACAGCGATGCTTGAAACGCGAGATGCAATTTGGAATCAGCAAAGCTAAATTCGGCCGGTTCACCGGTTCTTCTTTATATTTTGCCAATCGGGCTCCGGCTCCGCAGGCGCACCTTCCCAACCGAATACGCTTCGCCCGCCCAGAAGCGGCGACCGGGCGAATTCCCCAGCAACGATTTCCTTCAGATCAGGTCCCGTGGCATACCGTTCAAGCTGCCTGGAGTGGTCGTCGAGCCGCCTTAGCGCCTGAAGTTCTTCGTCACGACCGAGGCGGCCATTTCTAACCGCCGACTTCATCACACTGATTGTTTCGTCATACACCTTCAGCGGCACCGGAAACGGATGACGATCCTTGCCCCCATGCGCCAGCGAAAACCGCGCTGGATCAGAGAAGCGACAGGGCGCGCCATGCACAACTTCTGCCACCATAGCCAACGCCTTGACGGTTCTCGCTCCGACGCCGGGCGTGAGCAACAAGCTTTCGAAATCGACAGGTCCACGGTCCGCGGCGGCAGCGAGGTTTCCATGCAAGCGGCGAATGTTCACGTCAGTCTCGCGAACATCATGATGTGCAGGCATGATCAGATGCGGCAACATGGGCTGCATGTCGTGACCTGTGACCTTCGCCGGCATCATCTCCGCTTCAAGGGCGCCAAGCTCGCGAACGATCTTGTCTGGCCCCAACGATGCGAGAAGCTCGAGCTGTCCCTTGCGCGACCGGTCGGCACGATGGTCGGCGAGATTGATGATCTCGCCCTGGCCCTTTCCCTCGATGGCGGCACGGGGTGAATCAAGAAAGCTTGTCAGCCCCTCGGACAGCCAGTGATAGCGGCGCGCTAGCTTATTGTCTCCGTTCATACCCTGCTGAACGACAGCCCATTTCCCGTCATCCGTCACGATGAATTCGAAAGCCCGTTTTTTACCCGCAGCAATGTTCGTGACGGGGCCCGGCCGACGGCATCCCGGACATAGTTCGGCGGACTGAAGGCCGCTGATGCCGTCTAGCGGACGAGTTGCGCGCGACGCTGCTCGAAGCGACCCGTGCCTACCAGAACGTGGTCCTTGATTCCGCACTTCACAGACCAACTGTCCCAGGCAGGTGCGCGGCAGGCATTTGTCGTCGCCGAATTGTTCCGCGGAGAACTAATGATGTTCTATCCGGCACGACGTGTGGTCGCCAAATCAATCGGCCTGCCACTTCCGGGGGCTCGCCCTTCGGTACGATTCTGCACAGATCGGCTCGTCGCTTCGAGTTGAAACTGATTCACCAGTTCTCTCAATCGGCCAGCTTCAGAAGACAGTGATGCCGCCGCCGCGGTCGATTGCTCGACCATTGCGGCGTTCTGCTGGGTCGCCTGATCCATCAAATTGACGGCCGTGTTGATTTCGGCGAGCCCTGTTGACTGCTCGCGCGCCGAAGTGGCGATTACATCCATACCCTGATTGATTTGCGCGACATGTTCGCCAATCGACTTGAGCGAAAGACCGGTTTCAAGAACCAGTTTCACCCCATTCTCCACTTCCGTCGACGACTTTTGGATCAGCCCTTTAATCTCCTTGGCCGCCTGCGCGGCACGCTGGGCGAGCTCACGGACTTCCTGGGCAACCACCGCAAAACCTTTGCCTGCCTCGCCCGCACGGGCAGCCTCGACGCCGGCATTCAGCGCCAGGAGGTTCGTCTGAAAGGCAATTTCGTCGATGACCCCGATGATGTTCGAAATCTGCTGCGAGCTATCCTCGATGCGTCGCATGGCCTGCTCCGCTTCTGACACGACCGTCGCCGACCGCTGGGCGCTGGCATTGGCCTCTTTCGCCACATTGCGTGCCTCGTCGGTGCGTTTCGTCGCCGTCGCAACATTCGCGGTGATCTCTTCCAGAGCCGCCGCAGTTTCTTCGAGAGACGCTGCTTGCTGCTCGGTGCGCTTGGAGAGATCTTGGGCCGCGGACGCGATCTCGCCGGTTCCGTTGTCGATGCTGTGCACCGTTTGCAGCACAGAGCCAATCGTCGTTCCCAATTGCCGGAGCGACGCATTGAAGTCCTCGCGCAGCGCTTCATACTCAGCCGCGAATTGCTCGGACAGCTGGAAGGAAATGTCACCTGCCGCAAGCCGCCGGAGGCCTTCACCCAATGTCGTCGTGGCGAAGCGCAATTGTTCGGCCTCGCGCTCGGCCTTCTGTTGAGCGGTTGCACGGGCGGCTTCGGTTTCGAGGCGGGATGCGGCAGCGTCTTTCTCAAGCCGAACAACGTTGAGAGCATTCTGCCGGAAGACTTCAACGGCGGCCGCCATGTCACCGACTTCGTCGGCGCGACCAGAATAGGGAATATCGCTATTCAGATGTCCGTCCGACAAGCGCTTCATGGCGGAGGCAATACTTTTGATTGGATTGGCGATACCAAACACCGCAAAGAAAATACCAGCAATGGCGATGATCGCTGCAAGGCCTGCGCTGACGGCCGTCATCACGAAAGCCGAGCTCGCCGAGGCAGCGCTTGCGGCAACAAAGCCTTCAGCCTGGTCGAGAATGAAAGTGACCAGTTCAACCACCCCTTTGTTCACCCGTTCAGCTTGAGGCTCCATCTCCTGTTTGTAGAAAGTATGCGCGTCGGATGCCTTGCCCGCATTCTGCAGGACAATCATCTGACCCGCCAGCTCGCGATATTTGGCCAGCTCCGGCTTTATCCTATTGATCAACTCCCTTCCACGCTCGGTGCGAACGCCATTCTCGTATTCGCTGACCACCTTATCCAATGCGGCCCTTGCCGCTTCGATCTTTTGCTGCCCTATGGTTCTCTCCTCCGCAGTATCCTCGAGAAGGTATTGGGAGTAGACCAAGCTTAGACCTAGGAAATTGCCCTTGATCTCTCGCGCCGTCACCATCCGCTGCATCCAGAACGTCCCGATCTGTTCAGTGTTGGCGCTGAGCGTCGAGATTGTGCTGAGCCCCTCATAGGACAAGGCGGCGATAAACGCGGTGATGATCGACAGCTTGATAATCAGCGCCTGTTTAATGGTGGGGCGTTTCATGCGGGTCTCCAATAGAGTTCCTGGCTGACCGCAGAGGGTCTAAACTACGCTCGCATCTCGTGGATAATTTAGCGTTAACTGATGGAACTTGAGGTCTTCGTGTTGTAATCCGGTGAGCTCTTGCGCCATTGCGGACGAACAGCCCTCTCCGGGTGGGTCAGCTATCGTGTGCCGGTGATTGATGCGTGATCATAGGCCGGAGCGTTCGAGAAAGGCTCCCGCAAATTCGCGACGACGTGCGCTAGGGCGCGCGGATCGCTCTTGCCGGACGTCCTGCGCGGAATTATTCTCGGTCATCCGAAGGAGGTCGCCATGCGCAATGCACTTGCACCCGGTGACTATAATGTCGTGAATTCGGTTTTCAAATCACTCGCTCAATTAGAATGGTTTGATCGCACCGACGAAAACGAGAAGGCGTGCGCCAGACTTGTGCTCCGCCAGTACAGCATGGCCGGCCTGAGCGAGGCGGCCTTGTTAGCCCAATGCGAGGACGCGGCGCGAGAGATGTTTACACGCCGACATTGACGCGGGCCGATCAAGGAAGGACCGCCGCCCAGCAACCTACCGCCGTGCGTCAACCTCAACCAGAATCGTGACGAGTTTCCAGACCGGTGATCAGCAAGGGGCACGCCCGACGAAGTCGCAATCTTGCTCGAGCGCGTCGATAAGCGATTTCGCCGCTGCCTCGGCCGCCTCGCGCGACGGGAAGGGACCGTCGAGCGTGTATGCTACGCCGTCAATGATCAGCAGCGCGTCTTTCTTGAGCAAATTGTAATAGAGCTGTCGACTAGCTGTCATGCAGTGCTCCTCAAGGTTGTCGGCATCATGCAGCATCTCTAATTTGACGAAAATCAAAAGATCTTGGGAGAGTGGGAAGAATTTTGCAGCGTAAGGCCTCCTACTGACTGCACGGATATGCTTCTTGAAATGCTAAGGTGATGACAACTGCTGCAGGAAGGTGAGCTTCGCCGGATTGTCTTCCATCCACTTGACTGCAACGTCGACTGCCGTGCCCATCACGATGTTAGTTGGCAGACAGAAGCGAGGCTGCATGTCATCCACTGTGGCGAGCACACTGACAGTGTCAGCGGCCATCGTAACTGCCCTACGGCAACTGGCAATCTAATCAGCCTGTATCAATGTCGGTCGCATATCAGAATTGCTGAATTTTGCGTAGACGAGACATTCTTCGAATAGCGTTTGACCGTTAGTGAACGTGCCGGAAGTAGATTGCGCGACCGGTGCGGCAAAGCCGGCAAGGGCAATAATCACAGACAACGCGCCGCCTATAATTCGCATCCCAACTCCCAGACCTTCATGCAGGTGTCTTGTCGGCCTGATGTTTCAAGAAAGTCTCCAGCGCAATGGGTGCCGACAAACATTAGTTGCTTGCGAGATTCAGACGTTTCGGTCAAGGATCGCTAACAACACATCCTGCCCTTCTGTTCGCACAAAGAGACGCCCATGGAAACAAGCCAAAGCGTGAAAGTCCAGTACGACGTGATGACCAAACGAGTTGATGTCACGTACGGCGAGCGTTGTGTTACCGTTTCCGGCAAATACGAAACTATCGAGGAAGCCCGCAAAGCTGTCGAAGTCTACGCCAGGCGATGGCTCATCAAGAAATGAAGTCCCCTCGCCTCGCCGCAAATCACCCCGATCGTATCCTGGATCTCGAGAATGACTGGAATCCCATCTCGTCGCGCTCATGGATCGCGCCCGCGATCTCGGATGGCATCAGGAGGAAGTCTGCGCCGCGGTGATCAGCCTCGCCCAAAACTACGTCCTGCGCTTTGAAGCGAATGTCGAGACGGACATCGTGATAGCGAAGTCGGCGGCGAGCACCTGCACTGATGGCTTGGGAAAAGAAGTATCAATGGGTCAGATCATGGCGGGCGAGACCGGCGTCGACGGCAAACCTTATGAGAATTGTTGAATAGCCCCGAGTTTCGCATCGCCCAGCCGATGACACGACGGGAATAAAGATCGATGACGACGGCGAGATAGGCGAAGCCCTCACAGGTTCGGATGTAGGTGATGTCCGTGACTCAGGCCGTGTCTGGAGCCGCGGCGTCGAACTGCCGGTCGAGCGAATTATCTACGACAACGGAAGGCCTGCCGCCGTAGATGCCGGGACGGCGTTTGTAGCCAATCTGCGCCTTTATCCCAGCAACGCGTGTCAGGCGTGCGACCCGGTTCGGGCAGCACATCTCGCCTTGGTCGAGAAGATCGTCGTGCAGCTTTCGATAGCCGTAGACCTTGCCGCTCTCTTCCCATGGGCGTCAGTTTCCAGTGCGACTTCAGCTGCCCGCAAAACATCCTCAAGATGCAGCACATCGTCGTCTTCGCGTGCAATCTCGTCAAGCAACATGAAAAGACCTCGATCAAACTGATGCGTTTTTGGCGGACTAGCCGCATTTTCCTGACAACCTGCTGCTGACCTCCTCTCCGCTAGTTTCGCCTTGTGCACGCTATCGTACGAAGAAAAGCCCGGCCGCCGCAGCGACCGGGTCGAATTTAAAGGCTGAACAGCCTGTAGAATGCCTCGCGACCTTGAAGGTTCCTCTGACCATGTGATCTAGCATGACGCCGCCCGACGACGAGCAACTTTATGGGGTTGGGGCTGTTACCCAGAAGTCAACAGCAGGAGCATCTCATGCCAAGATTTTATTTCCACATTCGAAATCACGAGGATCTCGTCCGCGACTTGGAAGGTGTTGAAATGCCTAACGCAAGGGCCGCGCTTGATGAGGCTCAAGAGGCCGCACGAGAAATCCTTGCGGAGAAAGTTAGGAAGGGCGAGATTGTCGACGGCAACGAATTCGAGGTTCATGACGAACTTGGCGGGAAGCTTTTCACCTTACCGTTCAAATCCGTCCTACGGGTAGAATGAAAAAAGCCCGGCCGCCGAAGCGACCGGGCAAAGCCAAATGATGAAACACTCTTAGAACTGGTCCCTGCGCGACTTGAGATCGTCGAACACTTACCCGATGTCTATCTCCGGAGCTGAATCCAGCAGTTGCAAGTAACCTTCAGTTCACCCCTTTCGGGCATGCTTTAGCGCGCGCGAATATTATGCTGGGAGACATCAGAATGAATGGCGAGAAGGCAGCCCATCTGGAGGTCGACGCTCTGCGCGAAGAGGTGGAAAGGCTGGAATCGGCCTTGCATGGAGCCGGGCAAGGGGTTTGGGACCACGACCTCGCTTCCGGCACCGTACGTTACTCCGCAACCTGGAAAACGCTCCGGGGCTATTTGCCTGACGATGAGGTTGACGAAATCGCCGGTCCGTGGATCGACCGCCTTCATCCCGAGGACAGGAAACGCATAGATGAAACCACCGCGCGGCAGGACGCGGGCGAACTCCAGATTAATTCGTTTGAATATCGGGAGCGGCATCGCAATGGACAATGGATATGGATATTGAGCCGCGGCCGCCCGATTGCATGGCTGCCCGATGGTCGGGTCGCGAGGATACTTGGTACGGACACAGACATTTCCGCATTAAAAGAGGCCGAACTCGCACTGGCCGAAGAGAAGGAGCGTCTCCTCGTTACCCTGAGATCGATCGGCGAGGGGATTGTCTGCCTGGATTCTAAGGGACTGATCACTAGTTTCAACAGCTCAGCGTGTGAACTTACCGGTTGGTCAACCGAAGATGCTGTCGGGCGGCATTTGTCCGAAGTCTTGGATCTGCGATCCACAGTCGATACTTCCATAGCTCACTCCCCGGTGACCTACGCCACTGCGCTGGAGAATGGTTCCACATTTTTGGAGGAAGCAGAGGTTGTGCGGCGAAATGGGTCGCGCAGGCGGGGCCACTGTTCGATCTCACCTGTGATGATAAGAGGGACGCTCTCTGGTTTCGTAGCGGTCATCCGCGACACCACTGATGAGCATGAGTATAAGGCCCGCCTCCACCATGCTGCAACGCATGACCCTCTGACAGGGCTGCCGAACAGGATCATATTCGAGGCTGCGATCGAGCGGGCAGTGTCGACGGCGCGCCTTGAGGGCCGCAAACACACGCTTTGCATGCTGGATCTTGATCATTTCAAGCTTGTCAATGACGGCGCAGGTCATTCGGCGGGGGACAAGGTTCTCCAGGGGATATCGGAAAGTCTCGTCAAGTCCTGCGGCGATGCGAATGTCGTGGCGCGCCTTGGGGGAGACGAATTTGGCATTCTACTTGCCGATATCCATGGCCGCGCGGCTAAAGATTTTTGCGACACAATTACGAAGGACATTGGCAAATATGGGTTCCAGTCGGGGCATAAGGTGTTCCGCGTTGGCGTCAGCGTCGGTATGAAGTGCATAACGGGAGACGAGCCGAGCGCTTCCAAGCTTATGTCGCTGGCCGACGAGGCGTGTTACCGGGCTAAAGCCGCTGGAAGGGGGCGGTGGGCGTCGGCGGACGAAACAACCGGGGATCCACAGAAGCCACTTGAGGGATTCATGTCTCTTGTATCGGCGGACGACGAGATCGCATCGAATTTCGCCCGCGCTACCCATCTCGCACTGATTTCGATCAGCGGCGAAGGCAATATAGAATTCGTAAACGGTTCCGCCCTGAAGCTATTTGGCTATGTCAAGGACGAGATGCTCGGCAAGCCAATTACCATCATCATTCCGGAACGGATGCGAGGCGCTCATTCGAGTGGACTTACGAGGGTCGCCGCAGGTGAAAAGCCAAATCTCGGCGGAAAGACGGTGGAAGTCTCAGCGATCCGTAAAGACGGGACTGAATTTCCAATCGAGATTACGCTTTCCATTTGGCGTGACAAAGACCGGATGTACGCTGGAGCGGTAATTAAAGATATCTCCGAACGCCGGGAGCGGGATAACAAGCTTTTGCGCTTGGCGAGCCAGGACACACTTACCGGCCTGCACAACCGCCATCGCTTCACCGAGCTATTGAAGGCTGAACTCGCCTCGGAACGGCCGGCCACTTTAATCCTGATGGGCCTCGATGGGGTCAAGGATGTCAACGACACACACGGCCACGGAGTAGGCGACTCACTACTCCAGGCGGTCGGCGTCAGGCTTCCCTATATGCTCAAAGCTGGCGCCGAAGTCGCGCGCTTCGGGGGCGAGGAATTCGCCATTCTCATCCCGAACCTGGGCGATCCAATCGTAGCTTCTCAAGAGGTGTCTGCGATCATGGACGGGTTTTCAGCGCCATTCGACATAGGCGGACATGTTCTGGAGCTTGATGCGAGCATCGGCTACGCCATTTCTCCCGCACATGGCAATGACGATGAGGAATTGGTCGCTAGCGCTGATTTTGCGCTATATCGCGCAAGAGCCGCGGGTAAGCGAAGCGTCAGAATGTTCGAACCTTCTATGCGCAGTGAAAGCGTGGCACGCAGATCCTTACGAGATGAGCTCCGGAGAGCTCTCGGACATGGGGAACTGGTCATGTACTACCAGCCACAAGTCTACCTTGCGACAGGCGAGGTATTCGGCTGCGAGGCTCTAATCAGATGGCAACATCCTGAACGGGGCTTGCTGCTTCCGGGGGCATTTCTGCCGGCATTGGATCAAAGCTCGCTCACCCTGGATATTGGTTGGTGGACGCTCGATGAAGCATGCCGCCAATTGTCGCAAATCAATGCTGTAGGGCATCGATTGAGAATGGGCGTGAACTTGTTTCCGGCTCAGATGCGTTCGCCGAACTTATGCCGCAAGGTCGCTGACGGGATGGAAAAACACGGCATTGACCCAAGCGATCTGGAACTCGAAGTCACCGAGAGTGTGGCGCTGCATGACAACGACAAATCGCTCGAAGCCCTTAGCGCCTTACGCGCTATGGGCGTCGGCATTGCATTTGACGACTTTGGGACCGGGTATGCTTCGCTCAGTTCGCTTCAGCGATACCCCCTTACAACTTTGAAGATCGACCGGGGCTTCATCCGGGATATCTTTACACATCCGCAAGACGCGGCGATCACTAAGGCACTGATCACTATGAGTGGCGAGCTCGGACTTCTAACAGTTGCCGAAGGTATAGAAACCGCGGAGCAAGAGGCAGCACTGCGCGAGTATGGATGCCTTGCCGCCCAAGGTTACCGGTTTGGCAAGCCCATGTCGGGAAATGATTTCGAGAAGTTTGTGAACCAGTCGAAAGGCTCCCCCCCACAAGCGACAGCTAACAACTCAACTCGGTTAGGATGACTGGCACGGTTGTGACATTCAATTCCGGTCGGCATGGCGAGGTGCGACCAGGGAACTGATCGCGTAGCTGCGCCCGGTAGGAAGGCCGACGAACACACCGTGCCAAGGCGAATCCTTCACAGTCTTCCTTTCGTGCAGGTGCGTTTCACATTGCGAGCATCACCCCCGCAGAGCATCAAGAAAACCCGTCCTTGTTCTGGCGAGCGGCTCAAGCCACTGGGGGCCGCTTTCAGCACAATGCCGAGGGTGCCTTCGTTTTGGACCACGTACCGAAGGTTGGTCATGAAGCTCGCTTATTCCGCGGCGTGATAGCCGTTTTGCTGCCAGGATTTTCAAGTGCTGAGGCCGGTTTGAATACCGCTGTACCATCACGCTCGAAGTTCGCCACAAATTCATCGACTCCATCTTCAGC